>JBKQMG010000266.1:0-45172 GCA_052146815.1 Streptosporangiaceae bacterium | reverse complement strand
AGCCGACGGTTTTACAGACCGCTCCCTTTGGCCACTCGGGCAACCTGCCTCGCCGCTCCCGCAGGAACAGGCATGCAGAAGGATAGCGGAACTGACGTGCTGGGTCATCTCGCGGTCCCGGGTTACGCGACGCCCCGCCGACACGCCCGAACCGGCCGACCAGCGAAGGCGCCAGAGTTGCCCGTAGCGTCTAACCTGGGTCTCGTGGCATCCGAATCCTCATTTGACATCGTTTCCAAGATCAACCGGCAGGAAGTCGACAACGCGCTGAACCAGGCGGCCAAGGAGATCGGCACCCGGTTCGACTTCCGCGGCGTGGGCGCATCCATCTTCTGGTCCGGTGAGCATGCGATCGAGATCAAGGCCAACAGCGAGGAACGCGCGAACGCGGTCCTGGACGTGTTCAGGGAGAAGCTGGTCAAGCGCTCGGTGTCGCTGAAGACTCTTGATCCCGGCGAGCCGAAGCTGTCGGGCAAGGAGTACCGTCTCGCGGTCGCCCTGAAGGAAGGTATCTCCCAGGACGACGCCAAGAGGATCTCGAAGATCATCAGGGACGAGGGCCCTAAGGGCGTCCGGGCTCAGGTCCAGGGCGATGAGCTGCGGGTGTCTGCGAAAAAGAAGGACGACCTGCAGGGCGTCATCAGCCTCCTGAAGGACAAGGAGTTCGACCTAGCCCTCCAGTTCGTCAACTACCGCTAGCCCTTCCCCAGCAGATCTGCCTGGCCGACGGCACGTCGCTGTCGCTCAGGAGGCGACCGGCGTCCGGCTGCGGTAGCCGGCGATTTCCGTCGGCCGCGGCAGGTCCGCCTGGGTGAGGCCGCCGGACAGGACCGACGCCAGTTCCGCGTACGTCCGGGCCCGTTCGTTGTCCCTCGTGTGGTCGGCGCACCGGCCGCCGGGGATGTTCTCGCAGTCCCAGCAGCCAAGTACGTCCGCGCCCGAGGTGCGGTAGGCGATCGCGTCCGCGAGGGCGCCGAGCACCACGTCCAGCTGGCGAGGCGTCAGGGCGGCTTCGTCCCGCCCGGTCAGCCGCGCCACCCAGAGCAGCGCTGCGACCGATGCGGCGTTCCGCTTGTCCCAGTGCACCAGCTTGCTGAGGAACTGGCGGTCCCGGCGCGTCAGGCTCACCCCGGTGAGCGCGGCCTCCAGCGCACAGCGGACGGCGGTGCGCTGCGACTGCGCGCGCCCGGCCGCCGTCTGCCCGGCCGCCGGGTCGGCACCGCTGCCCATCCCCGCGCTCCTCGGCGCCGGGATGGCTGCCTGCGGCAGCCTCGGCCTCATGCAGGTGGGCTTGGGTACGGCATCGCCATGCCCGGCTCCCCTTGCCTGAGCGGGATCAGTCATGAGTCTGCGGCCTCCTCGTCGGGCGGCAAACTCGGCACCGCCCGGATCCAGGTCTTCGCCTTCTGAGCACTCGCCGGCCGGCTCGGCCAGCGAGGCAGGACTACGCGAGTATGACGCTTCGAAGCGCATTCAGGTTGACACTCTTAGTAACTAAAGTGGATTGCGTGCGAAGTCCTGATGATCCGGTGTGGCCCGGTAAGCGCAGGTAAGCGCGGCCTGCCAAGCGCAGCGCACCGCTCTCGCGCCGGACCTAGCCGGGGAGATCACCGCGCACAGCGCCGTGAACCGATAGCGACCGAAGCGCGTCATTATTACAGAGAGAATACGGTTCGGTACCCGGCTGTCATAGGGTAGACAAGAGAGTCGCTCTAGGGTCGGCTACGCCCGGCGGTCGCCGGATTACCGGGGCAGCAGCATAAGAGAGCGACACACAACTGCAGACAAGCGCACGCGCGCATCCGGCTGCGGCGCGGCGCCGAAGGTAGGATGCAGGTTGTCCTAACCTCAGCGCCCCGGCACCTGGGGCGGCGGTCAAAGATGCACGCCGTCACCGTGATCCGTCACCCGGCTTCGGCGCGTGGAGGAGGTCCAGGAAACTGTGACCAAGCAGGTCCAGCAACTCGATCGCGTCATCATCAGGTTTGCCGGGGATTCAGGCGACGGTATGCAGCTCGCCGGCGACAGATTCACTCAGGAAACGGCGACTTTCGGCAACGACCTTTCGACGCTGCCGAACTTCCCCGCCGAGATTCGCGCCCCCGCAGGGACTCTCCCCGGCGTCTCCAGCTTCCAGCTTCATTTCGCTGACCATGACATCCTCACGCCGGGCGACGCCCCGGATGTGCTGGTGGCCATGAACCCGGCCGCGCTCAGGGCGAACATCGACGACCTCCCGCGCGGAGCCGATGTCATCGCCAACACCGACGAGTTCACCAAGCGGAATCTGGCGAAGGTCGGCTACGCCGTGAACCCCCTCGAGGACGGCTCCTTGTCGGCGTACCAGGTGCACGCCATCCCCATCACCTCGATGACGGTCAAGGCGCTCGAGCAGTTCGAGATCACCCGCAAGGACGCCGAGCGGGCCAAGAACATGTTCGCCCTCGGCCTGCTGTCCTGGCTCTACAACCGGCCGGCCACCGGCACCATGAGGTACCTTGAGACCAGGTTCGCCGCCAGGCCGCAGATCATGCAGGCGAACAAGGCCGCCTTCCAGGCCGGCTGGAACTACGGCGAGACCACCGAGCAATTCTCGGTCCAGTACGAGGTCAAGCCCGCCACCCTGCAGCCGGGCACTTACCGCAACATCACCGGCAACACCGCCCTCGCCTACGGCCTCGTCGCCGCGTCCCGCCGGTCCGGTCTGCCGCTGTTCCTCGGTTCCTACCCGATCACCCCGGCCTCCGACATCCTGCACGAGCTGTCCAAGCTGAAGCGGTTCGGCGTCCGCACGTTCCAGGCGGAAGACGAGATCAGCGGTGTCAGCGCCGCGCTCGGCGCGTCCTTCGGCGGCGGTCTCGGCGTGACGAGCACGTCCGGCCCCGGCATGTGCCTGAAGGCCGAGACGATCGGGCTGGCCGCCTCGGTCGAGCTGCCGCTGATCATCTGCGACGTGCAGCGGGCCGGCCCGTCCACCGGCATGCCGACCAAGACCGAGCAGGCCGACCTGCTGATGGCGCTGTACGGCCGCAACGGGGAGTCGCCCGTCGCGGTCCTCGCGGCGGCCACCCCGGCGGACTGCTTCGACACCGCCATCGAGGCCGTACGGATCGCCGTCAAGTATCGCACCCCGGTGATCATCTTGTCCGACGGCTACCTGGCGAACGGCTCGGAGCCCTGGCGGATCCCCAGCGTCGACGGCCTGGCCCGGCTCCGGGACGAGTTTAGATTCGCGATACCAAACGATGCCCCCGGTGCCGATGGCGCTGCCGAGTTCCTGCCGTTCCAGCGTGACCCCGACACCCTGGCCCGGCCGTGGGCCATCCCCGGCACGCCCGGTCTCGAGCACCGCATCGGCGGCATCGAGAAGGCCGACGGCGCCGGGACCATCTCCTACGATCCGGACAACCATGACCGGATGGTCCGGCTGCGCCAGGCGAAGATCGACGGGATCGCCGCCGACATCGGCCCGCTCACCGTGGACGACCCGGACGGGGCGCGGGTGCTGGTTCTGGGCTGGGGATCCACCTTCGGCTCGATCGGCGCGGCCGTGCGCCAGGTCCGGCTGGCCGGCGGCTCGGTAGCGCAGGCGCACCTTCGGCACCTGTCGCCGTTCCCGGCCAATCTCGGTGACGTGCTGGCCGCCTACGACAAGGTCCTGGTGCCCGAGATCAACCTCGGCCAGCTGGCGCTCCTGCTGCGCGGCCGGTTCCTTTCTGACGTCATTTCCTATAACCAGGTGCGAGGGCTGCCGTTCAGCGCGTCAGAGCTGGCCGGAGTCATTCAGGATGTGATCGAGAATGTCTGACCAAGGCGCCGGCCCCGGCACCGGAAGCAGTTCTGCCCCGGGCGGACCGGCAGCGGCCGGGCCGCCCCAAGGCGGCCTGGCCGGCCCAGATGCCGAGCACGTCATCGGGCCGCCCCGGCCCGCCTCCCTGACCCTCGTGCCGAAGGCCGACGAGAAGCTCTCCACCCGGGACTTCAAGTCGGATCAGGAAGTGCGCTGGTGCCCGGGCTGCGGAGACTACGCGATCCTGGCTGCCTTCCAGGCTTTCCTGCCTGAGCTGGAGATCCCGCGCGAGAACCTCGTCATCATTTCCGGAATCGGCTGTTCCTCGCGGCTGCCTTACTACGTCAACAGCTACGGGATGCACTCCATCCACGGGCGCGCGCCCGCCATCGCGACCGGGCTCGCTTCTTCCCGGCCCGATCTTTCCGTCTGGGTGATCACCGGCGACGGTGATGCGCTGTCGATCGGCGGCAATCACCTCATCCATACGCTGCGCCGCAACGTCAACGTCAAGATCCTGCTGTTCAACAACCGGATCTACGGCCTCACGAAGGGCCAGTACTCGCCGACCTCCGAGCGGGGCAAGGTCACCAAGTCCACGCCGTTCGGCTCGCTCGACACGCCATTCAACCCCGTGTCCCTCGCCCTCGGCGCCGAGGCGACGTTCGTGGCCCGCACTATCGACTCCGATCGCAAGCACCTCACGAGCGTGCTGCGCGCCGCGGCCGATCACAAGGGCGCCGCGTTCGTCGAGATCTACCAGAACTGCCCGATCTTCAACGACGACGCGTTCGCGCCGGTGACCGAGCCGGCCACACGGGACGAGCACGTGATCCGGCTGGAGCAGGGCGAGCCCATCCAGTTCGGCCCCGGCGGCACTCGCGGCCTGCGGTTCGGCCGCTACGGGGCGCTGGAGCCGGTGGACGTGACGCAGGCCGAGCCAGGCACGCTGCTCGCCCACGACGCCCACATCGAGGATCCCTCGTACGCGTTCGCCCTGTCCCGGCTGGACCGCTCCGACTTCACCACCACCCCGATCGGCTTGTTCCGGCAGGTCGAGCGGCCCAGTTACGACGAGATGATGGCCGCGCAACTGGAGGAGGCACGGGAGCAGCAGGGCGACGGCGACCTGGCCGCGCTGCTGGCCGGAAACGACACCTGGCAGGTCGGCTAGCGACGATGACCGTGCGCGTCGAGCGCGCCGGGCCGGTCACCACGGTCATCCCGGACCGTCCGGACGTGCGAGGGCCTGTCCCGGTTCCGCGCCAACGCCGGCCGCGGCGGCGCGTCAGCCTGATCATTCACCGGTCACGCGTCAGGGCGTGTCGCCGCGCTCTGGTGCCCCGGTCATGCCAGCCTGGTGCCCTCGCCGACCGCCGCGCACCTGGTGACGCGGCACGTCAGGCCATGCACCGGGACGGGGACAGCAATGACCGGCAGCAGGTATCTTCCGCGGGCAGGCGCGGCATTCTTCCTGACGGCGGCGGTGACGCTGCCCGGGGCGGCGTTGCCGACACAGGCCGCCTCAGCGACGGCCGAAGCCGGCGGCGGCGTCGCAGTCGCTGCGGTACCGGCGTCCCGCCAGGCCACTGCGGTGTATCCGGCGGAAGACGCGCTGGTCCGGTTCGGGATGCCAGCGGGAACGACACCGTCGTCGGACGCCGGGTTACCAGCGGCCGGGCAGCGGCCCTCCGGCGCCGAGCGACTGTCGCGCCCGCAGATCCTGGCCGGTCTCGCCGCGCCGGCCGCCGCCTCCAGGGTTATCTGCAAAACGCCGGTGACCAGGTACCGGCGCCTCGCCCGGCGGCTGAGCCGCCGGACCACTGCCGCGCTCAGGGGACGGTCTTCCATCGTCGGCCTCGCCGTCGCGGACCGGCGCACGCGCATCACCTGCGGACTGCATACCGGCTGGCATTTCGCCTCGGCGAGCGTCGTCAAGGTCACCATCCTCGGCGCGCTGCTGCGCAAGCTGCAGGCCGAGCACAAGTACCTGACGCCGGCTCAGGTGACGCTCACCACTGAGATGATCACCGAGTCCGACAATGACGCGGCATCCGCGCTGTGGGCGCAGGTCGGCCGCTGGCATCTCCAGCGCTTCCTGGACCTGGCGAAGATGAACCACACCCAGCTCGGGCCGGGCGGCTACTGGGGCCTGACCCAGATCAACGCCCACGACGAGCTGACCCTGCTCAAGCTGCTGACCAGCAATAACCACGTTCTGCGCCGTCCAGAGCGGCGTTACGCGCTCGGCCTCATGGCGCGGGTCGTTTCGTGGCAGCGCTGGGGCACCCCTGCGGGCGTTCGGCCCGGGATCACGGTGCACGTCAAGAACGGCTGGCTGCCGCTGGCCACCTACGGCTGGCGCATCAACAGCCTCGGCGCCTTTTCCGGCCGCGGCCGGAGCTACCAGATTGTCATCCTGACCAAGAACAATCCCACCATGGACTACGGCATCGACACGATCCAGGCGGCCGCCGAGGTCATTAACCGCGACCTCGGCTGAGCCAGGGCCCGACTGGTGCCGGTGACCCTGACCGGCTGCCGCCGGCCACAATGGGGCAGGTGACCGAGGAGCGGACAGTCGGCGCGACCCTGCTCCGCGGCCCGGCTCCCCCCTGCAGCCCGGATCCGCTCCGGAGGCGGGCTCCCGGCCTCCCCGGGGCCGAGCCGCCCGCTGGTGGCGGGTCAGGTGAGGGCGCCGGATTCCCTGACTGGCGCTTCGCGCCGAACATTGGCGGGCATCCCGAGGTCTACGAGATCGAGAACCAGGCCATGGACCGCGCTGGTCACGTCCTCGCGGCGATGCGGCACCTCGCACCCTGGGCCGGCCGCCGGCTCGTGGATCTCGGCTGCGGCAGCGGGTACTGGCTCCCCCGGTATGCGCCCGAGGCTGGTCAGGTGACGGGGATCGAGCCCGATCCGACGCTGCGCGCCGCAGCGCGCGCCCGGACCGAGGGGCTCGCGGGCGTGCAGGTGACCGCCGGGTCGGCTGAGCACACGGGGCTGGCGAGCCGTTCGGCGGACGTGATCCACGCCCGGTTCGCTTATTTCTTCCCGCCGCGCGCCGACGCCGGCCTGACCGAGGCGCTGCGGGTCCTGCGGCCGGGCGGGTCCCTGGTCGTGGTGGACAACGATTACCGCTGGGGCGAGTTCGCCCAGCTGCTCGCCGCCGCGTCGGCGACGCCGCCACGGCAGACGGCGGCTTCCGTCGACGCATGGTGGCGCGAGCGCGGCGCGGTCCGGCAGGAAGTCCAGTCGGAACTGCGCTTCGCCTCCCGCGGCGATCTAGCCCGGGTGCTGCGCATCGAGGTCCCCGAGCCGGTCGCCGATGCCTGGCTGGCCAGGAACCCGTCCGTCGCCGACCTCACTTATGGCTACGTCCTGCATTCGGTCACGGCCTGAGCGGGCGCGCGGCCCGTCAGCGAACCACTGTGGACCGTGCCGCGTGGCGGGGACACCGGTTTCCCCGGGGCCCCCGCCACGCGAGCAGCAGATCAGAACCTGGAAAGCGTGGCGATGAATTTACTGCCCACTGATCCCAGTCCAGTCATGCTGTCGAAGCCGCGGGCGGTCGTCAGGGTCACGTTGCGCGTCGCGCAGTTGCCCGTTCCGTCACAGTAGGTCTCAGGGCCCTCGTAGTTGATTGCCCTGAGGCTCACGATGTACCCGCTCGCGGGGCTGACCGAGTTCGCGTAGTCGACCCGGATCACGGCTGCGGAGTCGGGATCCGCCGGCGGCACGATGTCATTGAACGCCGCCGGTGAGCTGGTCGAGGCCTTGTAGAGCACGGGGTTGAGGAAGCCGAACGGCGTGCCCGCTGCCTGGATGGCGTCCGCGATCACTCCGGCGAGCATGGGGGATGCGAGGCTCGTGCCGCCTTCCTTGAACTGGTCGTAGTAGACGCCGTTGGGGAACGTCTGGGTCAGGCCGATGAGCATTCCGCTCTGCGCATCGGCATCCATGGAGATGTCCGGGACGACACGCAGCGGCACCGGGCCGAAGATCGCCTGGTTGCGCAGCGCGAGGGCGGACGGCACAATTCCGGCCTGATAGTAGGGCTGGCTGTAGTAGTAACTGGTTCCGCCCCCGCCGCCGGCCTGGTAGGCGAGGGAGCCTGCCGGGGTGGTCGCCGACCCGCACGACGTCGTGACCTTGGGCGTGCAGAGTACCTGCTTGGCCGTTGACCAGCCGTACTCGGCCTGCCGGGCGTTTCTGGCGTTCACCTCGAGCGTGGTCCCCCCGACAGCCGTCACGAACGGGCTGCTCGGCGGATAGTCGGGAGCCGTCAGGCCGGTGGCAGCGAAGTTGTCGCCGGAGTCACCACTGGAGAACAGCACGCTGACGCCTGTGGCGCCCGCCAGCATGAAGGTGTTGTCGAACGCGGTCTTGGTGGCAGCGTCGGTGAGCAGGTCACCGAGAGTGTCGCCCCACGAGTCGCTCACGACCGAGGCGCCGCTGGTGACCGCGGTCTGCAGCGCCGCGAGCAGGCTGCTGTCTTGGCAGTCCTGCGCGCCTACGTACAGGATGTTCGCCCCCGGTGCCATGGAATGCGATGCCTCCACGTCGAGAGCCTGCTCGTCGTACCAGCCGCCGCCGCCGCACTCGGCCTGATCGTCGACTGTCGCCGGGGTCACGTTGAGGAACTGAGACGACTTCAGCGGGTGGGAGGGGTCATTCAGCCGGAAATACTTCTGCGCGTCTGAGAGCAGGGTGGGCGAATCGTAGGCGTCAACGATCGCCACGGTCACGCCAGCGCCGTTGTTGCCCGCGGCCACAGATCCGGCCAGCCCGTACGCGCCTCTGAGCTGAGCCGGCACGTAGCCGCAGATGTCGTAGGGCAGCGGAGCGGTGTAAGGCTTGTAGAGCGACGCTGAGTCCTTGGTGTCGATCTTCTGTCCCCAGTACGCCGAGCACGGCCGGGCGTTACGGAATCCCGCGGGCGGCGCCGGCTCCTGCCGTGGCCTGGCCGCGCGCGCGGCCGGAGCACTGCCCTGCCGGGCGAGATCGGTCCTGGCCAGGTACTGGTTGACACCGACCACGCCAGAGACGGTGCCGGCCAGCGACGACGGCACCGTCATCGTGTCCTTGGCGAGCCGGACCTTATGCCCGTTCACCACGTAGTAGCCAAGCTTCACGCCGAATGCGCGCTCGACGCTTAGCGCTGATCCGCGAGCGGCCACGAACAGGCGGTCTTTCGGCACCGAACCCACGGCGATACCTTCATGGCGAAGCCAGGACTTGGCCCGCGTGACCTCGGTCCTGGTCGGCCCGAACCGGCTCTCCCACTGCGCATCGGTCAGGTAGCGATGGTAGAGCGACGACCCCGGGCTGGAGACCTCCCGGAGGAACGCCTGCGCGCCCGAAGCGTTGCGCAGCGACAGCACTAGGTCAAAGTCCACCAAGCTCTTCGATGCGACGCGCCCGGCTGGATGCGAACGTTCCGCAGCGGGCACCAGGGATCCGTGCAGGGCCATGCGGTGCGACGCCGGAGTCGAGTTCACGGAGGCGGCAGCCGGACCTGCGATCGCCCCCGCGCCAGATACGATCAGCCCCACAGACCCTGCCAGGGCCCACCATCGGGCAGCTTTCATAAACGTGCCTCCCATAGCACTGCTTGGCTCCAAAGTCCGCCTGTAAGCGGGCCTGACGGGAGACTAGCGACGACCGATCTCCACGGCAACGGACAAATTGTCCCGTCAGTAAATAAGCGCCAGTATCCGGAGATACCCCGGCACCATCCCCGCGGGCCAGCGATGATCATCGCCGCCCCAACTGGCCTACGGGGTAGACGCGCCGGTCGCCCGGATGCTCGCGACCCGGCCAGCGCCGACGGTGATACTTACTTGTCGCTCTGGGTGCCGGCTGGTCCCGTTCCAGCCCGAGAGGAGCAGGCCACACGGCGCATTCTCACCATGAGGGCCGCCGAGGGAACCACCTTCCCTGACATGTACGTCGAGAGGCGGGATCGCGACGTGCCGATCCGGTCGGCAAAGTCCTGCCGAGACAGGCCGGAATCGCCTACTAGTCTCCGCACCTCAGAGACCACCTCGCGGCGTTCCGAATCGATAGCCATCTTGCGAGCGTCGCCGATCACTGCCTCAAGCAGCTCGGCTGTGCCATAGGGATGTGAGAGATGAATGGCCTCGAGCACTTGCTGGGAGACCGGGCCCCACGGATCGGCCTGGATGACTTCCGCCAGCCGGCGCCAGTCAGGCAGAGTCCCCCGCTCGACTGCAGCGACGATTCCCTCGAATGGCCAGGTCTCCACCGGGTCATCCGGGGAAGCCTTGAGGTTGCGGAATCTCAGGGCGGTGGTCATTGCACCATCTTCACTGCGACGGATCGGCAGACGCCGGTTACGTTCTTCCAGTCCGTCCAGCGGGAGTCCAGGCTCTTGTACTGACGAAGCTGCTGGATTGCCCTGGCATCATTCGGCCTCGGATCAGCCAGTTGCCGGGCGAGCTGAGTAGCGACGCCCCCAGGTTCTGCGCCTCGCTGGTCGGAATAGTAGCGGTCGATATGCCTAAGCACGCCTGCGGCATGAGGAATCCCATATCGATCCGAGAGAGCTGCGACATCGAGGTAGTCACGCACCTGGTTGCGTCGGACAATCAGGTAGCCCTTGATTCGCAGGATCTCGTCCGGGGTCGGCACCCGGAGTTTCTGCCCTGAGGGAAGAGTGACTTCCGTGACTTCCAACGGCCTGTTACGGATGAGCTGGCGCACCCCGGACTCGATATCGCCGAGTTCCCCGAGAATGATCTTTCCTGGGGTAACCCGGTTTGTGACCCAGCCGTCGGTCGCTTCAATCGCATCGAGCACTGCGTCGAAGCGCGCAGCCAGATCCGTCAGCACATGGTCGTGATCGTAAGAAGTCCGATGGCTGGCCCAAAGCGCCGCAGCCGAGCCTCCCACCAGAACAGCATCAGGAACGACTTCCTGAAGTCGCGCCGCTGACTCCAGGACTCGCAGCAACTCCGGTCTCGCGAGTCCGGGAGCGCTGGCAGCGCTCCCGGCATCGTGTGGCGTCCCTCGTGAGGGCTGCTCCTTCATGACCTGAGTGTATCAGATCTGATACATTCGGTCCGCCACAAAACGCATCTCCGGCCGCGGCTGCCCGGTGCCGGTCACGGCACCAAATGGCGGGCTGCCGGGCGGCGCTACCGCTCTGGAGCCCGCCACGCGCGCGGTTACCCGACGAGAAACGCCAGGCTTTAGCCGTCCGCCTGCACGACCCCGATCGGGCAGGACACCCCAGTGCCGTGATCGGGGCAGTAACCGCCGGGAACCTTGTGCAGGTACTGCTGGTGGTAGTCCTCGGCAAAATAGAACTCCGAAGCCGGCGCGACTTCGGTGGTGATGGTCCCGTATCCGGCGTCGGCCAGCCGATTCTGGTAGGCCGCCAGCGACTCCTGCGCTTCGGCCTCCTGGTGCGGCGTGCTGTAGAAGACCGCCGAGCGGTACTGCGTGCCGGTGTCGTTGCCCTGGCGCATGCCCTGCGTCGGGTTGTGCGACTCCCAGAACACCTTGAGCAGCGCGACGTAGGACACCTTCGCCGGGTCGAAGACCACCCGGACTGTCTCGGCATGCCCGGTCCTGCCGCTGCAGACTTCCTCGTAGGTCGGGTTCGGGGTAAAGCCGCCCTCGTAGCCCACGGACGACGAGATCACGCCGGGCGTCTGCCAGAACATCTTCTCGGCGCCCCAGAAGCAGCCGAGCGCGAACTCCGCCACCGCGGCGCCGTCAGGGTAGGGCGGCCGCAGCGGCGTGCCGAGCACCGCATGCCGGGCGGGCACGGGCATCTGCTCGTCGCGGCCCGCCAGCGCCTCGTCCGCCGCAACCATTCGCGTCTTGTGGAGTCCGAAAAGTGCCACTGCTGCCTCCTTGCAGAGCCGTCAGCGCAGACCAGCAGGCGAGAGGCATCAGCCTGATCCGCACATCACCGCCAACAACCCGCCTGACGTGGCGATTCCCGGCGCTAAGCGGGTCCCTGCGCCTGCAGATCGGCCTCTATCCTGGCGGCCGTCTCCAGCAAGGCGGGCAGTATCTGCGCGCGCATCGCCGCCTCGCTGACCCGGCTGGCGTGCGCGGACACGTTGATGGCGGCCATGCCGACGTCGGCGGCCCCGCGGATGGGCGCCGCGACCGCGCGCAGGCCCTCCTCAAGTTCCTGGTCGACGATCGCGTACCCCTGCTGCGCTACCTCCGCCAGGATGGCGCGCAGCCGGCTCTCATCAGTCACGGTCCGGCTGGTGAGCGGCTCGAGGGTAACCTCAGCCAGGTAACGGCTAAGGTCGTCCTCACTCAGCGCGGCCAGCAGCACCCGGCCCATGGACGTCGCATACGCCGGGAACCGGGTGCCGACCGAGATGGCGACAGTCATGATCCGCTTAGTGGGCACCCGCACTACGTAGACGATCTGGTGGCCGTCCAGCACCGAGATCGACGAGGACTCGCGCAGCCGGGCGACCAGCTCTTCCACGTGCGGCGCCGCTACCTCGGGCAGCGTCAGCCCGGACAGGTAGGCGTAGCCGAGCTCCAGGACCCGCGGGCGCAGCGAGAACTCCCGTCCGTCGCTGCGCACGTAACCGAGCTTGACCAGGGTCAGCAGGAAGCGGCGCGCGGCGGCCCGGGTCAGGCCGGTGGCCCTGGCCACCTCGCTGAGGCTCAGCCGCTCACGGTCGGGGCCGAACGCCCGGATGACCGCGAGGCCGCGGTCCAGTGACTGCACGAAGTCGCTGTTTCTGGGGCTGGCGCTCTCGTCGCCGTCCGGAACGTCCGCCGCCGGATCAGGCTCAGCCGCGGCCGCATCGCCCGCTGTGCGCCCGGAGGTAACCATTGCAGGCATGCTAGCGCGGTCGGCCGGCCCCTAGCCGGTGCGCTGCATGACGTACTCGCACAAGGTCTCGAAGGCGGCCCTGGCCGGCGCATCCGGCAGCGCGGCGAGTTCCTCGCGGGCCGCATCGGTCCAGCGCTTGAGGTCGGTGCGGGCCATCTCCATGGCCGGGTGGCGCCGCAGCAGCGCGAGAGCCTCGGCATGCAGGGCCGGATCGGCCAGGTCAGCGCCGGACAGCAGCTCCACCAGCCGGCCATCGCCGGGGCCCGCGGAGCGCAGCGCATGCAGCACGGGCAGCGTCCGGACGCCCTCGCGCAGGTCGGTGCCCGGCGTCTTGCCGGACTGGTCAGAGTCGCTGGCCACGTCCAGGATGTCGTCGGACAGCTGCCAGGCGATGCCGATCGCCTCGCAGGCCGGCGTGATCCGCGCCACCACCTCAGCCGGGGCCCCGGAGAAGAGCGCGCCGAAGCGGCCGGAGGCGGCAATCAGCGACGCTGTCTTCTCGGTGATCACGCCCAGATAGTGGTCCAGTGGATCCTGGCCGGGGCGCGCGCCGATCGTCTCGGCGATCTGGCCGGCCACCAGCCGGGCGAAGGTCTCCGCCTGGATCCTGATCGCGTCCGGGCCCAGCTCGGCAAGGATCTGAGAGGCACGGGCAAAAAGGAAATCCCCGGTGAGGATCGCGATCGTGTTGTCCCACCGGGAGTTGGCGCTGGGCGTGCCCCGGCGTACTACGGCCTCGTCCATCACGTCGTCGTGGTACAGGGTCGCAAGGTGGGTGAGCTCGATCGCCACGGCCGACGAGACGATACGGGGGTCGTGAGGATCGCCGAACTGCCCGGCCAGCAGCACCAGCGTCGCACGGAACCGCTTTCCGCCTGCGTCGATCAGATACGCCGACGTCTGCGCCAGCAGATCGTGCTGGGCGCGCGCGGCGTCCTTAAGGCCCTCTTCGACGTGGGCGAGGCCCTCGACGATGTCCGAAGCCAGGGCGGCGTCGTACAGTTCCACGGGCGGGGCGGTGCTCACAGGGGCTCCCTCATCTCCTCCGCCGGGCGTCCTGCGCAGCCGGCCTCAGCGCCTTTATTGCCTGGCCACCCCCAAGATATGTGCAAGCAGAGGCAAAGCGCGGCATTGCCAGGACCGCGGGGCAGCGGCGGGACCAGCCGCTCAGCGCACGAACAGGTGGGTGGCCGCATGATTGGCCAGGCTGAGCAGCGACTCCGGCACGATCCCGAGGACCAGCGTTGCGGCGCCGCCGACGGCGACGGCGAGCCCGGTGAACACGCTGGGGCGGACCACCGACGGGCCGTCAGGGGCGGGCTCACTGAAGAACATCAGCACGATCACCCGGACGTAGGGGAACGCCAGGATCGCGCTGCTGATCACGCCGACGATGACCAGGGGCGTTGCACCGCCCTCGATGGCCGCCTGGAACACCGCGAACTTGCCGGTGAAGCCGCTCGTCAGCGGAATGCCCGCGAACGCGATCAGGAACAGCGCGAATACCCCGGCCACCAGCGGCGAGCGCCTGCCGAGGCCCGCCCAGCGGGACAAGTGCGCGGCCTCGCCGGTCTGATCCCGGACCAGCGTGACGATCGCGAAGGCGCCGATCGTGGCGAACCCGTAGGCCGCCAGGTAGAACATGCTGCCGGACAGGCCCGCGACGTTCGCGGCGACCACGCCGGTCAGGATGTAGCCGGCCTGCGCGATCGAGGAGTAGGCCAGCAGCCGCTTCACGTCCGTCTGGGTGATCGCGATAATCGACCCGACCAGCATGGTGAGGATGGCGATGCCCCACATCGCCGGGCGCCAGGTCCAGGTCAGCTGCCCGAAGGCGACGTAGAACACCCGCATCAGCGCGCCGAACGCCGACACCAGGGTGCAGGAGGCCATCAGCGCGGTGATCGGCGTCGGGGCGCCCTGATAGACGTCGGGCTTCCAGCTCTGGAACGGCACCGCGCCGATCTTGAAGAACAGCCCGAGGCCGAGCAGGGCGATGCCGGCGTACAGCAGGGTAGCCGAGCCGGTGTTCGACGAGGCCGCACTGGCGATGGCCGACAGCCGCACCGAGCCGGAATAGCCGTAGAGCATGGCCACGCCGAACAGGAAGAAGGCCGAGGAGAACGCACCGAGCAGGAAGTACTTCATCGCCGCTTCCTGCGAGAGCAGCCGGCGGCGCCGGGCCAGGCCGCACAGCAGGTACAGCGGCAGCGACAGGACCTCCAGGGCGACGAACATCGTGAGCAGGTCGTTCGCCGCGGGGAACAGCAGCATGCCGCCGATCGCGAACATGGTCAGCGGGTAGACCTCGGTGTGGCTGATGCCGGCCAGCAGGCCCTCGCGCTCCTCGGCGCTGCCGGGCACCGCCGCGGCCTGCGCGGCGAAAGCGCTGACCTCGTGCGAGGACTCCGCGATCAGCAGCATGCTGATGAAGGCGAGGACCAGGATGGTGCCCTGGATGAAAAGCGTCGGCCGGTCGATCGCCACGGCGCCCACCGCCGCGATATGCCCGGGGCTGCCATGGGCGAAGATCGAGCTGGTGGCGGCTACGACCACGGTCAGCACGAACGCGCCCGCGAGGCCCGCGAGCGCCAGGCTGATGTGCAGCACGCGCCGCAGCGACCGCGGGGCGAAGGCCTCGACCAGCACCCCGGCCACGGCCACGCCGAAGACCAGCAGCATCGGGGAGAGCTGGCCGTACTCCAGGTGAGGGGCGGGGATCACCGGCGCGAGGGCGGCCACGGACCCGGTCACGGGGTACTCCTTTTTCCGACGCTGTTGACGGCACTCGCCGGATGCGGCGGCACCGGGTCAGTGGAATGCGCCTGCACCATGGTCTGGCGCACCGCCGGGTTGATCACGTCGAGCGCGGGCTTGGGATAGACGCCGAGCGCGATGACCAGCACGATCAGCGGTCCCACGGCCCATAGCTCGCGAGCGCGCAGATCAGGCATGGCGGCGACTTCCTCGCGCACCGGGCCGGTCATCGTCCGCTGGTACATCCACAGGATGTAGATCGCGGCCAGGATGATGCCGATGGTGGCGAGGACCGCGGCGGCCTCGTACCGGGTGAACGTGCCGATGAGCACGAGGAACTCGCTGACGAACGTCGACAGGCCCGGCAGCGCCAGGCCGGCCAGGCCGGCGATCAGGAACAGCCCCGCCAGCACCGGCGCGACCTTCTGCACGCCGCCGTAGTCCGCGATGAGGGAGGACCGCCGGCGCGACATCATGAATCCGGCCAGGATGAACAGGGCCCCGGTCGCGAAGCCGTGGTTGACCATGTAGAGAGTCGCCCCGGTCTGGCCCTGGGTGGTCATCACGAAGATGCCGAGGGTGATCAGGCCCATGTGGGAGACCGAGGTGTAGGCGATCAGGCGCTTCAGATCCCGCTGGCCGATCGCCACGACCGCGCCGTAGAGGATCCCGACGACCGCCAGCGCGATGATCAGCGGCGTGAAGTAGTGCGCCGCGGACGGGAACAGCTCGATGCAGTACCGGATCATGCCGAACGTGCCCACCTTGTCGAGCACTCCGACAAGCAGGACCGCCGCTCCCGGCTGGGCGGAATTGGCGGCGTCGGGCAGCCAGGTATGGAACGGCCACACCGGCGCCTTGATCGCGAAGGCGATGAAGAAGCCGAGGAACAGCCACTTCTGCACCGTCGGGCTCAGCGCCACGTGCGTGAGCGAGCTGAACAGGAACGTGCCCGAGTGGCCGCCGTGCGCGGAGTACACGTACAGCGCGATCACCGCGACCAGCATGAGCAGGCCGCCGAGCAGGCTGTACAGCAGGAACTTGACCGCCGCGTACTGGCGCTGGCCGACGCCGTAGCTGCCGATCATGAAGTACATCGGGATCAGCATGGCCTCGAAGAACACATAGAACAGGAAGACGTCGGTGGCGGCGAAGACCCCGATCATCATGGTCTCCAGCACCAGCATCAGCGCGAAGTAGGTCTTCGCGCTGCGCCGCGGCGGGGGCTCGCCGGCCGGATTCGAGCCGCCCTCCACGTCGTTCCACGACGCGAGGATGACGACGGGCATCAAGACCACCGACATCAGGATCAGGACGAGCGCGATGCCGTCCACGCCGACGGCGTAGTGCACGCCGAACTGCGGGATCCACTGGTAGACCTGGGCGAACTGGAAACGGGAGCCGGGGATGCCGCCGGGCTTGTACTGCACGGCCATCGCGATGGTCACGCCGAGGGTGATGAGCGAGAAGACCAGGGCGACGCGCTTGACCAGCAGGTCGCGCCCGCGGCGGTCCTCAGTGCCGCCGGGCGCGGAGCTGCCGGGCGTCAGCATGATGACCGCGGCGCCGACGAGCGGCACCGCGCCCGCGACGGTCAGCCAGGGAAATGTGCTCATGGGATCTGCAGCCTCACCAGCTCTAGAGCCTTACCAGCAGGAGCGCGCCGACCAGCAGCACCGCGCCGACGAACATGGACAGCGCATACGACCGGACGAATCCGGTCTGCAGCTTCCGCATCCGTCCGGAGGTGCCGCCGAAGCTGGCGGCGACAGTATTGACCAGCCCGTCCACTCCCCGGTTGTCGAAGTACACCGACAGCCGGGTGAGCCACTGGCCGGGGCGCATCAGCAGCGACTCGTTGATCGCATCGCCGTAGAGGTCCTTGCGGGCCGCGACCGCGATGAGGCTGCCGGCCGGGGCGGTCACCGGCACGTCACGCCGGGCGTACATGACCCAGGCCACCGCCGCGCCGACGACGACCAGCGCGAGCGCGACCAGGCCGATGGGAGTGAAGATCCCGTGCGTGGTCGGCGGGGCGCCGACCACCGGCTTGAGGAAGTCCAGCAGCCGGTTGCCGAGGATCAGGAACCCGCCGGCCGCCAGCGAGCCGACCGCCAGCACGATCATCGGCGAGGTCATGATCGGCGGCGCCTCGTGCGGGTGGACCTTATCGTGCCAGCGGCGCTCGCCCAGGAACGTCATGATGACGACCCTGGTCATGTAGAACGCGGTGATGCCCGCGCCGATCAGGGCCGCGGTGCCGAGCAGCGCGCCGGAGGTGCCGCCCTTGTCGAAGGCGGCCTCGATGATCGGGTCCTTGGTGAAGAAGCCGGAGAACGGCGGGATGCCGATGATCGCGAGGTAGCCGAACAGGAACGTGACGAACGTGATCGGCATGACGGGCCCGAGGCCGCCGAACCGGCGCATGTCGACCTCGTCGTCCATCTCGTGCTTGACCGACCCGGCCCCGAGGAACAGGCCCGCCTTGAAGAAGCCGTGCGCGAGCAGGTGGGCGATCGCGAAAACGTAGCCCGCGGGCCCGAGGCCCGCTGCCAGCATCATGTAGCCGATCTGGCTCATCGTGGACCCGGCCAGGGCCTTCTTGATGTCGTCCTTGGCGCATCCGATGACGGCGCCGAACAGCAGGGTCGCGGCGCCGACGATCGCCACGGCGAGCTGGGCGTCCGGCGTCAGGTTGAAGATCGGGTTGGACCGGACGATCAGGTAGACCCCGGCGGTGACCATGGTGGCGGCGTGGATCAGGGCCGAGACCGGCGTCGGGCCTTCCATGGCGTCCAGCAGCCAGGACTGCAGCGGCAGCTGCGCGGACTTGCCGCACGCGCCGAGCAGCAGCAGCAGCCCGATCGCGGTGATGGTGCCCGGGCTCGCGTGGCTGACCGCCAGGAAGACGCTGCCGCCGGGCCCGGCGAAGCTGACGGTGCCGAACTGCGCGAACATGAGCATGATCGCCAGCGACAGCCCGGCGTCCCCGACGCGGTTGGCGATGAACGCCTTCTTCGCCGCGGTGGCCGCGGGCGGACGGTACTGCCAGAACCCGATCAGCAGGTAGGAGGCAAGGCCGACGCCCTCCCATCCGGCGTACAGGCCCAGGTAGTTGTCGGCCAGCACCAGCAGCAGCATCGCGGCCAGGAACAGGTTCATGTAGGCGAAGAACCGCCGCCGCTCCGGGTCGTGCGACATGTAGCCGATGGCGAAGATGTGGATCAGCGAGCCGACCCCGGTGATCAGCAGCACGAAGCAGATCGACAGCGGGTCGAGCAGCAGCCCGAGGTTGACGTGCAGCCGGCCCACGTCGAACCACTGGAACAGGGTCAGGTACCGGCTGCGCTGCGCGGCCGGGTAGCTGAGCATCGTGAAGAAAGCAGTCAGCGCGTAGCCGAATGCGGCGATCGGCATGGCCACGCCGAGCAGGTGCCCCCAGGAGTTCGTCCGCTTCCCGCCGAGCAGCAGGATTACTGCGCCGGCCAGCGGGAAGACCAGAAGCAGCCAGGCGGCGTGCTGCACGCCGGCGGCCGGGAGGCTGGTCATCACCGTCGCCGACGGCGCCAGCGCGCCGGCATGAGTGGCTGTCACCTGCTACCTCTCTGCAGTGCTGGGCACCTGGGGGCCTGGTGCCCTCAGGATGAAGCCCCGCGGCCGGGTGCGGCCGGGCTTCGGCGGGTCAGTATTTCAGCAGGCTCGCGTCATCTACTGACGCGGACCTCCGGGAACGGTAGATCGACGTCAGGATGGCCAGTCCGACGACGACCTCGGCCGCGGCCACCACCATCACGAAGAACGCTATGACCTGGCCGTCGAGGCCGCCGTGCATCCGGGCGAACGCGACGAAGGCGAGGTTGGACGCGTTCAGCATGAGCTCGACGCACATGAAGATGACGATCGCGTTGCGGCGGACGAGCACGCCGACACCGCCGATGACAAACAGGATCACTGCGAGCGCGACGTAGTGCGCGGGGCTTACCATCGAGCCTCCTCTGGCTCGCTGACGCTGACCGAGTCTGCGTTGTCGGCGGCATCATCGGAGCCGCTGATCGCGCCGACGGCCTGCTGGTCGTCCGGGCCGGCGCCGCGGCTGGAGATCGCCTGGCTGACCGACAGCCCGGAGGTGGTCCCGTCGGGGAGCAGCGCGGGCATGTTGACGGCGTTGTGCCGCGCGTAGGTGCCCGGGCCCGGCAGCGGGGTCGGGTGCCCGCTGGCCACCCGGCGCCGCGCCTGCAGCCGCTGCGTCAGCTTCGGGCTCGTCCGCTCCCGGTGCGCGAGCACCATGGCGCCGAGCGCGGCGGTGATCAGCAGGGCGCTGGTGACCTCGAACGGGAAAACGTACCTGGTGAAGATCAGCGTGGCGATGCCGTTCACGTTGGCCGCCCCGTACTTCGGGCTGGTGGGCGCCGCAGGCCCGATGACGGCGTGGCCGACGGTCAGGGCCAGCAGCACGAGCAGGCCGATCCCGGCCAGGCCGGCGGCCAGCCGCTGGCCCCTGATCGTCTCCACGATCGAGTCGGCCGAGGTCACGCCGACGATCATCAGCACGAACAGGAACAGCATGAGGACCGCGCCGGTGTACACGATCACCTGGACGAACGCCAGGAACGGCGCGCCGAGCATGGCGTACAGGACGGCCAGCGACAGCATCACCACCGCGAGCAGGACCGCACAGTGGACCGCGCGGCGGGCGAGCACCATGCCGAGGCCCGCGGCCCCGGCCAGGATGGCCAGGACCCAGAACGCGATGCTGTGCGCGGTATCGGCACCGCTGGCCGCCAGGATCACCGTGTGCGTCATCATGACGGTGCTCCGGTTTCCTCGTCAGCGGGCGGGCCGGCTGCCGCGGACCCGCCGAGCAGGTAGTAGTCCTCTTCGCTGTCACCCAGGCGCATCGGGTGCGGGGGCGCCTCCATACCCGGCTGCAGCGGCGCGACCAGCTGCTCCTTCGTCCAGATCAGGCTCTCGCGGCTGTCATCGGCCAGCTCGTAGTCGTTGGTCATCGTCAGCGCCCTGGTCGGGCAGGCCTCGACGCACAGGCCGCACAGGATGCAGCGCAGGTAGTTGATCTGGTAGACGCGCCCGTACCGCTCGCCGGGCGAGAATCGCTCCTCCGGCGTGTTGTCGGCGCCCTCGACGTAGATGGCGTCGGCTGGGCACGCCCAGGCGCACAGCTCGCAGCCGATGCACTTCTCCAGCCCGTCCGGCCAGCGGTTGAGCTGGTGCCGGCCGTGGAAGCGGGGAGCGGTCGGCTGCTTTTCCTCCGGGTACTCGACGGTGTCGACCTTCTTGAACATCTGCCGGAAGGTGACACCGAACCCCTTGATGGGGTCCAGGAAGTCAGGCACCGGTGACCTCCTTGATAGTGGTGTCGTCGTCGGCGGGGGCAGCGACCGGCGCCGTGGCCGGCCCGCTGCCGTGGTAGTGCGGCAGGTCCATCGGCGGCACCGGGAACCCGCGCTCGGCCTCGCTGGCCGCGTCGGCCTCGTCCTGTTCCTCTGCCTCGCGGGCGCGGCGCTGCGCGGCCGCGTCAAATGACCAGATCAGCAGCATGAGCACCACGATGATGCCGCCCGCCACCAGGTAGACCGCCACGCTGCCGCCCTGCCGGTGGAAGACCCGGAACGTCGCGACGATCAGCGTCCAGGCGAGGGCCGCGGGGATGAGTACCTTCCACCCGAGGGCCATCAGCTGGTCGTAGCGGATCCGGGGCAGCGAGCCGCGCAGCCAGATGAAGCCGAACAGGAAGACGACCACCTTGGCCAGGAACCACAGGATCGGCCACCAGCCGGTGTTGGCGCCCGACCATAGCGTGAGCGGCCAGAACGCCCGCCAGCCGCCGAGGAACAGCGTCACCGCGAGGCCCGAGACCGTGATCATGTTCACGTACTCGGCGAGGTAGAAGAGCGCGAACTTCAGCGAGGAGTACTCGGTGTGGAAACCGCCGACCAGCTCGCCCTCGCCCTCGGGCAGGTCGAACGGCAGCCGGTTGGTCTCGCCCACCATCGTGATCAGGTAGATCACGAATGAGGGCAGCAGCAGGATGGCGAACCACGACGGCCAGTGCAGGACGGCGCCGAACAGGTGGAACTCGGCGCCGTTGGCCTGGGCCTGCACGATGCTGGTCGTGGACAGCGATCCGGCGTAAAGGAACACCGGCACGAACGACAGGCCCATGGCGATCTCGTAGCTGATCACCTGGGCCGACGACCGGAGCCCGCCGAGCAGCGAGTACGGCGAGTTGGACGCCCACCCCGCGAGCACGATGCCGTAGACGGCCATCGAGCTCATGGCCAGCACCAGCAGGACCGCGACGGGCAGGTCAGCCAGCTGCAGGGGGGTGCGCACGCCGAAGATCGACACGATCGGGCCGAACGGGATGATCGCGAAGCTGATGAACGCCGGTATCGCCGCGACGGCCGGCGCGATGACGAACAGCAGCTTGTCGACGCCGCGCGGGATGATGTCTTCCTTGAGCGGCAGCTTGATGCCGTCCATCAGGGACTGGAGCAGCCCGAACTTCCCGGCCCGGTTGGGGCCGGGGCGCTGCTGCATCCGGCCGATGACCCGGCGCTCGGCCCAGATCATCAGCAGGGTGGTCAGCATCAGGAACGCGAAGATGGCGACGACCTTGATGATGACCAGCCACCAGGGGTCGTGCCCGAAGCTGGCCAGCGTGGGCCCGGTGCTGACGGACGCCAGCGCGGTCATGGTGCGCTCCGCAGCGACACGACCGAGCCGTGACCCGCGCCGAGCTCGCCGCGGACGGCGCAGCCCGCCGAATTAGTCGGCAGCCAGACCACCCGGTTGGGCATGTCAGTGATCTCCACTTCCACCGTTACCGATCCGTGCCCGGTAGCCACGGTGACTTTGCTGCCTCCGGCCGTCCCGGCCTCCTCAGCCGTCCACGCCGACATCCTGGCCACCGGGCGGCGGGCCGTACCGGCCAGGTTCGGCTCGCCGTCCTGCATGCGGCCGGAGTCAAGCAGATTGTGCCAGGTGGCCAGCACCGCGTGGGCAGGGCCCGGGCGCTGCGGGCCGGCGGCCTCAGTCCCGCGCCCGGAGCCGAGCCCCGCGGCGGCGGTCACCGGGGCGGCCAGCGCAGCCAGCTCGCGCCGCGCGGCCGCGGCGTCAGGCAGGCCGAGGTGGACGTCCATCTCGTCCGCCAGCGAGGCCAGGACCTGCAGGTCTGTCTGTGCGGCGGGGACCTGCAGGGCGGGTCCGAACGTGCCGGTCCGGCCCTCCCAGTTCACGAACGTGCCGCCCTTCTCCGACACCGCGGCGACCGGGAACACGACATCGGCCCGGTCGGTGACGGCGCTGGCCCGAAGTTCCAGGCTGACGATGAACTCGGTGCTCTCCAGCGCGGCGAGCGCGGCGGCCGGGTCGGGCAGGTCCGCGGGATCCACCCCGGCCACGACCAGGGCCCCTATGTCGCCCGCGGCGGCCGCGGCCAGGATCTGCCCGGTGTCGCGGCCCGGCTCGGCCGGCAGGGACGCGACGCCCCAGGCCCGGGCCAGGTCGCCGCGCGCCGCGTCATCATCGACTCGGTGGCCGCCGGGCAGCAGCCCGGGCAGCGCGCCCGCCTCGACCGCGCCGCGCTCGCCGGCCCGCCGGGGAATCCAGGCCAGCGCCGCACCGGTCTCCTCCGCGAGGGCGACTGCCGCCGGCAGGCCGCCGGGCACCTGGGCCAGCCGCTCGCCGACGACGATGACCGCGCCGGGCTGGCGCAGTGCGACCACCGCCGCGGCGCCTGCGTCGTCGAGGTCGGCGCCGCGGGCCAGCTGGCGGAGCACCTGCGCCTCTGCGCCGGGCACGGTCGGCAGCAGCATCCCGGACAGCCGTTCCAGGCCAGGGCTGGCCAGCGCGGCCAGCGAGTAGACCGCCAGCGTGCGGGCCCGGACCGCCTTGCGCAGCCGCAGGAACACGATCGGCGACTCGTCCTGCGGCTCGAAGGCCGCCAGCAGCACGGCGGGCGCCTGGCCGAGGGTCGCGTAGCTGACCGGCACGCCGCGCCCGGCTATCCGGTCGGCGAGGAACTGCGTCTCCTCGGCGGAGTGCGGCCGCGCTCGCATGTCGATGTCATTGCTGGCCAGGGCGAGCCGGGCAAATTTCGCGTAGGCGTAGGAATCTTCGAGCGTGAGCCGGCCGCCGGTGAGCACGCCGGTCCGCCCGCGGGCGGCGGCGAGGCCCCTCGCGGCGAACTCGAGCGCCTCGGGCCACGACGCGGGCCGCAGCGCGCCTGACTCGTCGCGAACCAGCGGGGCGACCAGCCGGTCCGGCTGCGCGGCGTAGGTGAAGGCCCAGCGGCCCTTGTCGCAGTTCCATTCCTCGTTGACCTGAGGGTCGTTTCCGGCCAGCCGCCGGGTGACCGCGCCGCGCCGGTGGTCGGTGCGCTGACGGCATCCTGATGCGCAGTGCTCGCACACGCTGGGCGTGGAGACCAGGTCGAAGGGCCGGGCCCGGAACCGGTACGAGGCGCCGGTCAGCGCGCCGACCGGGCAGATCTGCACCGTGTTGCCGGAGAAGCAGGAGTCGAACGGCACTCCCTCGGCCACGCCCACCTGCTCCTGCGGGCCGCGGTCGATCAGCTCGATCAGCGGGTCGCCGGCGATCTGCTCGGCAAACCTGGTGCACCGGGCGCACTGGACGCAGCGCTCGCGGTCCAGCAGCACCTGCGCCGACAGCGCGATCGGCTTGGCGAACGTGCGCTTGGCGCCGTGGAACCTGGTCTCGCCCGCGCCGGTGGACATCGCCTGGTTCTGCAGCGGGCACTCGCCGCCCTTGTCGCACATCGGGCAGTCCAGCGGGTGGTTGACGAGCAGCAGCTCCATCACGCCGCGCTGAGCCTTCTCGGCGACCTCCGAGGTCAGCTGAGTGTGCACCACCATCCCGTCGGTGCACGTCGTCGTGCACGACGCGGGCGGCTTGGGCTGCCCCTCCACGTGCACCAGGCACTGGCGGCAGGCGCCGACCGGGTCCAGCAGGGGGTGATCGCAGAACCGCGGGATCTGGATGCCGAGCTGCTCGGCGGCCCGGATGATCAGGGTGCCCTTGGGCACGGTGATCTCGAAGCCGTCGATGGTGACGGCCACGCCGTCGGCGGGCCGGGCCGTCTCGCCGGCGCCCTGGTTGGCCTGCACTGTCATCGGGCGGACTCCCTGGCGTTCGGGGCGGGCTGCGGCGACTGGCCGAAGAGGGTCGACGCCGCGGGGTCGAATGGGCAGCCGCCCCGCTTCTGATGCTCGATGTACTCGTCCCGGAAGTGCTTGATGGACGAGATGACGGGCATGCCGGCGGCGTCGCCGAGGGCGCAGAACGCCCGGCCGACGATGTTGTCGCAGATGTCCAGGAGCTTGTCCAGGTCTGCCTCGCTGCCCTCGCCGCGCTCGAGCTGCTCCAGCACCTGCACCATCCAGTAAGTGCCCTCGCGGCACGGCGTGCACTTGCCGCAGGATTCGTGCTGGTAGAACCGGGTCCACCCGAGGACGACGCGGACCACGCAGGTGGTCTCGTCGAAAATCTGCAGCGATCGCGTGCCGAGCATGGACCCGGCGGCGGCGACCGACTCGTAGTCCAGCGGCACGTCGAGGTGCTCGGCGGTGAACAGCGGCGTCGACGACCCGCCCGGCGTCCAGAACTTCAGCGTATGGCCGGCCCGCATGCCGCCGGACAGGTCGAGCAGCTCGCGCAGGGTGGTGCCGAGCGGTGCCTCGTACTGGCCGGGCGTGGCGACGTGGCCCGACAGCGAGAAGATGCCGAGGCCCTTGGACTTCTCGGTGCCCATCCCGGCGAACCAGTCGGCGCCCTTGTCCACGATGTAGGGGACGCTGGCGATCGATTCCACGTTGTTGACCACCGTCGGGCACGCGTACAGGCCCGCGATCGCCGGAAACGGGGGCTTGAGCCGCGGCTGGCCGCGGTAGCCCTCCAGCGAGTCGAGCAGCGCGGTCTCCTCGCCGCAGATGTAGGCGCCCGCGCCAGCGTGCACCACGATGTCCAGGTCGAACCCGGAGCCGAGGATGTTGGCGCCGAGGTACCCGCCGCCGTAGGCCTGGGCGACGGCCTGGTGCAGCCGCCGGATCACGTGCAGCACCTCGCCGCGCACGTAGATGAACGCCTGGCGGGCGCGGATCGCGTAGGCGGCGATCACCATGCCCTCGATCAGCGCCTGCGGGTTGGCCAGCGCCAGCGGGGTGTCCTTGCAGGCCCCAGGCTCGGATTCGTCGGCGTTGACCACCAGGTAGTGCGGCTTGTTGTCGCCCTGCGGGATGAAGCCCCACTTCACGCCGGTCGGGAAGCCCGCGCCGCCGCGGCCGCGCAGGCCGGAGGCCTTCATCAGGGTGATGACCTCATCGGGCTGCATGGCCAGCGCCTTCGGCAGCGCCCGGTATCCGCCGGCCCGCAGGTAGGCGCCCAGCATGAACGAGTCCGGCTCGTCCCACCGGGCGGTCAGGACCGGGTCGAGAACTGAAGTCACTGCTGGCCTCCGTCGCCGGTGCCGCGCTTGGGGGCCGCTGGCTGGGCACTGGCTGGCTGGGCACTGGCTGGCTGGGCCCTGGCCGGCTGGGCCCTGGCCGGCGGCAGGTCCGAGACCTGCGCGGGCGGCCGCCAGCCGTTCTCCCTGGCGATCCGCAGGCCCGCGAGCGAGGCTTCGCCGGCGGTGTCGCCCCCGGTCGCCTGGTCGTCGGGAAAGCCGGCCAGGATGCGGGACGCTTCCTGCCATTTGCACAGCCGCGGGGCGCCGCGCGTCGGCGCGATGTCCGCCCCGGCGCGCAGGCCGTCGACCAGCTCGCGCGCCGAGCCCGGCGTCATGCTGTCGAAGAACTCCCAGTTCACCATCATGACCGGCGCGTAGTCACAGGCCGCGTTGCACTCCAGGTGCTCCAGGGTGATCTTGCCGTCCAGCGTGGTCTCGTCGTTGCCCACGCCGAGATGCTCCTTCAGGTCAGCGAAGATCGCATCGCCGCCCATCACCGCGCACAGCGGGTTGGTGCACACTCCGACGTGGTACTCGCCGACCGGGCGGCGCTTGTACATCGTGTAGAAGGAGACCACCGCGGTCACCTCCGCCTCCGTCAGCTCAAGCTGCTCGGCGCAGAAGGCGATGCCGTCGGCGGACACATATCCTTCCTCGGCCTGCACCAGGTGCAGCAGCGGCAGCAGCGCGGAGCGCGGCCGCGGATAGCGACCGATGATCTGCGAGGCGTCTGGCTCCAGCCGCGAGCGCGCTTCCATGCTCAGCGCCATTACCTGTCTACTCCTCCCATCACCGGGTCGATGCTGGCGACCGCGGCGATGACATCGGCGATCATCCCGCCCTCGCACATCACCGACACCGACTGCAAGTTCGTGAACGACGGGTCGCGGAAATGCACCCGGTACGGCCGCGTACCGCCGTCGCTGACCGCATGGCAGCCTAGCTCGCCGCGCGGCGACTCGACGGCCTGGTACACCTGACCGGCCGGGACCCGGAAACCCTCGGTGACCAGCTTGAAGTGATGAATCAGCGCCTCCATGGACTGGCCCATGATGTGCGCGATGTGGTCAGGGGAGTTGCCCAGCCCGTCGGGACCGAGCGCCAGCTTGGCCGGCCAGCCGATCTTCGCGTCATTGATCATGACCGGGTCATCGTCCGGGCGCTTGCCCCCCAGCCGCTCGATGCACTGCTCGACGATCCGCAGCGACTGGTCGACCTCGTCGATCCGGACCATGTACCGGCCGTAGGCATCGCAGCTCGTCTGCACCGGCACGTCGAAGTCGTAGGTCTCGTAGCCGCAGTAGGGCTGGCTCTTGCGCAGGTCCCAGGGGATGCCGGTGGCACGCAGGATCGGCCCGGTCACGCCGAGCGCCATGCAGCCGGCCAGGTCGAGATGGGCGATGTTCCTGGTCCGCGCGATATAGACCGGGCTGGCGTCCAGCAGCGCCCGGATCTCGCCCATCTGATGCGGCATCATGGCGAGGTACTCCCGGATCCGCTCCAGCGCCCCGGCCGGCAGGTCCTGCGAGACCCCTCCGGGCCGGATGTAGTTGTGGTTCATCCGCAGCCCGGTGATGAGCTCGAACAAGTCCAGCGTCCGCTCCCGCTCGCGTATCGCGTAGATAAAGACGGTGGTCGCGCCCAGCTCCAGGCCGAAGGTGCCGATCGCCGTCATGTGCGAGGCGATCCGGTTCAGCTCCATCATCAGCACCCGGATGAGGGTGGCTCGCTCGGGGACCTTGTCGGTCACCCCGAGCAGCCGCTCCACGGCCAGGCAGTAGGCGGTCTCGTTGTAGAACGGCGCGAGGTAGTCCATCCGGGTGCAGAACGTGACGCCCTGCGACCACGTCCGGTACTCCATGTTCTTCTCGATGCCGGTGTGCAGGTAGCCGATCACCGGCCGCAGCTCGGTCACGGTCTCCGCGTCGAGGGTCAGCACCAGCCGCAGCACGCCGTGCGTGGACGGATGCTGCGGGCCCATGTTGATGACCAGGCTCTCGTTGCTGGTCTCCTCATCGGCCCGGACAGCAGCGACGACCTCGTCCCAGTCCTCGCCGCCGACGGTGTAGACGCGGCCTTCTTCGGCCTCGGCGGTCATTGGTAGGACCTCCGCTCGTTCGGCGGCGGAACGGTAGCGCCGCGGTACTCGACCGGGATGCCGCCGAGCGGGTAATCCTTCCGCTGCGGATGGCCCTTCCAGTCGTCAGGCATCTCGATCCTGGTCAGCGCCGGGTGACCGTCGAAGACGATGCCGAAGAAGTCCCAGGTCTCCCGCTCGTGCCAGTCGCAGGTCGGGTAGACGTCCACCAGCGAGGGGATCCTCGGGTCCGCGTCGGGCGCCGCTACCTCCAGCCGGAGCCGGCGGTTATGGGTCAGCGACACCAGGTGATAGACGGCGTGCAGCTCCCGGCTGATATCGACCGGGTAGTGCACGCCGGACACCCCGGTGCACAGCTCGAACGCCAGCGCCGGCTCGTCCCGCAGCCGCCGGGCCACCTCGGGCAGCCGCTCGCGCCGCACGTAGAAGGTCATCTCGCCGTGCGCGACGA
The DNA here is from genome assembly GCA_052146815.1 of Streptosporangiaceae bacterium. GTDB lineage: Bacteria > Actinomycetota > Actinomycetes > Streptosporangiales > Streptosporangiaceae > DATJZH01. The sequence goes on along the minus strand of JBKQMG010000266.1, from coordinate 16,754 downwards.
TGACCCGCTCGACCGCGTCGCCGAAGTTCGTGCCCGACTGCTCCAGGGCGCCGGCCAGCTGGTCGGCGATCTCGTCAAAGTACGAGCCGAAGGGCCGTGGAGTGGACAGCGCGGGCGCGCGCCTGACCCGCAGGCCCCCGTAGCCGGAGGTGTCGCCGGTGGTGTTCGCGCCGAACATGCCGGTGCGGACCACCTGTTCCGCCATCCGCTCGCGCCCGTCCAGTGCGGCCTGGTCGGGCGCGGCCTCGCCGGGCACCGCCTGGCTCGCGGTCGGCGGGGCGGGGGCCGGCTGGCCGGCCGGCGGCTGACCGCCCGTTGGCTGACCGGGCGCTGGCTGATCGGGCGCTGGCTGATCGGTCACTCGTGCCCTCCGGACTGCAGTCCCGAGACCAGCGGCAGCCGTCGCAGCCTGGCCTGCTCGAGCTCGGTAACCTGCCGCTCGCGGTTGACGCCGAGCTTCATGTTCTGGATCTTGTCGTGCAGCTTGACGATCGCGTCGAGCAGCATTTCCGGCCGCGGCGGGCAGCCGGGCAGGTAGATGTCGACCGGGACGATGTGGTCGACGCCCTGCACGATCGCGTAGTTGTTGAACATCCCGCCGCTGGACGCGCAGACGCCCATCGAGATGACCCACTTGGGCTCGGCCATCTGGTCGTAGATCTGCCGCAGCACCGGCGCCATTTTCTGGCTCACCCGGCCGGCCACGATCATCAGGTCGGCCTGGCGCGGGGTATTGGACGCGCGCTCCATCCCGAACCGGGCCAGGTCGTGCCGCGCCCCGCCGGTCTGCATCAGCTCGATGGCGCAGCACGCGAGGCCGAAGGTGGCCGGCCAGACCGAGCTCTTGCGCGCGTACCCGGCGAGCTTCTCTACCGAGGCCAGCAGTACGCCGCTGGGCAGCTTTTCCTCAAGACCCATCAGCTAATCCCATTCCAGCCCGCCGCGGCGCCAGACATAGGCGTAGGCGACGAGGACTGTTGCTATGAACGTGACCATCTCGACCAGCCCGAAGACGCCCAGCCGGTCGAAGGCGACCGCCCACGGGTACAGGAAGACGATCTCGATGTCGAACACGATGAAGAGCATCGCGGTGAGGTAGTACTTGACCGGGAAGTGCACGCTGGCCAGCTTCGGCGTCGGCTCGATGCCGCACTCGTAGGCTTCGAGCTTCGCCCGGTTCCACCGCTTCGGGCCGGCCAGCGAGCCCATGACCAGCGAGCCGATGGCGAACACGGCCGCCAGTGCGGCGAGCACCAGGATCGGCACATAGTCGCTCATGCCCAGCACTCCTTTGAAATCTGGCCGCCGCTGCCCATCACGGCGGGATCATCAGTCTGCTGCTATGCCGCCGGCGTCATCTTAGACACCGCATTAACCAGGCGGTCCACCGCGTCGCCGCCGTGCGTCTCGGTCAGGTTGCCGAGGAACTTCATGGTGAAGCGCATCACCGCGGGGCGCTTCACCCCGTGCCTGGTCGCGAACCTCATGAACTTCGGATTGCCGATCAGCTGCACGAACGTGCGGCCGAGGGTGTAGTAGCCGCCGTACGCGTCCTTCAGAGCCGCGGGGTAACTCTGCAGGACGCGCTCGGCGCTGGCGGCGGTCGGCCGGGCCAGCGCCTGAATGATCACCCGCGCGACAGTCTCGCCCGATTCGAGAGCATACGCGATTCCCTCGCCGTTGAAGGGGTTGACCATGCCGCCCGAATCGCCCGCCAGCAGCAGGCCACGGGTGTAATGCGGGGTGCGGTTGAAGCCCATCGGCAGCGCCGCGCCCCGGACCGGCCGGGTCCGGTTCTCCTCGGTGAAGCCCCACTCGGCCGGCATCGCGGCCAGCCACCGCCGCAGCAGTGCCCGGTAGTCGATGTTCTGGAAGGCCGCCGAGGTGTTGAGCAGGCCGAGGCCGACATTGCTCGTCCCGTCGCCCATGCCGAAAATCCAGCCGTAACCGGGCAGCAGCTGGTTGCCGTCCCACAGGTCCAGCCAGGCCTCCAGGTAGTCGTCGTCGTGCCGCGGGCTGGTGTAGTAGGTGCGCACGGCCACGCCAAGCGGCCGGTCGTCGCGCTTGCGCAGGCCCATGGCGACCGACAGCCGCGAGGAGTTGCCGTCAGCCGCGATCACGACCCGGGCGCGGTAGTCCTGCTGAGCTCCGGCGTCGGCGTGGCTGCCGCCGGCCCCGTTCGCGGACGCCGACTGCCGCGCCGTGACGCCGGTGATCCGGCCGGTGCGGTCATCCAGCAGCGGCCCGGTCACGTTCACGCCTTCCAGCAGCCGCGCGCCCGCCTTCTGCGCGTGCCGGGCCAGGATCTCGTCGAAGTCCATCCGGCTGCGGACCATGCCGTAGCCGGGGAAGGTGGACATGTCCGGCCACGGCAGCTCGATCCGCCCGCCGCCGCCGATGATCCGCAGGCCCTTATTCCGCAGCCAGCCGTCGCTCTCATCCGTCGGCACGCCCATGTTGGCGAGGGCCTTGACGGCGCGCGGGGTGAGGCCGTCCCCGCAGACCTTCTCGCGGGGGAACCTCGACTTCTCCAGCACCAGCACGTCCAGGCCGGCGGCGGCGAGGTAATAGGCAGCCGCGGAACCCGCCGGGCCCGCGCCGACCACGATGGCATCAGCGCTCTCGCCGGACGGCGAGAGCGCGCCGTCGCCCTGCCCGCCGCGCGCGGCACGGCCTGCCGTCACCGCATCGCTGGAGGACAGGCCCGGCGTGCCTGCAGAAGAAGAGTGCTCGGTCACTGACCCGTCCTGACTATCTTGTGAACGCCTTCACAAGTATCTGCTCGAAGTGTAGTCCGACCGCCGCCACGCTGCGGAGCCGCCCGGTGCCGCAGGCGGCCGGGCCCCGGCAGGCGCGGCGCCCCGGCCCGGGTCACTGTCCCTCGCTGTGCTGCGCCGGCCCCTCCGGCTGCGCCGCGTCTGGTGCGCGGATGGCGGCGTGCAGCGCGACGATGCCGCAGGACAGGTTCCGCCAGCGGACGGCCGTCCACCCGGCCGCCCGGACCAGGGCCGCCAGTTCCCGCTGGGCCGGCCAGTCCTTGATCGACTCGGCGAGATAGTCATAGGCCTCGGCGTTGCCCGACAGGCGGCGGGCCACGGCCGGCAGCGCCGCCGCCAGGTAACGCTCGTAAAGAGCGTCCAGACCGCGGGCCGGCAGGTGACTGAACTCGCAGATCACCAGGCGCCCGCCCGGCCGGGTGACCCGGAGCATCTCGGCCAGCGCCTGGCCAGTGTCGGCCACGTTGCGCAGCCCGAAGGAAATAGTCACCGCGTCGAAGGACTCGCTGCGGAACGGCAGCCGCAGGGCGTCGCCGGCCACGAAGCGGACTGCCGGCGCAGGCCGCCTGGCCCCGACCGCCAGCATGCCGAGCGAGAAGTCGCACGCCACGCTGCGGGCGCCCGCCGCGGTGAAAGTACGCGACGACGCTCCGGTCCCCGCGGCCAGATCGAGCACCACCTCGCCTCGCCGGGCGCCGACCGCCCGGGCGACTGCCTTGCGCCAGAGCCGGTCCAGGCCGAGCGACAGCGTGTCGTTCAGCAGGTCGTAACGCTCGGCGACCTTGTCGAACATCGCCGAGACGTCGCCAGGTCTCTTGTCGAGCTGAGCACGGGCCATGGCTCCAGCGTGGCACACCGGCGCCGCGGGCCCGATCGCGGCTGCGCGTGCCCCCGCGCGAAACCGGGCTGCGGTGTTGTCCGCCGGCTGCCGGGCCACGGGAACGGCGAGGTATTTTATGCGCCCTATTCCTTGTTTAAGCCCGTCTGACGGTCCACTGTGCATGCTTTTCAGCGGGTCAGTCCGGCCTATTAAGCGGGTGCGCGCATTACGCGCGGCCGGAGCGCGGCAACGCCTGCTACTTACCGTTAAAGTCCGTTTCTTATCGTAGTAATCACAGCTAAACTGGGCAGCACGGCACACAGTAGCTGCTGCTGGAGATTACCGGCTAGAAAGTCATTGCCTTTCATTAAGCATTAGGTGCGCTAATCTGTAAACCAATATCCGAGGTACCGCGTCTTGCCATACATAAAGACATCCGCGGGTGTAGCGTGACAACGCATTAGCGGGGACGGCTAGCTGCAGTAGGGGGCACTGACAACCACTAAGACATCAATATTCCGGTTGCCCGATATGCGCGGCATCCGTACATGGCGGCGTGTCCGCCGGACAGCCAGGGAACGGCCCTGGCCTGAACCAAGGAGAGAAATGCGCAAGATCCTCATCGCGCTGACCGCAGCAGCGGGGCTGCTGACCTTCGGCGCGTCAGCCGCCCAGGCATCCGTCCACCACAACCGCCCGGAGGCCACCCCGGCCTGCAGCGGCAACTGCTTCGACCTGTCCAGCCTGCAGCTGGGCACCAGCATGATCCAGAACGCCTACGTGCCGGGTGACAAGGGCGTCGGCGGCAAGGTGGGCCAGGACGTCAACCTCAAGCAGGCCAGCAACACCCACCCGAACGAGGACTTCACCGGCGCCCAGGTCGGCAACGTGTCGGACTTCTGCGGCCAGACTCCCGGCTTCCCGGTCACCAGCTACGTCTGCCTGCACTACTCGGACTGGCCGGTCTTCGAGGCCAACTGGTCGCCGTTCGGCAACCAGAGTGGTCTGTGCGCGGGCGTCAGCGTCGCCGGGCTGAACGGCGAGAACGTCACCCTGCAGAGCTGCGGCGCCAGCAACCGGACGCTGTGGATCGGCGACGACGGCCAGGCCACCTCCTCAGGCGGCTATGACTACGTGCCGTGGATCAGCGGCTCCGACACTCAGTTCAGCCACCCGCTGGTGCTGACGGTCGACCCCACCACCAGCAAGCCCGGCAACCAGCTCAAGATCGAGCGGGAGAACCTGCTGACCGGCGGCGTCACCGCGGACAGCCAGCAGTTCGCCCTCTCCTGGGGCCCCGCCGCCTGACGCCTGCATCCGCCCGGCCGGGCCGGACCGCCCCTCGCGGTCCGGCCCGGCCTCATGCGCGGGCGGCCTCAGGCAGGTGCGGCAGCAGCAGCGCGCAGTGACGCATCTGGGCCGGCTACAGCAGCTCCGGCGGGCGCCACTGCTCGCCCAGTACGTGCTCGGCCAGGAACGCGAAGATCGTCTCGTACCAGACCCGCACGTCGCCGGGCTTGAGTATCCAGTGGTTCTCGTCGGGGAAGTACAGGAACCTCGGCTTCTTGTCGCGGCTGAGCAGGTCCCAGTACAAGCGCAGCGCCTCGCCGACCGGAACCCGGTAGTCCTTGTCCCCGTGAATGATCAGCATCGGCGTGACGATGCTGTCCGCGTGCAGGTGCGGGGAGTTGTCCCGGTAGCGCTCGGGCCGCAGCGCCGGATCGCCGAACTCGCGCCGCCAGAACGGCGGCCCGTCGGTGGTGGCGAACATCTGGTCGAGCGCCCACAGCCCGGCGTGGCTGACGATCGCCGCGAACCTGCCGGTATGCCCGGCGATCCAGTTGGCCATGTATCCGCCGAACGAGCCGCCCATCATTGCCGTCCTGCGCTCATCGATGTCGGGCCGCGCCACCACCGCGTCGGTCACGGTCATGACGTCAGTGAACGGCTTGCCGCCCCAGGTCCCGTGCCCGCGGGCGATGAAGCCCTGGCCGTAGCCCGTGGACAGTGCCGGATCGGGCAGCAGCACCGCGTAGCCCCTGGCGGCCATCAGCCACGGGTTCCACCGCCAGGACCAGGCGTTCCAGCTCGACACCGGTCCGCCGTGCACCCACAGCAGCAGCGGGGCCGGCGCGTCCGGCGACGCGTTATGCGGCAGCACCAGCCAGCTGCGGATAACCGTCCCGTCCGCCGCCGCGGCCTGCACCTCCTCCAGACGCCCCGGCACCTCGACCGGGCCCGCCGGGCTGGGCAGCGTCTCAGGGTCGGCCGCAGCAGCGGCGAGGTCGATGCGGACCGGCGCGGGCGGCGAGTCGATGGCCGAGCGGAGCGCGTAGAGAGCATTGCCGTCCGGCGATGGGCACAGATTGTCGTAGGCGCCGTCGTCGGTGGTGACCCTGGTGATCTGGCCGGTCGCCAGGTCGGCCCGGAAGACAGGCCGGCGGCCATGGTCGTCGGCGACGACGAAAACCGAGCCGGAGTCCGGGGCCCAGGCCACCTCCACCGGGCGCCGGTCAAGGCCGGCCAGCAGATCCCGTGGCGGCCCGGCGTCGCTGCCGTCCAGCGCGGCCACGACCAGGGTCACCTCACCGGGCCGCTCATAGCGGTCATGCTCGGCGCGGATCGCCGCGACCAGCCGTCCGTCGGGCGAGATCCGCGGGCTGTCGAAATCAGCGCCGGTGTCGGCGAGCAGCGTCCGGCGGGCGGTCGTGGCCACGTCGATGACGACGATCTCGCTGCGCTGCTGGCCGCCGGGCTCCTGCACCGACCAGCCGGTCACCACGACCGACCCGTCACCGGCCAGGTCGAAGGAATGCTCATCGAGGGCCCGCCCCGGGTCGGTGGTGAGGTCGCGCGGCGGCGGGGCATCCGGCCCCCCGGTGCCCGGCAGCGCATGCAGCCGCAGGCAGTCGGGGCCCAGGTCATGATCCCAGTACCGGACCAGGCCGCTCTGGTGCAGGATGGCGGTGACCCCCGCATCCTGCCTGGCCTTACGCCGCCTGGCGTCGGCGTCGGCGTCGCCCGCCCCCGCGAACACCGGGGCGGTGACTACGCACGACCGGGCACCGCGGGCCGTGGCCAGGCCCGCTATCCCGCCGGGCGGAGCGGCGACCTGGCTGGCCTCACCGCCGGCTGCCGGGAGCAGCCACAGACCGGGCTTGTCCGCCTCCGCGCTGCTGCCGGGGGCCGGGTCCGGCTCGGGCCGGCGGGAGATGAACAGCAGGGAGCCGTCGGGGAGGAACTGGTGACCGCCGCCCTCCCCGGCAGCCGAGCGGGTGAGCCGCACGGGCGCCGCCTGGCCGCTGGTGTCGATGCGCCACAGGCTGGTGACGAACTTCTTCGGATCCGGGCTGAGCGTCTGCACCGCGGCCGCCAGCCAGTTGCCGTCGGGCGACAGCCGCAGCACCGTGAGCGCCGGGATGGCCAGGTAATCGCCAAGATCATCGAAGTGCGTCACGCGTCCTCCAGCCACTGGCTGCGGGGCAGCAGATAACGGACATATCTTCCAGCACGGCCTGAGTCAGGTTACGAGAACATAGCAACAGCGGGCGAAAGGTCATCCGACGGCGCGGGTGACGCGTCTTGCATCAGTCAACGCCCGGCCTGGCCCTGCCGACCGCCCGGCGACCGATCGCGGGACCTTCGACCGGCCCGATTACCCGGCGGCCGAGCAGGCCAATAAGCACGTCCCCTGCCCCGATGACGGCAAAGATTTCCTGCCTCGATGACGCCGCAGACGCCGTTACCGCCGGGAATAAGGTCCAGCTGCGGACCTGCGAAGGCAGTGCGGGGCAGAACCGGACACCGGAATCAGACGGAACAATACGGATAAAACGGTTTCACTGTCTTGATGCTGCAGGCATGGCGAGCGGACCGGGCACCCTCCGCGGTGCTGAATCCCGGTAATGGCAGCGTGCCCCGTATGCGGACAGCCGCCTCCGGCCATGAACCTGTCAGCAAGGCAGCCACGCCGCGCACGGGTTGCCGTACTGCCCCGGTGACCCCGGCCGGGCGCCCGGCCAACCGAACTATCCCGCCTCGTGCCGATCGCGCTCACTCCGGCGTCTGCGCGCGCTATGCAGTGCGAGGCGCCCTGGATGATCTATTCCAAGGGATCAGCAGCATCGCCCTGACGACCAACCTGGGCATCGCCAGCTGGGGAAAAGTGTTCAACGACGACCCGATGATCGCCGCCGCCATGCTCGACCGGCTGCTACACCGGAGCGTCGTCCTGAACATCGACGGGGACAGCTACCGGATGCGGTCCCACCGCGCCCGCGCCGAAGCCACCCGCCGCGCCGTGGCCAGCACATGACCGCCAGCCAGCCCGGACTCCCGTCGCGTCACGATGGCGTCACGACTCCCTGCCCGGTCTGCCAGCACCCGTTCACCCCGGCCGGCCGGCGCAGGTTCTGCTCCGGCGCCTGCCGGGCGCTCGCCTACCGGCGGCGCCGCGACGCGGCCCGGGCAGCCATCGTCATCCCCGAAGCCCGCCCCAGACGGCCAGTCACGGTCTGCGAATGCGGCAGCCGCGCCCTCGGGAACCAGCGCTGCGACCAGTGCGGAGAATTCATGCGCCGGGCCGGAACCGGGGGAGGCTGCCCCGCCTGCGACGAGCCCATCACCATAGCCGAGCTAACCGGGCCAGGAGGCCCGGACTTGACAGCCCCGTACGCTCATCCCAGGCCTCCGCACCGCTCGTCCCTGGGGAATTCCAGTGATCGACAGCGGGGAATTCCGGAAATCCGCAGCAACCCGGTGCTCGAGGCGAACTGGTCACCGCTTGGCCACCAGAGCGGCCTGTGCGCCGGCCTGGCCGTCGCCGGGCTGAGCGGCGATAACGTGACCCTGCAGAGATGCGGCGCGACCAGCAGGACGCTGTGGATCGGCGACGACGGCGGCGGCGGCGGTACCTCCTCGGGCGGCCACGACTACGTCCCGTGGGTGAACGGCTCCGACGCCCAGTTCAGCCACCCGCTCGTGCTCACGATCGACGCTGACGCCAGGCGCCCCGCCGATCAGCTAAAGGTCGGACGGGAGAACCTGCTGACCGGCGGCGTCACCGACCATAACCAGGAGTTCACCATTGTCGGCGGGGCCGGCTGCCTGATCAGGCGACCTGTCCGGCATGACCGGGCCCGGCCGACACGATGCGGGGGCCGGGCCCGGCCCGGTTCTATGCGGCGGCCCGTTCGAACCGCGGGCCGCCGGTGATGGCGAACATCTGGTCGAATGCCCAGAGTCCGGTGACGAACTTCTTCGGATTAGGCTCAGCCTCTACCCGGCCGCCGCCAGCCGGCTGCCGTCTGGCTTCAGTAGCGCTGTCATGGCCGGGATCGCCAGGTATCGGCGAGATCACCGAAAACGCAACTGGACTCCTATGCGCCTGGATGACTCAGATTCCGTGGCCGCGTCGGTTTGCCAGCCGCACGATGGACGAGGCAGGGACGATGCCTGAGGCTACCGCCAGCGCCAGGTAGGCACGGCGCTCAAGCGGGTTGTTGCACAGCGCGCGCCAGCTCTCCCTGCGCGCCGCCGGCCGACGTGCAACAGCAGCCTGCGCGAAGGCGATCTGGCCCTGGATCCGGGCCAGCCCCTGTCGGTCTGCACTCAGCTCGGGATGCTTGCCGAGCAGATACGTCAGGGCTTCCGCGATTGCCTCCCAGCGCTCGGCGAAAAAGGACTGCCGGTGCCAGTGAACCTCGACGAGCGGTTGTTCGACCGCGACGATCGGCCTTCGCCGGGCCGCGCGCAGCAGCCAGTCGTAGTCCTCGCCGTAGCTGCCAGGGATCTGCTCGTCAACAAGACCGATGTTATTGAGAGCGTCGCGGCGCATGACAAAGCTTGAGGGGTGCAGCGCCGCAACGCGCTCGCGTACCAGTTGACTCAGATCAACCAACGGCGGCGGCACCCGCGCAACGACGTGGTCCGTGTGATGAATGCGCACACCGCAGGCGACAAACTCCGCCGACGAGGAGCCGAGCAGCTCAACCTGTAGGCGGAGCTTGTCGACGTCCCATTCGTCATCGTCATCGCAGAAGGCGACGAGGGGGGCCTCGCTCGCGAGGATCCCGCTGTTGCGGGCACCGGCCAGGCCGGGACTGCGCGTGTTGGTCATCAGCCGCAGCCGACGGCCGGCGGACTCCCCGACCGGCACGGCAGCCGGCGAGCTCTGATCGAAGACGACCACGCAATCGACGTCACCGGGGTAGGACTGGCCGAGGATGCTGCGTACTGCCCGCTCGAGCAGCGCAGGACGGTCGCGAGTGGCGACCACCACAGCGACCGCGGGCCATCTGACCGTTCCGTGCGGCTCGCGCTGGCCGGTCTCACCTTGCCCTCGAGGCTGGTCGAATGCGTCCTCGGGCATAACGTCCGGCGCTGCGGGTCCGCGCCAGGCGGTCCCGGCGACAGGGCAGTTACTACCCGGCCACGGCAGGGAGCGCCCGAGCAGCTGCTCGAGCTGACCGTTGTGCTCGGCGAAGTCGGTCTGGAGGCGCCGACGGGTCGCCGGCAGGATGTCGGGAGCCGGGAAGTAGTTATGCCGCTTTCTGCTCCGGAGCCTGCCAGGCGGCAGGCCTAGAAATGACCACACGTCGTTCACGACGCGGTCGGGATCTGCGTAAAAGTCTTCGCTCGCCACGATGTGGAACTGCTCACGTGGGAAAAGGTCGAACCAGCGCGGCAGCATGTCGAGGTAGCGGCCCTGCGCGACATAGGAGTGGTCCTCGTGTTCCGTGCTGCGGTAGCCGGGCTCGCGCACAATCCGCTCTGCCTCGCCGCGCAGCCGGGCTGGCTCGGCGTCCAGCGCCTCCTCGAAGCTCAGCGGCTCAGCGCCGCCCCGGACCCGTTCCTTGTAATGGGAATACGCGCGTTCCACGGGGTCGCGCAGCGAGATCACGATCCGCACGTCGGGAGCCTCGCGCGCAAGGCGCTGCGCCGCTAGGGGGTGGAACAGGTAGTAAGGGCTGGCCTCGCCGGTGACCGCGGGCGCTACCCAGGGGCGCGCCACGTAGCGGCCTGCGACTTCGAGCGGGAAGTGCGAGCGATACCAGCGCGAGCCGCGGGAGAATTCCGAGTCGAAGTAGTGAATTCCCTTAATGCGCTGGCGCCCTGGAAACAGCGGCGCGATAGTGGGATGCTCAAGCAGGTAGTTATAGAGCGAGGTAGTTCCGCCCCGCTTGGCGCCGATAATGACGAAGTCGGGCGCTGCACGCAAGCCGGAAGTGATCTCGCCATAACTGCGGAGCGCGCGCTTGCCCACACCGCGCGCGGCATCGTTCACGGCGTGGATCTTCGTCTTGCTCATCGCGTGCTCCTTCGTCGCTCCGGCCGCAAGCCCGGCTGGCTCCTGATGTCGGCCTTCTGGGCGGCTGCTGATGTCAGCTGCTGCTGGTGATCTATCACGGGTCAGGCACGAGCGGCGCGCGGGGCCGTCCCGGCACCGACGAGGTGGGGGCTGCCCTTGCGCGCGCGGACGGGTTCCTGGTCACCGACGTGCGGTTCCTGCGGTTGCCAGCAGAGCCGGTACGCGAGCGCAGCAGCAACCATAACCACCTGGAGCTCGACCGGCAGCCAGCCGTAAACCGCGATTTGCGACAGCGCGACTAGCGGGACGGCATGCAGCCACAGTCCGGCCGTGCCCCGCGCATGGCGGGTCTGCCAGAGCGCCGCGAGGAAGAACCCGATGAAGAAGATAAGCGCCGGATAGCCATGCGAGTACAGCAGCAGCCAAAGCTGGCCCTGCGTGCCGATCGCAGGGCCTGCCGCTTGGCCGGGAATCTGTTTCGGGGCACCGTAACCGAACAATGGAGATGCGCCCGCGCCCGCACTCGCTTGCTGGTAAAGACTGAGGCGAGTCTGGTTGGAGTTGCCATGGGTGCTCGCGAAGCTCGCCGTAACGAGATGCCCGAGCGGCGTAAACGCGACGATGGTCACCGCCAGCGCCGCGAGAAACAAGACCGTCGCAAACGCCCTCACGCGTCCCCTTATCGCGAGTCGCATTGTCACGTACAGGATGCCGACCGCTAGGCTGAGGAACATGCCACGGTCCAGTGAGAAGACCATCGGCACGATTGAGAGAACCAGCAGGACCACGACGAGGCGGCGCCACCGCCCAGTCCCCGCAGCCGCGACCGCGGCGAAGGCAACTGGGGTAAGCGCCGCGATATTGCCGCCCCAGTCATTCGTATAGGCGAACGGTGCAGCGGGTCGCGGGACCGGATATCCCAGGAATGCCTGCACTTCAGCGAACACTGGCTGCACCAGTTCCTGAACAAACGGCTTATTGCGCACCCCGTGCGGGAGCAGGTAATCGAATGGCGGGACGAATGTGTGACTGCGCAGCAGGATGCCGGCGTAGCCACCGGCGACCACGACCATCCAGAAAATAGTGAGGATGCGCAGCACCTTGGTATCCAGCCGCCCCGACCGCGGCATGTTGTAGACGTACAGGAACAGGGCGGCGGCAGCACAATACAGGAGGAGTCGGTACGCGAACGTCAGGATCTGGGTCCCTTTGGTGAGCTGCAGGCCTGACAGGAGCACCCAGCTGAGGAATGCGATCCAGAGTGCGAATGCGACCGGTGCCCGGGTCCTCCGCCGCCATACGAGCGCTACAATCATCAGAATGGCGATGACCGGCCAGGTGAAGGCACTCACGCCAACCAGCCACCAGACCGGGAAGCCGACGAACAGAAATACGAGCGGCCACGTGACTTGAAGGCGGAGGCTTTTCATGGCCGCGGGTGCACTCCGGACGCAGTCGAGTAGCCATAGTGCCTGAGCAGAGGCCACGTAGCCGCGCTGATCATGGCGCGGCGCGGCCGACTCATGGCAGTGCGCCAGTCGTCGTCCACTCGCAGGACGAGCGGTCCCCGCTGGGACCGCATCGGGTTGCCGGAAAAGGCATGAGTGACCGGGAGGTCGGCAGATGCTGCGTCGAGGAAGCCAAATGCCTGGTCCGCTTCGGGCAGTTCAAGCTCGCCGAGGATCCGCCGCAACTCGGCACCAGGATCGGCGATCATGTCTTCGTACCTGACCCGAGTCGCCCGCGGCAGCTGCCACGCGACGGCGTCGTACAGCAGGTTGTCTGCGATCCACAGGCCGACGGCCCACGAAGGCGGATGTACGCTCATGAAGCTGCTGCCGTCGCCGACACCAGGCTTGAGCACGTACTTGGACCAGGAATGGGCGACACCGTGGCTGCGCCGCACGAGATGGACTAGGCGCAGTTCGAAATCCGGCAGATCTCGCAGCAGGAGCGCATAGCTCGCGTGCTTCGACGAGTCGACAATGACCGAAGCGCCGGAAACCTCGCGCACGGCCTGGTAGAGACGGCCGGTGAGAGCCGTGTAGGCGGTGATCTCGGCCTTGAGCTTGCCCGGGCGGCGCAGCCCTGCGATCCGGTCAATATTACGGTGGCGATCCACGCACGCGCGCAGCCGGGCAGCCTCGTTTACATCCACCCGGCTCCAGCCGCCGAAGCCAGCCTCGCCCACCTGAGCCCAGAACGCGCAATCACGGAAGCGGGCACCACAGCCGCAGCGATCGTTTCTTCGCAGGCCCCGCTCCCAGATAAACACCAGCTCGCCGACAGAGCAGAAGCCGGGTATGGCGGCGAGCAAGCGTTCAAGCAGCGTGCTGCCGCTGCGCGCCGAGCCGCCGACGTAGACCAGTGGCGTGCTCACGAGGGCCGTCTCGCGATGCTCGCGATGCGCTGCGGGCCGTCGGGAACGGCGTCAGGCTGAGCCGGCGATGACCGCTGGGCAGGCCTTTCTCCGGGCTTCGCGAGCCCGGCTCGGTCTGCTTCGTGGCCGTCCGCCTGCTTGGCGGCAGCGGCACCCCTGATCAGCTCCGCGCCGGCGGGGTCGGCGCGCCGGCCGCCGAGCGCGCGGCTCCTGGCGATGAAGATGCCCCCGGCAAGGTAGCCGCCGATCCGGTCTAGGCGCCGACGCAGATCCTCGGCGGCCCGCCCCCCGCTTCGGGCTTCGCTGGCGACCGCGACCACGCCGTCGGCCAGTCGGGCGATCGCGAGGAAGTCCGCGGCGGCATCGGCTGGCGGGGAGTCGAGTACCACGAAATCGTAATCGTGTCGAAGGCTCTTCAAGAACCTGGCCATGGCCACGGAGTCGAGCACCGAGAGCGGCTGCGCGAGCGGCGGCCCACTCGTGATAAGCGCCAGCTTCCGGGCGGCGCCAGGCGATAGACCGACCCCGCCGGCGTATTTCGGATACTGCATGAGGGCCTCTGGATCGGCCTGGCCGACAAGCACGTCAGTCAGTCCGCTGGCGTTGGGCAGGTCGAAGATCTGCGGCAGGGAAGAGCCGCGGATGTCAGCCGCAATCAGCAGCGTTCGCCTGCCCGACTCGGCGAGCGCCACGCTCAGCTCGGCGGCGACCTGGCTGGAAGACACGCTGCCGTCAATGCCGACCACCACGATCGAGCACACGTCCCTGCCTGCAGTCACCGAGGTCAGCGTCGTCCGCAGCGCCCGGAAAGGGTCGGCGGTGCCGTCGGGACCCGTAAAGGTGGCGACGACACCTCCGCGCGCGCCTCTGATGCCGGGCAGGATCGCGAGCGTAGGCGCTCCGAGCTTGCGCTCGAGCACCGCCGGATCGCGCAGCCGGTCGTCGAAGGCGTCCCGCACGAACGCGGCCACGACTCCTGCCAGCAGCCCGAGAAGCGCGCCCAGGAGAGCGGTGGTAGACCGGCCCAGGCCGGATGGGCTGAGCGGCAGCCCCGCAGCAATGACCTTGCCACCACTGACGTCATAGGTAGGCAGAGATGCGAGGGTACCGTTTGACTTCGTCAGCTGGCCATTCAGCTCAGTGAGCGTGGCGTTGAGGCTCTGGTACTGCGAGGTACCGGTGAGCGTCCGGTTAAGTCGAGCCGACACCGACTTGATCTGGTGCTGCAACGCCGTCACCTGGCTGCTCAGAGTCGCGCCGAGACGGGTGATCTGGGCGAACAGGATATCGTGACGGTAAGTCAGGTAGGCGTTTGCGAAGGCGTTCGCGCCCTGCTGCGCCGCCTTTGGAGTCCCGGCCTGCCAGGTAATTTGCAGGACGTTAGAAAGCACCGGGACCGTAACGGCCAAGTCCGAAGCGAGTTTACCTTGCGCCACCGCGCCCGACAACGCGCTGTGCATAAGCTTGGCGGCCAGCACCGCTACCGGGGCGGACTCCGCAACCGCCTGCTCGGTGACCATGTTGACCTGGAGGTTGGGCGCGGCGGGCGGGTTCAGCGGACCCTGGGTGGCAGGGTTGACGACCACCTGCGACGTCGCAGCGTACACAGGTCCCTTGTGCACGCCATACGCGACACCTAGCGCGGCACCAAGCACGGCCGCCAGAAGGACGATCACCCAGCGTCGGCGCACTACCAGTGCGTAGTCGCGTAGCTCGATGGATCTCGGCTCCGCCACCAGGTCGTCCTGACCTCGCGGTATTCGTGTGGCCATTGATCGGTCTCCTCCGTCAGGCACAGAGCGTATGCAGATTCTACGTAGATGGCCGGGTTGCTGAGATACATGTATTTTGCGAAGGCCGGGGAGCGATCAGCTCGTCTGCGGGAAGACCGCAAGGCGGCGTAGATCCCGACCAGCTGGAGGTGCCCGCCCCCGGCATAGGCCAATGCTGCGCATGTGGCCAGTCCGGCCAGCACCGCAACTGCGTCGTAGGCCAGATTGTGTATATGTTACCTGCTTCGGCGGCGGCCGACGGCGGCGGCGTGCAGGCGCGCGGCTTTAGCGGCATTGACCTGGCTCCAGCCCGGAAGGTTACCTCGCCAACCTGATTCCAGAAATGCGCAGGCGTGACACCGCGCCGCAACCACTTGCGGTCCTCGTGCAGCCAATGGGGCGGTCCTTCCTCCATCCAGCGCTTGACGTAGGAACTTTCTAGATAGCTGGTCGAGCACGGAAATAGGGGTCCGTCGCGAAGGCGCGAAAAGCAGCAAAGGCTGTCGATGATGTCGTCACCCTCCAGTCGAAGTGCTCGTGGTTGGAGTCAAAGTAGACGACCGCGCGAATCGCCGTGAACTGCGTTCGCAGCTCCCGATCGGCCTGCTTGAACCAGGCCGCCTTCTCGCCGGGTGCCCCTTCGAGAACGCCGTACTCGCCGATGAGCAGCGGCTTGCCGCTGGATACGCCCCACTGGTAGAAGCTGGAGAAGATCTGCCCGAAGCTTGTCCAGTGCGCATCAGGGCGCCTGGGAGCCCAGTTATAGCCGTCCGCGCCGACCCAGTCCACGAAATCACTGCCCGGGTAGAATCGCTGCGCGTATCCCGTCGCGAAGTTAAATGCATTAGGGCACCAGACCCAGCGCACATTGGTCGCCCCGACGCTGGCGAAAATGTCGTGGATGTGCCGCCAAGCGGCGATGAAGCTCGTCGGCGACACCGCGCTAGCGCGGTGTTCACTGCCGTCCATTTCGGCAAACCAGCGGAGCATTACCGGCCCCCGCAAAGCCCGTAGCTGCAACGCGCGGGCGCGGATCTGAGCGTCGTATTTCCCGGCCGCGATCAGGTCGGTGGGCGCGCCGCCCCACGAGATCATCGGGATGCTGCCGCGTCTCAGATCCCAGCGTGCGACCGCCAGCGGCATCGGCGCCGCCCAGCGCACATAGAGCTGGTCGATGGCCAGGCTGCGACCGAGCCTCTGCTCGAGCGCCGCGACGCTGGCTTCCTCATCGCTGACGCTGAAACCTTCGGTAGGTTGTACCCAGGCCCCGAACAGTGCGCCAGCTGCCGGCACCAGCGGACCTGCCGGTAGACCCGCGGGCGAGGGGCCGCGAGGCCGCGTTGCCACGACTACCACGGCGACAATGACTGCAATGACCAGTATTCCAGCCACGACTAGCAGCGTGAGAGCCGACGGCCGCTTCGCTCCCCGCAGTTGTCGGCGGCTAGGATCGCTTCGCTCCGACGTCACTCCTCTCATCAGCCGATTTCAAACCCCGCCTTCGGCGCGACCGCGTCCTGGCGTGCCCGGATCGGGAACCTCGCTGAACTCACAGCCGGCCTCTGGCGTGCCGACGACGCTGGGCGACGGCCCAGCGAAGTGCCGATGGCGGCGGCCAGCGCAGCTTCCGCGATCCCGGCAAGCAGAACGGCCATTCGGCCGACCTGGCTCACCGAAGAGGCATGAGCTGCGATAG
>JBKQMG010000265.1:0-47209 GCA_052146815.1 Streptosporangiaceae bacterium | reverse complement strand
TTAGGCCGAGCCTGCCTCGAACTGGTCGGCTATTTCCCTGGCCAGCGCCAGTGATGACGTAGCGGCCGGAGACGGAGCGTTCCGTACGTGCGTTGCCCCTGGTGTCTGCGAGATCAGGAAGTCGTCGAGCAGCCTTCCGTCACGGCCTACCGCTTGTGCCCGGACGCCGCTGGCCGCGGAGCGATCGATTTCCATGGACTCTAGTACCGGAACGTACTGCGAGCAGGCCCGGACGAAGGCGCGGCGGCTTGCGGCCATCTTCAGCTCACTGATCCCGGTCCGCCAGAAGTTCTTCGCGACGATCCAGCTCCCGGGCCAGCTCAGCGTGCTGAACAGGTCCCGCGGGCTCACCGACCGCAGGCTGTAGGCATCACGAGCTCCGACAAGCATGGCCGTCGGCCCCAGCATGACATGGCCGTCGATGTGCCGGGTGACGTGGACCCCGAGGAACGGCAGTTCCGGGTCAGGAACCGGGTAGACCATGCCTCGGACAACGAGCGGCTGGCCGGCCGTCAGGCGAAGGTAGGCACCCCGAAAGGGCACGATCCGCGGGTCGGGAGAAGCCCCGGCCGCGACGGCGAGGCGATCTGACCACAATCCGGCGCAGAGGACGGCCCATGCTGCGCGGTAGGAGCCCCTGGCGTGGCCGAGCACAGTGTGCCCGTTCTCGCGGCGGACGCCGGTGATCGCGCAGCCGAGCGCGAAGGTCACTCCCTTGCCGCGCAGCTCCTGTTCCATCGCTCGCGTGACGACGCCGAAATCGACGATTCCGGTCGCCGGTGAGTGCAGCGCCGCGAGACCCCGGCACTCAGGCTCGATGGCCTTAATCTCATGGGCGTTCACGCGGCGCAGCCCGGGGACGCCGTTGGCGTGACCGCGCGCCTCCAGCTCGGCCAGGCCCTGCAGCTCGTCGGCGCGCAGAGCGACGATCAGCTTCCCGCAGCGCAGGTAGGGGATCGCGTGAGCGTCACAGAACTCGTACATCAGCCGGGCTCCCTCGACGCAGAGCCGCGCCTTGAGCGAGCCCGGCTTGTAGTACACGCCGCTGTGGATTACGCCAGAGTTGTGGCCGGTCTGGTGGCTAGCTACCGACATACATTTGTCGATAAC
Organism: Streptosporangiaceae bacterium; assembly: GCA_052146815.1. GTDB lineage: Bacteria > Actinomycetota > Actinomycetes > Streptosporangiales > Streptosporangiaceae > DATJZH01. The sequence continues at coordinate 46,099 of JBKQMG010000265.1, read as the reverse complement.
GATCAGCTTGGCCTCGGGACGACGGCGCAGAAGCTCGCGCGCCACTGCCAGCCCAACGATCCCGGCGCCCACGACGGCAAAGTCGTACTCGGGTCTCACGCTGCAAACTCCAGAGGAGCGGAAAGCCTCGTAGGCATCGACAGCACGTTGCTGATGCCGCAGCCCTGAGACTACTTGGCCTCTTAGGCAGTGCACGGTCGTCGCTCCGGCGGGTACATGAACGGGCAGTGATGCCGCAAATGGGGCGGCGCGACCGCTGGGCCGACTCACCGGGCAACGTCCGACGGCGCCGCGCGAGGCGCTCGAATCGATTGCCAAACGAAATAGGAGCACTGCGACCTGGCCCGCAAGCGAGGAGGATGCCGTGAGCGAACGCGAGCGACTGGAAGCGGCAGTTGCCGAATGCCGCGAGGCAGTCCGTGATGCCCATGCCGCGACGAAGGACCTGCGGGCGGCGGTGCGCGAGGCGAAGAAGGAACTGCAGGCGCTGGCGAAAGACGAGGTTGCCGCTCAGATCCGGCTGGAGGTATCGCGCCAGCTGGAGGAGCTGGGCGAGCGGACCAGCGAGGCTGTCAGTACGGCGACCCAGAAGGTAATTGCCGAGTTCGACCGCTTCGGCGAATCGCTGCTGGGCAAGGAAACCTACTGGAAGACGGCCAGCGGCCGGCGCGCGGCCGCACGCCCGGACACCGATGTGCTGACCCTCGATCTGCCGCCGGACGAAGACCAGCCGGACGGCGGCCAGCCGGATGAAGACCAGCAGGACGGCAGCTAGCGGAACAGCTGGAGGTCGTGCCGCGGGTGCGGCCAGCCGCCGCCAGTGACCCCTCAGGCGCCCAGCGGGCAGACGAGCCGTCGTGCCGACGACCCGCCTGCCGCATGTTCGTTATGCGCTTACGGGTCCTGCTAGTCGACCCTGCTAGCCGACCGGCGCGGGATTCATGCCCGCGAGCAGCATGTGCCCGGCGTCGACCGGCAGGGCCACGCCGGTCACCGCGGCAGCACCGTCGGAGACGAGCCACAGCGCCGCGTCCGCGAGTACCTGCGGGCTCGGCAGGCCGTAGGGTTATCTCCCAGAAGGCGCTGCCCGATCGGGGCATTTGAGGCAATTCGCGAAGCTCTGGCGCCCGTGATCAATCTCACCGGCGGAGGCCTTGACGAACCCGCCGCCAGGCCGAAAACGCGAAAAGACTAGCCCCGGAGCACGCGGCTCCGGGGCTAGTCCCTGACGTAAGATCGCTAGTCGCGGACGGGCAGCTTGGTGACCAGGTCTTCGGCGGTCTCCATGCCCGCGCGCCACACCGAGCGAGAGATGATCTTGCTCGGGTCCACGCGGTCGCGGTAGCGGGCCGCGATGTCGGTCCCTTCCTCGAGCAGGCCGTCGGACAGCGTGGTCGGCTCCAGGCCGAGGGCAAGGAACTGGTCGTTGCGGACGTTGAGCTCGTTCTCCTCCGCCTCCTGCCGGGGGTTGGGCAGGTAGGCGATGTCCACGCCCATGGTGTCGGCGACCATCTTCGCTAGCTCGACGACCCGGTGGGTCTCGGTGATCTGGTTGAGCACCTGCGGGCGCGAGCCCGCGACCGGCGGGTTCGCCAGCGCGATCTCGATGCACCGGACGGTGTCGCGGATGTGAATGAACGCGCGAGTCTGGCCGCCGCTGCCGTGCACGGTCAGCGGGTGCCCGATGGCCGCCTGCATGAGGAACCGGTTCAGCACCGTGCCGTAATCGCCGTCGTAGTCGAACCGGTTGATCAGCCGCTCATCACGGCTGGTCTGCGCCGTCTGGGTTCCCCACACGATGCCCTGGTGCAGGTCGGTGATCCGCAGCCCGTCGTTCTTGGCGTAGAACGAGAACATGAGCTGGTCCAGCGTCTTGGTCATGTGGTAGACCGAGCCGGGGTTGGCCGGGTGCAGGATCTCCCGCTCGATCTCGCCGTCGGGCGTCGGTACCTTGACGGTCAGGTAGCCCTCGGGGATCGGCGCGCTGCCCGACCAGCCGTAGCCGTAGACGCCCATCGTGCCGAGGTGCGCCAGCGCGGCGTCAATGCCGGTGTCGACCAGCGCGGTCAGCAGATTATGCGTGGCGCGGACGTTGTTGTCGACGGTGTAGCGCTTGGTGGCCGCCGTCCGCATGGAGTAGGGCGCCGCGCGCTGCTCGGCGAAGTGCACGATCGCGTCGGGCCGCAGGTCCGTCAGTACCGCCACCAGGCGGTCGTACTCGGTGGCGATATCGAGGTTCTCGAAGCCGATCTCGCGCCCGGAGACCTCCTGCCAGACGCGCAGCCGCTCGCCGATCGGGCGGATCGGCGTCAGCGACTCCACCTCGAGGTCGACATCGATCTTCCTGCGGCTCAGGTTGTCGAGGATGGTGACATCATGACCGCGGTCCGACAGGTACAGCGAAGTCGGCCAGCCGCAGAATCCGTCGCCGCCAAGAATCAGTACACGCACGTCCGGCTCCCTTGATTGCCGCCAGTGAGGGAAGCCAGCAGCCAATGTGGCTGATGAGGCGGCGCTAGCGGGCAGCTGCCTCCGGTCATGACATCCCGTATTTCCCGCGACAGCGTACCCGGCGGACTAGCAGATTGCCTCACACAGCGCTGAGTTCGCCCTCCGGATGCACGTGACGCGCGCCACGCTGCTCGCGGCTGCGCCCGGCGGATGCGCTGCTCATCTACGGCCAGACTGGCGGAAGCGGCATTCGATTGCAGATCGCTGGGGCACATCACCGGAGGTCGCCATGATCAGCGGACGGGGGCCGAGCTGGCCATCGGAACCGCGATCTCCGCCCGTACCCGGGGGGTCTTCGCCCAGCTGCCGCGCCCGGTCACGATGCGCGTCAGCGCCCAGGCCTGGCCGCAGCTCCAGATGAGCGCGGCGAAGGCCGTGAACAGCGCCGCGGCTGCGGGCAGCTCCCACCAGCTCAGCCGGGTGGCGGCCCGCAGCTGATAGATGACCAGGAACGCCGCAAGCGGCCCGACGGCCAGCACCAGCTCGACGGCACTGCGCAGGTAGGGGATGGTGATGCCGTCCAGCGCGGTATTGACCGGGACGACGACCCCGGCCCAGCTGAGGGCGGTGATCAGGAAGCCAGCGGTCACCACGAAGATGAACAAGATCATCATCAGGTAGGCCGAGAGGTCGAGCTTGGCCCGCCACGGCAGGTTCCTGCTGCCCCAGATCGAGGACAGGTGGCGCCAGCACTGGTAGTGGCCCTGGATCCAGCGGGCGCGCTGGCGCAGCAGCGGCGCCAGCCGGGTCAGCCCCTGCTGAGCGACGAAGGTGCGCGGGCAGTAGCGGATCTCCCAGCCGGCTTCCGCCAGGGACAGGGACAGGTCAAGATCCTCCGACAGGCACGCCGTCCAGGGACTGCGGCGCAGCCCCTGCAGCGCGGACAGCCGGGTGAACTGGCCGTTGCCGCCTAGCCCGACCGACCCGAAGCTGTTCCGGGAGTCCTGCACGAGGGCCGAGAAGCCCACGAACTCGATGTCCTGCATCCAGGTGAGCAGGTTGGTGGTGGCATTGGCGATCCGCACCCCGATCTGGACGCCGCCCACCCGAGCGTTCCGTCGGCCGGAGAAGTACGGTGCCACCTTGGTGAGCGCGCTCGCCTCCAGCTGGCCGTCGGCGTCCACGACTCCGACCACGACCTCGTCAGCGCTGCGCCCGCGCAGCCGCGGGTCGTGATCGGCCACCATCTGGCTGACCACCGCGAAGGCATGGTTGAGGACCGCGCCCTTCCCCCGGCCGGCGACGGCGGGATCCCGGCGTATCACGTGCACGCGCCCGCACCAGGTGAACGAGGACGCGACCTGGCCGGTGGCGTCGGCCGACCCGTCGTCCATGACCAGCACCAGCCGGTCGGGGTAGTCCAGCGCCTCCAGGGTGGCGAGCGTCTGGCCGATTACGGCCTGCTCGTTGCGCGCGGGGATCACCAGCACCATGAACGGATCACGCCGGTCCGGGCCACTGCGAGAACGCCGCAGAGGCCGGCTGAGCGTGCGGGCCGTCTGCACCGTGAGCAAGAGCGCGTAGTACCCGACTATCCCCATCGACAGCCAGCTCAGCCAGGTGACATTGACGACGGGCATAAGGCACCGGCCTTTCCGGGGCTGCGCAGCGTTGCCCGAGGACGGCACCCGCCCCGGAGGTAGCCCTCCGGGTGCGCGATGCCGTGCTCAGTACGGGATGCCCTGCTCAGTAGCTGATGACAGGAGTCAGTAGCTGCCGACGGGCAGGAAGAGCAGCGCGCCGTGCGAACCCAGCTGCGCTGAGACGTCATAGGCGTGGCCGGAGCTCACCTCGATCGTCGTCCTGCCCACGTAGACGGTGCCGTTGACCACCTTGGTGACCGTCACGTCCACCGTCTGGTCGGTCAGCGGCGGCAGCACGACCCGGAACAGTCCCGCCGCGTTGGTGTCCTGCCGCCGCAAGTGGTACACGTGACCGCTGACGGTCCAGTACTCCCCTACCGTGGCGCTCACCACGCCTTTGCCAGACGAGGCCGCCACCTTCCCGTACACGATTTCGCTGCTGCCCGGAATCGAGTAGCTGAGCAGGCGGAACGAGATAGCGGGAGTTCCCGCCGAGGCGACCAGGAAGATCGCCGCGATGGCCACCACGAGCATCGATGACGCGGCCAGGACCGTGTTCCGGATGGGCCGGTCCCAGAATCGGCCCCGGCTCCGGCCAGCCGGCCTCGCCGGGCGCAGTGGTGACGCCGGGCGAGGCGGTGAGGTAGCAGGCGCTCTCATAACATCCTCCTCGAGGATCCATTAATGCTGGAATACCGGACAGAATTAAGTACCGCACTGCGGGGCAGGAGGTAACGCTTAACTACAGTCCCGCCGGTTTATTAGCTGATCAGCACGTTACCGCGAAGGAGGTCGCGCGGTACCGAGAATTAGCAGGTCATCGGCCTGGAAGCGACAGCAAGCCGACAGGGATGAGAATGCGTCGGCTATTACTCAGCGAGAGCATTAATAGCCCTTGATAAACAAGCACACGGCTCTTTGTGAGGATACGCGCCGCTCGGCACTGTTATCCGTTTTCCTGAGCCACGCCAGCGGAAGCGACCCTGTGCGGCCGCAGGCGCACAAGGGCGAGTCGCCGAGCAAGCAGTCCCGGACCCGGCAGGAGTCGGCAGGCCGGGCCCGATCGCCTTTCGCCCGGCTGGCCTCAACATCTGCTCCGGCGCAGCACCGCGGATGCCTAGCACGGATCTGCTGATGGACGCGGCGCCGACGGCAGCCAGCGACGCTGGCCGGGTTTCTTCACATCGGCGCGGGACGCGGTGCAGATCCGCCTGTCTCGGCCAGCTCGCCGCCGCTGACGATCACCGGCAGGCACATCACCAGGGCATCGGCGCCGGAGGGCTGGTAATAGCCGCGCAGCACGTCCACCTCGGTGAATCCAGTGCGCCGGTAGAGCATTCGCGGCCGCGGGCTGTCTGCGCGCACGTACAGGAGGATCTCCCGGCACCCGCGGGCTGTCCCGGTGGCGATCAGATCGGCCAGCAGGGCCCGGCCGATGCCGTGCCCCTCCCACTCGGCCCGCACCGCGATCGCCTGGATGTCGCCCTGGCCGCCGGCCGCGCTGAGGCACGCGTATCCGGCAATCGCCCGGCCGGCCTCGGCGACGATGAAGTTACTGGCGGCGGGCCGGCGGAGGGCGACCAGGCCGGTGAGCCGGATCAGGTGGACGAACTCGGCGAGCCGGATCAGGCGGATGAACCGCGCGAGCCGGACGGCGCGGGCGGACTGGCCACCGAGCGGCGAGCGCGGCAGCCGTCCGCCGGCGGTGTCCAGCGTCCACGGGTCCTCAGGGAAGGCCTGCCGCTCGATGGCCAGCACCTGCGGCAGGTCACGGCCGCGCAGCGGGCGGATCCGGAACGTTGCGGCGGCGCGGCGCGGCTGTTTCCCGGACGTCATGAGCATCCCTCCGCGGCTTCGCGTTCCCCGGCACCGAACGGCCCCTGATCCGCGCTGGCCAGGTATTCGCTGAGACTCTCGGCAATTCCCTCGATGTGCTCGGTGACGCTGGACATGAGCGCCCCGGCCACCAGGTGCTCGGCATTGCCGTCCGGCCGCCGGCACCGGATGACCGGCTGCCACGCCTGCGCGATCGCCGGCTCTTCCCGGGCCCAGTAGAAGGTGATCGGCCCGCGGTAGATACCCGTCCGGTAGCCGGCCACGATCCAGTTGAATACCCCGACGTAATCGCGGTACAGGGCGTCGCGCGGGGGGAACATCGACGCCAGCCGCGGCTCGATCGCCAGCAGCTGGCCGAAATCCCGCACCCGGCTGCCGCCAGGCCGCAGCAGCCGGTAGACGTGCCGCTGCAGGTGACGGGCCCGCAGGTAGAGGTCGGCTTGCGTTCTGCGAGGGGCCCGGATGGCGCGTGCCGCCCGCGCGCATGCCGCCCGCAGCGCGCTGAACTGGTTCGGCTCAGAGGGGTTGATCAGGGCAAGGACCTCCACCTCCTCGCCTTGATCGGCCAGCTGCCGCGCCATCTCGTAAGCCAGCAGCCCGCCGTTGCAGAACCCGCCCAGCCGGTAGGGTCCCTTGGCCTGCACCCGGCGCATCGCCTCGATATGCGCGGCCGCCATCGCCTCGAACGCCGGCGCCCCGTCCCGCTCGCTGAACCGGTACGGCTCCAGCACGTAGAAGGGCTGCTGCGGTCCGCAGGCCCGCGCCAGCGCGAAGCAGTAGAAGGCGCCGCCGGTCCAGTCGCCGTGCAGAAAGAAGAACGGCGTCCTGCTGCCTGCCGTCCGCACCGGCAGCACCCGCGCCTTTCGCTCGCTGTCTTCTTCGCCGTCCCGCAGCGCCTCGGCGAGCTGCTCCACGGTCGGTCCGGCGAAAAGCGTCGAGACCGCGAGCCGCTTTCCGCAGACCTGCTCGATCTGGCCCGCGAGCTGCGCGGCGAGCAGGGAGTGGCCGCCTAGGTCGAAGAAGCTGTCCCTGATCCCGATCGGCCTGGCCGCCAGCAGGCTCTCCCAGATCTGCACGAGCTGCTGTTCTATCAGCAGCCGGGGCGCCAGATACCCCTGGCTGCCCCGCCGGTCCGCCTGCGTCACCTCCGGCAGGCCCCGCCGGTCCGGCTTGCCGGTCGCCAGCCGCGGCAGGCTGTCCAGCTGCATGATGACCGCCGGGTGCATGTATGCGGGCAGCTTGTCCGCGAGCTGCGCGCGCAGGTCCTCCTGCGCGAGCTGCCCTGGAGCGGCCGCCACGACGTAGACGACGAGTTCCTTGTCCCCGCCCTCCCCGGCGGTGACCGCCACTGCGTCCTCGACACCGGCGCAGCGTCCGAGCGCAGCCTCTACCTCGCCCAGCTCGATCCGGTAGCCGCGGATCTTTACCTGCTGGTCGCGCCGGCCGACGTATTCGATGCGGCCGTCTGACAGGTACCGAGCCAGGTCCCCCGTCCGGTAGAGCCGCCCGCCGGGCCGCTCTGCGAACGGATCCGCCACGAAGCGCTCGCTGGTCAGGTCCGGCAGATTCAGGTAGCCGCGCGCCAGCAGGCTCCCGCCGATGTGCAGCTCGCCGACGACTCCGGCCGGCACCGGGCGGCCCCGGCCGTCCAGGATGTACACCAGGCGGCCCGGCAGCGGCCGCCCGATCGTTACCTGCTCCTGGCCCGCGTCCCCCAGCGTCGCGGTGATCGTAGTCTCGGTCGGGCCGTAGGCGTTCAGCAGCCGGACGCCGGTCAGGCCCAGCTGCCGCCACTGCTGCGCAGCGCGGGCCGGCAGCCGGTCTCCGCCCACGATCACCAGCCGCAGCCGCGTCTCCGCCAGCTGCCGAGGTTCAGCGGACCAGTCCCGGACCGCCTCCTGCCAGTACGCCGGCGGCAGGTTCATGACCGTGACCTGCTCGCGCTTCAGCTCCGCCAGCAGCTGCCGCGGCGACCACAGTTCCGGGCCCCGCATGACCAGTGCGCCGCCGGCCGCCAGGGCAGGCAGGATCTGCTCCAGCGACGCATCGAAGCTGTACTGGCTGAACTGCAGAACTCGCTCCTGCGGCCCCAGCCCGTATTCGCCGATCATCGCCTGGCAGTGCGCGGACAGGGCACCGCGTTCCACCATCACGCCCTTGGGCCGCCCCGTCGAGCCCGACGTGTAGATCAGGTAGGCCAGCTGCCCTTCTCCCGGCTTGTCCGCCAGGTCTTTCTCGCTGTGCTGGCCGATCAGCGCCCGGTCCCGGTCGAGGACCACCAGCTCTGCCTGCGTCCCGCGCACTCTGCCCAGCAGCCGGCCCTCGGTCAGCAGCAGCGGCATCCCGGTGTCTTCCAGGACGTACCGGAGGCGGTCCGCCGGCGCGTCGGGGTCCAGCGGCACGTAGGCGGCTCCTGCCCGCAGGATCCCCAGCAGGGCGACGACCTGGTCGGCTGACCGCTCCAGGCATACGCCGACCGGTACCTCCGGCCCGCCGCCGAGGGCACGCAGGTGCCGGGCCAGCTGGTTGGCGCGGGCGTCCAGCTGCCGGTAGCTCAGCTGTGCTCCCTCGCAGACCACCGCGATCGCCTCCGGCTGCGCCCGCGCCTGCTCGCCGATCAGCTCCCCGACGTCGCGGGCAGTCCCGGTGCCCGGGCCCGCGCTCCATTCCCTCAGCAGCTGGCGCGTCTCCGGCCCGGTCAGCAGCGGCAGCTCCCCGGCCGGCCGCGACGGCTCCGCGACCATCCCCGCCAGCACCATCCGCCAGTGCCCGGTCATCCGGCTGATCGCCGCGGCGTCGAACAGGTCGCTGCTGTAGACGAACCGGCCGGTCAGCGCCTCCGCTCGCTCGTCCAGCTCCAGGCACAGGTCGAATCCCGGCGCGGCGGTGCAGCTCTCCGGTCCCGCCAGGTCCCGCCCAGCACCGGGCGCCGGGTGATGCGGCCGGAACGTCAGCAGCACCTGCACAAGCGGCTGGCCGCTGAGGCCCGGGTCCGGCTGCACTTCCGCCACGATCGCGTCAAAGGGCACGTCCTCGTGACCGCTGATCGCCTCGCTCGCCGCCTGCGCCCGCGCCAGCACCTCCCGGACGCTCGGCTCACCGCTCAGGTCGGCCCGCATGACCACGGTATTGCCGAGGCGGCCTGCCATCTGCTGCCGCTGCGGGCGGCCGTGTCCGGGCACCGTCAGGCCGACCAGGAGGTCTTCCTGGCCGGTGTAGCGGTGCAGCAGCGTCTCGAAGGCCGCGGTCAGCGTCGCGCGCAGCGTCACCCGCTCCCGCCGGCTCAGCTCCCGCAGTCCCTCGCTCAGCCCGGCGCCCAGCTCGAACGGCTGCGTCCCGGCCTTGCCGCTGCGTGGTCCCCCCGGCCGATGCCGGTCCCCCGGCAGCTTCAGCACAGTCGGCGCGCCCGCCAGGTACTCCTTCCAGAAGCTCAGGCTCTCGCGCGGCGCCTTCGCCTGCTGCGGATCCCGCTGCGGGCGCGCATGGTCGCCGTCTTGGGACAGCGGTGCCGCTTGCACCGCCGTAAGCTCTCTTGCCTGGTCCATGCCTTCTTCTCTCCCCCCATGTGTCCCGCCAGGCCGACGGCCCCGGCGCGTCATGCCAGCCCCGCGAACCGCAGCATGACCGCGGCCAGCAGCGCAGCGAGCAGCGGCAGCGATGTCAGCGTGAGCGCGCGGATCAGCCGCGCGGACGGGCGCGCCAGCCGGGTGAACTCGCGGACCGCGAGTACCGCCAGGAGCAGCCAGAACAGCGCCAGCTCGGCCGCCGTCCGCCCCGACGCCGGTCGGCCCGCTCGGGTGGCCGCTGACAGCGGCCGCCGCGGCGTGCCCGCCGGCCAGCGCTCGGTGTAGATGACGGCGCTGCTGTCGGCAAAGGCGACCCGCACGCCCGGCGCCGCCCTCATCAGGGCGTTGAACCGCCGGCCCCAGCCAGCCGGGTAGCTGGCAGTCTGCTGCAGCGCCGCTACCTGGGTCCGCGTGGCGATCAGATACGAGCCTGGCCCGGAATTACGCAGGGCGGACACCAGTCCTGCGACCCTGGCCGGATCGCGCGGGGCGAGCTCGGGCAGGTAGGCGACCTTGCTGAGGTCCTGGTAGGACCACGGCATCTCCGGGGTGTTGTCGGTCGCCGGCTCCGGGCTCAGCCACATCAGCCGCACGCCGCGCGCGTCGCGGGCGTATATCCACTGCGCGGCGGTGAGCTCGCCGGCCGGGACCTGCTCGAAGGCCTCGTTACCGTAGCGAGCCAGGAAGAAGCCGGCCGGCAGGACCAGGGCGCACGCCGCCAGCACCGGCAGCAGCCACCGCCAGCGGGGACGCGCGGACTGCGGATCAGGGAAGAAGGAGCAGGCGCCGAGCACGCACGCGGCCGGCAGCAGGAACAGGTATATCCGCAGCGCTATCTCGCCGCCGTAGCTCTGCAGGCCTAGCGCGAGAACAGGCACGCAGAGGAGGGCGAGCAGCACGCGATCGTCGAATCCCCGTCGCCGGCGGCGCAGCAGCCCGAGCACAGCGAGGCCGACGATGACGGCGGCGACCCAGAGCCGGGCGTGCAGGGCCAGCAGGTGCGCCGGCGAGCTGCCGGTAATCCGCCCGCCGACGCTGCTGGTCAGGTTGGCGGCCAGATCGCCGGCCGCGCCGAAGATGGTCGACATGTGACCCGACCAGTACGCGACGGCCGCGAAGCTGACCCAGCCGACCAGGATCACGCCGAGCAGAACCGGCAGGCCGGTCAGCGTGCACCGCCGGATCAAGGCGAGCGCAGTGACCGCGCCGAGCATGAAGAAGGGCGTCAGCTGGTGGCTCGCTGTGGATACGGCGAAGATGGCAATCAGCAGCGCGAGCAGGAACGCCTTCTGGCCGGCGGTGGCGGGCCGGACCGGCAGCTCGCCGGGGCGGACGATGCCGAAGACGCGCCGGTGCAGCCGGGCGAGCCGCGAGTCCCGGGACCGCGGCGGGGTATTCCGGCCGGCCGGATCAGCGAACCAGTTGACCAGGATCGCCAGGAACACCAGGTAGAGCAGGTAGTTGAAGGCCTGCGGGGAGAAATAGTCCTGGCCCACCCAGTTGCCGACGGCGAACAGGAAGCCAGCCAGCCAGCGCGCCCGCCACGACACCCGCAGGTTGCGCATGATCAGGAACAGCGGTATCAGGCAGAGCAGGTCGATGGCCACCGGCCACACCCGCAGCACGGGCAGCAGATTGTTCGTGCCCGCGGCATGCTCCACGAAGGCCACCAGTGCGAAGAAGCCCGGCCAGCTGAAGTACGCGGCCAGGCCGGGGGCCGCGTGGCCGGTCTTGCTGACGTACTCGACGAAGCCGGTGATCTGATAGGCGGTAGCGAACCGGGGCTCGGCCTCCACGAACACGGTGACGCCGTCGAGGCAGATGACCAGGCCGGCCAGCACGGCGCCGAGGGCCGCCGGGTACGCCCGGGGCAGGGCGAGCCCGAGGATGAAGGCCAGGGCGACCAGCGTGACACCGGCCAGGGAGCCGGCCGGCAGTACCGACAGCAGCCCGAGCCCGTTCATCGCGCTGAGGTCAACACCGCGCAGGCAGATAAGGAACAGCCCGAAGCCGGCTGCCGCGACGGCGCCCACGGCCGCCGCCGGCCACCAGCCGGGCAGCCGGCGGCCGGCCGGCCGCGGCGCGAGGGCGCCGCCGGCGGGCGCAGATTCGCGTGCCTGCGCCGTCACGGGCCGCTGACCTCCGCGACGACCGACGCACCCGGCTGCCGGTCGCCGGTCAGCACGCGCCACAGGCCGGGGGCGATCACCACGGCAATGACCGCCTGGGTCACGAGAACGGCCACCCCGGCGCCGATGGGTCCCATGACACCCGTCAGGGCGAAGGCCAGAGCGAGCATCGCGGCGCACCGGGCGCCCTGGACGAGCGCCACCAGCCCGGTCCGGCTCTGAGCGCGCAGCGCTCCGAGATACAGCTCGGTCGCGGCTCGCGGCACCGTGGCGACGGCCAGCAGCTGGAGCACCGGGCCGCCCTGCGCGGCGTAGGCGGCCCCGAAGAGCCGCAGCCCCCACGGCGCCAGCACGAAAGTCAGCGCCGCGCAGGGCACCACGATCGAGGCCATCTTGCGGAGCGCCTTGCGCGCGTTGACGGCCAGCGCCGCAGCGTTGAATGCGCCCTCGACGGTCAGTGACATCGCCATGTTGATCCCGATCAGGTCGAGGATGGCGGCGATGATCCAGGCCATGTAGAAATAGGCCGTCGACCGGACGTCGACGCGGGCCGCTACCAGCACCGGAACGAGGCTGCCGGTGGCCAGCACGAACAGCGCACCGGAGTAGTCACCCGCCAGGAACCGGCCGATCTGCCGGCCGGTGGGCGGCTCGCGGTGACGTGTCACGCGGGCGTGGCGCGGCACCAGCCTGCCGAAGATCACCATGTTGACCAGCGGGATCGCCACCAGGACCGGAAGCATCCATGACACGTAGATGCCGAGATGGTGCGGGACGACCGTCACCAGCAGCACCAGCAGCAGAATCTTGGCGACCCCGAAGACGGCGTTCTCCGCCAGCACCCAGGACGCGCCGCGCAGTCCGACCAGGACGCCGTCCTGCAGGGTGAAGATCGCCCACGCCACCACGCATCCGGTGAAGACCACGCCCGCGATGAGGCCGCTGAGGTCGGAGTACGACGCCCCCCACCGGCTGATCGTCAGCAGGAACGGGATCGCCACGAGCACGGACGTCACCGCGCTCACCAGGTAAGCGCGGATGACGAGCGAACGGGTGTGGCGACCCGCCTGCGGGATGAAGCGGGTGAGGGCGCCGTTGAAGTTCAGCGCGGTGAAGCCGGCCAGCAGGTTCATCGCCGCGTACGCGGCAGACGCCCGGCCCACGGCCGAGGCCGGGTAAAGGCGGGCCACCAGCAGCCAGTACAGCAGCCCGAGGACGCCGGTCGTCCCGCTGTTGGCGATCAGCGCATAGCCGTTGCGCGACAGCGGATCGGCCAGCTGCTGGCGGACGGCCAGCATCTTCCTGGCGAGGAAGGGCTGCCGGGCAGGCAGCCGGCCATGGCCGCCGCTACGGCGGGGATGCCCCCGGTCCTCCAGCGCGCTGCCGGGGCAGACCGTCTTACTTGCCACGCGAGACGCTGCCCAGTACTGCCCTGGTGCGACGGACCAGGGCCCAGCTCCTGGTCAGGGCCCGATCCATGACGAACATCCGCTCGGCGTGCGGTCCGCCCGCTATCCGCTGGAACGCCGGCAGCGAGGTAGACCGCCGCACGGTGAGCCGCGGCAGCGCATGCAGGTCCGCCCCGGCGCCGACGAGCCTGTTGGCGACCGCGCAGGCGTAGTCGTAACCCAGATCGCGCGCTACGTGCCGCGTCCCGGCGCTGGAGTAGCCGTACGGGTACGCCAGCCCCGTGACCGGGAATCCGAGCCGGTCTTCGAGTTCGGTCTTGCTCGAGAGCAGATCATCGCGCAGCAGCCTGGCCGGCAGCTGATCCAGCTGCAGGTGCCGGCGGCTGTGCGCGGCGACCTCGATGCCGGCGCCGGCCACCTCGGCGATCTGGCTCCAGCTCAGCATGCGGCCCGGCGGCCGTCCGGCCGACTGCGCTCCGGCGTCCTGGACCCAGCCGGTCGTGACGAACAGCGTGGCCGTGAACGCATGCCGCTTCAGCAGTGGCAGCGCGACGGCGTGGAAATCCGCGTAGCCGTCGTCGAAGGTCAGCACGACGGGCCGGCCAGGCAGCTGGCCGCCGGCTCCGGTCAGGACACCGAAGAGCTCGGCCGCGGTCACCGTCTGATATCCCTCCTGCGCCAGGTAGCCAAGCTGCGCGGCGAAGGCATCCGGCGAGACCGCCAGCCTGCTGCCGGTCGCCGGCGGCCCCGCGATCTCGTGGTACATCAGGACCGGAACCCGGCACGTGCGGGCCGGCCCCCGCGGGGGGAGGGTCTGCGTCACCGTGCCCTCCCGCCCCGGCGGCCTGCGGCGGCTGGCCGCGCCGGCCGGGCGCGCCGGCTCACTGAGCCGGTCACGTATCCGGCCGTGGCAGCAGTCACGCCCGCGACGATCGCGCCAGCCCGGCCGAGGCCGGACAGGTCACCTCGCAGCAGATCAGCCACGCCCCGGGCTACTCCGCCCGGCAGGGTCCTGGTCGTGTACCGCCGCTCGCTCGACAGGCCGTCGCCAGCGCCCACGCTCGCGGTGACCAGTGCCTTGGACAGGCCCTCGGCGTAGCAGCGGGAGCGGAAGTAGGCGAAGCGGCAGCGCTCCGCCGGCACCAGGTGCCAGATCACCGACCGGTTGTCGAACAGCAGCACCGACTGCGGGGACCGCTGGCGCAGCCTGATGCAGAACTCGGTCTCCTCGCAGCCAAGCGGTCGCTTGCCCGCGGACCGGCCGATGCCGTTCTGGAATCCGCCTGCCAGCTCGAACGCCGCGCGCCGGAATGACGCGTTGCCGCCGAGCAGGTTCCGGACGGGGGAACGCGATTGCGGCATGCCCCGGTAGGTGCAGCCGACGACCCAGTCGAATTCCCGCGGAAACCAGGACGGCCGGGGAAGCTTCCAGCTGGGCAGGGTAAGACCGCCCACTCCGATGACCGCCGGATCAGCGTAGGAATCAGCGAAGAACTTCAGCCAGTCCGGATCAGCGACGGCGTCATCATCCAGGAAAGCCACAATGTCACCCTGCGCATGTGCGACGCCGGTGTTCTTGCCCCCCGAAAGCCCGCGCTCCTCACTGTTCTCGACCACCCTGACGCCCGGCAGCGCGTCGGCCAGGGACCGGTAAAGAACCGGGTTGTGATCGACGACGACGATTATTTCCCGGCCGGGGAAGCTCTGGGCGCGGACAGACTCCACGGCAGCGAGGGTCTCATTCCATCGTTTCTCGGTGTGCGCGCAGATAACGACGGAAATATCAAGTCTGGTCGTCACGCCGACTCCTCACTTACCTCTGCGGCGGCCGCCATCGCCGGCCCGGCGATGGCGGCCGGGCCAGCCTCGAACTCCGGCGCTGCCGACCGCCGGCCCCGCCGGCGCCGGGAGTCGAATGCCTCTGCCACGATGACTTTCAGGATCCGCCAGCCATCGGCAACGACCCGCAGATTGCTTTCCCCGTGCATCCGCGGCCGCTCGTGACTGGGGACCTCCTGAATCCGCAAGGTCGCCCTGGCCGCCCGGATATTCATCACGGTCTCAATCTCGAATCCGTTGCAGTCGAGGGAGAGAGCAGGCAGGACCCTGGCCCAGAAGGCGTTGTAGCCATAGCAGAGGTCGGTGTACTGGGTACCGAACGCCAGGTTCACCATGCCGCTCAGAACGCGATTCCCGAGCCGGCGGCCCGGGGTGATGTCATCGCTGCCGCCGCCGCTGGCAAACCGCGATCCCTTGGCGAAGTCGGCGCCGGCGACGAGGGCCCCGACGAAGCGGATAATCTCACCGCCGTCGGTGGAGCCGTCCCCGTCGATCATCACGATGATCTCGCCCGTGCATGCCCCGAACCCGGCCAGGAGCGCGTCGCCCTTGCCTTTTCCCAGCTGATGAACGATCTTGATGTCCGGTCGGCACTGACGGGCCACGGAGACTGAGTCGTCCACCGATTTCCCGTCGACGAGGACGACTTCATTCACCCAGGGCGGCAGCGAAGCGAGGACCAGCGGCAGGTTCCGCGCCTCATTCTTGACCGGAATTACTACGCTCACGGCCGGATGAATAGCGAAGTTCGCCGACACCGGCCGGTAGTGCCGGCGAGCCGGCCCGCCTGGCCGCCTGTCCACGGGAGCCAGCCGCCTCATTGTGGTGACGGTCGAATCTTCCTGCTCAGGCCGATGAGGCTCGGGCATGCCGAAGTCCATCAAAGTAATCCCCCGTATGTATTTCTGTCAGTCGGCCCGGCATATGCCCTCAGGCCCGGCCGCATCGATTAACTGCGCCCCCGCGGCCGGCAGCCGTCACTGCGCGTATTCGCTGTTACCAGCAGTTACCTAGGTGATCACAGAATGCCGCTATTGCCCACCCGATTTGCGCCGCGTTGCGTAATTTTTCGACTACAAGCAGTGATAACCGCAGCTTGCAGGCCTGCATTGAGCCCCGCAGCGCCTATGTAAAGTTTTCGGAAAGTTTCTGAAGGTGATCCGAGCGAAAAGCGGTCGGCTAAGCGCGATCTTTCGGTAAATTACCGGGTCTAGCGCACTCCCGGCCGGGCAAACTTCCCAAACCGGACACTCACCGGCCGGTGACGTCATCCGCACCGGCCCGCCGGCTTGCGGGCGCCCTCCAGCCGGATCGCTGACCTCTTCCGCAGCGGCGGCGGCCCTTCCCGCAGCGGCGTCCAGATCCCTGGCTTAGCCGCTTAGCCGCTTAGCCCGGGACGGCTGGATTCCTTTAGCTCAGGGGCGGCCGGGTCCCTGGCTCGGGCCCGGGCGGCCCGGGGCGGCCCTCCGCTGCCGGGTGACGGCGCGCCTCACCGGCGGCAGCTGAACGGCCACGCATAGCGCGGTGATCGCCGCCACGGCCAGCAGGCCCGCCACGGGGTGCCAGCCTCCCGCAGCGAGCATGATCATGGCCGTCAGCGCCAGGACGACGATGGTGGCACTGCAGGCGAGCACCAGGCGGGCGAGGCCGTCGAATGAGCCGAGCAGGCCGTAGATGGCCGCCGTCGGGCCCAGCGCGAGAAACAGCAGGACCAGGACCGTCCGGACAGGGGAATCAACATCTGCGACCGCCAGTCCCACGCCGGCCGCGCCCGCGGCGATGGCGACGCCGAGAACCAGGCTCCAGAGCCTGGTGCGCATCGACACCACCGTCCGTTCAT
Organism: Streptosporangiaceae bacterium; assembly: GCA_052146815.1. Classification (GTDB taxonomy): domain Bacteria; phylum Actinomycetota; class Actinomycetes; order Streptosporangiales; family Streptosporangiaceae; genus DATJZH01. The sequence continues at coordinate 29,386 of JBKQMG010000265.1, read as the reverse complement.
GAGCTCCGCCCGCCGGAGAGATGAATCCTCTCCGGACAAGTTAACAGCGCCAGGTGACCATATGGAGACTGAGAGTGCGCGCCCCGGACTTCCCCGCCGCCAGGACAGCGCATTCCGCCCGGCATAGCGCATTAACTCCGGCAACGCCCATTTCCCGGCACGAGTGAATGCTCGCCCGCAGCCGGAATGCGCCAGCAGCCGGAATGCACCGGCACCACCCCGGTGTTCGCCAGAGCATGCCACCTGTCGTAGTAGCGACCGCCTTCGGCGGCCCGGGTGTCCTGTCCGTCACCGAGCAGCCGACTCCCGAGCCCGGGCCGGGCGAAGCGCGGATCACGATCCGTGCCGCGGGCGTCAACCCAGTCGACTGCAAGCTGTACAGCGGGGCGTTCGGGAGCGATCCCGCTCAGCTGCCTATCCGCCTGGGATTCGAGGCCGCCGGCGTCGTGGCCGAGGCCGGCCCTGATGCGGTCGGCCCGGCCGGCCCGCTCTCCGCCGGAGACGAAGTGATCGCATTCCGCGTGTCCGGTGCTTACGCGGCCGAGCTGACCGTGTCCGCGCAGGCCCTGGTGCCCAGGCCGGCCTCGCTGGACTGGGCGCCCGCCGCGGGACTCATGCTGACCGGTACCACGGCCTGGCATGCTCTGACCGCCACGGACGCGCAGAAGGGCGACACGGTCCTGATCCACGGCGCGGCCGGCGGGGTCGGCCTGATGGCCGTCCAGCTCGCGGTCGCCCGCGGCGCCACGGTCGTGGCTACCGCCAGCCCGGCGCGCCACGATCTGCTGCGCGGCCTCGGGGCGATTCCGGTCGCATACGGCGACGGTCTGGCTGACCGGGTCCGCGCCGCGGCACCGGGCGGAATGGACGCCGCACTGGACCTGGCCGGCACCGACGAAGCAGTCGATGTGTCACTTGCGCTGGTCAGCGACCGGGCGCGGATCGCCACGATCGCCTCGTTCACGCGCGGGCAGGAAGCCGGCATCAAGGTACTCGGCAACGGCCCGGGCGCCGATCCGGGCACCGAAATACGTGACGCCGCCCGCCTCGACCTGGCCCGGCTCGCCGGCGAGGGCAGGCTGCAGGTGTTCGTGACGCAGACCTTCCCGCTCGCTGACGCCGCCGCGGCCCATGAAGCCATCATGACCGGGCACGCGACCGGCAAGATCGTCCTGATCCCCTAGCCGCCCCGAGCGCGCTGGCCGCCGGCACCGCAGCTGAGCCTGTCACCAGGCCCGATACAGGGCCCGGGGCGCCCGGCCCGGGGCCGTGCCGGGCGGAGCAGCAGGCCTCTCGTGGTTCCTCGCCGGATCAGCCAGAGGATGACACGATCCTGCCGGGAGGAACACGCACATGGGAGCCAGCCCGGCGGAGGATAGTGTTTCCGTGATGGAGGCTCGCGGGCCGCTGGTATGCCAGTGCGGCCATGACCGTGACGCGCATTCCCACTACCGCAGGGGAAGCGAGTGCGCGCTGTGCGAATGTGCCCGCTGGTCGCCCCCCGGCTGGTGGCGGCGACTGCTCCAGGCAGGCCATTCCGGCCAGCACTGAATCCCTTCTGGTCAGCACTGACCGCTTCTGGCCAGCACTGCTTCTGGCCAGCACTGATCGCCGTGGCACCGGCGCGCGCCGGCGATCAGGGTTAAGCCGCCTGTGCCGCCCGCCGGCCTGTGCCGCCCGCGGGCCCGGGCCGCCCGGCCTGATCTGGACGGCAGGACGGCGGGCACGCTGCGCCGTTGCGGGTAACCTTGATCGACATCGACATCGACATCGACATCGACATGCGCCACCCGCGCAGCAGTGATGATCTGCGGTGATTGCGCGAGGGGTAACGGGCGTGCCCAGCCGGCACGTTCCAGCTGCCAGCCGCATAGGACGGGCGCCGTCATGCATAAGTCAGCTAGCCGGGCAGGCCGGCCGCGCAAGCCAGGCGGCCGCCGCATCTTTCTCTATGCCCTGCTGGCCCTGGCCGGCCTGTCGGCTGCCGCTTGCGTCGCCGGCTGCGGCAGGCCGCTGGCCAGCGGAGCGCACCCGGCGGGAGCGCCCAGCGCGAAGGACGGGGGCGCTGCGGCGCGGTCGCCGGGCGACCAGGCGATGCGGTCCGGCGCCGGACACCACGACGACGTACACCGCCGTCTGTCCCCGGCCGGGGGCGTTCCCGCTGCTCGCGCCACCTCGGCCGCCGCAAGCCCGCGCAGCGCCGGGGCTCAGCCGGCTGGCCCGACGGGAACGCGGGTGCCCGCGCGCCTGCGCCTGGTGATGTCGGACGAGTTCAGCCGGGGGCCGCTCAGCAGCAGATGGTGGGACGTCTATGACAGCCCCGGTAACGCCGGGATCGGTCTGCGCCGCCCCTCGCAGGTGAAGATCACTCACGGCATGCTGCAGATCACCGCGGACGGAGTCACCTCGGGGGGCATCGCAATGAGACATTCCCAGACCTATGGCCTGTATGAGTTCCGGGCCAGGACCAGCATCAGCCGCGGATCGTGGTCGAACATCCTCCTGTGGCCCGCTGGAGGCTACGCCGCCTACCGCAAAGCCGGGGAGCTGGACATCGCGGAGGCCAGCGGCCTTCATGGCACGAACGCTTTCCTGCACGACGGGCACAACGGCAGCCGGATCGCGCTGCACTTCGACGGTAATTTCACCCGCTGGCACACCTGGGCCTTCGAATGGCTGCCCGGCGGGCTGACGATCTGGATTGACGGCAGGCAGGTCTACCGGTCCCCGGCCTCCGTCGCGGGCGCGTTCAGCCAGCCGATGAACCTGGCGATGCAGCTCGACATCATGCGGCCGCCTTATGGCCCGGCGCCGCATTCGGTGAGCACGTTCGACGTCGGCTGGGTGAAGGTCTACCAGCGGGCATCCTGAGCGCGATACCCGTGGTCAAGCCCGCCGCGGCGCCGGCCGGGGCAGGTCGGCGCGCCCGGATAGCCGGGGCCTTGGTTACTCCGCTACGCCTGCGGAGCCCGGACACGGCTTCCAGGTACGCCTTCGGTGCCGCCAGCTGTCGATCAGTGCCGGGCGTGCTGCGCCAGGTAGCGCTCACGCGCGGTGTTGCCGACCGGGCAGCCGCCGTCGGCGCCCCGGCAGGTGCCTATGTCGCACAGGCGGCAGATCCAGCGGACCGCGCCGGGGCCGCGCATCATGCCCACCAGTACCTTGCCAGTGAGCTGCTCGAAGACTTCCCGCTCGGCCGGGGACAGTACGCTGAGCGCGCCCGCCAGCACCGCCGCGCGTGCGTCGGTCACCCGCCGGGCGGCGCGCCTGCCGCTCTCAGTCAGCGCGATCGACGACGAGCGGCCGTCGGTGCCCGGCCCGCGCTCAACGTGCCCGCCTTCCTCCAGCCGGTCGAGCAGCCGCACCGTTCCTGATGAGGTCAGCCCGAGGACCTGGCGCAGCAGGTCGACGGACGGCCGGTCCAGGAAATGCAGCAGCGCGGAAAGGGCAGCCGCCGCGGACTGCGACCGCCCGGCCGCCTCCCCTACCGCGTCGGCGCTCTGATCGGCGACCACCTGCGACAGGGCACCGAACAGGTTCGCCGCCCGGTCCAGGCCCGCCGCGGCGGCCACCGCATGCGGTGGGCCGGCGCCTTTGCCCGCCGGGCCGCCGCGGCCGGTCCCGGCAGTCGCCGGGTCTCGTCCGCGGCGGTCAGCCAAGGTCGTATTGCAGGGTGTAGGTTCCGCCCGGCCCGCTGGCCGCCGCCGCCGAGCCCTGCCCGCGCAGCCCGGCCAGATCGCCGGTGCCCGACCCCTCCACGACCTGCCAGGTGGTCTTGGCCTCACCATCGGCGTAGGCGCCGCTGGCCAGCACGACGAAGCTGCCCGACCGGCCGCCCAGCTGGCCCGTGATCCGCTCCAGGCCGGCGTAGACGGCCGTGCCGTTGTCGCGGTAGCACATCAGCGAGTCCGAGGTGCTCTGGCCCTGCAGGTCGCCGGTGTACCCGAACGTCACGTGTGCCCTGTTCAGCTTGGCCTCTCCGGCCAGCTCCTCATAGGTGCTCTCGTCCCAGGACTGCACCGTGAAGCTTCCCTGTGCCTGCGTCATATCGCTGCGCCTTTCCATCGTGGCCGGCCGCCTCAGAACCGATTAGTGTGTGAGTCACACATTACTCCGCAGCAGTGCGGGCACCAGTGCAGAACGGGAACACCGCGCTAACCGGTGGCACGGTCAGGCCCCGGCCCCGGCCGCGGTCAGGCTGGCCTGGAGCGCAGGCAGGAGCTACTGGTCGCTGGCCACGCTGGCCCCGTCGTCCAGGGCAGCCCGCAGCATGGTCTCCGCGGCGTCGGCCGCGGTCCGCGCGGTGATCGCGTAGGTCTGAGCCCGGTCGATATCACCCAGAGCCAGGCAGTCATACGCCACCTGCGCGTCGTGGGCCGCCTGCTCAAGCTGGCGCGCGGCCTCGCTGAGGTCTGCGCCAGGGTTACCCGCTGCGGACATGCTCGTCATGGCCCATCCCTCGTCTTCTGGCCTGCCCGGCGCCGGCCACCGCAGGCAGTTACCCCGGCTATAGTGTGCCCCATGCCAGGCCCGGACCTGGCGCATGATGCGCTACCCGGCCCGCCACACGGTGTGCTGCGGATGCCAGTCGCCATGCCCGTTAGTGCGGGTCAGCAGGCACCGGCTGATCCGGAACTCGAAAAATTCGCCGTCGCTGAACCCGGGCGGCGCGTCGGCCATCTCCCGCTCGGCGAGGAACTGGTCCGCGGCCGCGCCCGCCAGCCTGTCGTCGCTGACCTGCGCGGCGTGCCCGGTGAGGTAGAAGGCGTCCTCGCTGTCAGGGCACGGGAACGAGTGCATCGCGTAACGGCCGTCCCGGTGCAGGTCATCGCGCTTGGCCGACGGGACGATATGCGCGATGAGCCCGCCGCGCACCAGCACGGGGCACATCGGATGCAGCCGCGGGCCGCCATCACCGCGCACGGTGGACAGGAACGCCAGCCCCACCCCGAACTGATAGAACAGCTCCCGTCCTGCCCCGGCCAGATCGGGCCGGGCGCGATCGAACTCAGACCACCTCAGGTTCTCCGCCATGCTCGGACATTCTGGCCTACATTGGCGGCCGCACGGGGGGTTAGCGATCAGGTGACGATCGCCTGGCCTCCGCGTCCGCCTGGCTGAGCACCCGCGCCCTGATCGCGGCCTTGAGCACCTTGCCGACTTTGGAACGCGGCAGATCTGCCCCCTGGCCTGCGGCGCCAGTGTGGCACGCGGGGTCCCGCGTTATCGGCCGGGGGCCGCATCTGGCCTGGTCAGGCGACCCAGGTCGACGTCTGGCCGAGGACCCGGCTGCCGTCCAGGTCGGCGAGCGACAGGCCGACGAAGGCCGCGGCGGCGTCTGAGGTCTGCCAGCGGAATTTCGGGCGGTCGGTGACGGCCGCCTCGACGACGGCCGCGGCGGCGTCGGCAGGCGCCTGGGCGCTGGCGAAAGCCCCCCCCCCGGTCCGCCGCAGATAGGCCGGGAATGTCCGGTCATCCGGTTATAAAGCATACACTTATGTCCAAAAAGCGAGCTATGCAATTCTGAACGGCCCGCTAACGCTTATAGTACTTTTGACTGATGGACTCGGGAGGGGACGTCACTCAACCCGGTGACCGGCGCAGGTTCACTCACATTTCCCGCCGCTCACTGTTGATGTCGGCGGGCGTGGGTGCCGTGCTGTTCGGCGGCGGAGCGGCGATCGAGGCCTTCGTCTACAGCCACGAGGGTGCTCTTGCCCGCCCTTACCGGCCGCCGCATCCGTATGCAGGATTGTCGCCGGGCGGCGCATCGTCGGCTGCCCGGCACCTCACGCAGGCCCAGCGTCTTGAACAGAGCACTGATCCGCAGCTGAGGCTGCTGGCCAGGTACGCCGGCGACGGGGTCGACCTGAGCAGGATGGTGCTCAGCCTCGCCATGCCGCGTAGTGTTTCCCAGGCGCGGCAGTTTGCCGCCAGCACCTCAGCTCAGCTGATGGAGTGGCACGTCACCGGCGTGGAGCCGACCATCTTGCTCAACCCGTTCGGAATGTCGGTGGCCGCGTTCGCGCGCGGCGGGTACGACGCCGCCTTTGATGCTTTTTTCAGCACTCTGCGGTCCCTCGGCGTGACCAGGCTGGGCCGGGTCGTTCCGTTCCCCAGCGGCAACAGGATCCCCTACGAGATCGGCGCTACGGACCCTGCGCAGTTCGTGGGCATCGTCAACAGGGCCAGCGGTATCATTCGCCGCTCATATCCCGATCCCGCGGATGCCGCCATGTCCATCCAGCTGAGCAGTCCCTCATACCTCACGCCGTCACTCGGGGCCGCCAGCACTGACCTTGCGGCTTTCCTGCCCTTCGTCACCGGGCTCAAGAATGGCCGCAGCGGCGTCAGCTCTCTCATCATCTCTGCCCTCCCCCTGTACCCGGGCGCCCGGCATTTCGTTGACCCCGCCGTCATTACGGGAATCGCGCGCGCCATGCACGTCAGCGAGATCGTCGTCAGCTCCGGCACCTGGGGGAAGCTCGTCAATCCCGTTCCGGCCGCGACCACCCGCCCGGTCTACAGCGCTGGTGACAAGCAGCGCCGGTACTGGCTCGATGACGGCATCCTGCGGCCCGCCCGAGTCATCAAGCAGGCCGGCTACAGCGTGTCGGTCAATATCATCACGCAGAACAACCTGAAAACCGGCGAAGGCGCCTCGGCGACCTGGGGGTACAACAACGCAGCGGAAGGGCGGATCTTCCGGGCGTTCACCAGCAGGGCCGCGGCTTACCAGGTACCCGTGACGGTATATAACGCCCCGTACTGATGCCGGGAACGCTTATCCCTGGACCGGTAGAGGCGAGGCACCGACTGATGCGGAGCTAAGGCGACGGCCCGGAAATTTGGTCACCGCACTCCGCCGGGCCGGGACGCCGTCAGGGCCCGGGCCCGGCCGCCCTCCGGGTGCTCGAACGCCGGTGCCATCAGGTCGATCTCGTGCTGCGGCAGCGCGAGCGAGGCAGCCGCCTTCCGCCAGCCCGCGACCGCGCGGGTGACCTCGGCAAGAACGCCGAGCGCTGCGCCGGCATCCAGGCGGAACCGGTCAGCGACCGTCATGAGCGCCTGCACGCTCGCGCGGGAACCGGTGTGATCGATCGAGGTCTTGAGGTGCTTGGGCGCCTCGGGGTCGGGGTTGACGTCGAAGGCGGGCGACAGCCGCCACCACTCCCGCCGGTCATGCAGGAACCCGTGGTTGCGCAGGTGGTCGTCGGTGTTGGTGATCAGGACCGAGAAGGCGATCCGCCGCCAGAGCTGGCGCAGGTCTGCCGTCGCGGCCGGGGATTTCTCCTCGATGACGGCGGCGATGTCGAGGTAGCTGCGCCGGTCGTCGTAGCCCGCCTGCAGCATCGTCTTCGCGCTGGCGTAGCCGACGCGGCCGCCGTCGCGGCGATCGAACCGCTCGACGATCAGCACATGCTGGTCCGCCACCCGGATCAGCTCGGACTCCGGAACGATCAGCCCCGCGTCGCGGGCCAGGTCAAGCGCGACCTTCTCCCACGCCATCACGTCCCAGCGATCCAGCGCGGGGCTGGGGAACTTGGCGATCGCGACCCGGCCGGCCGCATTGCGGACATGCACTTTCGGGCGTGCCCCGCCCAGGGAGCTGCCGGCCGTCAGCAGCCGGGCGAGGTCTTCCGCGCGGGCCCTGTCGCGCGCGACCCGCGCTGCGCTGTCCAGCAGGTCAGGCAGGTCAGCGAGGACCGGCACCCGGGGGTTCCCGGCGGCGAGGAAAGGCCCGTCAGCGCCGCGCCGGAACCGCAGCGCACCCTGGCGCAGATCGTCGCGCGAAGCGAGCAGCACGTCAGTCTCGGCTGCCGGGACGGCAGCAGCGCCCGCGGCCCTGCCGGCCGGCCGGCCGGCGCGGTGCAGGAGCGTCCGCCCCCAACGGTCCGGGGTGCTATCGGCAAACGCCCCGAACAGGGCACGCCCCGCCGCCGGCTGCATCGGGCCGGCGGCCAGCGGCAGCGCCGGATCGAGCGCGAACGCCTCTGGATCCGCGAGGTAATCGTCGTCGTAAGAGAAACTGGCGGCCTCACCGGCCTCGTGGCGCCCGTGCAGCCGCCCGGCCAGCGCATTCCTCGCGCCGGCGGCGACATAAACGGCCACGGCGCTGCGCACGCCTCACACCCTACGGCGGACCAGGACCGGCTGAAAGTTCCGGTCAGATGCAGGCTTTCGAAGGAGCCGGCGAGACAGCCACCAGCGATGAGGTGACCGCGACAGTCGCGCAGGCTGCCGCCAGACGGTGATTGTGATCGCAGACACCTCCGCGCTTATGCTCGACCGGCGCGACTTCCGCGCAATAGGCCCGCTCACTCCGCACAAGTGGTTCCGTCTCCGGTGCGGCGAGACGTGTGCAGCGCAGTCGCCGGAGGCGGTCTGGCCACTTCCGCTCCGCCGCTGACCTGCGATTAGCTCCTTCGCGGACATCTTGCGTACGCTGCGTGAGCAGACCGGCTCTGGTTCGCCCGGTTCGCTCTGGCCGGGCCCAACTACGATTGGGAGCATCGAGAGCCCCGCACGAGGATGTGGCACCATGCCCGAATTCATGTACGCCGACCTGCTCCCGGCCGGTCCGGACACCACCGAGTACCGGCTGCTGACATCGGACGGCATCAGCACCGGACGATCGTTCGGCCGCGAATTTATCGAGATCGAGCCGGGCCTGCTGACGCTGCTGACCTCATCGGCCATGCATGACATCGCGCATCTGCTGCGGCCGGCGCACCTGGCCCAGCTGCGGTCCATCCTTGATGACCCGCAGGCGAGCGGCAACGACCGGTTCGTCGCCAGTGACCTGCTGAAGAACGCCTGCATCGCCGCGGGCGGGGTGCTGCCGATGTGCCAGGACACCGGCACCGCGATCGTCATGGGCAAGCGCGGCCAGCAGGTGCTCACCGACGGCCGGGACGAGGAGCACATCGCCCGCGGGGTGTATGACGCCTACACCACCCTTAACCTCCGCTACTCCCAGCTCGCCCCGATCACCATGTGGGAGGAGCGCAACACCGGCTCCAACCTGCCCGCCCAGATCGAGCTCTATGCCGCCGGCGGCAGCGAGTACAAGTTCCTGTTCATGGCCAAGGGCGGCGGGTCGGCGAACAAGTCGTACCTGTACCAGGAGACCAAGGCCGTGCTGAACCCGGCCAGCATGCTCACGTTCCTGGAGGAGAAGATCCGCTCCCTCGGGACGGCCGCCTGCCCGCCGTACCACCTGGCGATCGTGGTCGGCGGGACCAGCGCCGAGTACGCGCTGAAGACGGCCAAGTACGCCTCGGCCAAGTACCTCGACACGCTGCCGGCCGAAGGCTCCGCGGCCGGGCACGGGTTCCGCGACCTTGAGCTGGAGCAGCAGGTACTCGAGATCACCCGGCGCTCGGGCATCGGCGCGCAGTTCGGCGGCAAGTACTTCTGCCACGACGTGCGGGTGATCCGTCTCCCCCGGCACGGCGCCTCCTGCCCGGTCGCGATCGCGGTGTCCTGCTCCGCCGACCGGCAGGCGCTCGGCAAGATCACCCGCGACGGGGTGTTCCTGGAGCAGCTGGAGGCCGACCCGGCCAGGTACCTGCCCGACACCGCAGCCGACGACCTGAACGGCGACGTGGTGCGGATCGACCTGTCCCGGCCGATGAGCGAAATCCGCGCCGAGCTGTCGAAATACCCGATCAAGACCCGCCTGGCCCTCTCCGGCCCGATGGTGGTGGCCCGCGACATCGCGCACGCGAAGATCGCGGAACGGCTGGCCGCGGGCGAGCCGATGCCCGGCTACCTGCGCGACCACGCCGTCTACTACGCCGGCCCGGCCAAGACGCCAGACGGTTACGCGTCCGGGTCCTTCGGCCCGACGACCGCCGGCCGGATGGACTCCTACGTCGACCAGTTCCAGGCAGCCGGCGGCTCGCTGGTGATGCTGGCCAAGGGCAACCGTTCTGCCGGGGTGACAGCCGCCTGCAAGGAACATGGCGGGTTCTATCTCGGCTCGGTCGGCGGCGCCGCGGCCAAGCTGGCCCGGGACTGCATCACCAGGGTCGAGGTGCTGGAGTACCCCGAGCTCGGCATGGAGGCCGTCTGGCGCATCGAGGTCCGCGACTTCCCCGCGTTCATCGTGGTGGACGACAAGGGCAACGACTTCTTCGCCGACGTGACCGCGCCGAAGCAGCCGCTGCTGACGATCGGCTCGGGCCCCGGCGCCGGGCCGGGCGGGGAGGTGCGCTGATGGCCGGCGACGAGCCGGAGGCAGGCGCCGGCTTCCGGATCGAGCATGACTCGATGGGCGACGTGCACGTGCCGGCGGACGCCTTGTGGGGCGCGCAGACCCAGCGGGCGCTGGAGAACTTCCGCGCCGTGTCCGCCGAGCAGGTGCCGCGTGAGGTGATCATCGCCCTGGCCCGGATCAAGGCGGCGGCGGCTGCGGTCAACGCCGAGCTTGGCGTGATCGACGCCGACATGGCGAGGGCCATCCAGGCTGCCGCGCGGGAGGTAGCGGCCGGTCACGCCGAAACCGAGAACGGGCAGGCGGGCCACTTCCCCGTGCCGGTCTTCCAGACCGGCTCGGGGACCTCCACCAACATGAACGCCAACGAGGTGATCGCGCGGCTGGCGACCGAGCGGCTGGGCCGTCCTGTGCATCCCAACGATCACGTCAACGCCTCTCAGTCGTCCAATGACGTCTTCCCGTCGGCGGTGCATATCGCCGTGGCCAGGATGCTCGCCCAGGTGCTGATCCCGGCCCTGCGGCACCTGGAGGAGACACTGGAGGCCAAGGCGACGGAGTTCGCTGAGGTCGTCAAGAGCGGCCGGACGCACCTGATGGACGCCACCCCGGTCACGCTCGGCCAGGAGTTCGGCGGCTACGCCGCAGCGGTCCGGCACGGCATCCGGCGGATCGAGGGCGTGCTGCCCGACGTCGGCGAACTGCCGCTCGGCGGGACGGCGGTCGGCACCGGCCTGAACGCGCCGCCGGAGTTCGCGGGCCTGGTCATCGCCCGGCTGGCCAGCGAGAACTATCCGCTCACCGAGGCCGAGAACCATTTCGAGGCGGCGGGCGGACGAGACGGGCTCGTGGCGGTCAGCGGCGTGCTGCGCACGGTCGCGGTGAGCCTCTACAAGATCTGCAACGACCTGCGGCTGATGGGCTCGGGCCCGCGCACCGGGCTGGCCGAAATCGGCATTCCCGACCTGCAGCCCGGTTCCTCGATCATGCCGGGCAAGGTCAACCCGGTCATTCCCGAGGTCGTCTGCCAGATCTGCGCGCAGGTGATCGGCAACGACGCGGCCGTGGCCTTCGCCGGGACGGCCGGCAACTTCGAGCTGAACGTGATGATCCCGGTCATGACCCGGAACCTGATCGCGTCGATCAGCCTCCTGCAGGCGGGAGCACGGACTCTCGCCGACGCGTGCGTGGCGGGGATCACGGCGAACGCTGACCGGCTGCGCCAGGGCGCGGAGTCCTCGCCGTCGATCGTCACGGGGCTCAACCGGTTCCTCGGCTACGAGGCCGCCGCCCAGGTCGCGCACGAAGCCCTCGCGACCGGCAAGACGATCCGCGAGGTCGTGATCGCGCGCGGGCACGTCGACCGCGGCGACATCACCGAAGAGCAGCTCGACCAGGCGCTGGACGTCCTGGCGATGGCGCGGCCGCACATGCAGCGGACGGGCGGCTGACGCCCCGGCAATTCTCATCGTTCTCACAGGAATCGCGACCCTTGCGGCCGATAGTGTCCGGACATGCATGCTGTGCTGGGCAGCGGCCGCCTCATCGCCGGGCGGTACCTGCTGCAGAGCCCGATCGGCCGCGGCGCCATGGGCATTGTCTGGCGCAGCCGCGACGAGCTGCTGCAGCGGGTCGTCGCCGTCAAGGAAGTGCAGATCACCGCGCTGGCCTCGCCCGCCGACGCTGAGGTCATCTACCAGCGGACACTGCGCGAGGCGCGCACCGCGGCCCGGCTCAGCCACCCGGGCGTCGCGGCGGTCTTCGATGTCGTCGAAGAGGGCGGCACGCCCTGGATCGTGATGGAACTCGTCCCGGCGCGGTCGCTGGACCAGGTCATCGCCGAAGACGGCCCGCTCCCGCCGCTGGAAGCCGGACGCCTCGGCACCGGACTGCTCAGCGCGCTGTCCAGCGCGCACGCCGCCGGCGTCCTGCACCGCGACGTCAAGCCCAGCAACGTGCTCATGACCGCGGAGGGCCGCGCGGTGCTCACTGACTTCGGGATCGCCACCTTCGCCGGCGACCCGGGGCTGACCCAGGCCGGAATGGTCCTCGGCACGCCGGGTTTCACCGCGCCGGAGCGGATGCGCGGCCGCCCGGCCACCCCGGCGTCCGACCTGTGGTCGCTGGGCGCCACGCTGTATGCGGCCGTCGAAGGCCGCGGGCCGTTTGACCGGCTCGGCAGCAAAGCCGTGATCGGCGATCACCTGACTGGCCCGGAAGCGCCGCGGGCCCCGTCAGCGGGTCCGCTCGGGCCGGTCATCGACGCATTGCTGCTGGCCGATCCCGAGAGACGGCCAGATTCGCGGCAGGCCGCCCGGCTGCTCGCCGATGCCGTCGCCCGGGCCACCGCGGAGCGGCCCACGGTCGCCAGCGGCGCGGCGACCAGCCGCCCGGGGACCAGCAACACGGCGGCCGGGGACACGGTTACCGGGGGTGACGGCGTCGATGCCGACACCGACGCCCTGGCCGGCGACCAGGGCGCGCAGGCCGCCGCGGACGATGGCCTGCCCGAATTCATGGCCACCCCCGCTTTTGCTGAGCTGACAATGCCCGAGGTGCCGGCGTCGGCGGATGACTTGCGAGGCGCCGCGCTGGCGGACGGCCCGGCGCTCGCCGACGGAGCGGCGCTGGCCGGCAGTGCCGCGCTGGCGAGCGACGGCCTGGCGTCAGCCGACGGCGCAGCGTCGGCCGGCCCGGAGGCGGCGCCCGACGGCGCGCGCCCTGGCCCTGGAACGCCCGCGGTCCGGCCCGCCCGGCGGTCCCGGCCAGTGCGCAGGCTCGTAGCCGTCGCGGGGGCGCTCGCCTTTCTCGGCCTGGGGATCACCGGCTGGTCGGTGTTCTCCCAGACGCTGGTCAGCACGCCGGCCCAGTCGGCGCCCGCCACGTCCCACCGCACGACCGCACGTGTCGTCAGCCGGCGGCATGGCGCAGGCGCCAGACCGGGACGCGGCCTGCCCGGCATTGCCGGCGGCGAGCCAGCGGCCGGGGCCTCCGGCGGGAGCGGCCCCGCAGGCCACGGCAAGGCATCAGGGGCCGGCCGGGCCACCGGCGCGGGCAAGGCGGCCGGCACCGCGAAGTCCGGCACCGGAAGCAAGGGCAACGGCGGCACGCCGGGACCTGCTCCCGCCCCGAGCCCGTCACCGAGCAGTAGCCCCACTAGCCCGGCCCCGAGCCCGCCCCCTCGCGACCCGCCGCCAGCGGGCTACCGGTGGGTCAAGGCGACGGCCGCGAGTCTCGGCAGCACAGCGGGATTCGAGATCGCCGTCCCTGCGGCGTGGCAGCGGACAGCGGACGGCCCGGCCACCTACCTGAGGCCCCCGGCGGGCAGCAGCTACATCGAGGTGAGCGTCGCCCCGTTCGCAAGGCCAAATCCGGTCCGCGAGGCGAAGTACCTGCAGGCCCAGGCCGTCGCAGCGGCCGCCTACCCCGGATACCACCGGATCGCCATCACGCCGGGATACTTCCGGAACGCCGCGGAGGGCCGCTGGCGATTCTGGTGGCGGCAGCCGGGCATCGGCCGCACCGGCGTTCTGGAATTGCTGTTCACCCTGCAAACGACAGTCGGGCCGCAGGCGTACACGCTGACCATCTCCGCCCCCGGTGCGAGCTTCCCGGCCCGGTACGCCGTCTTCCAGACCGCTGTGGCGACCTTCCGGCCGCTGCCCTGAGGTGGCACTGCGCTGAGGTGGAGTCACGTTGTCTGGCCGGCGGAGACGCCAGGCGGCGGCCACCGGGACTTACCCGGAGGACCGCCGCCGCGACAGCCGCGGCAGCGCCGCGGCCCGGCTGGCTAACCTGCCAGCCCTCGTTCTCTCTAGTACCAGCCCGCGCTCTCCTCGTGCGCCCACGCGGCGCACGGCGAGCCGTAAGTGGCCTGGATGTAGCCCAGACCCCAGCGGATCTGCGTAGCCGGGTCGGTCTGCCAGTCGGCCCCGGCGCTGGCCATTTTCGCCCCCGGCAGTGCCTGCGGGATGCCGTAGGCACCGGACGAGTTCGCCGCCGTGGTGCTCCAGCCGCTTTCCCGGTTCCACAGCGGGATCAGGCAGGACATCTGACCTGGCGACCAGCCGTAGGAACCGAGCATGGCCGCGGCGATCTGCTCGGGCGACCCGGAGGTCGTCGTGGCCACCGCGGGGCTCGCGGACTGCTGCGCTGCGGTTTTCTGGGCTGCCGCGTGCTGGCTGGCGGCCTGCGGAGCCGCGCGGCGCTGGACTGCCTTCTGCGCGGCGCGCCGGCCGGCCCGCGCGGCGGCGCGGGCCGCTGCCCGTGCCTCGTCGCGGCGGGCTGTCTTCTGCTCGGCCGCGAGGTGCTGGCGCAGCTGCGCATCGGCAGCAAACCGCCAGCCGAGGTCCCGGCTGATGGCGTTCTCGCTGACAGCGTCCGGATGGCCGGCCGGGGCGGGTGCACCCGGAGCCGTGCGGGTCACCGCGGACCGGCCCAGGCTGGCGGTGGCGACGCCAGTCTGCGCGTCCGCCGGGGCAGGCAGGGCTGCCGCTACTGCTGAGGCAGCCGCCGCCACCAGGACCGTCGAGCCGGCCACGGCCAGGGCGAGGCGGGAGGGTTTAGCGTTTTTCCTGTGTTTGTGACGTGCGGAGGACAAGGGGTGCCTTCGGTCAAGCGCGGGGGGCGCGCTCGGCTTTCCCGCCCAGGGCGCTGCGCGGGCCCCGGCGGTGCCGGGCATGGCGAGCGGCGTGCGGACGTCGTGCGGGTCAGGGCGACGAATGTTACTCAAGGCAACCGTCGCGCACGCTGGGCGCTGGTCGGCCCCCTACTATGCCCGCTGGCCAGCCCGGCTAAGGCAAACTTCTTCTTTCTGCGCTATGACGCCGCTCACACTCTTGTGGCGTCATCGTGGTTTTGCGCGCAAATCTGTGGCTCTACCTGCAAGTTTACCGGCCGGTACGATAAGCGCTCGATTCTCGTGATGCGCCTCACGTTCTCGCTAACAGATGAGGCGGACGCTACCGGGAGTAGTCGAAATCGGTCACAGTCCGAGCACGGGACGGACACCGCAGGACCGAAAATTGGATGACTTTAAGTATGGCCAATACTACTCAGCGTCAAAATGCGCCGGTGGCCTGAACTGTGTTCCGACTTGGGTCACAGAGAGCAGAAACACGCCCGGAACCGGGCCCGGCCCGCACGCTGCCGAACGGAGCAAAATATGCGTCCGGCCACATCGTGAGCGGCGCCCGCCCTCGCCTGGAGTGCGCAAAGTGCCTGGCACAATTTCCAGGCACTTTGCGTGCTCTCATGCCGGCGCTCAGTACCAGCCGTGCGCCTGCCAGAATGCCCACGCCTGGCACGGCGAGCCGTAGACGCTCTTGATGTAACCGATCCCCCACTTGATCTGGGTGGTCGGGTCGGTCTGCCAGTCCGGGCCCGCGCTCGCCATCTTGTCACCGGGCAGAGCCTGCGGGATGCCGTACGCCCCGCTGGCGTTCTCAGCGTCGTAGACCCATCCGCTCTCGCGCGTCCAGATGTTGTTCAGGCAGCTGTACTGGGTGGATGCACTGAAGCCGAAGGACGGCAGCATGTTGTAGGCGATGGACTGCGCCGTCCCCGGGTTGGGTGCCGGCAGGCTGACCACGGGGGTGGTGCTGGTCGGCGTCGTAGACGACCCGCCCCCGCCCACCGGCACCGCCGCCGGTGCCTCGCTCACCGGTTTCGCCAGCTTAGGCGTGCTGACGAGGCTCAATGTGCGCGACGCCGTATCCAGAATCATCTGCTGGCGCTCATGCTCCAGCAATGTGGCTGAGTGGCTGACCGGGATCTCCGCGGCGGCTTCAGCGACGGGATCAAAGGTGGCGTGATTCAGGTGGGTCAGCGTATAGACAGTGCCCGTGGTGATTGCGGTAGCCGCGGCGACGGTGGTAATGAGGAAGGCGCGGACTAGCCTTCGCGAGCGGCGTTTGCCGTTCGACCGCCTCCGGTGCTGTGACAATGCGGTCCTTCCGTCGGCCATGCGCGCGAGGCGGGATGCCCTGCGCGCGGACCGCTGCGGTACAGGGCAGCGAGTCGAATGACGGTGCGGCACATCGGACCGGAAATCACTTCCGCTGGCGGGAGCTGAACCTGTCCGGTTTGGGCCTATCTCCGTCGCGGGACCACGTTGCCAGAAGCGGCGGAGTGGACCAAGCACTTCCGCAGAAAAAGTTGTGTTGCCAAGCCGTGATTTGTGTCGCGCACATCACAGTTTGGCAATAAGTATTGGCAGAATTACTGGGTGTAGCAGCCGCTAGCTGTGGTCACAGCTCTGCGCCGACGTCGGGGGCGACACGCCGGCACTACCGTCGCGGCTGCGATGCGGTTAGCTTTCGTGCATGGCCGTAACCGTGCGAGCGGCAGGACAATGAGCAGCAATCCCACCCAGCCAGGCAAGTCGAGCGGCCCGGCAGCCGGACCGCGCGGCGGCCTCCCGCGCGCAGCCAAGAAGCCGCCGGGAGGCTCGCGGCGGCGCGCAGCCCGGCGCTCGTGGACCATGGGAGCCGACGACCCGGCCGCCGTCGTGGCCGAGGCCCGCCGCGCGCTGTTCGTCATGACGGGCATCCTGGCCGTGCTGTGGATCATCCAGATCGTCAATGCCGCGCTGAGCTACCGCCTCACCGCCGACTACGGCATCCGCCCGCGAGATCTCGGCAGCCTGCCTGACATCCTCACCGCACCGTTCCTGCACTTCAGCTGGACGCACATCGAGGGCAACTCCGGCCCCCTGTTCATCTTCGGCTTCCTGGCCGCCTACCGCGGCGTGGCGAAGTTCGCCGGCGTGACCGTGCTGGTAATCCTCACCAGCGGCCTGGCCGCGTGGTTCTTCGAGTCCCCCGGCTCGATCGGGGCGGGCGCCAGCGGGGTGGTCTTCGGCTACTTCGGCTACATCATGGTCCGCGGATTCTTCGACCGGCACGCCATTGACCTGCTGGTGGGCGCGGTCATGGCGCTCTGCTTCGCCTACCAGTTCGCCGTCTTGCTGCCGCAGCAGGGGGTCGGCTGGCAGGCGCATATCGGCGGCCTGGCGGGCGGGATCCTCGCCGGGTGGGTGTTCCGGGACCGGCGGGCTGCGCCGGCCCGGCCGGACCGCGCTGATAAGGCATCGCCCGGATCGGGATCCCGCTACGACGGATCGCGCAGCGATCTGCACCGGCAGCTCGACGATCTCGGCCTGTGAGGAAGCCGCCGGCGCCTCAGGATGAGCCGGCGCCCGGCGGCCCCTTGGTCTCGCGCAGCCCCAGATGACGCTCGATCGCATCAAGCCTGGACTCCATCGAAGAGATCGCCTCGCGCAGATCACGCCGCCAGGCCCGGGCCGGAACGACAGGCTCCGCCGCGCCGGGCAGCTGCCTGCCGGGCGCAGGCTGCGGCAGCAGCTCTTCCACTCGCTCGCGGACCCGGTCGAGATCACCGGCGAGCTCGGTCATGATCTGCGCGGCCATGCCGTTGCCCTCACGGATCAGGCCCAGCAGAATGTGCTCGGTGCCGATGTCCGCATGATCGAGCTGCATCGCCTCGCGCAGTGAGAGCTCCAGCACTACCTTGGCCCGCGGGGTGAAGGGGATATGCCCGGAAGACGGCTGCTTCCCGCGGCCCGCCGTCTGCTCCACCCGCTCGCGCACCACGTCAATCGTGAAGCCCAGCGATTCCAGCGCCTGCCCGGCGATGCCAGCCTGCCGCAGCAGGCCCAGCAGGATGTGCTCAGTGCCGATGCAGCCGTGGCCGAGCCGGGTGGCCTCTTCCTGGGCCAGGACGATAACCTGCCGGGCCGGCTCGGTGAACCTCTCGAACATCTCGCCGCTCCGCTCGCATGCGCATGCCGCCCGCGGTGGCCCCGCCGTCGCATGGCCGGCCACGTCCGCAGGGCACGCCGGGCTCCGCTGGCCGCATCGCCTCGCGGCGGGCACCGCACATGCTCCTATCCTGCGCCTCCCGGCCCGGCCGGCACAGCCCTCGCCACCGCCTCGAGCGCGCCCCGCGAGTACGGGCCCCGCGAGCACACGCGCGCGAAGCGCGCGCAGGGTCAGGATTGACGCGCGATAGTGGCCGCGGCGGCGCGGGCGCAATTTCCTGCCGCCGACTGCGGCGTGGCCGCGTAGATGACCACGGAGGAATTCTCGAACACCCGCCGGTACAGAGCGGGGTCGCTGCGGAAGCCCGCATAGTCCGCCTCGTTGCCGAATCGGTACAGGAAGATGTAGCGGACCTGATCATCGGCGACAATCCTGGCCGCCCGGCAGGTCGCCGGGCTGAGCAGCACCGCCTGGGAGTCCAGCAGGGGCCTGCGGCCCGCTGTCGGCAGCGATCGCGGATGAAGGATGCGGGCCTTCGGGTAGGACTGCAGGCCGGTGTAATCGCCGAGCGCCAGCACCGCGCGGTTGGTGATACCGCGGTTGAACTCAGGGGTCGAGATGATCGTGCCGCCGTTGTTGTGCCGCTTGAGCCAGGTCCCCGCAGCCGCCATGGAGCGGGTCAGCACTTCCGATCTCGCCGGCCTGCTGCCGGTGACCAGGTTCCCGCCCGCCACGATCACGGCGATCGCGACCGCGACGGCAGCGGCCGAGTAGGCCAGGAGGACCTGAGCCCGGCGGGCCGCACGGACCCGGACCAGCAGCAGCGACTCGGCGATCAGCCCGAGCCCGAGCACCGACAGCATCGACAGCGGCGCGCCCACGTCGCGCTCGAACCGCTGCGGGAAGCCGTCCAGCGCGGTACGGCTGCCGAGGTACATCATCGCGCCCCACAGCAGCACGGTGAGGGCGGTGGCCACCTGCTCGGGCCGAGCCAGGCAGCGGGTCGCCACGGCCAGCGCGACGAAGCCGAACACCCCGAGCCAGATCAGCGGGGATCCGACCCACGCCAGGACATCACGGGCCGACAGGACCGGCTGGCTGCCGACGTCAAGGCTCACGGTGGCACGGGTGCTGGTGCCCTGGCCGAAAAATTTCGCCAGACCGTAAATGTGCCACGCGTACACCACCGACAGCGCCCCGAGCGCGGCCAGGGCCGGGAAGAGCGTCCGCGCTACCGCCCGCCCCGAGTCGCCGCCGCGCAGCCACAGGTACGGCAGGCAGACGACGGCCACGACCGCCAGCAGGAGCACGAGATACAGCGTGCCGACCGAGTGGTAGAGGACCGGCGCGGCGCCGACCGCCGCCACGAGGAACCCGGAGCGGAGCGAAGGTGACTGGTACAGCGTCACCAGGGCGGCGATCACCATGATCATCAGGAAGAAGGCCGCGATGAGATCGGGGTAGAGGCCGCCGGCGAAGCTCACGTACGGGCCCACCTGCACCAGGCCCGCCACGGCGGCGCCTGCCAGTCCGTACTCCCAGCCCCACAGGCGGGTGGCCAGCGCGTAGGCGGCCAGGGTCGTCAGCAGCAGAAGCGCGGGGGCGAGGACCGGGAACAGTGAAAGCGGCGCGAGGCCGGTGAGGCGGCAGATCACCGCGCTCAGCGTGGAAAAGCCTGGCGGGTAGACCAGGTAGGAGGCGTAGGACCCGTGAGCGAGCATCTGCTCGGTCATCACCGCATGCGAGTACAGGTCCTCGCCGCGGACGTACGGCCAGTCGTGCCGGACGACGCCGGAGTAGGCGCGGAAGGCCGTCAGCAGCATGATCACCGCGAGGGCCGGCGCACGGACGGCGCGGCTCAGCGCGAGCGCGGGCATCGCCGCAGTTTCCGGACCGGCCGCAGTTTCCGGACCGGCCGCGGGCCGGGGCTGATCAGCTGTCCCGGCGGCACTCACAGCCGGAGGAGAGTCCCCGGCCGCGTCCTGGCCGTCGGCCGGGACAGGCTCGGGATCTCCGGCGGCCGCGGACCGCGCCAGCAGCCCGGCGGCAGCCAGCAGCACCAGGATCACGATCAGCAGCCAGCCGGGGGTGGGCATGCCCAGCGCCGAGGCCGTGGCCAGGCCGATGCCGGCCAGGAGCAGGGCCAGGACACGGCCGTCCCGGATACCGCGCGGCCGGGGCAGCGCGGGACTGGCCGGCCCGGGCGCGGCGCCCTTCAGCCAGTAGGCAAGCGCTCCCGACCCGAACACGATGACGACGGCGGCGAGTGCCACGCCCAGGGTGACGCCGGTGCCGAGGATCGCCACGATCAGCAGGACGACCGCCGGCACCAGGGCGACCGACAGCGCAGCCGAGTAGGCGAGCCGCTCGGCGATGCCGTCCGTCCGGCGTACGAAACCGGCCCAGAAGTAGCCGGGCAGCACGCCCGCGGCCAGCGCGCCGAGCAGAGCGCGCACCAGGTCCGCAGCCATCATTGCACCGCCGTTTATGGATGAGATCGCACATTCTAGCCAGGTGGCGGTCGGAATCAGCGGTGGTTCACGAGCAAGGACACCGCCGGCCCGCTGCCGGCCTGGCTCGGCCCGCGGCGCTGCCAGCCGGCCGGGTGATCTTCGCGAACCCGGTTACCTCAGAAGCGAACCCGGTTACCTCAGAACCTGACGGGCCATCACCATCCGCTGGATCTGGTTAGTGCCCTCGTAGATCTGGGTGATCTTCGCGTCGCGCATCATCCGCTCGGCCGGGTAATCGCTGACGTACCCGTAGCCGCCGAGCAACTGCACGGCGCAGGTGGTGACCTCCATCGCGACGTCTGAGGCATAGCATTTGCACGCTGACCGCGCTACCTCCTCGATCACGATCACCGTCGCGAGGCGTCAGCGCCCGCGCCCGAATAGGCCTCGGGGATGTGCACCGCGTGCAGATCGTTTTTCACCAGGGCATCGCGCGACTCCCACGGGAACT
Organism: Streptosporangiaceae bacterium; assembly: GCA_052146815.1. GTDB lineage: Bacteria > Actinomycetota > Actinomycetes > Streptosporangiales > Streptosporangiaceae > DATJZH01. The sequence continues at coordinate 8,422 of JBKQMG010000265.1, read as the reverse complement.
CGCCCGACTGATCGACCTCGGCTCATTCGGTGCGATCTTGTCATCGGCGAGCGCCCGGACGCACTCGCGGAGCGCGTCATGTTCTGGTGGCAGCGCAAATGCGGGAAAGTCGAGGCTCATAACCTCGATGGTAGGCGGCCGCACATCCGCCCGATCAAGGAGCCGGCGAGACGATGACCGACCAGCAACTGTTGCAGTCCCGGCAGGGACGCGAATTGCTGGCCCGGCTGGCCGGGGAGCAGATCAGCCCGGAGCGCGCCCTCGCGCTGTCGCAGGCCCTGCGGGGCCGTTACCCGCCCGGACTGGTCGCCGCCGCGCTTACCCAGCAGGCGCTGCGCATCGCCGCCCGCGCCAAGTTCGGCCGCGCCGACGAGATGCTGCTCACCCGGGCCGGCCTGGAACAGGCCTCCTCGGAGCTCACCGCGCGCCACAGCGCAGCCAGGTTCGCGGCCGCGCAGCGCGTCGCTGACCTGTGCTGCGGGATCGGGGGCAACCTCATCGCCCTGGGCCCCGGCCGGGCTGTTCTCGCCGTGGACCATGATCTGGCCACCCTGGAGTTCGCCCGGCATAATGCCGCCGTCTACGGCGCGGCCGGCGGTCTGTCTCTGGCGTGCGCCGACGTCCGCGCGCTCCGGCTGACCGGGTCGCGGCCGGTCGCCGGCCCGGGGGGAGGCGCCGAGGTGGCGGGCCCGGGGTTCGATGGCGTGTTCATCGACCCGGCGCGCCGGGCCGGCGACCGCCGGCTGACCGGCGGCCGCACCGACCCGCCGCTGGGCTGGTGCTTCAGCCTGGCCGATGTCATCCCGGCGGCCGGCATCAAAGCCGCGCCGGGGACCCCGCACGAGCGGGTCCCGCCGGGCTGGGAGATCGAGTTCCTGGGGGTAGGGCGCTCCCTGAAGGAAGCGCTGCTCTGGTCGCCGGCCCTGGCTACGGCCAGCCGCCGTGCCACCGTGCTGCCCGGCGGCGACACGCTCACGGCCCAGCCCGGCCCGCCGGTCCCGGTCGCTGAGCCCGGCGGGTTCCTGCTCGACCCGAACCCGGCGGTCACCCGGGCCGGCCTGGTCCAGGAGCTGGCCCGGCAGATCGGCGGCTGGCAGATCGACCCGATGATCGCCTTCCTGTCCGCGGACAGGCCGCTGCGGACGCCGTTCGGCCGGGCGCTGCGCGTGCTGGAGTCGGCACCCTGGCACGAGAAGGATTTCGCCCGGCGCCTGCGGGCCCGCGGCATCGGTGCGGCCGATATCCGGCGCCGCGGGCTGGCCGGCGACGTCGAGCAGATTCACCGCCGTCTCGGGCTGGCGGGCGACGGCACCGCCACGATCGTGATCACCAGGATGAACGACAGGCCGTGGGGACTGATCTGCACGGCCGCCGACGGCTAGGCAGTCACGGGCCCGCCGCCCGCGGCGGCTCGCCCGGCTGCTCGTCGCCCGGCGCCTGCGCGTCCGAAGGCCGCAGCCGGGCCCGCAGCGCCGTCCCCTTTGCCTGGGCCACCGCTCGCAGCTCGTCCTGGAAGGACAGCATCGCCGCACGCAGTCTCGCGTCGGAGACCGCGAGGATGCGGACGGCCAGCAGCCCGGCGTTGCGCGCTCCGCCGATGGCGACCGTGGCGACGGGTACCCCGGCGGGCATCTGCGCGATGGACAGCAGCGAGTCCACTCCGTCGAGGTGAGCCAGCGGCACGGGCACGCCGATGACCGGCAGCGGGGTCATGGCCGCCAGCATGCCGGGCAGGTGCGCGGCTCCCCCGGCGCCGGCGATGATGACCCGCAGGCCGCGGTCCGCCGCCGCGGCGCCGTAATTGATCATGTCCCGTGGCATGCGGTGCGCGGACACGACGTCAGCCTCGCAGGGCACGCCGAACTCAGCGAGCACGGTGACGGCGGGTTCCATCACCGGCCAGTCGGAGTCACTCCCCATGACCACGCTCACCAGCGGGCTGCCGGTCATTCGCGGCTCCTCCTCCTGCCCGCGGGCCAGCGGGCGCTACTGTTTCTCGGTTCCCGAGCTGAGGAAGCTGGCCGCTCTCCTGGCCCGGGCGCGGACGGCACTCAGGTCGCTGCCCACCACGGTGACGTGCCCGACCTTGCGGCCGGGCCGGACGGTCTTGCCGTACAGGTGCACCTTCACGCCCGGATCGCCGGCCATCACGTGCAGCAGCCGCCCGTACAGGTCAGGATCCTCGCCGCCGAGCACGTTCACCATGACCGCGTGCGGCGCGGCGAGCACAGGCGCGCCGAGCGGCAGATCCAGAACGGCCCGCAGATGCTGCTCGAACTGCGAGGTGGCCGCGCCCTCGATGGTCCAGTGCCCGCTGTTATGCGGCCGCATCGCCAGCTCGTTGACCAGCAGGCCCGCCGCAGTCTGGAAAAGCTCGACGGCCAGGATGCCGACGACGCCGACCTCGGCGGCCAGCTGCAGGCCCAGCCGCTGCGCGGCGGCCGCGAGACCCGGCGCCAGGCCCGGCGCGGGCGCCAGCACCTCCCGGCAGATCCCGTCCCGCTGCACCGTCTCGACGACCGGGTACACAGCGCCCTGGCCGTGCGGCGAGCGCGCGACCACGACGGCGAGCTCGTGCTCCAGCGTGACGTACTCCTCGGCCAGCAGGCTGACGCCATGCGACAGAACGTCCGCTGCCGCGGCGGCCGTGGGGCAGATCCACACGCCCTTGCCGTCGTAACCGCCCGTGACCGCCTTGAGGACGACCGGCCAGCCGTGGTCATCGGCGAAGCTTGTCACCTCCGCGAGGCTGCTCACCGGCGCGAACTGCGGCACCGGCACGCCGAGGGCGCCCAGCCGCTCGCGCATCACCCGCTTGTCCTGAGCGTGCAGCAGCGCAGCGGACCCGGGCCGGACCAAGGTCGGCGACTCCTCCAGCTCGCGCAGCAGCGGGCCGGGGACATGCTCATGATCGAAAGTCAGCACATCGCAGCGCGCGGCGAAGGCCAGCAGATCGGGTCCCGAACGGTAATCGCCGAGGTCGGTGCCGGCGCACACCTGCGCCGCACTCTCGTCGGGCGCGGCAGCGAGCACCCGGAATCCGATGCCAAGGCTCGCTGCCGCCTGGCACGTCATCCGGGCCAGCTGCCCGGCCCCGACCATGCCCACGACCGGCACCCGGCCCGGCCCGCGGGCGCCCGCTTGTTCCGTCACCCGGGTAGCCTATGAGGTCCGCCGGGCCGTCCCCCCGCCAGGGACCTGGCAGCTGGTCAGGCGGGGCCCGCGACGGCAGGCGCGGGGCCGTCCGGCTCGTCGGGTGCCGCGCGCGGCACGAAGTAGGCGAAGACGGCGGGCCGCGGGCGGACCAGCACCACCTGGCCGCCGTCCGCGCCGGCGAACGTCCTGGCCAGGGACAGGCCGAGGCCGGTCCCGCCGGGCGCGCCGCTCACGCTGCGCTCGAAGATGCGCGGCACCAGCTCGGGCGGCACGCCCTTGCCCTCGTCCCGGACCTCGATGACCACGGACCTCAGCGTCTGGGAGGTCCTGATCGTCACCGTCCCGCTGCCGTGCACCAGCGCGTTGTCGAGCAGCGTGGCAATTACCTGGGAAGCCCCGCCGACCGTGACGTAGGCGTGCAGGTTCTTCTCGCCGGCCAGTTCCAGCTTCCGGGCCTCGCGCCGGAAGGCAGGGTCCCATTCCGCGATCTGCTGGGCGACGATGTCATCGACGCTGGCCAGCGTCGGGGCACCGGTCATGGACCGGCGGGCCCGGCCCAGCAGCTGGCCGACCACCTCGGCCAGGCGCTCGGTCTGGGCCAGGGCGGCGGCGCCTTCCTCGCGCACCACGTCGGGGAAGTCGGCGGCCTCGATCATCTCCTCCAGCCTCATCGACAGCGCGGTCAGCGGGGTGCGAAGCTGATGCGACGCGTCGACGGCGAAGTCCCGCTCGGCCGCCAGCAGGTCGGTGATGCGCTGCGCCGAGCCGTCCAGCCCCTCGGCCACCCGGTCCAGTTCCTGGACCCCGTAGCGGCGGCCCAGCGGCCGCGCGTCCCCCGAGCCGAGCCGGTCCGCGGCCTCCGCCAGCTCGAGCATCGGCCGCGACAGCCGGCGAGCTTGCAGCAGCGCGAGCACGACCGCCACGGCGACGGCCGCGAGGGCGAGCGAGCCGATCAGCAGCAGGCTGTCGGCGATGCTGCCGGCCACGAACGAGTCATCGGCCTCGACGGTGACGGCGAAGTCACCGATGACCGAGCGCTCGGTGATGGTGTCGCCGGGCGGCGGCCGGGTCCCTAGCTGGATCGCCGGCGCGCCGCGCTGCCTGATGAGCACGTACCGGTCAGGCAGCGACCGGCCCAGCTGCGCGGCATCAGCCGGGAGCCCGGCGTCCGCGCGCTCCTGCAGGCCGCGCGCCAGCGTCTGGGCGTCGCGCCGGAGCTGCTGGGCGGCCTCGTCCACCTGGAGCCGGGCGGCCACGAACGCGAGCGGCACGCCCAGCAGGAGCACCGCGACGATGGCGACGGCGACGGTGGAGATCAGCAGGCGACGCTGCACCGGTCTGCTCCCGCGGCCTTCACGACGTCGCTAGTCCCGGCCAGCGCGGTCAGTCGCCGCGCTCGAACCGGAAGCCGACCCCGCGGACGGTAGTGATGAACTGCGGGCTGTGCGCGTCGTCGCCCAGCTTGCGGCGAAGCCAGGACACGTGCATGTCCAGCGTCTTCGTCGAGCCCCACCACTTGCTGTCCCAGACCTGCCGCATGATCTGCTCGCGGGTAACGACCTTCCCCGCCTCGGTCACCAGGAGCGCGAGCAGGTCGAACTCCTTGGAGGTCAGCTCGATCTCCTCGTCCCCCAGCCACGCCCGCCGGGCGTCGGGGTCAATCCGGACCCCCTGCGCGATGTGGGTTTCCGAGGCGCCCCGCCGCAGCAGCGCCCGGACTCTCGCCAGCAGTTCCGCGAGCCGGAATGGCTTGGTGACGTAGTCGTCGGCGCCCGCGTCCAGGCCGATGACCGTATCCACCTCGTCGGCGCGGGCGGTCAGGATGAGGACGGGGATCGACTGGCCCGCCGAGCGGATACGGCGGCACACCTCAAGCCCGTCGAGCCGGGGCAGGCCGATGTCCAGGACGATGAGATCGATACCGCCGCCGCGGGCGGCCTCGAGCGTGCCTGGCCCGTCTGCCGACACGCCAACGTCGTAGCCCTCGCGCCGCAGCGCGCGCGCCAGCGGCTCTGAGATGGCCGGGTCATCTTCGGCAAGCAAAACGCAGGTCATGCTCAGATCGTAAGGCGGCAGGCAAGTAATTCCCGCGCTGCACGCGCGGGAATTAGCAAGATCACTCGTGAGACGTGGCCGCTGAGCAGGGATAACGTCCTGATTTACGCGGTCTGTCCGGCACTGCTTTGCGAGTCGCTCATCGCTGCCGGGTCGCTCACACCGCTGCCCAGGGCGCTTGGACCCCCCGCGGGCGTCCGCAGGAGCTCCGGGTGCGCTCACGCGAGTACCGCCGGCGCTCACACGGGCGTGACGCCATGACGCCGGCGCGAGAACGACCGGTCCTTGCCGCGGGCGGCGGCAAAGCGGCGGATCAGCTCAGCGCGCAGGTTCTCCGGCTCGACCACGTCGTCGATCACCAGCTCGCCCGCCAGGCGGAGCACGTCGATGTCGTCTTCGTAGGCGCTGCGCAGCTGTGCGGTCTGCGCCTCTTTCTCCGCCGGATCCGCGATCCCCGCCAGCTTGTTGTAATACACCGCGTTGACGGCCGCCTCGGCCCCCATCACGGCGATCTTCGCCGTCGGCAGCGCGAGCGTGGCGTCGGGCTCGAACCCGGGTCCGGCCATCGCGTAGAGGCCCGCGCCGTAGGCCTTGCGGACCACGACGCAGATCTTCGGGACGGTGGCCTCTGACACCGCGCTGATCATCTTGGCGCCGTGCCGGATGATGCCCTGCTTTTCCACCGCCGTGCCGACCATGAAGCCGGGCACGTCCGCCAGGAACAGCAGCGGCACGCTGAAGGCGTCGCAGAGCTGGATGAACCGGGCGGCCTTGTCCGCGGAGTCGACGAACAGCACCCCGCCCTTGAACATCGGGTTGTTCGCGACCACTCCGATCACCTGGCCGTCCAGCCGGGCGAACCCGACGACAAGCTCCCTGGCCCAGAGGGCGTGAATCTCGAAGAGCGAACCCTCGTCGATCAGCCCGCGAACGTAGCGGCGCATGTCGAAGGCCTGCCGCTCGCTGACCGGAACCATGGCGCGCAGGTCCGCCGGGGCGGCCTCGCGGGCCGGCGCGGACGGCGGCGGCTGCTGCCAGTTGCCCGGCAGGTACGACAGGTAGGACCGGACCGCCTCGATGGCCTCGCGCTCCGAGCCCGCGAGGTGATGACCGCAGCCCGACACGGTGCAGTGCATCCGCGCGCCGCCCATCTCCTCCAGCGTCGTCTTCTCCGCGACCACCATCTCCACCATCCGCGGGCTGCCCAGGTACATCGAGGCGTTGCCCTCGACCATGACCACGTAGTCGCAGAAGGCCGGGATGTAGGCACCGCCGGCGGCGGACGGGCCGAACAGCGCGCACACCTGCGGAATCGCCCCGGACGCCCGGACCTGGGTGTGGAAGATCTTGCCCGCGCCGCGCCGGCCGGGGAACATCTCCACCTGATCGGTGATCCGGGCTCCCGCCGAGTCGACCAGGTAGATCATCGGCAGGCCCGCGGAGTAGGCCTTCTCGATGATCCTGATGATCTTCTCGACTGTCCGGGCGCCCCACGAGCCCGCCTTCACCGTGGAGTCGTTCGCCATCAGCGCCACCGGCCGGCCGCCGACCGCGGCGGTCCCGGTGATCACGCCGTCGGCGGGCAGGCCGTCGGCCAGCACGTTGGCGAAGGCGCCGTCCTCGGTGAAGCTGCCCTCGTCGGCCAGCAGCGCGATCCGGTCCCGGGCGAACAGCTTGCCCTGCGCCGCGCCGGCCTCGTGGTAGCGGGCCGCGCCGCCGCGGGCGATCCGGGCGCGCGTCTGCGCGATGTCAGGATGCCCGGCCGCGGAGGCCTGGCCAGCCGGCCCGCTCGGGGAATTCACCGTCGCCGCGACGGCTGCCTGCACTTTCTGCTGTGCGTCTGCCTGCTGTGCGCTTGCCTGCTCTGCGTCTACCTGCTCTGCATCCACGGTCGCGAGCGTACCCAGTCCGTCAGGACGCGGCCGGGCGGGTGCGGGGCCCGGCCCGCAGCACCTGGGAAGGCAGCTGGCGGCCGATGATCCGCTCGGCGTCGGCGGCGGCCCCGATCATCGACTCCAGGTCGATGCCGGTGCTGATCCCCATGTCCTCGACCATGTGGACCAGCTCCTCGGTGGCGATGTTCCCGGTGGCGCCCGGCGCGTACGGGCAGCCGCCGAGGCCGCCGACCGAGGCATCGAAGTCGGACACGCCGAGCTCGAGGGCGGCCAGGACGTTGGCGAGCCCGGTGCCCCGCGTGTTGTGGAAGTGCAGGTTCAGCGCCGTCTCCGGGTGGGCCGAACGGAACGCCCCGACCAGGGCGCGGACCCGGGTCGGCGTGGCCATGCCCGTCGTGTCGCCGAACGAGGCCGAGTCCGCCCCGTCGGCGATGGCCCGCCCGGCCACCGACACCGTCCGGGAGGGTGGTACGTCGCCCTCATACGGGCAGCCCCAGGCGGTGGACACGATCACCTGCACGGTCGCGCCGCGCCCATGCGCGACCGAGATGATCTCCGCGATCTCGTCGAGCGATTGCCCGGTGGACCGGTTAACGTTCTTGCGGTTGTGCGTCTCCGAGGCCGAGACGACCGCCTCGAGCTCGGTGAAGCCCGCGTCCAGCGCCCGCAGGGCGCCACGCAGGTTCGGCACCAGGGCCGAGTACCTGACCGACGGCGCCCGGGCCGCGCGCTTCCAGACCTCCTCGGCGTCGGCCATCTGCGGGATCGCCGACGGCCGGACGAACCACACCGCCTCGATCCGCTGCACGCCGGTCGCGGACAGCCGGTCGAGCAGCGCTACCTTCGCATCAGTGGGCACCGGGTCCTCGTTTTGCAGCCCATCTCTAGGGCCGACCTCGCGCACCGAGATCCGGTCCGGCAGTTCCACGCTCACCCCTCAAGGCTAGTCCTCGCTGTGAGCCAACTGAGCGACCGCCCATTCCGACCGGATGCCATTGAAGGAACTGAAGGAAACACTGTGACATCTGGTACGGATCGCCGCGGCTGGGCGAGTCACTAGCGGCCAGACCAGGCTGGGGCTACTCGCCCGGCCAGGTCGGCCGGCGCTTCTCGACGAAGGCGGCGATGCCCTCCCGCCGATCGGCCGACAGCGCGGCGGTCCGCCAGGCCGCGTCCTCGACGTCGAGTCCGGCCTCCAGCGAGACCCCCCAGCCATGCCGGATGGCCCGCTTGGCCGCCCGGACCGCTACCGGGGAGTTGGCGGCGATCTGCCCGGCGAGCTCGAGTGCCGCCGGGCCGTCCTGGCCGGCCGGCAC
>JBKQMG010000264.1:0-19262 GCA_052146815.1 Streptosporangiaceae bacterium | reverse complement strand
GAACGAGGAGATCGACACCCAGTCGTTGATGGTCTCCAGGTTGCGCGCGTAGGTGAACACCCGGCGCGGCATGCCCGCCAGGCCGGCCGCGAACAGCGGCAGGAACGTGGAGTTGAAGGCGAGGAACATGATCCAGAAGTGGATCTTGCCCAGCGTCTGGTTCAGCCTGATGCCCATCATCTTGGGCAGCCAGTAGTAGATGGCGCCGAAGAAGGCGAAAATGAGCCCGCCCATGATCGTGTAGTGGAAGTGCGACATCACGAAGAAACTGCCGTGCGCGGTCGTGTTCACCGTCACGACGGAGACGTATACCCCGGTGACCCCGCCGAACAGGAAGTTGAAGTACAGCGCGAGCGCGAACAGCATCGGGACGCTGAAGCGGATCTTCGCCTTCCACAGCGTGCCCATCCCGACCAGGTAGATGAAGCCGGTCGGCACCGAGATCAGCTCAGTGGTGAGCATGAACAGCGGCCGCATGTCCGGGTTGATCCCGCTCATGAACAGGTGATGCTGCCAGACGAAGAAGCTCAGCAGCGTCACCCCGATCATGCCCGCCGCCGCGACCCGGTAGCCGAAGAGCGGCTTGCGGCAGAACACCGGCAGCATTTCGGAGACGATGCCGAAGCCGGGCAGCGCCAGAATGTAGACCTCGGGATGGCCGAAGAACCAGAAGAGGTTCTGATACAGGTAAGTGCTGCCGCCGAGCTGGTCGACGAAGAAGGCCGTCTGCACGGTACGGTCGGTCAGCAGCATGTACATGCCGCCGACGAGCACGGGAGCGGCCAGCACCATCATGACCGCAGTGCCGAGGATCCCCCACACAAAGATCGGCAGCCGGCTCCACCGCATGCCAGGCGCCCGGTAGCAGATCACTGTCACGAGGATGTTGAAGCCGGCCAGGATCATCGAGATCCCCATCAGGCCGAAGGCGAACGCATAAGCGTCCGCGCCCGAGGTGTCCTGGATGGACAGCGTCGGATATCCCGTCCAGCCCATGTGGAACCCGCCGAGCAGGATCGAGGAGAGCAGCACCAGGAACGCGATCGGCGTCAGCCAGAAGGACAGTGCCTCCAGCCGCGGATACGCCACCCGCTTTGACCCGATCATGATCGGGATCAGGTAGTTGCCGAACGGCCCGAGGATGACCGATGTCATCAGCATCATCATCATCGTGCCGTGCTCGCCGACGATCTCGATGTAGGTACTGGAACTGAACACGTGATAGGTCGGGGACAGCAGCTCCGTCCTGATCGCCATGGCGAACAGGCCAGCCGTGCAGAAGTAGGTGATCATGCCGACCAGGTACTGGATGCCGACGACCTTGTGGTCGAGGGTGAACCGGAAGTACCTGGCGAGTCCGGATGCTGCGGCCTCGCCCTCCTCGCGCTCGGGCACCGGCCGCCCCGCCATCTGCCGGAGCAGGTCGTTGAACACGCCGAGCCCGGCGAGCCAGCCCACCGTCATGAAGCAGTAACCGAGCACGATGGCCAGGTCATTGGCGTCCGCGGTGCCGACCTCCTGGTAGCCCGACCCCATATAGTCGCCAAGCCAGTGACCGACGAGGTAGCCGATCACCGCGCCGAGGATCGCGGTGTGGAACGCCGGGCGCATCCACCAGGGCCGCGCAGCCGAGGGACCGCCGGGCTCCCCGCCACCAGGCTGCTGCGTTGTTCCCGGCTCTATCTCGATGGCCATCCGGTCACCTCTTCTTGAAAACAGATGTCAGTGCGAATCCGCGCCCGCCGCGAATGCTGCTCACGGCTGTACCGGATCCTGCGGCGGGTAGTAACCCCCGCCGGCGCCGGTCACGCCCAGCTTGACGTACACCTCATTGAGTCTCGGGATCACCGTCGGGTCGTAGGTCGGGGCATAAGGCGGCAAGGCCGCCAGCAGCCCGATGCGCCGCTGCCGGTTCTCAGTGCTGATGGCCCAGGACCGGAAGGTGCTCTCCGGCACTACCCTGCCGTAGTCGAACATCGCGCCGTGCCACAGGCCGCACAGCTCAGCGCAGCGCACAGTGACGCTGCCCAGCTGCGTCGGCTTGGTGTAGGCGACGTTGTTAATGCCCGGATTGGCGTCTGCCTTCACGCCAAGCTGGTAGGCCCAGAAACTGTGGATCACATCGATCGACGTGACGTTGAACTGCACCCACTGGTTGACCGGCAGCAGGAGAGCCGTCGTCTCGAACCCGCCGAATTGCGGGTACCGGTAGGTGAACTTCCACTGCTGCCCGATCACCTGCACCTGCAGCGGAGTTCCGCCCGGCTTCCAGATCGGCGCCGGGCCCTCGCCCGCGCCGGCGCCCTGCGGCGCGATCAGCTCGTAGGTGCCGAAGACGAAGAGCGAGAGCACGATCACGGCAGTGCCGACGATCCAGCCGGCCTGGATGCCGGTATGACCGAAGAGGGCGGGCCCGTCTTCGTCGTCGCCGTCCCGGTGCCGCCACACGATGAGCGCGTAGGCGAAGTAAACCAGGACAAATATCATCACGGGCGCGGCCAGGACGGTGATCACCTTGAGGTCGAACTGCTGGCTGGCCGCGGAGGTCGACATGTCGCCGGGCGGCAGGTGCGGCCCCAGGACGAGGTAGATCAGCAGGTCCGCGGCCACCGCGAGAACCAGCCAGATGATGACGATCCGCAGTGCGTGGCTCGGCTCACGCTGACCGCTGGCCGGCGATGCGGCCTCAGGAACGGCGGCCATCAGGACACCTCCATCTGACCGGTCATGTAACCAATCGTCTGCATGGGACCGCCGAACCCGTCCAAATAGCCGAGGCCGCAGGGAATGCGGCACTGCCAGAAGTAGTCACCGGCCTGCCTCGGAGCGATGTAACTGAACTGCACCACCTTCCGCGGTCCCGACGTGCACGGCGAGGTACTGCACAGGCTGCTGTTCGCTGCCAGGGTCGTCGGCGCCGCAATGGGGACGTTCAGCCCGATGCCGGGAATCGAGAACGTGTGGCCCACCGTGCACTGCGACCATGTGTTCAGGAAAGTCACCGGCTTGCCGTTGACGAACTCGACGTTGCCGAGCGTCCCGGTGACTTTGCCCCAGTACGGGTTGCGCAGCGGAGTACAGCCGTCGTAGCCGAGAACGGTCATATCCACCCTGGCGCCTGCCGGCACCTGGAAGATGGTCGTGTGCACCCACGCGTGACTGACCGGATCCTGGATGAAGTAGGACACCCAGTCCGGCCGGTTGGTCACCGTGTTCTGCGGATCCTCCTGCATCACGACGTGAACCACCGGGCCCGCAGCCGTGGTAGTGGCGCTATAGGTCACCACCGGCGGGCTGCTGAGGAAAAAATGGATGACGACGAAGATCGCGCCACCGACCACGGCGAGGAACGCTACCAGGAGGGTTCCGACGCGGACCGGCAGGGACACCAGTCACCACCTCGCTTCTTCGCGGCGGCTCGCGCACGCGACTTAGTCCGGCCTTGCGGATGAAACCGTGAGACCGGACGCCACTTACGTGACTGATCTTGCGAGGTAAGCGTTGCGGACCGCAAGTCCCGAAGGCGCGGATGACGAAATTGTCATGGTGCGGCGGGCTGCAACCGCAGGGGCCCTCGACATGACAAGCCTGGCGCACGACAGGCAACCGCGCCCGCGGCAGGCAACCGCGCCCGCGGCAGGCACCCTCGCCCTCGGCAAAGGTCACGGCGCCGATCGGCCACCGGCGTGCCGACGGCCCCCAAGACAGCCGGCGCGGGCGGCCCGCCGGCCCCGTGACGGGCGATTGCAGAGGGACCCTCGGTCGCGCCTGCGCAGGTCCGGGGCCTTTTCGTGGCAGCCTCAACGAAGGCTGGTGCTGGTGATATGGGATCATGCGAATGTGACACAGTGCCGCCGTGATCTCCCGGCCGCGGTCGGCGGCCGGGGCAGCGCACGGCGCGATGAGGGCGCAATGGATTGCATTTGGGTAATAAGGGTTGACCTCGGGCGGCATGAGGGAGTAAATCCTCGGCTGACAGCCCGTACGGTCCGCCTGTCGGCGGGACCGTTGGCCGTGTCCGCAGTCGCCGCGCCCGCAGGAACGGGCCGGGCCGCTGCGAACTGACAGGGGCGCAATGACCACAGCTCAAGCGGCCACCCATCGGGCGCTGGCCCGGATACTGGTCGTCGACGATGAGCCGCTTATCCGCGATTTCGTCAGCCGCGCGCTTGTCCGCGCGGGCTATGCGATCGATTTCGCGGCCGACGGCGCGGACGGCGTCCGGCAGGCCGTGAGCGGCGGCTACAGCCTGGTCATTCTGGATCTGGTCATGCCGGACATGGACGGGAAGGCCGCTCTCGCTCAGATCGTGCGCGAGCTGCCGGGACTGCCCGTCATGATCCTGTCCTGCATGGCCGACATCACCACCAAGGTGGAGTGCCTGGATCTCGGCGCCCAGGACTACCTGACCAAGCCCTTCTCACTGGCCGAGCTCATCGCCCGGGTCCGGGCCCGGCTCCGGGACGCCCATCAGCACGGCGCGGAACAGCCGCATGCGGCGCACTATTACTCCCGCGGCCCGGAGCAGGCTTACGCCGGCGATCAGGCGGCGGGAGCCCGTTCCCGCAGTGAGGTCATCGGGCTTCGCGAGGCCGCTCATCAGGGCGGCGAGGTCGTGCGGACCGGCGAGCTGGTCCTGGATGTCGGACGGCTCGTCGCTGACATCGGCCACGGACCGGTGGCGCTGACCCGGCTGGAATTCCTGCTGCTTCGCGAGCTCATGGAACATGAGGGCCGTTCCGTGCCCAAGGAGCAGCTTCTAGCATCAGTGTGGGGGCTGGACTTTGATCCCGGCTCGAACGTCGTCGACGTCTGCGTCCGGCGGCTGCGTTCGAAGCTCGGGTTCAACCTGATTAAGACGGTGCGCGGTGAGGGTTACCAGCTCGCATCCTGAGGAAGCCGGCGCGCGGCGGCATCCTGACGAGGCCGACGGCCAGGCGGAGCCATGGCTGCACGGGCTAGTCGCGGCAGACGCCGCGGTGCGCCCGGACTGCGCGCCTGGACCTGCCAGCACGCCAGACGATGACCTGGGCGCGGGCCCGGCCGATCGCTGGGCCGAGCTCGCCTGGGTGCTGCTCTGGCTGCTCTGCCTGGTGGCAATCGTGACGGTACCCCGCTGGGAGCCGATCACCTTCTACCTGATCTGGTTCGGCCTGGCGGTGCTCTACGGATACCGCAACTGGCCGATGCGCGGGACGCTATGGCTCCTGGCCATGGTCGCGGTCAGTACCGCGACGGCGATCGGCCTGGACGTCCTGCGGGGCCTCGAGCCCTCGGAATCGCTTAGTAAAGTACCGCTGGTCGCGGGACTGTTCTGGGCCCTGGCCTGGCATGCCCACCGCCGGCTGACCGCCGAGGCCGAGCGCGCCAGGATCAGCGAGGAAAACGCGCGGCTGCTCACCACGCAGCGCCGGTTCCTGCAGGACGCCTCGCATCAGCTCAGGACGCCGATCACCATCGCCCTCGGCCATGCGGAACTGCTCGCGCGCGATCTGGCCGGCCAGATCTCCGAACGCGACATCACGGTGGTGGTGGGTGAGCTCAACCGGCTGCGCAGCCTGAGCGAGCGCCTGCTGCTGATTGCCGCATCCGAGAACCCCGATTTCCTGCGGCCCGAGCCGGTGGCGCTTGATCAGTTCACCATGGAGGTGCTGCGGCGCTGGCGTCCGGCCGCGCAGCGGCGCTGGCAGCTCGGCCCCCTCGAGCACGTCATGGTCAGCGCTGACCGGGAGCGCCTGCGGCTCGCCCTCGACGCCCTGCTGGAGAACGCCGTGCAGCACACGGCAGAGGGCCAGGGCATCCGGCTGTCGGTCACGTCCGACGCGGGCCCGGCGCTCGCGTCCCTCAGCGTGGAAGACGCCGGGCCGGGGATCGCGCCCGACGAGCTTGCGCATATCTTCGACCGTTTCGGGACTGGGTCGGGGGCAGACGGCCACCGGGGGACGGGGCTCGGGCTCTCGCTGGTCCTGGCGATCATTCGCGGGCATGGCGGCGAGGTCCAGGTGCACAGTGCTCCCGGCGAAGGGAGCCGGTTCGAGATGTTTCTGCCGGTCCAGATTCCGCCCGGCGACGGGCCGCCCGGCGCCGCCCCAGGGCTCTTCGCCCCGGCGCTGCCGGGGACCCGCCCCGAGCCGGCTGAGCCCCTGGAGATCGGGACCCCGGCGGCGGGGCCGCTGGTGGCCGGGTCCGCCGCGCCACTGCCGGCGCCGGTGGGCTGCGGCGCGCAGGCCGGGCACCTGCCCGGCCGCCCGCGCATCAGCGGTCCGCGCCGTCCGCGCGTCCGCCGGCACAGCGGGAGCCACGGGCAATGACTCAGCGCACTCCTCTGTCAGCTCGCGTCCGGGCGCTGAGCCACCGTACCAAGATCGTGTCGGTCACGGCGGCGGCGATCGTCATCATCGCGGTGGCGGTAGCAGCGGCCAGCGCGGGCTCCTCGCAGGCGGTGGCCCCCCGGCCCGTCCCGGCCAAGAACTTCGTGCTGCCTGAACTTGGCCATCCGGGCCGCAAGGTCTCGCTCGCCGCCTACGCCGGACGGCCGGTCATCGTCAATTTCTTCGCGTCCTGGTGCGCCCCCTGCCAGCACGAGACGCCGCTGATCGCGCGCTTCTACGCCGACCATCACGGCAAGGTGCTGATCCTCGGCGTCGACTCCAACGACCAGGCCAAATCGGCCCTGCGCTTCGTGCACACCACCGGCGTGCGCTACCCGGTCGGATCCGACCCCTTCCCGGCGTCGACCACGACCTCCTACGGGGTATACGCCCTGCCGCAGACCTTCATCCTGAACAGCCAGCATCGCATCATCCGGCACATCGTGGGCGCGGTGACGATGAAAGACCTCAACGCCGCCGCCGCCATGCAGGGCCAGCCGCGGCTGGCGCAGGCCGCGGCAGGGCCGCGCAGCAACCAGGATCGGGGCTGATCAGGTGACCTCACCCACCCGCACGAATCCGCCGTACGTGCCGATCCGCTCCACGCGGTGGCCGGGGCGCCGGACGCCGCGCTGGGTCATCGCGGCCGGCGTGGTGCTGCTGGCGATCGCCGTGGCCGTCGGCCTCGCGCACAAGCCCGCCCCGGCGCAGCGTGCCGCTGACCTGCGCAGCTTCCTGCAGGACATGCACGCCGACATCGGATCCTGCGCGGCCAGCGTGAGCCAGTCGTTCCAGGCGCTGAACGCCATCAATTCGGGCGCCAGCCACGACGTCCGTACTGCCGTCGCCATCGCGAATACCGGGGCCGCCAACTGCTCCCCCGCCTCCAACGAGGTCATCGACAACCTCGAGGGCTATGAGGTATCGGAGTCGCTGTTCAGCTACCACCTGCAGGGCGTGGTGACCGGGCTGGTGAACTGGGCGGCGCCGGACGCCCTGCAGGCGCAGGACGACGTGGTCAAGATCCTCACGGCCAAGAACCCGCAGGCCCGGGCCAGCGCGACGGCCGCGCTGCATCGTGACCAGCTGAAGCTCGACGCGCAGCGCTCCGCTGTGGATAAAGTCATGAATGCTGCGATCTCCGCGCTGCACCCCGGCGCGGGGCCGCCCCGGCTGCCTGGCTGACCTCGGCTCGAAGACCAGGCGCAACAGGAGGCATCGACCATGCCCGGGATGAACACCGGACTCAACGACACCAACTCCACGGTGGTGACGGCATTCAGGACTGCGCTCCTGCATCAGGGGCTGCTGATCCTGCTGATCCTGGTGGTCCTGGCGCTGGCCTGGGTCGCCGCCCGCGAATGGCTGCTGGCCCCGGCCCGCTCTGCGGCCGGCTCCCTGAGACCCCGCGGCGCTGCACTCCCCGAGCCTGCCGGACGGCGCCTGCTGCGCATCGGGTTCGGCATCATCTGGGTACTCGACGGGATCTTGCAGGCCCAGCCAGCGATGCCGCTCGGCCTGCCGTCCGGCGTCATCAAGCCCGCCGCCGCAAGCTCGCCCGCCTGGATCCAGCACGTCGTCAACTGGGCGGGCACGAGCTGGTCCTACCATCCGATAACGGCCGCCGCGGCGGCCGTCTGGATCCAGATCGGCATCGGCATCTGGCTTATCGCCGCGCCCAAGGGCCTGCCCTCCCGGCTGGCCGGCCTGGCCAGCGTCGGCTGGGGCTTGGTGGTCTGGGTCTTCGGCGAGGCGTTCGGCGGGATATTCGCGCCCGGACTGACCTGGCTCTTCGGCGCTCCCGGCGCCGCTCTCATCTACGCGGCCGCCGGAGCCCTGATCGCCCTGCCGGAGGGATACTGGTCATCGGCCCGGCTCGGCAGGCGGATCCTTGACGCCTCGGGCCTGTTCTTCCTCGGCATGGCGGTGCTGCAGGCCTGGCCGGGCCGGGGATTCTGGCAGGGCACGCTGCACGGCCAGCCTGGCTCCCTCACCAGCATGGTCCGGTCGATGACCGGAACGCCGCAGCCGGCCCTGTTCTCGTCGTGGGTGAGCGGCTTCAGTGTCTTCGTCGCCGCGCATGGCTTCCCGGTGAACCTGGCCGCCGTGATCCTGCTGGCCGCGATCGGGGCGGGGCTGCTCAGCCGGCAGCCGCGGCTGACCCAGGCCACCGTCGTCCTCCTGGTGGTGGTCTGCCTGGCTGACTGGATCCTCATCGAGGACCTGGGGGTTTTCGGCGGCCTGGGCACGGATCCGAACAGCATGATCCCGATCGCGCTGTTCGTGGCGGGCGGCTACCTCGCGCTGACCCGGCTGCCGAAACCGGCCAGCGAGCCTGCTGCCGCGGCCGCGGGCTCAGCCGCGCCTGCGGCCGGGGGCATGGCCCGGACGGCAGGATCGGCCGCCCCGGCCAGGGCCGCCGCGGACGTGACCGCCGCGGGACCGGCCGGCGCCGATGGGCCGGCCGCGGATATCGCGGAACACCCGGCGGCACGGCCAGGCTGGCGCGAGCGCGCCCAGCCGGCCCGCCTGGGCCGGGCTTTCGGCGCCGCCAGTACTCAGACGGTACTGGCCATCTGGGCGCTCGCGGTGGTCATCGTCGGCGCGGCGCCGATGGCGGCGGCGCAGGCCAGCCACACCGCTGACCCGATCATCGCGCAGGCGATCCAGGGTAACGTCTCGGCGCTGAACTACCCGGCGGCGGACTTCCGGCTGACCGACCAGGACGGCCGTCAGGTCTCGCTGGCGAGCCTGCGTGGCAGGACCGTGCTGCTCACATTCCTCGACCCGGTCTGCACCTCCGACTGCCCGCTGATCGCGCAGGAGTTCCGGGAAGCCGACGCCATGCTGGGATCGGCGACCCGCCGGGTCACCCTGGTCGCCATCGCGACCAACCCGGTCTACCGCACTGCCGCCTACACGCGCGCCTTCGACCGCCAGGAAGGCCTCCGCATGCCGAACTGGCGCTTTCTCACCGGCTCACTCCCCCAGCTCGAGCAGGCGTGGCGGAACTACGGGGTCGCGGCGGAGATACTGCCGGCCGGCGGCATGATCGCCCACACCGACGTGGCCTACGTGATCGATGCGCACGGGCATATCCGAGCCGAGCTGCCGTTCGATCCGGGCCCGGGTACCGCGACTTCCCAGTCGTCTTTCGCCAGCGAGCTGGTCACCAGCGCCCAGAAGGCCATGGGATCCTCCTCATGAGCGTCGGCCGGGCGAGCATCGCGGCCGCCACCGCGGCGGCGGCGGCCGCGATGCTGCTGGCCGGCTGCGGTGCCGCGCATGCAGGCGGATCCAGTAAGCCGACCGCGCCGCTGGCCAGCCCGCTGACGCTCAGCACGTCGGTGTCGGCCGCGAAGGGAAGCGGCTTCGCGGTGGTGGAGATGGGCGGATCAAGCGCCCAGCACGATAACTTCTGGGAGGTCTTCACGCGGCCGGCGCCAGCGGGCAAGTGGACGCTGATCACCCCGGCCGCGGTCGCGGACAACGGCGGCCTCGTCGTGGCGAATGCCGGCGCGGGGGCCCTGGCCGCGGGTTTCCTGCCGAGCCAGGACCTGAAGTTCTCCCCCGTCGCCGCCTCTGATGACGCGGGGGCGCGCTGGTCGCCGAGCGCGCCGGTCGACCCGGGGCTGGCGCAGACCCCGGACGCGCTGGCCGCCGGTCCGGGGCACGTGCTCATCGCGCTCACCACCTCCGGCAGCGCGCAGCTGGGCAGTCACCTCGGCTCGGCATGGACCAGCCTGACCAGCGAGCGGGCGCTGGCCCGGACGCCGGCCGGCCGCGCGTGCGGGCTCACCCGGCTGACGGCGGCCGCCGCCCTCACCTCCGGCGGCACGGCTCTGCTGGCCGGAGACTGCACGAAACACGGCGTGGCCGGGATCTTCGGGCTGCGCGGCGGCCACTGGCAGGCCGCGGGCCCGGCGCTGCCCGCCTCGATGGCCCGCAGCCAGATCTCGGTGCTCGGGCTGAGCACGACGGGAACGCAGACGACGGCGCTGCTGCAAGCCGGCGCCGGCTCACCGGCGAGCGTAGTGGCCGCCTGGGCGGCGGGCAGCGGGCCGCACTGGACGCTCTCGGCGCCCCTGCAGACCGGAGCCGCCGGCGTGAAGTCGGCCGCGCTGTGGACCGGCGGGGCCGCCGGGCTGGTGCTGGGCGGCAATCGCGGCGACGTCGTCGCCGGGCCAGGCCACAGCTGGCAGCAGCTCGCCACGCTGCCGGCCGGCACGCAGACGCTGGCGGCCGGTACGCCGGGCCAGTATGACGCTCTGGTGGCCGAGCGCAGCACCCTGACGGACTTCCAGCTGCCCCGCGGCGCGGCCAGCTGGAAGGTAGCGCAGACTGTCAAGGTAGCCATTCCGTACGGATCGTCAGGCTGAGGGGCGCCTTGAGCTATCTCGTCAACCACTGGTCGTTCGACCCGTTCCTCATCGTGGTCGTCGTCCTGGTCGCATGGCATGAGATCGGCCTCGCGCGGCTGGCCCGCCGGTCGCGGCCGGAGCGGACCAGACAGCGGCGCCTCCGGTCCCTGTGGTTCTACGGCGGCCTGGCCGTGCTGCTGATCGCCGTCCAGTCGCCCATTGACTACTGGGCCGACGATTACTTCTTCGTGCACATGATCCAGCACCTGCTGCTGATGTTCGCCGCGCCCACGCTGGTGGTGGCGGGGGCGCCCTGGCAGCCGCTGCTGGCGGCGCTCCCCCGCGGGGTCGGGCACGGCGCGACCCGCAGCGTCCTGCGCGGCGGCTGGTCCCGGCCGCTGCGCGCGGTCGCCGGCTTCGTGCTCCGGCCCTGGGTCAGCATCGCCTTGTTCAATGTGGTGATGGTGGCCTGGCACCTGCCCGCGTTGTTCGACCTCGCCGAGAACAACCAGGCCGTGCATATCTGGCTGATGCACAGCAGCTTCTTCATCGCGGGCGTGCTGTTCTGGCTGCAGTACATCAACTCGCCGCCGTTCCGCATCCGGCTGACGCCCATCGGGCAGGCAGCCGGGCTGGTGGCCACCAACATGGTGATGTGGATCCTGGCGATGTCGATGGGCATTCTCACCAGCAGCTCCTGGTACCCGGTGTATGACCACATCCGCGGGGTCAGCCTGCCGCCGTTCGCCGATCAGCAGATCGGCGCGGGCATCTTGTGGATCTGCGGCGACTTCTGGGCGATCCCCTGCATGATCGTGGTCATCCGGCGCCTGATCACGCAGGAAGGCAGTTTCGGCGCTGGCGTGGACCGGCTCCTCGGCCGCGGCGCGCGCCGCTACCAGTGGGCCAACCGCGCCTGAGCCCCGCGGCGACGCCGCTATCATCATCACCGGACATCTGGCCGCGACGACCGGCCCGGCATCGGCATCTGCGGAGGACGCCAGTAATGACTCGCCCTGTTCGCGCGATCTTCCCGGTCGCCGTCGCCCTCGCGGCCCTGCTGGCCGGCGGCTGCTCGAGCTCAGGCAGCCAGGCAGGCGGGGAGACAGGATCCAGCGGGCCCAAGGGGGTGGACGGCCGGGACTTCGCGCTGCACGAGCTGCGGGATCCGGCCGCGCGCATCTCGATGGCCTCGTATGCGGGCCAGCCGGTGATCGTCAGTTTCTTCGCCTCCTGGTGCCCGGCCTGCCAGCAGGAGACGCAGACCATCGCGGAGTACTACCGGTTCAACCACCGCCACGACGGGCACGTGCACGTCATCGGGGTCGACCCGGCCGATCAGCGCGGCGCTGCCCTCAGCCTGATCCGCCGCGACAAGGTGACGTTCCCCGTCGTCACCGACCAGACCATGGCCACCGCGACGGCGTTCGGCGCGCCTGGCCTGCCCGCCACCTACTTCCTGAACGCGGAGCACCATGTCGTGCGGAAGATCCTCGGGCCGGTGACCTGGCTGCAGCTCACCCAGGGCGTCGCGCGGATGAACAGCTCGAGCACGACGGCAGCAAGCCCCGCCGCCTGAGGTCGCCGCCGGGAATCGCCTGACGCCGCTGCCGGGAACAGGCCTTAGCTCTGGCGCGCCCAGCCGGAAGCAGCCCGGGCGCCGTCAGCGCCCGATCATCTCCAGAACGGCGGAGAAAGCCGTTTCCCACTCTCCGGCCGACCTGGCCGGCCCGGCGGGCGGCGGCTTGAGCCGGCCGAGGACCGCCAGCGCGCAGCGCGTCACATCCGCCGGCCGCGGCGATGTGACGTCGGCCTCACCGAGCTCGAGCTCGTGCTGGAGATTGTCTCGCCCGTGGCCCTGGACCACGTCAAGCAGCAGCAGCGGCCGGCCGACCGTGCGTGCCTCCGTGCAGGTGTCGCCCGAGCTGGTGATCACCAGGTCCGCGGCGGCCATGAGCTCGGGAATGCCGTCGGTGAAGCCGAACGGCCGGACCCGCGGCTGGCGCGCCGCGGCCGCCCGCAGCATGCGCTCCAGCTTCGCGCTGCGCCCGGCCACGGCCAGCACGTGCACGCCGCCATCGCCCAGCGCCTCGGCGGCCGCCGCGACCGGCCCGAGTCCCCATGCGCCCGACATCAGCAGTACGCAGGGCTCCTCGGCGGGCACGGCGAGCTGCGCGCGCGCCGCGTCCTGGGTGGGCGGCTGGTAGAAAGGGGCGCGCACCGGGGGCGGCACCACCAGGACGCGCGCGTCCGGCTGGAATCTCAGCACGGCCCGTTCTGCGACCGGGGCAGTGACCAGGTAGGCATCGACCTCGGGATGCACCCACAGCCGGTGCGGAGTCACATCAGAGCAGAACACGACATGGCTCATCGACGGATAGCGCTCGGCCAGCGCCGAGACCGCGGAAGCGCCGGTCGCGAATACGGAGATGACCAGATCCGCGGGATGTGCATCCAGGTAATCACGCAGCCTGGGAACCAGCTGGCGACGGGCCCCGGCGTCCGCCAGGAGCGCCAGCCTGCTGCCGGTCCGCAGCCCGGCGAAGTGGAAGGCATCGTACAGACCGGGCACGGCCAGCATGGACCGGAAGACGGCCTCGCCCGCCGAGCCGCCGCCCCGGCCGAGCAGCCGCATCGAGTCAAGGCTGGCCGTGGACCAGCCCCTGGCCGCCAGCGACGTGGCGCAGGCCTGCGCGAGAACATCGTGGCCCATACCGAGGGAGCCCGACAGCAGCAGCGCCCGCGGCGCCCGCTCGGTCATCATCGTGTCCTTTCGCTGTCCCCGCCGCCGCCGTCGGCCAGCCAGTCCAGGTACCCGCAGACGCCGGCCTCGAACGAGGTGACCGGAGACCAGTCGAGCAGTTCCTTGGCCAGCGCGTTGGAGATGCTCGCGCCCTGATAATCAGCCGACCTGGCGGGGACATGCTCCACCGGAACCGGCCGGATCAGGCTGCAAACTACGTCGGCGATCTCGCGCACCGAGACCGGTGTACCGCCTTCGAGGGCGATGGTCCGGTTCGCGGCCGCCGGGGACAGGGCCCGCACGTGGGCATCGGCCAGATCCTCGACGTAGACGTAGCTGCGCTGCTGCTCGCCGGTGCCGGCGATCGTGATGGCCTGCCCGTCCAGGGCGGCGCGGACGAACCTGGCCACCACCAGCGCGTCGCGCATCCGCGGGCCGTACGGGATGCCGTACCGCAGGATCGTGAACTCCTGCCCGAACATCTCGCAGTAGCTGTGCACCATCAGCTCGGCGGCCAGTTTTGTCGAGATGTACACGTGCCCGGCCCTGCTCAGGTCGACGGGGGCCTCCTCGGTGCGCTCGCCCGCGCCGAGAGTCGCCCCGTACACCCAGACCGTGCTGGCCAGCAACACCCGGCCGACGCCGCCGCGGCGGGCCGACTCCAGCACCCTGGCGGTGCCCTCGACGTTGAGCCGGACGGCCCGGACCGGATCAGCGGCCACATCATTGACGTCGGACGCCCCGGCCAGGTGAAAGACCGCGTCGCACCCCGCCAGCGCGGCGTCGAGCGCCGCGGAGTCCAGAACGTCGCCGCGGCGGTAATCGGCGTCGACGTTGCGCCACTGGCCCGCCACGTCGACCACGACCGCCTCGTGGCCCGCCCGCAGCAGGTGATCCACCACGTGCGACCCGATGAAGCCGCCCCCGCCTGTTACCGCGACACGCATCCTTGCTCCCTATCCGTCTATCCGTCACGCCGCCGGCCCCCAGGCCGGCCGGGTCATACGCCGGCCAGCGCGCCGTAGACGGCAGCGACCGCCGTCACGACCTGGTCGACCTCGTCGTCGCGCATGTCCGAGTGCACCGGCAGGCAGATGTGCCGGGCGCAGATCTCCTCCGCCACCGGCAGCGACGGGCCCGCGAACTCGGCCAGCACTGGCTGGCGGTGCAGCGGAAGGTCGTAGACCTCCCCGGCCAGCCGCACGTCGTGGCGTTCGGCCAGCTCCTGCTTGAACCTCGCCCGGTCCGCCCCCGGCGGCAGCAGGGCGATGTACTTATAGAAATTGCTCTGGCAGCCGTCCGGCTCGCGCAGCGGCACCAGCCCGTCCAGGGCAGCCAGGGCCTCGTCGTAACGTGCCGCGGCCTCCCGCCGGCGGCTGATGAACTCAGCCAGCCGGCGCAGGTGAACCAGGCCCGTCACCGCGTTCTGCTCGCTCAGCCGCCAGGCGTAGCCGTGCCGGACATGATGGTTGGCGCCGAAGCTGCCCTTGCCCTGGTCCCGGTAAATCCGCGCCTCGTCGGCCAGTGACGGCGTGCCGGTGAGGATCATGCCGCCCTCGCCGCAGGTCACGACCTTCGTCGGGTAGAAGGAGAAGGCCGCCGCGGCGCTGAAAGAGCCGGCGTGCCGGCCCTGGTACGTCGAGCCGTGCGCATGCGCGGCGTCCTCGACAAGGGTGATGCCGCGCTCCTGGCACACCTGCCCGAGGTCGTCGGCCTGCGGCGAGATCAGGCCGCCGATGTGCACGAGGACCGCGGCCGCGGTGCGCGGCGTGCAGGCGGCCCGGAGGGTGTCCGGGCTGAGGGCGAAGGTCGCCGCATCCACGTCGGCGAAGACCGGCCTGCCGCCCGCGGCCAGCACCGCGGCTGCCGTTGCGTAGAAGGTGTTAGCCGGGACGATGACGTCGCGGCCGGTCACCCCGACGGCGCGCAGGGATATCTCCAGCGCCGACGTGCCGCTGGCCGTGGCGACCGGATGCGGGCCCTCGCCGGCCGGCCAGCCGGCCGAGTGCGCGGCGGCGAACGACGCCTCGAACTGCCGCGTGTAAGGACCGAGGGTCAGCATGCCGGTGGCCAGGATCTCGGCCACCGCCTCGGCGATCTCTGCGCGGTCGGCCGCCGGGAAGACCACGCGCGCTGCTTTCACACCCAACCGGAACCCCTCACACTGAGGGCCGGCCCGGTGGCCCGGCGCGGCCCGACTTCGCGGTCCCTCACGCACTGCCGCGTCACAGGCCGCACAGCCTGCTGACGCAGATCCGGCCGGGCGAGGGCCACCCCGGCCGACCATGACATGATTCCAGGAAAATGTCGGCTCGTCATGCTGCGGGCGCTGGTTCGCCCCCGGCCGGTCGCGCCCGGCACAGGCAGGCCAGCGGTCCGGGGAGGCAGGCGGCACAGGCATGCGAGAGACGGCCAGCGGCGCGACGGGGGCGCGCGGGCGCCGCTTCCTGCTGACGGCGGCCGGACTGGCGGTGGCGCAGGCAGGTCCCGGCGTGACGGCGCTCGGGCCGGTACGCCGGACCTTTTTCCCGCGTCTGAGCGGCCGCGGATCCGCCGATCACGTCGCGCTGACCTTCGACGACGGCCCTGACCCGCAGTGGACGCCGCACGTTCTCGACGTGCTGGCCGCCCGGCAGGTGCGGGCCACTTTTTTCCTGCTGGGCTCGATGACCGAGCGGGCACCCGGGCTGGCCGCACAGATCGCGGCGGCAGGCCATGAGGTCGGCGTGCACGGCTTCGATCACCGCTACCTCCTGCTGCGGGGCCCCCGCGATACTTACGACGATCTGCGGCGGGCGACAGACATCATCGCGACCGCGACCGCGACGGCGCCACAGCTTTTCCGGCCCCCCTACGGGGTGCTGAGCGGCTGCGGGCTGGCCGCCGCCGCCGCGCTGCACCTGACTCCGGTGCTGTGGGGCTGCTGGGGCCGCGAGTGGACGCCGGGCTCGACGCCGGAGTCGGTCTATGCCGCCCTCCGTGGCAATCTGGCCGGCGGCGCGACCGTGCTGCTGCACGACTCGGACTGCACCTCGCCCCCCGGCTCGGCGCGTGCGGCTCTCGGTGCCCTGCCGCTGCTGCTGGATGAATGTGACCGACAGGGCCTGCGGGTAGGGCCGGTCGCCGAGCACACCGCCGCCTGACGGACGCCGGGCGGGGCTAGGAGCGGCTGCGGCGGCCGCCGGCGACCGTGCCGGTCAGGCCGGTCAACCCGAAGACAGCCGCGCCATGCCAGGCCGCGGTGAAGATCGCGCCGGGGATGCCCCCGCCCAGCAGGACCGTCAGCACGAAGACCACGATCGCGCAGGCCGCGCCGGGCGCGATCGCGAAACGCCAGGGATTACGGCGGGCCCAGCGCATGGCCCGGCCCGCGCTGCCCTGCCGTCCGCGCAGCAGGGCGCCACCGCCCGCTACCGCGAAGAAGACCACCGCGCCGAGGGATACCGGGGCCCCCACCGAGAACTGGGCAAGTATCAGGTGCGCGAGCATGTCCGCGCCGGCGGTCACTGTGCCGGCTGCGGCGGCCACCGCCCAGGGGGCCTTGGACATCACGGCCCCGGAGACGGCAAGTTCCTCGCGCCGGCTCAGGTCCGGCGGCGTGCGAACTGGTGCGGTCATCTTCACTCCCGTTTGCTGGCTGAGTGCGGCGGCGCGAACGCCCGCCGGGATAAAGTTAAGATATATCTCTTCTGGTCGCAACAACAAGCAGCCCGTGCGCCGCCGCCGGATGCCGCCGGAGACCGCGCCTCCGGACGCCCTCCATCGGTTCGGGAGAGGGGATCCTCAGAGAGCATTCAGCTAACACCCAGGCCGCTGATGCTTACTGGAGGAGCGCCCGGGTACGGCAAGCCCGGTATCACGGCCGGAACCCGGCAGCGGCAGACGTAAGTAGGCTTGCTCGGGGGCAGAGGGGATGGACATGCACGAAGAGCAGCGCGGCGGCGATAAGCAGCAGCCCGGCCACGTGAGCCCGTGGGCCGCGGCTCCGGACGCCGGCAGCGCGGGCCAGGGTGACGCAGGCCAGGGCGATTCAGGCCAGGCCGCCGCTGGTCAGGCCCCGGCCGCCCAGCCGCAGCAGCCGGAGCCACCGCGCCCCGGTGCTGACAGCCCCGCCGCGGGGAACCCCGATTCCCCCACCGCCTCTTTCCGTGCCGCAGACGCCCCCGGCTTCGCCGCACCGCCGCCCGGCGGCTACGGGCAGCCGGGCGGCCAGGGGTACGGCCAGCCCGGCGGTTACGGCTACGGCTACGGGCAGCCGGGCGGATACGCCCCGCCCGGCGGATACGCGCAGGCGGGCGGATTCGGCGAGCCCGGCGGTTACGGCCAGGCAGGCGGTTACGGCCAGGCAGGCGGCGGCCAGGCAGGCGGCTACGGACCGGCGGGGCCGTACGGGCCGCCGGGTGATTACATTCAGCAGCCGCCGCCCCCGCCGGAGCGCCGGCGCGCGCGAGGCCTGCTCGCCTACGTGCTCGTCGCCGTGCTCGCGGCCGGAGCCGGCGCGGGCACCGTCCTGCTGGTCAACCACAACAACAACACTGCAGCCTCGAATGCGTCGAACACCCCGGGCCGCACCCAGATCGGCAACGGCAACGGGACGAATCCGTTCGGCAACGTCGGCGGCGGGAGCGGGACCGGCTCAGGCACCGTGAGCAACTCCAAGGAGCAGGCGGTTGTCAATTCCGTCTCCCCAGGCCTGGTCGACATCAGCAGCAACCTGCAGTACGAAGGCGGGACCGCAGCCGCCACCGGAATGATCATCAGCAGCAACGGCCTGGTCCTGACCAACAATCACGTCATCGAGGGAACCACCGGGCTGACGGCCACGCTGGTGTCGGCCCAGGGTCGCCGCTACGCCGCGAAGTGGCTGGGCTACGACAAGACCGACGACGTCGCGGTACTCAAGCTGCAGAACGCCTCGGGCCTGAGGACCGTGCCGCTGGGCAACTCCAGCACCATCAGGCTGGGCGACCAGGTGGTCGCCCTCGGCAACGCGGAGGGCGGCGGCGGGGCGCCAGCGGTCTCCGGCTCGATCACCGGGCTCAACCGCAGCATTACCGCCGGCGATGACGGCAGCGCCACGAGCGAGCGGCTGCACGGCATGCTGCAGACCAACGCCGACATCGTGCCCGGCGACTCCGGCGGCCCGCTGTCCACCACGGGCGGGAAGGTCATCGGCATGGACACCGCCGCCGCGACCGGGTCCCTGGGCGGCAGCCAGTCAAGCGTCGGTTTCGCCATTCCGATCAACAGGGCACTGTCCATCGCCCGCAGCATCGTCGAGGGCAAGGGCAACTCGACCATCAAGATCGGCACGACGGGTTTCCTGGGCGTGCTGGTCCCCAATGCCCCGGCCAGCAACAGCAGCAACCCGCGCACGCAGCGGCAGCTGGAGATTCAGAGTGAGAGCAGCGGCGGCACCGGCGGCGGAGTTCCGCCCGCCGCCAAGGGCTGCATCACCACTGACCAGAACGCCGGAGTGCCGGCGACGGTCGCGCCGGTGAGTTCCGGCGCGCTGATCCTGGGCGAGCTGTGCGGCACGCCGGCTCCCAAGGCCGGAATCACCGGCGGCGATGTCATCACCGCCGTCGGCGGGAAGACGGTCACCTCGCCGAGCTCGCTGACCATCATCATGCAGAGCTACCACGCAGGCTCGACGGCGGTGGTGACCTGGGTCGACACCTCCGGCCGCAGGCACACCAGCAGCATGGTCCTCGGGCAGGCCCCCCCGCAGTAAGCACCCGGGCGGCCGCGTGCGCCGCCGAGAGCCGCGGCTGCGGGGCCGCGCCG
>JBKQMG010000263.1:0-4139 GCA_052146815.1 Streptosporangiaceae bacterium | reverse complement strand
GTCGGCGGCTCCGCCGGACGGCGCCCGACCCGGAAGTACATGTCCTGGGCCAGTGCGAAGACGTCGGGATACCCGTAGCGCGTCTTGACCGCCTGATCGCTCAGCCCCCCGAATTCCAGTGCGCTGGCGATCTCCAGCGGGTCGACCGCCGACGCGCAGACGTCGCGGTACTCCTCGCACAGTGCCGCGACCGTGCGCGGCGACGCGGCGCGGCCCCGGCTGACCGACGTCAGCCGCGGCGGGCTGATCACCTCGAACGCGCTGATGCGCAGCCGCTGCTCGTGGACGCTCTCGGCGGTCATCCGGCGGCCCTCATCGGCAGCAGCTCGGTCTCGTCGTCGTCGGCAGGCTCCTCGTCGCGCTCGGGAAGCTCAGCGACCACCAGGTCGTCTGACTCGTCATCGATGTCGGCGTTCGGCATCGCATGGCCGGCGGCGAGGAAGGTGTAGATCTCGTCAAACGCGCTGATGGCCCGGTCGACGGTGAAGAACTCCAGCGCCCGCAGGCGCGCGGCGATGCCCAGGCGGCGGCGCTCGTCGTGATCACGCAGCAGGACCACGCAGGCCTCGGCCAGGTCCTCCGGGCTGCGCGACGGCACGATCAGGCCGGTGTCGCCGAGCGCTTCGGTGACGCCGCCGACATCGGTGGCCACGCAGGCCCGGCCGCAGGTCATTGCCTCGATCAGGGTGTAGGGGAAGCCCTCGCTAATGCTGCACAGGACGACGACGTGCCCGGCGGCGTAGGCGTCGCGGATTTCCGGCACCCTGCCCTCGAAGGTGGCGGCCTCGGCGAGGCCGAGGTCGCTGGCCAGTGCGCGGCAGTTCTCCAGGTAGGCCTCCTGGCCCGCCGGCGGCGAGCCGAACATCCGCAGCTGCGCGTCCGGCACGAGCTTGCGGACCAGGGCGAACGCGCGCAGCAGCGTCTCCAGGTCCTTGACCGGGTCCACCCGCCCGGCCCATGAGATGGTCGGCACGTCCGGCTCGCCCTCGACGGCGGGAAAGTCGTCAGGGTTGACCCCGTTGTAGACGGTGCGGACCCGGGCCATGTCGGCGCCGAGCTGCTGCTCCCAGCGCTTGTTGTAGACGTTACCGGGAGTGATCATCTCCGCTTCGGCGTAGCCGAGCGAGCACAGGCGGCGCATGAACCGCAGGTACAGCGCCCGCACCGGCCACCGGTGCGGGAACGTGCGGCTATGCAGGTACTGCTCGCGCATATAGATGCCATGCTCGGTGACCACCATGGGAATGCCATGCCGCCATTTACTGGCCAGGGCAGGGAGCGCGCCCATGCCGTTGGTCACCGCGTGGACGACGTCGGCCTCCAGCGGAGGGTAGGACAGCGGACGCAGTGAATGCTCAAGCAGCTGCATCGCCGCGACCGTGTCGTGCAGTGTGGGCACGGCCTCGGCCGCGTCCGGCGGCCACCCCCGCCACATGTCGCTGAGCAGCCTGACCGCTTCCTCGCTGGCGAGGCTGGCGGACAGGTCCTCGGTCTGGGCGTACTCGAACATCTCCCTGAGCACCTCGCCGAACCGGCGCTGCGCGTCTCCCGGCGGAGAGAGCAGGACCTCGAGCAGTTCGCGCAGGGGCGGGTCTGGTCGCGACCGGGACCAGGGGCGCCGCCGCCCGCCAGGCGGAGCGGGCGGGGGCCCCCAGACCGGCACCGAGGTGACGGAAGCGACGTTGTCGGGCAGTATCCACCGCACCGGCTCCGTCCCGGTCGCAACCAGGGCGACGAGCTGGAACTCGTGTTCGGGCATGCCTCGGACAAGCTGGTCACACCACACGCTGACGCCACCGAAATGGTGCGGGTAACAGCCTTCTGAAGTCAGTGCCACCTCCATGTCAGGTCAGATCACCAGACGTTCTCATCCAGCTCGATCGCTGTTTCATCCGCCGATCGTCACCTTCCTGATCTCTGCGCCGCGCCGGCCGCCGGGCACCCGTGCGGGGTTGCCGGCCAGCCTGACTGGCCGGACCGTGATCCTGCGCGTGACCGCCGGGGCGCCCTTGTGACGGCCCGCGGCGAAGGGCGTGCCCGGCAGCACCAGCGTGGCCCGCGACGAGCGGAGCGTGATGGTGCCCGAGCGCTCGGCGCCGTAGACGCTGCCGAAGCGGCGTCCCCGCAGCCGGGTGCCGTACGCGGCGGTGAAGGGCACCTTCGTGCCCGCCGGCCCGGTGAGGGTGACCCTGTCGCCCTGGACGTAGCCGCTCACGGTACCCGCGGCGTGTCCCCATGCGGCCTGCGCGCGCAGCACCTCGCCCGCGTCCGTCAGTGACGGGTTCAGCAGCGGCGCGCTGACGGCATAGACACCGCGGTAGGTGCCGAGGACGTCGTCGAGCACCTGATAAGCCAGCCGCGAGCCCGTCAGGCCTGCCTGCCCGGCAAACAGCGGCTCAGGCTGGTTCTGCAGCGCAATCTCCAGCGCCGTGCCCGACAGCTCCGGCCGGATGTAAGAGCTCCAGCCGCTGGCCAGCGGCAGCGTCGTGGCGTAGATCGCGTTCCACTCGGCGGTCTCGCCCGCCGGGCTGTCGACGTTGTCGAACACGTCCAGGGCGAACTGGGGAACCCCGAGGGCCGCGCCGACGCGGCGCGCCGCCGGATCGATGGCGCTGTTCAGGTCCAGGTACCTCACCCCGTCGGGGCCCAGGCGACCGTCGAAATTCGGGTTGTCGTTCGGCTGCTGGGGCGGGATCGCGGGGCCGGAGTTGGCGAAGGTCACCAGCTCGCCCGAGCGTACCGGGATGCCGTGCCGCCGCGCCCAGCGATCGTTACTGCGGATCTGGCTGTCCACCGTGGCCGCGCTGACGTAGACGGTACTGCCGCCGGAGGTGGCACAGGTAAAGCTCGTGCCGGCGAAGACCTGCTGGCAGCCGAGGAATTCATTGGCATAGGTGCCGTTGACCCAGCGGAAGCTGCGCGCATCAGCCTGCGCGGCGGTGAGCAGTGAGCCTGCCTTGGCGTCGCCGCCGTTGAAGACCATGTCCAGCTTCATCCCGTGCGCCCGCTCCCAGCTGCGGGCGGCGGCCACGTCAGCGCCCGTCATCTGGATCGGGGCGGTCGGGCCGCCCGGGTAGGCGAACGGCGGCACCGAGCCGAATACGCCGCCGACCTGGGTGCTCAGGTAGTTATGCCAGGCACCGAAATGCACGCCCCTGGTCAGCCAGTTCACGATGCCCGGAGCGAGATACCGGAACTCGAGCACGTAGCTGGAGTAGCCGTAGGCGAAGACCAGCTGCTGCCGGCCGCCACTGGCGTACACGCCGGCCAGCGTGCCGTGATACTTGGTGCCGCTCCCGGCGGTGAACGTCCCGGTCAGGTAGGGCGTGAAGCCGGCGGCGGGCACGGCGAGCGCGCCGAAGGCCAGCGCCGGATCGTCGTCGTTGAAGCCCTGGAAGGTCAGCGGCCCGCGCAGGTAGCCGAATCCGGCCGGCCTGGCGGCCCCGGTGACTCGTGCCGCGGTGCCATCGAGATTCCCGTAGTACACGGGCGTGGTCTTCAGGCCGTAGGACCCGCCGTCAACGGCGGGATCGACGTAGGCGTCGACCTCGCGGACGGAGAACTTCGCCTCATAGGAGGCCAGCGCGGCTTCCTCGGCCGACGTGAGCGGGTCAGCGAGGCCCGGCGCGAGGTCACCTGGCGTGACGACGCCCTCGAAGTTGCCGTGAGTCGCGCTGCTTTGCAGGAACGAGGTGGTGATCGCCGGCCGCGACGCTGAGTTGAGGTTGACGACCGTGGTCGCCACCCCCTCCCGCGTCAGCTCACTCTGGATAGCCGAGACCGAACTCGTACCGTCGGTGATGACCAGGACATTCAGGTTGATCCTCGGGGTGACGGCGGCGGCGGCGGCCTGCGCCCCGGCCAGTGCAGTAAGTCCCGTAGCCGTCGCGCCTACAGCGAGAACCGCGATCGCGGACCGCAATCTTCTCCGGTACTTCATGAAGAACTCCTACGTTCAGCAAGCTGCGAGGGCATGCGCCCGCATGCGCCCGCACCTTCGTCGGCTGTCGCTGGTGTCACCTTTCGTGTCTCGTGGCGCTCGGCAGGGCGCCGGTTGCTGCCTGGGCGGCTGGGAGCCCGGCAGGCCATTCGGCGCCGGGTCCGGGCTGACCGGCCAGACGGTGCCCGGCGTCGCCGGG
>JBKQMG010000262.1:0-7312 GCA_052146815.1 Streptosporangiaceae bacterium | reverse complement strand
ACGCCACCAGGCACGCGCCCGATGGCACCACTACCAAGCGCAACTCCGGGCCGCCGCAGCATAACCAGCAAGATCAGTACCAAGCGGTCAACCCGGCGCGAAGAAAACCCGGACTGTAGTACCGGGCTAGCTGCAACGGGTATGGCCATGAGCCACATGACGGTATGGTTCGTCTTATGGCTCAACGTAAGGTAACCCTCTCCCTCCCTGGGCACACGGTCGCCGCCGCCCAGGCCGCTGCCAAGCAGGCCGGCGCCCCGTTTAGCACCTACGTTGCGCGGGCGCTGCGTAACGAGACGCTGCGTCAGCAACTGGCGGCCTCGCCCCTTCCTGAGGACCAGGAGTGGCTGGACATGGCCGAGGCGGACGAGGCTATCGCGTCGTGAGGCGCGGCGAGGTCCGCGTCGTCCACAGCAGGGTCAGCGCACGGGACCGCTATGCCCTGATCATCGGCAACGACGCGCTGAATGAGTCCGAGACCGCCTCCACCGTCCTGACGGCGCCGATCGATACGGACGGCATCGCTCCCGAGACCCTGGTCACGGTCCGGATCACCGAGCCGCTCGTTGGCATCGTGCGGCTGGACAACATCAGCTCGGTCCGCAAGGAACGGATCGGCGAGCTGGCCGGCCGGTGCGGCGCGGACGCGATGGAGGCGATCGGCGTTGCCCTGCGCGCTGCACTCGACCTGTGACTGACCGACCCGGCCTACTCCAGCTGCGGCGCGCCGGTGCAGATGCGCTCGAACGCATCAAGGTACGTGGCGATCAGGTCACCGTCGTCGGCCGACCGCAGGTAAAGGACGGGCGCGCGGTCGCCGGGGATGCCGTAGGCGTGCTGGCTGACTAGCAGCTGGTCGTCGGCCTGGTAGATGGAGTTGTAAAGGACGGCCGGATCTCCACGCAAGCGTTCTCACCTAACTGCCCGAACAACCGAGAGCCTCGCGTATCCCCACTGTCGGGACATCACCGGCGCCTTCGGCGCCGTCTTCCGCGGTGACAGGTTCGTCCGGGTGGCGCAGGCAGATTCGAACTCGTAATCCGTCCCGGGCTTGGTCCGCGAGCACGTCCAGGACGCCGGGCAGCCTGGCGAGGAACAGCCCGTTACCGGCGAGGATGGCGGTTTCCCGCTCGGCCGAGCCGAACAGCGACAGCCACGTATCGCAAGGTATGACTCGCCGGTTCGGGTAGACGGCCTTGATCTCGGCAGGCCTGGACCGGGCGGCGATCGCGGCGCGGACTTCGGGCCACAGGTCGGCCTCGTCGGCGTCCAGCAGGCCGGTCAGAACCCACCGGTGCCGCAGGTAGGGCACGCGGCCTTGCCTAGGGCCGAACGGCCCGGCCAGGCGGGACCTCGGGCCGCAGCGCCCGCTGACGCCGCAAGATAAGGCTGAAGAAACGAATAGCCCGCGCACGGGTGCCGGGAAGCCGGAAACGTTCGACTTCCTCGGCTTCACGCACATCTGCGCGACGCCGGAGAGCGGGCGGTTCTGGGTCAGGCGCATCACAATCTCGAAACGGATGCGGGCGAAGCTCAAGGAGGTCACCCTCCAGCTCAGGCGACGCCGGTATCAGCCCATTCCGGTGCAAGGCCGCTGGCTGGCTAGTGTGCTGCGCGGGCATATGGCGTATTACGCCGTGCCCGGCAACGCTGACGCGGTCAGAGCCTTCCGCACCCAGCTCACCGGGCGCTGGTACAAGGCGCTGCGGCGCCGCAGCCAGAAGACCGGCATCAACTGGACGCGGATGAACCGGATCGCGGTCCGGTGGCTACCGCCCGCCCGCATGATGCATCCCTTCCCGGAGGCGCGCTTCGCCGCCACTCACCCAAGGTAGGAGCCCAGTGCGGTAGTCCCGCACGCTGGGATCTGCGCGGGGGCCGCGCAGCTGGTCTACTTCGACTCCTTCCCTGCGCTCCACTCCAGCTGCCGCCGCCTGGCCGCACGTGGCCAGCCGGAGGAGCCGTACCTCTCCGTGCGGGCCGGTCAGGTCGACCGCGCATGCGTGTTGAGAGCGCGTCGCCCTGCCGGCCTGGCCGGGCCGGCGTGTCCTGCTTCCGGCGGGTGCCAGCGCGCAACGGGGGATGAGTATGGCTCGTGCTGTCAATGACCCGGCGCGGGCTTAAGGTCCCGTCTTCTGCCGGCTATTGGCACTGGCGCGCGGGCCCATGCCGGGCCACCGCACAAGCGCGCGAGCGAGAAAGGCCACGCCGATTCGGCGATCTGGCCGCCTCGGTATTGGCTCAGGCGCTTGGCCGTACACTTCTGGTGGGATTGCCGAACAACGAATGATCATGCTGATCCGCGCATAAGCATGTACTAGAGCAACGCCCTCTATTCGGCTACTTGTTGAGCGAGTAGGTTCCTACTCTGACCGCTGCCTGTTCAGCTCACTCCGATGACGTTACGCTTGCGTTCGCTGCGCGCCTTCGTGCCGCAGAAGCTCTGTCCCAGGGTAGAAGTGGAGCCGGACGGGAAGATCAGCGAGCATTGGCTGAACTCGCTGCGGCCCACGTGTGAGGCTTATGGTAACGTCCGCATTTCCTGGCTATCTGTGTCAGTTGGGCCTGCAGGTCGGGGTCTTGCCTGGCGGACCTCCTTCTCCGCCAGTATTCCCGGGCGGGCCAGCAGTGCGGAGCGGATCGGTGTGAGCGGTGTGCGGCTGGAGAGCGGCCGACAAGGTAGTTAAGGGGCTGTGGCTGCATCCGTGAGGCCGGCGTCCCTAACGTTTGGCCCGCCTAGGTCGGGCGTGGTGATCAGACTGACGCTGATGACCGTGTCCTCGGGCGCGTCCAGGCCGAGGTCGGCGACGCTGCCCGTGCCGCTGGCCGCCATCTTGCTGGCGGCCAGGGCAAGCGCGCGACGCTCGATCTGGGACATCTCCGCTTGTCCCCAGTGCTCGATCGGATGGTGCTGGGGCGTGGTCGCCGGGTTGACCGCGAGGCGGACCGTGAGCTGGATCACCCCGGCGTGGCCGGCCGTGACCACAGTTCGTGTGTACCAGACCTTCCAGTCCCGGTTGGTCAGCGCGCCGGGCGCCATCTCCTGGAGCGCCTCGCGCAGCGACTCGATGACCTCGAGCGTGGCCCCGGCCCGGTCGGGCGTCCGCATGCGCACCCGCAGGAGCGGGTGCTTGTGGCCTTCCCCGAGCTGCTGGCGGCTCTGCCACTTGTCCAGGTAGACGATTGCCTGAGCGCCGCTTCCGGGTGGCCCCAGCAGTGCCTTGTCGTGGCCGCCGCGCCTGCCCGGCCGGTGGCCGAGTAGCAGGATGACCAGCTTCCCGTGCAGGATGGCGGTGGTCAGGCCGGCCAGCTCGAGGCCGGGGTCCAGGGCGTCCAGGATCTCGATCTCCTCCGCACTGCGCCAGTCGGAGCAGATCGCCAGCAGCCGCCAGGTCTGCTTGCTGGCGTTCTCGGTCCGGTGCAGCCCGCTGCCCGCTACCACGTCCAGGTCGCTGGCCAGCACCAGGCGGGCGGGTCTGGTCTCGGCCTGCTCGGCGCCCGGGCCGGGGTTGGCCGCTGCGGGCGGCGGGTTGAGGATGCGCGGGATGCCCTCCGAGACGGTCTGTATGCCGATGACCAGGCCGGGCGCCGCCGGCCCCACGGCTAGCGCTTGCATGTCGTTCAAAAACGGGGCCAGCCGCGCGTAATCACCGTCGCGCAGCCCGACCTGTACCCGGGTCCACTGCAGCCCGGTGTAGGCGACGGACGGTGCGGGCACCGGCAGCTGGATCTCCTGCACTGCGAGGCGGCTGTGGTCGCTCGCGGCGGCTCGCAGCACGGCGGTGACAGGATGATCGGCGAGCGTCAGCAGGCCGGCGTCCTTCGGCAGGCCGAGGAATACGCCGACGACCGCGGTGACATCCGAGGCGGGCGCTAGCTGGCTCGCGTCCAGATCGACCTGGTGCACTTCCTCGGTGGCGGCCTGCCAGTCGCCCTTCGGCTGGTCCCGGAAGACCGCGAACGTCACCGACTGCGCGATGGTCCCGGATCGCTGCAGCGCGAGGACGTTGGCCGGCTGCTCCAGGAGCGACGCGGGCGGCTCGCCGTCCGCCCCGCTCTGCCCGTCGCCGGGCGGCAGGCCGCCCGCGCGGGGCGCGCCCGGATCCGGGCACGCGGGAGCGGGATCGTCGGGGTCACCCCGCGGCATGCCCGTTGGCTGCGTGAGCTGGCCGGCCGGGCGGCGCAGCCGCCACCACTCGGACCGTGATCCAGCCGACAGCGCCGGATCGTGGGCCGGGCGGCCGCTGTGCAGCAAGGACCGCAGGGTGGCGCCGTGCTGCCAGACGATGTAGCCGTAGGCGGGCCGGCCGACCAGCAGGGCGTCCGCCGTAGTGCTGCGCCACCAGGTGCTGTGCAGCACCTCGGCGTGCGAGTAATCGGGGGTATCGGTGCGCAGCAGGATGCAGAGCTGTGCCCGCAGCGCGTCCGGCGTCCGGCCCTGCTGGCCAGCGTCCAGCCGCTGGCGCTGCAGCAGCAGCCACTGCAGGACGAGCTGGAAGGCGATGGCGCCGAGGGCCCAGCACGCCACCCAGAGCAGGCTGCGCGAGAAGGCAAGCGCCACAGCCAGCACGACGGTGGGCAGGATCAGGATGCCGATGAGCAGGTTGCTTGCCTGCGCCAGCAGCCCGCGCAGGGTCGACCGGTCGGGCCGCTCCATCCGGCCGGCCTGGACGGCGGCGAACAGCGTCAGCACGAAGGCCAGCACCTCCGCGCTGACCTGCTGGCTGGCGATCCCGGACAAGCGTCCGATCAGGAAGAACGCGAAAACCACGCTCATCAGCATTACGCTCATCCAGCCCGAGAACCGGGCGACCGAAAAGTACTCGGAGTCCGTCACCGCGACCTGCACACCGATCGTGGCCTGGTACGGCGCGCCCCGCTGGGAGACATCCTCGATCATGCGGGCCCGCGCGACCACGACGTCCGGGCTCACCGTGTCGGTCGAGGTCCGGCGCTGCATGGGCGTCCCGAGCCAGTCCTCATGCTGTTCCCAGGCCTGGGCCAGGCCCTGGCGGGCGGCAGCGATCGGCAGGCCAGCGGAGATCTCGGACAGGATGTCACCGAGCTGGTCCAGGCGGTCGCCGACTTCCCTGGTGGGCAGCTGTGGCCTTGGGTCCGTCGGCTCGCGCAGGCGGGCCGGCACCGCATGGTGATCACGCAGCATCTCCCGGGTGGCCGCGGCCCTGGCGCAGGTCAGGTCGCCCAGGGCCCGGTAGAGCTCGGCTGGCCACTCCTCAGGCGCTGCGGTGAGCTGGTTCATGAGGCAGCGGAGCTGGGTGACCGGCGGGGGCGGCCCTACCCTGATGTCGAGCTCGGCTCGGCGGTCCCGCTTCTGCCACGGGTCGAACGAGACGCCGTCGGGGAGGTTAACCTGGACCTGCCGGTCAGCGTCGGCCGACGGCAGCAGCAAGTCGATCTCCAGCCGGGCCCGGGGCAGGACCCGGTTCAGGGTGGAGGGCCGCAGCCAGCGAAGCAGTCCCGGTGTGCGCCGCTCCGAGGGCGGCGGCGGCGGCGGCTGCTCGCGCAGCGGGCGGCTGGGCACCGTCACGGTCAGCACGGTCGGCGTGCGCGCCCGGTCGGCGGCCACCACCACGACCGCGGACTTGGTGAATGCGTCCAGAACCTGGACCGCCCGCCCGGTCAGCACGCGCGCGAAGTCCCGCCGCTCCGGGGCGGCGTGGTCCGGCTCGGAGTCCTGGCCGGGTCGGGCGCCGTCGCCCTGGCCAGCCGCCGCAGCCTGGGCGGGCCCGGCGGGGGCAGGCTCGAGCAGGCCAGCGTAGGACCCGAGCAAGTCGGCGAGCTCGCGCCGGGCCGTGCCGATCCGCTGCCCGGGACCCCCCGGCGCCTGCTGCCCCGCTGTATCCCCCGTCACGACCGCCTTGGGGACGTGCTCGCTGCGGAGCAGCCGGTAGATGGCCGCCGCCAGCAGCAGCCGCTGGTCACGTGAGGCGCTGACGCCGAGCCGACCGAGGTCGGGCAGCCGGGCGACGGCGATGTTCACGACGACCTCAGCCAGTGCCGCCGCCACGCGATGCCGGACGTCGGCGTTCGGGAGCGTCGCTAACAGTGCCCCGCTGGCGTCAGTCACGGTGCACGTCGCGAACGGGTCGGGCTCCAGGTACCGCGACTGTAGCGGCGGAAGGACCAGGACCGGGAGCCACAGCTGGCCGGTCCGGCCGCGGAACGCCTCATGCGCGATCCGGCTCAGGTTCACGTCGATCTTGATGGTCGTGTCGACGGTATCCGACCGGGCGATATCAATGCTCTCCGAGGTGGCGCGCGCCCACTCGTTATTGGCGATCAGGAACAGCAGCTCACGCCCGAGGGCGGAGTCCTGGTCATAATTGGCGTCCTGCCGGCGGAATTCCTCCGGGGTGATCTGCCCGATCAGGTAATCGAGCTTTCTCGCCAGGACCTGCGCCTCGCGGTCCTTGTCCGCTGATCCTCTCGTATCCGTCCCGATGCCAGCAGCCACGGACGTTCCCCCTCGCCAGTCGCACCAGGCCACAGCCCGGTCGCTCCTGGTCGCCATGATGACACATCCGGCAGATATGCGGTATCGCGGCGGAAAACCGCGACCGAAGAGGATAAAAACGGAAAACCGCCACAGCAGAGAAGAAAGACAGACCGTCTGGAAATGACCAGTTCGGGGAACCATAGGCTCGGGTTATGACGGCTCCGGCGGCCAGCTCACCATGGAGCCCCGCCGCATCGGCGCGCTGGCGACCTCCGTCCCCGCCAGGAAACGCCGCCGCGAATGCAGCCAGTGAACCAAGAATCGTGCTACGCCGCCGACGCCAATGACGATCTGCCGGTCAGCTTCCTACAGAGGTTGAAATGTCGAGGTTACTGTGGACGCCCCGCGACGTCATGGGACCTCAGGGTACAATGCCACTTAGCCTAAGTTGATCAGGTGGCAAGCTGAGTCGGGGTTCAACGGCTGGACGGTGGCCGGATCGTGGTGGCGGGGCGGCTGCTCTGGCTGGCTCATTCAGGCACGACACGAATGCTGTGCTGCTCGCCGACCTGGTGGCGCTCTTCGTCGGTGGCGGCGTTGTTGATCTGGTGGAAGTAGTCTTCGATGCCACCCGGGACGGTGATCAGGAGCAGCTTCGCGGGCTGGCCGCTGGCCCAGAACCGGTGCGGGCGGCCGCGGGGCAGGAACACGAAGCTGCCTGCCGCGGCGTCGAAGGTGTCGCTGCCGCAGCGGATGGACAGTTCGCCGCTGAGCACGTAGAGGCACTCATCTTCCCGGTCATGGACATGCAGCGGCGGCCCGGCTGCGATGGTGGTCTCAAAGACGCTCAGGGCT
>JBKQMG010000261.1:0-33413 GCA_052146815.1 Streptosporangiaceae bacterium | reverse complement strand
TGCCGATGTGGCGGGCGATCTTCCGCACTCCCCACCCGGCCTTCAGCCCGGTCGCGATCTCCGCCCGGTCAGCGAACGCAAGCACCCTTCGCGCCACCCGCAACCTCCAAGATCAACAGCGAATGTGTTGCTCGGAGGCTATGACACCGCCGTCGGGCTGCCAGGCGGAAGGCCAGTCCGC
Source organism: Streptosporangiaceae bacterium (assembly GCA_052146815.1). GTDB lineage: Bacteria > Actinomycetota > Actinomycetes > Streptosporangiales > Streptosporangiaceae > DATJZH01. Next base: position 33,232 of record JBKQMG010000261.1, on the reverse strand, counting down.
TCATCCCGGGAACGGCTTCGCCTGTCGCCGGCCGTGCGACCCGCCGAAACACGAGTGCTTGAAAAGGTGAAGGCCGACGGTCCGACCCGGGTCTGTCCATCGTGTGACCTGCTGGAACAGCAAGGCTGTCCGGGGTTTGCGGAGGCCCACTCTGACGGCAACCGGCACGGCGGACGGTCGCGAGTCGCCGGTCCGCACCCTAGGCGCATGCGTGAAGTGCGCGAACAGCTGCGTTACATGGCTGACTAACTCCCGGAGGCTTAGCTGCGGCCCGCGCTGGAGCTCATCCGCGGTCTCGCGGACGAGTCAGCTGGCCCTGGACGGGATCTGCCGTTGCTCGCGTCCTTCGAGGCTGGTCTGGACCTCCCGAACAGTCGGGCGAGATCAGCGGTCAGCCCGGACCGCGATCAGTGCCATCCAGAAAGGACGTAGTTATGACCTCATCGACGCGGATTATCCGGGCGGTGCTGCTGGTGGCGGTGGCCGCTGCGGCGGCTGTCGCGGTTGTCCAGCTGCGCGGCAGGAAGAAGACGGCCGAGCTGGCCGCAGAGAATATCCATGAGCAGCTCGATGCCCTGGATCCGGTTACGCGGGCAGCGGTGATCGCCCGGCTGAGTTCCGATGAGGTGCAGAAGGTCCGCGATCACGGCTAATGGTCGCGGACGCTGCTGGCGTCGCTGTCAGCCGTTCAGGATGCGGGTTTTCTGCTGCTCGAACTCGGCCTGGGTCAGCACGCCCGCCGACAGGAGCTCGCCGAGCTGCCTGAGCTGGGCGAGCCGGTCGCTCATGTCGGCTGGCTGCGCCGGGGCGGCTGGTGCCTGCGGCGGCGGGGCAGGCTCGGCGTAGGCCTGCTGCGGCTGCGGCGGGGCCGCGTACTGGGCGGGCGGCGGGGCGGGCGCACCCGCCGCGGCCTGGCCCTGGGCGGCCCACCGGTTCTGCTGCCGGCGCTGGACCCGGCCGTGCACGGAGCTGGCGACCGCGACGGTAGCGGCGGTTTTCAGGATGCCCACGGTGGTCTCCTCGTCGTTGGCTTCGTCGCTGGATCAAGTCGGTCGCTGGAGTCAGTCAGGAGTGCCGGCGGTCAGGGGACTCGGTGGCATCAAGGGCGGCGACGATGTCGTCCGCGGACAGTCCGCCATCGGCGATCAGCCGCGCGCCGTCGCGCCGCCAGGCATCCACCAGGCCCAGAACCCACCGGTTCTCGTAGATCACGACAACCGCGACGCTGCCGGGCTGCATCGCCGCGGAGATCTCGCCGACGTCTGAGTCGTCGAGCAGTCCCGAGGACGCCCCGGCCCAGGCGGTCAGGTCTACACCGCCGGGAACCGCGAACTCCCAGACGTCTATTTTCTTGCTCTTGCCGCCGGCGTCCTTGGTGATGAACTCCATGTCCAGGATTTCGACGACGCCCTGGTCGGCCAGGGCAAGCAGTTTCTCAAAGCCCGGGGCGGTGAGCGCGCCGCCCGGAAACTCGATCGCGAGGAAATCGACCGGCCCCAGCTCGTCGCCTGGTCCCGGCTCGGCTGCCGCCATACCTGGTCCTCCTCCGGAAATCCCGGCAGGCCGCTGGCCGCCGTGGCGCAAATCTAACAGTCCAGCCAGCGGCCAGGAACCTCTGCGCAGCTGGCTTCTGCCGTCTCCATGAGCCGGGCGCTGTCCGGTCCTGCCTCGGGCCGCCGTGGCTACGCCGCCTACTACCTGGCAGGTCAGGCGGCGGATGTGCTCAGCGAGTAAGCGTCACCGCGAACCGGCCGTTGTGAAGACGACTAGTTTGGCGCATCCGGTGGGGGGTGACCGCCGGTGGGCACCGCGTCCAGCGCATCTTCGATGGGCGGCAGAAATGCCATTTCTGCCTCCGTTCGCTACCCCATCGCCCAGTTCTCTGCCCACGAAGGCAACGTGCGCCCTTGGCCATGGGATGCCTGGTAGGCGGCCTCGTGGGGCAGCTATGGGGCATCGGCTTGGCTGAGGGAGCTCCTCGGGCTAGCGGCTGGAGGCGCAGCCGGAGCATCGCTCGCTGCCGCATGGTTCCGGCAGAATCAGCAGCGGAGCTGACGCCATTGTCGGTATGCGGCAGCGCCGGTAGTCCGGCTGTCCGCGCCGGCGCCTAGCCTGGCGCTCAGTGTGGCGCGATCTGGGGGGGATCTCGATGGCTGACGCCGACGACGTACGCCGCCTCGCGCTTGCCCTGCCGCATGTCGAGGAGATCGACAGCGACGGCTTCGACTTCCGGGTAGCGGGCAAGGGCTTCGTCTGGTCGTACCCCGAGCGCAGACCGGGCAGGCCTCGGGTCATCCGGACCGACATTGCGGTGCTGTTTGTCGGGGACGAGGCCGAAAAGCAGGCTCTCCTGCTCGGCGAGCCTGAGGTCTTCTTCACTACCCCCGGCTACGACGGCTGGCCGCTGGTAATGCTGCGGCTGGCGGAGGTGGACGCCGAGCGCCTGGCGGAGCTCGTGACCGATGCGTGGCGGATGCGCGCACCGGACACGCAGTAGGTTCCTTTTCATGGACGATGCATCGAATGACGGACTGATCGCCTCAGCCGCGGCTGTGATCAATCCGCACCTGGTGCCCCGCTATGGCAAGCGTCTCCTCGGTGATGGTGAGCGGCCCGGGCGGCTGATCGGGCATGTCGGATGCACGCTGGTTACCGCAGCGGGCCACCATTGTTCGGGCGTCTGCATCGATACTGGATCGGGCACTGGATCTGCGCTGAGCACGCGGCCATCGCCGCGATGGTGACCGCTGGCGAGTATGAGATCGCCAAGATCGTCGCAGTGTGGCGTGATCCGGATGACGCGCTGTACGTGCTCCCGCCGTGCGGGCGCTGCCGGGAGTTCATCCGCCAGATCGATCCAGCCAACATCGACGCGGCCGTTGTCACCGGCCGCGATTCCAGTCTTCGGCTGCGGGACCTGCTGCCGCTTAACGAGTGGCCGGCGCCGGTTGGTGCTTCGCTGACGATCCATGAGGAATAGCGGCTGCCCTATCGGCGCCGGGCGGCCCTCCCGCTCTGCCTAGTAGGGCTCGACTGCCGGGTCGTCCGTCGTGCTGGCACCGATGCGCGCGGCTGCGGTGTTGGCCTTCTGAGCAGTGGGCAGATGCCGGGCGGCTGCCGCGAGGCCGAAGACCGGCATGTTGCCGTAGACGGCCTCGTACTCGCCGGCCCGGACTTTGAACGTCTCGTGCCAGATCCCGACATCCCCCGAGGCCCTGACGGCGCGATTGAACTGCCGCCATGGCTCCAGGTGCGGCAGGCTGGTGTCCTTGGCGAACCGGTCCAGCGACTCGAAGTCGCGCCAGTACTGGACGAGTATTGTGGTCCGCCCGAACCATTGCTGGAAGCCCAGGCAGCCCAGTTCCGGGTGCTGGCCCAGCACCTTCAGCATCTTGGGCATGGCCGTTGCCACCGGCCACCACTTGCGGATTCGGAGCGGATGGTTGAGTCGCATGCCGATCAGGAAAACGACGAAGTCGCCTTCGATGTCGGCGGTATAACGGCCCCGCTGGACCTCCATGGCCACGCCCTCTCCCGGCTGCTCGCTGCGATCAGCATGGACCTCGCGCGTCAGCTCGCGCCAGAGACTGGCGCTATTCCCCCCGTGGGCCGGGACACGGCTGGCACGCCAGCTGGTCCGCGCATGCCAGAGGATGATGCCGCGTCCGTCGCCCCATTGCCTGAGGCGGTCAGGGCGGCGAGCTGGCTCTTGAAGACCTGGTCGGCGTCGATGCCGATGGATGCGTAGTTCCCGCCGATCTCCAGGCTCACGAAGCCGTGCAGGGAACTCCAGGTGATGACGGCGCGCAGGGCGGTTACTTGATCCGCGCCGGCTTCCTGCGGCTGCGCCCATTTGGAGAGCTGGGAAGCAAGCGGCTGAGCGGGCGAGGCAGCCGTACCGTCCCCGAGGTCGCGGAGTACCTCGAGCAGCACGTTCATCGCGGCCTGCGCTGCGTCGACGAGGCGCTGGTCGTGCGCGTCGTAACCCGGCAGCGGCGGGCCGAACAGCAGCCGGTACCGGTGCGGCTGGGCCAGGGCCCAGCACCGGTAGGCGCGGGCCACGGTCTCGAAGCGTGTGCGCGGCTCCTGGTCCCGCGCGTCACCGGCCGGCCGCAGCGCTGAGCGCAGCTGCCAGATCGCCGTAGACGTCGATCACCAGCTCGGTCAGCAGGTCGTCGCGGCTCGCGAAGTAGCGGCACAGCGCGGGCCCGGAAGCCCCGAGCTGCTTGCCGATCGCCGAGACCGACAGGTCGGCGGCCGGGTGACGGGTGCCACTGGCAGCACCGGGCGGGTCATCGTGGACGCCCTGATCGCCCGGCCGGGCTTGCGCTCAGATCTCGATGACCGAGCCGCCATCCGCGAGCTGATCGGCGTCAGGCTCGTCGAACCAGATGCCGCCGGCTCCCAGGTAGCGAAACAGGTAGGTGCCGGCGGCGAGGTCGGTCGACACGCTGCGGGTCCCGCTGCGACGGCGGACCAGCACGTGGCGGCCGGGGGTCCAGTCGTTGAAGTCCCCGACGACGCTCACCACGCCGCCCGGCTCGTCAGCGGGGAGGCTGAAAGTGATCCGCGTCTTCCCGTTGCGCATTGGCGACCGTCGCAGCATGGCGGGCTCCTTCCGCAGCTATCCCGGTCCGCGCGCTGGCTTGCCGGGTGTTGGGATACGAGCCTTGCCGCGCCCGAGATCGCCGGCCAGGGACCAATGTCCCGAGCCACCGGACCGCGGTCGGGTACCGCGACCACGTCATAGACCCTCTGGCGAAGGGCTCTCTAGCCGGTCACTTCTGCACTGGCCCTGTCCGCAGGTAGAGCGGTCCAGTGCACGAGCATGCGCCGAACGGGAACGGGACGACCCTGGACCTGGTCTGGTTCGGCGGGAAAACGCGCAGCTCAGCGGCGGTCACTTGAAGGCGAGTACACGCTCGTATCAGTGATGAGGACCGCCGCGGTCGCGGTGGCACCGCTGGCGAGCCTGACCGTGCGCCGCGGAACGAGCAGGTCACGTGATCTGCGCTGCCGAGCTGGCGGCCGCTCGGCTCCGGCGTGATGCCCAGCCGTAACAGGGTGACGCCAGCCGGGCGGCGGGGCCAGTGCCCCTTGTTCCCGGCTCGGATTCCCGCAGCCGCCGTCATGCGGTTTTCAGCGTGTTGCGCATGAGGCGCTTTACATTTAATTCTCGCCCAACAGGCCCGTGTCCGGGCATGCCCGGAAGATCAAGGGGCTGACCAAGGTGGTCAGCAACAACTGGTCCGGTTACGCCGACACCGGCAGCAGCTACAGCACCGTCACCGGCAGCTGGACCGAGTCGTCGGTTAGCTGCACCTCGACGACGTCACTGGCAGCCTTCTGGGTCGGAATTGATGGCTTCAGCAGCACCTCGGCGCGTCCGGGCCAGCCGGCCGGGCGCGGATCAGGGGCCTTCGGCCCGCGTCCGCCTGCCTTTGTATGCCCGCCGCGGGCCGAAGGCCTTTTTTCCCGTGCCAATAGCCCGCGGGCCGGTAGAGAATAGGCATGGGTGATCGCCCGGTGCCCACGGCAGGAGCCTGGAAGGTCTCCGTCAGGAGGTCGCAGATGACGGCGGGGAACCGCAGCCGAGCCATCCCCCCGGCGGCCGGGGACATTTCAGGCGCAACGGCGGGCGGGGGCCAGACGGCAACGGCCTGGATGCCCGCGGCCGCGGGCATCCTGTTCACCATCTCGCTGGCCGCGCTGGTGGCTGTTTTCCGCGCCTTTCCGCACCAGCTGTGGTCCATGCTTGACCTGCACGTCTATATATGGGGCGGCCGGCTCGTCCGCCATTCGCGCGACCCGTATCTGCACGCTTACCAGAACTACAACCTGTACTTCACCTACACCCCGATGGCAGCAGCGTTCTTTGCCCTGCTGGCAGGCATCAAGCTGCACACGCTTAAGTGGCTCGTCACCGCTGCCAGTGTCGGCTCCCTGGTTGCCGTGCTCTGGCTGACCTGGGGGAAACTGGGGTACAGGCGGTCAGCGAGCCGTTTCGGCGCGACGCTGGCCGTGGCCGCGCTCGCGCTGTGGATCGAGCCGGTCCAGCAGACGCTGGCCTTCGGCCAGGTCAACCTGATCCTGATGCTCGTCATCGTCGCGGACATGTGCCTGCCGGACGGCTGCCGGTGGAAGGGCATCGGGGTCGGCCTGGCGGCGGGTTTCAAGCTGACGCCGCTCATCTTTATCCCTTACCTGCTGCTAACGCGCCGGTTCCGGGCGGCCGCGGTATCGGCAGTGACGTTCGGCCTGACGATCATCGGCGTGTTTGCCCTGATGCCCGCGGCGGCGCACCGGTACTGGATCGGAGGCCTCTACTCGAGCCCCGACCGCATCGGAAACGTCGCCTATGTGGGGAACCAGTCGCTGTACGGCGCCCTGGTGCGGCTTCTGGGCGGCACTGCGGCGGCGCGGCCCTACTGGCTCGCGGCCGCAGTGGTGGCCGGGGCGGCTGGGCTGCTGCTCGCGGCGTGGGCATCGCGCCGTGGCCAGGAAATACTCGGCATCCTCACCTGTGCGCTGACGGGACTGCTCGTCTCGCCGGTCTCGTGGTCGCATCACTGGGTGTGGATCGCGCCGGTGCTCGTCGTGCTCGCGCACTTCGCAGTGCGCCAGCAGTCAGTGCTGGCGCCGCGGCTGTGGCGGTGGGCGGGCTGGCTCGGCGCCGTGATCGTGGCTGCCTTGTTCTTCGCCTACCCGTTCCGCCTTGCGCCGGGAGCTCCCGTCCTCCCCGAAGGGCTCCTGTGGGCCGTGCCGGCGCCCGCGGTCCAGGGCGCCGCCATGACCGGATTCCAGCAGCTGGGCGGCGACCTTTATGTGCTCGTCGGCCTGGCCGCGCTAGCCGCGATCGCCGGCGCACTTGCGCTGACGCGGCGCCCGGCGCCGGCTGCGCTGAGCGGCCGCGAAGCCCCATTGCCGGCCGCTCCGCCAGCCCGGGCCTGATCACGGCCAGCAGTCGCGGCGGCTCATGACGGGCAGCAGGATCTGGTCGGCCGCAGGCTCAGGGGAACACTGGCTTAACGGGCGTGCCGCGTTCGCCGTAAGCGGGCGCGGGTAACTGCGCTCGGTCGTTCTGTACTGGCATTATCGCTTTTCCTTTACGGGGGCCGTGAGGGAAGTTCGCTTCGGCTGTCCCGAAAAGGGAGACTGGGCGGCAGCTTTTTTCGGCTCCTGAAAGGACTCTCGATGGCTGTGCTGCAAGTTCCGGCGCGTCGCCGCGCCTGGTCAGTTCCGGAGCGCCCGCGTCCCGTCGGCGGAAAGAAAATCGTGGCTCTGCGCCTCGGGGGGGCGCCGTCGCACTGTGGGCTTGCTCGCTCTGCTCGGCCTGTTCCTGACGCACGTGCTGGATCACAGCCGCATTCATTCCATGGACCTGGGGGTCGATGTCCGGTTCGCCGCGCACCGGTCTGGGTTCTGGAATACCGTCACGGCGATCTGCGTCGGCATGGCGCAAACAGAAACGGTCGCCGCGATCACCGTCGTGCTGGTACTGCTCCTGCGCTGGCGGCTGGGCCGGTGGTATGAATCCCTGATCTTGATCACGACGGTCGCCGGGGAGCTGCCGGTGTTCCTGGCCGTGACCGCCACCGTGCACCGTCCCCGGCCCCCGGTCCACCGGCTGGACGTCGCACCGCCGACGTCGAGCTTCCCGTCGGGCCACACCGCCGCCGCGACGGTGCTGTACGGGTGCATCGCGATCCTGATCTTCTGGCTCTACGGCCGGCGTCCGGCTACCCTGATCGCCGCCGCCATCCTGTTCTGCGTTCCTGTTGCGGTCGGGCTGTCGCGGCTTTACCGGGGCATGCATTATCCGACGGACGTGCTGGCAGGCGCGCTGACCGGCGGGCTATGGCTGCTGCTGGTGATCACGACCTTGCTTCCGCAGTTCCGCCGCCGCGAAGGGCGGCGCCGATGACGCGCTCGTCCGCCGACCCGGCACCGGCCAGGCAGCGGGGAAACGCGGGCGTGCCGCCGGGATCGCTGACACCCGCGGACGATGAGCGCGCGGCTTTCAATCGTCCCGTGGCCGCGGCGCCGTCCCCGCTCACCGCAGGCGCGGTCTGGCTCGCCGCCGGCCTGCTGCTCTCGGGCGTCGCCGGCGCCGGCGTCTATGTGGCCATCGAGATCAGCCACGTAATCGACCGGGCGCGGCCACCGGTCGCGGACTGGGCCGCGACGGCGGGTGGGCCATCTTTTCCTTCCATTCACACCACCGCCGCCACGCTGTTCGCCGCGTCGTGCGCCTGGGCGCTCACGGCCCGAGCCCGCGCGGGCTGGCCCCGGCGGGTGATCGGGGCCGGAGCTCTGGCCTACGCCGCCGCGGTGGGTTTGTCGCGGGTGTGGCTCGGCGTGCACTGGCCCACCGACGTCATCGGCGGCTGGCTGTTCGGCGCAGCCTGGTCCGCAGCCGCCATCACCGTGATCCGCGCGCTGCGGCGCCGCTCCGCGAGCAGCCAGACGGCAGCCCAGGATCAGGATGACGGGATCTGCTTGCGAACATAGCCGGGGCTGCCCGACGCCCGCCCGTTAGCTGCTGGTGAGTCCCGCAGTTCGTCACCATCGTCGGCCAGCGCATTCAGGTTGAGTGCGGGATCCAGCTGGTTAGGGGATACGGCCCGCCCGGTGCGGTCCAAGGCAGCGCGCTGCCTCCTGAAACGGTGGCGCACCTGGCGGCATGCCTGAGACCTCTCGGCCGGTACGGCGCCGGGCGCCCCGTGCTAGAGCATCTCCAGCGGCTGGGCGTGCAGCGGCGGCGGGAACTCGCGGTCCAGCGCAGCGAGCTCATCGCGGTCCAGCCGGATCTCCGAGCCGCGCGGTTCTCGTAGACGTGCTCGGGCTTGCTCGAACGCGGGATCGCGCAGACGCCGTCCAGGCGCAGGAACCAGGCCAGGGCGATCTGGACCGGCGTCGCGTCGCGGCGGATCGCGATGTCGCGCAGCACCGGGTTGCTGAGAACCCGCCCCTGCTCGACAGGCGAGTACGCCATGACCGGAATACCGAGCTCACGGCAGGCGGGGAACAAGTCATATTCCGGGCCGCGCCGGGTCAGGTTGTAGAGCAACTGGTCAGTCGCCACATCCGGGCCGCCGGGCAGCGAGATGAGCTCTTCCATGTGGGAGACGTCGAAGTTGCTGACCCGCCAGTTCCTGATCAGGCCGGCCGTCTGCAGGCCGAGGAAAGCCTCGACGGTCGCTGCCAGCGGCATGGGTCCGGGCCAGTGCAGCAGGTTGAGGTCAAGCCGGTCTGTTTTCAGGTGCCGCAGGCTGTCCTCGCACGCGCGCTGTGCCTTCGCGGGTCGCATGATGCGGCAGTAACTTGCTGACCAGGAAGACCTCGTCGCGGCGCCCGCGATCGCCTCGCCGACCAGTATTTCCGCCTCACCGTCCGCGTACATCTCGGCGGTGTCGATCAGGTTCATGCCGGCCAGCGCGCAGCGCCGCGATTTCCGAGTTCCGGCGGGCTGCGATCTCGGCGAGGTGCCAGGTGCCCTGCCCGAGCACCGGGATCTGATCTCCGGACGGCAGCGCGACGGTCGGCATCGGACTGGCCATGAATCCTCCCGCCTCGCGGCGATGGCAGAACGCCCGGTAAACAGCTTCCGGGCACTGGAGCACGGCGTGCTCCCTCGGCCCAGCTCATCATCATCGGGGACCGCCGCCGTGCGCATCATCAGGGCTTGTAGTCCTGCGGTGGTCCATGAACTTGTAGTCCTGAGTGGTCCATGAACCAGCCATCGCCCGGTCCGTCCTGCCGGGTAAGGGCGCAGGGCTGCTCATCGGGGTGTTCTGTCGGCTGGCCGCCGCGGGCGGATCTTGAGCAGGGCGAGCGCGGCGATGAGGGCGAAAGTGACGATGTTGGCGACGACCACGGCGGGCTGCGCGGCAAGCAGCCCGTAGACCAGCCAGCCCAGCACCCCTGCGGCGAAGGCGGCCAGGTAGCCGTAGGAGATGTCGTCGGCGCGACCGCGGCGCCAGGTACGCAGCAGCTGCGGGAGCCACGCGCCGGTGGTGAGCAGACCGGACAGCAGCCCCAGCGTGACGATCATCGCCGCTCGGGCCGGGGGGCCGTGCTGGCGCGGATGACGAGCCGGGTCGGATGCAGCGGACCGGCTGCGGTCACCGGGGAGATAAGGCGGCGGGCGCAGTCCTGGCCCTGCTGGTATAGGGACTGGTGCACGGTGGTCAGCGCAGGACGCACCCTGGCGGACTCATCGATGTCGTCGAAGCCGGCTACTGACAGATCACCCGGAACGTCCAGGTGCAGCGCAAAGGCCGCCTGCAGCACTCCTAGCGCCAGAACGTCGGTGCTGGCGAGCACGGCGGTCGGACGCTCGTGGTCAGGCCCGGCAAGCAGCGCGTGTCCCGCGGCGCGGCCGTCGGCGACGCTGTGACCGGGCTGCTCCCACACCCGCACGGCCGTCTCAGGAAGCCCTGCCGAGGCCGCCGCCCGCTGGTAGCCCCGCAGCCGCAGGCGGAACACCTCGTAGCTGGCGCTGGCCAGCCGGGCCTCGTCGACCGGCCCGGTATATCCATCGGAGCGCAGCCGCCACGTCACGACGCCGAGCCTGCGATGGCCTTGCTCGATGAGATGGCGGGCGGCGGCTGCGGCTGCAGCCTCGTTGTCGACGGTCACGCAGACCACGCCCGCCGTGCTCGGGCCGCCCGCAATCACCGTGGGGAGCCTGCGGCTCAGCGCCGCCGCCAGTGCGGGGTCATCGTCGGCGGGGGAATGGGCGATCAGCCCGTCGACTGCAGCGTCGCGCACGAGCCGCTCCGCGGTCCCGGCGGGAGCGGGGATGAGCTGCAGCGCCAGGCCGGCGTCGGCCGTGGCAGCGGTCACCCCGTGCAAGAACGAGACAGTTCCCGGATCCCCGAACGCGTAGGGCAGCGCCTCGGTGAGCAGCACGCCGAGCACATCGCTGCGTCCCCGCTTGAGCGCCCGCCCGGCCGCGCTGGGACCGCCGTAGCCCATCTGCTCGGCTGCGGCCAGCACTCGCTGGCGCAGCTCCGCCGACAGCTGATCCGGACGGCTGTAGGCGTTGGACACCGTCATCCGGCTTACCCCGCAACGAGCCGCCACCTCGGCTAGCGTCACCCGCGGCCGTCCCCGGATGTCGTCGTCCACACCTTACTGTACCGGTAAAGCCAAACGGCGGCGACCGTTCTCCTCGCACTGCGCTGCTATTGGCGCCCTGGACCCGGGCGCGCGTGGCGCGGATCTTCAGATGAACCCGGACTGCCGGTCGGCCAGTGAAGTGACTGCTCCTGTCGCGCTCCCGGCGGTCACCCCGGCCAGCCGGATGCGATCTGCGCGGCTCGCTGAGCTAGGTGCTCAGCACCATGATGTGAATCTTCCGGTCCTTGATGCGGCGGGCGTATGCCTCGTAGCCCGCGTAGATCTTCCGGGCCTGGGTCCAGATCGCCTGCCACTCTTCCCCGTCTGCCTCGCGAGCGGCGGCGGTCACCGTGGTGTCCCGGTAGGCGACCTCGGCTCGCGGGTGGGCGCGCAGGCTGTAGTACCAGCCCGGCGTGCCCGGCTGGCCGAAGCGCGTCCCGATGACCGCGATGTCGTCGCCGGCTGGAACGCCGAGCAGCGGCGTCGTGTGCCGCTGCCCGGTGCGGGCTCCGGTCGTGGTGATGGTGAGAACGGGAATCCCGGCCGTGATCCCCGCCAGCGTCACTCGGGCGTTGCTCACCCGCCGCGCGAAATTGTCCACGTGATGCAGGGACTTCGCGAAGAGCCAGGCGCCGGGCGCGGATGCCGAGATATGCCACATCGCCCGCTGCGCTGCGCTGGGCGCCGGGATCTCATAGGCGAGCTCCTGGATGATCCCCACCGGGACAGCGTAGTTTCACCTGCCGGAGGCCGCCACCCCCCGACGCGACCCGCGGATCCCCGGCCACCCTCCGGGATGCCCGGTGGTGGTGCTTATGAGGCAATGCCGTCCAGCTTGGCCAGCTCGCCCTGTGGCAGTGCCAGGGCGGCTCCGGTGACGTTCTCGCGCAGATGGGCAACGGACGAGGTTCCGGGGATGAGCAGGATGTTCGGTGAGCGCTGGAGCAGCCACGCCAGCGCGACGGCCATCGGCGTGGCGCTCAGACGGGCGGCGACTGCGTTCAGTTCCTCGGACTGCAGCGGGGAGAAGCCGCCGAGCGGGAAGTAGGGCACGTAGGCGATGCCCTGTGCGGCGAGGGAGTCGATCAGGTCGTCGTCGGGCCGGTGGGCGAGGTTGTAGAAGTTCTGCACGCACACGATCGGCGCGATGGACTGTGCCTCGGCAATCTGCTCGGCCGAGGCGGTGCTGAGACCGAGATGCCTGATCAGTCCCTCCTGCTGCAGCTCCGCGAGCACGGTGAACGGCTCGGAGATGGAGCCGGGAGTGGGGCTGTGGAATCCGCCGACGCGCAGGTTGACGACGTCGAGCGCGGCCAGACCGAGGTGATCCAGATTGTCATGCACGGCCTGGCGCAGCTGCCCGGGAGCGAGCGCCTGCGGCCAGTTGCCCTCGGCGTCTCGCAGCGATCCGACCTTCGTCACGATGTGCAGATCGCCGGGATAGGGGTGCAGGGTCTCCTTGATGATCTGGTTGGTGACATGAGGGCCATAGAAGTCGCTGGTGTCGATGTGCGTGATGCCAAGGCTCGCGGCCTCGCGCAGCACGGCCATGGCAGCGTCCCGGTCGGCCGGAGGCCCGAACACGTGCGGGCCGGCCAGCTGCATGGCGCCGTACCCCATCCGGGTGACCGTCAGATCCTCGGCCAGGGTGAACGTTCCGCCGGGAAGTGTGGTCGATGTCATGAGCGTTCCCTCTCCTTGTTGCCATAGGTCCACGGGCGTCCCGCCGATACGGCTGACCCGCGGCTCCAGCCCGTGATGACTCCACACTCCGCCAAACGGTGCCACACAGGCAGAGCCCCGATGATCCCGGCAGCGGCAGGGACAGGCAGACCGTGACCTGCGCGGTTACCGTGATAGGCGTGGACGAGGCGAACCTCCTCGGCGACTGCCTGCGGGCGCGGCGCGAGCTCATCCAGCCCGACAGCGTCGGCCTGCCCGCGGGCGGTGTGCGCCGCATCGCGGGGCTGCGACGCGAAAAGGTCGCGATGCTCGCCGGGATCAGCTCCGACTACTACCTGCGGCTCGAGCGGGGCCGTGACCGTAACCCCTCGATTCAGGTCCTTGACGATCTGGCCCGCGTCCTGCGCCTTTGACCAGGCGGCCACCGACTAGATGCTCAGCCTGGCCACACCACAGCCCCGCCATCGGCGGCGCCGTCCCAGGGGCGAGAACGTGCCAGCCAGCATCCGTCAGCTGCTCGACGTCCTCAGCCTGCCCGGCTTCGTCAAAGGCCGCTGCCTCGACGTCCTCGCCGCCAACAGCCTGGCGCGCGCACTGTCGCCCAACCTGCAGGAGGGGCAGAGCAGGCCCCGCGCGGTATTCTCGATCCCGCAGAGCAGGCGCTGTACCCGGACTGGAAGGGCATGCCGACCCGCCTCCATCATCTCCGGGTCGGAGACCTCGCTCTCAGCCGCGAGAAGCTCGCCATCGGCGGTGCCGAGGGTCAGCTGCTCGTCGTCTGCCATGCCCGGCCCGGCACCAGCAGCGCCGAGAAGCTCGGCCTGCTCGCGTCACTGGCCAGCCCGGCCGCGCCGGCCCCCGCTCCGGCCGCCCACGACGGAACCTCGGACGCGCCCCGACGGCCACACGGCAGTGCCGCGACCTGACAGTCCCGCGATCTGACAACCCCGGGCACCTGCAGATCCTCCAGAGGAAACGCGGAACCCGGCCCTTCCGGTTGCCGCAGGCGCGACAGATCTCCGGGCCGGGCCAGCGCAGCGTATGAACGGGCGCGGTGTGTCAGCCGAGCCGATCGTCACCTTTGATCTATCCTGGCCGAACTGTCAGGTGATGTCGCTGTTACGAAGGACCGGGGTCAGCCATGCCCGATGCCGAAGCTGCGCATGAGCCGCACGCACGGGCAGCCGTCACTCACCACCAGCCCCAGCGCCCGAGAGAAGAGGTGAGTTGACGTGCGATTTCTGCGAACCCTTTTCAGTACCACTGGCGTTCTCATCATGATCTACATCTTGATTGGCGTGCTGGTGAATACCGCGGCTCCCCATCTGCCGACGACGGCGGGCAGCCTGGCCGCGCTCCACAGCTGGGCTCAGTACATCATCTCGGTCCTCTTCTGGCCGCTCAGCTTCTGGGGGCCGACCTTCACCGTGGGTAAATGGACGCCCTGATCAGCTGAACCGGCCGTTTCCCCTGTTCGCTGGGCCAGCCCGGGCACTGCCGGCGCCCTGACCCAGGTGGGCTATCGCGAATGGGCGGACCTGGTGCGGGCTGGCGCGGTGCGGGCCGGGGCGGTGCAGGCCGGGGCGGTGCAGTCGGGCGGCTGAGGGGTCATCGCCCTGCCATCGCGGCGGCGATGAGCTGGGCAATAGCCTCCGGCTGCTCCAGGTAGGGCTGGTGCGCTACGCCGGGCAGCTCCACGTGGCGGCCGCGGCACAGGCGATCGGCGAGCTGCCGGCTGCGGCTGATCAGGAACGAGACGTCGAGGTCGCCGCAGGCGACGGTGACCGGAACCTGCACCTCGTCCAGGCGGTTCCAGGCCATGACGCCGCTGGCGCCGGCCTCTTCCGGTGCACCGTTGCGCAGGATGATCCCGTTCATGTCCAGGGCCAGGGACCGGGCCGGACCTGATACCCGGCCTTCCGGTGCGGTCGGGCCGTCTAGCCAGATCCAGATTTCCAGGCGGTTCATCTCGCCGAGATCGCCCGACGCCATCGCCTGATCCATCATGGCGTCGAGCCGCTGAAGCCCGGCGTCAAGTTCCGGCGCAGGCGCCCCGCTCACCGCCGGAGCGAACAGCACCAGGCCCGCCACCCGCTCCGGTGCTGTCAGGACCGTGTCCAGTGCTATCCCGCCGCCGGCCGAGGCGCCGACGAGCCACGCCGGGCCGGGGCTGATCTGGTCGAGCACCGCGAGCAGGTCGCCGACATGCGAGAAGGGCTCCGCGCCCGGAGCGGTCTCGCCGTAGCCCCGCCGGTCGTATGTGACGACGGTTGCCGCCGGCGCCAGCCGGCCCGCCACCTCGGCCCAGCCGCGCCGGTCCGACACCCCTTCGTGCAGCAGCACCACGATCGGCCCGTCGCCCGGCCAGCGGTCGCCGAGCAGGGCGTGACCCTTGACGTCTACGGTGATGGGCTCGCTCACGGTCTCTCATCCTGCGCGCGGGGCCGGCGGCGCGCAACATCTTTACCGCGTGCGAGCGCTCCGGCGGTGAGCTACCGGATGAAAACCGAGGACGTCTCGAAGGCGGTCACCCTGGCGGGCGGAGCAAGTGCCGATCGCGCCAGCGCCGGCGCGCTTTCCTCGCTGAACCGTTTGGCGTCCTCGCTGGAATCCCAGAGCTCGATGGCGTAAGTGCCGGACTCCGATGAGCCGAAGATCCGGACCAGGGAGCTTTCGGCAGGCTCGTCCTGCCCGCTGGACAGCTCACTCAGCGCGCCGCTGACGTCCTGGTCCCACTCGACAATCGCGCAGAAAGGCATCGTCGCCTCCAGCGGTCAGGAATGCCCGTGGCGGCGAGCGTAACACCGCGGATGCCCGTGCAGGCGGCGTCAGTTCCCGCGGGGAGTCTGCGTGGGCACCGGTGCGCCGGCGCCCACGGGCGCGGCCGCCGGCGCGGGCGCGTCCTCGGCCTGGTACCGGGCAAGCAGATCGGTCTCAGGCTGCTTGCGGGGGTAGAGGAAGAATACGAGCGCGGCGCCCGCGAGCATCGCCAGGATGCCCGCGGCGAAAGCCCACTTGTCGCCGGACAGGAACGATGTTTTCGCGGCGGCGATGATCTGGCCGGCGTACTTCGGGTACTGCTTCGCCGCATCGGCGGCGCTGGCGAACGACTTCGTCAGCTCGTTCCGCACACTGCTGCTGACCTGCTGCTTATTCGGCGCCACGGCGATCGCGACCGAGAACGACGCGGCGTATCCGGCCGCGAGCAAGGCGCCGAGGAGCGACTGCATGATCGCGCCGCCGAGGTCGCGCTGCAGGTCGGCCGTGCCAGAGGCCATCCCGACCCGCCGCACCGGCACGCTGGCCGTCAGTGAATGCGAGGCGGGCGTGCCGGCGAATCCGACTCCGATGCCGACTAGCCCGTAGGCCAGGCCGATCTTCCAGTAGGGAATGCCCTGCTTCCACAGCAGGAGCATCGCGAGAAAACCCAGCAGGCAGAACAAGAAGCCGAGCAGCAGCGTGAGCCGGGAACCGCGCCCGGTCACCAGCCGGGCCGAAAGCGGCGCCATGATCACCATGAGCGCGGCCAGGGGCAAGACCGCCAGGCCGGCTTGCAGCGTCGAGTAGCCGAGCACGTTCTGCATGAACTGCTGGCCGATGAACATGCCGCCCATCAGCGCGCCGAACACGATGATGCCGCCGACCGCGGCGACCCAGAAGATCCGGCGCCCGGCGATATGCAGGTCGTACAGCGGGTTGCGGGCCCGCCGCTGCCGGACGAAGAACGCGACCGCGGCGGCCACCGCGACGATCCCCAGCCCGAGGGCGAGGGAGCCCTTGCCGGGCACAGGCGCGAAGTTGATGGCGAGGATCAGCGCGGCCACGAAGACCGCTGACAGCACGCCACCGGCGTTGTCGACCGGATCGCTGGACTCGTTCACGTGAGCCGGGACGAACACCAGCGCCATGACCAGCGCCACCGCGGCAAGCGGCAGGGTGATGAGGAACACCGAGCCCCACCAGAAGTGCAGCAGCAGCGCGCCGGCGACCAGCGGGCCGATCGCGGCGGCGCCGCTGCCGAGTCCGGCCCACATGGCGTTCGCCTTCGTCCGGGCCGGCCCGGACCACAGCGCGGTGATGATCGCCAGGGTCGTCGGGTAGGCCATGCCGGCGGATATGCCTCCCAGGAACCGCGCCGCGATCAGCACGGTGTCGGTGGGGGCGTAGGCGGCGAGCAGGCAGGCCGGCACCGAAAGGGCCACGCCGAGGATGAGCATCATCTTGCGGCCGTACCGGTCGCCCAGGGCGCCGAAGTAGAGCACCGAGCAGGCCAGTCCCAGCGAGTAGCCCACGGCAATCAGGTCGATGGCGGCCTGCCCGGAGCCGAAGGCCCGGCCGATGTCGGGCAGCGCCACGTTGGCCACGGACAGATTCAGGTTGGCGACCGTCTCGACCAGGATGAGTGACAGCAGCACCAGGCCCGAGCGGGCCGGCGCCGTGCCGGCCGCGCCGCGCCCGGCAGCCCCGCCGTCAGCCCGGTCGCGGCCGGCGCGGCCGTTTCCTGACACTGCCTGCGCCATCGCCACCTCCCGCCGTCTGCCTCAGGGCGTCTTCGCCTGGTCCTGGTGATCACCCTGAGCGGCCCGGGGCAACCCGCCATCATCCCGGCCGGGTGAAGTGAGATCCGCAGCGTGAGTGGCAGCGCCGATCAAGGGAAGCTTGCTGCGGGACACGGACAAAGCGCGCCGGGATGATGACACCTGAGCGGACCGATTCGGACGGACGGGAGAGGCGAGATGGCGAAGATCTGCGTGACGGGCGCCAGCGGGCGGGCCGGCCGGGCCGTAGTGGCTGACCTGCTGGAGCACGGTCACGAGGTGCTGGCCACGGACATGGTCGCGCCACCCCGCGACCTGGGCGTGCCGGTGCTGCGGGCCGATCTGACCGATTACGGCCAGGCCGTCGAGGCGCTGCAGGGCGCGGACTCGGTCATCCACCTGGCGAACATCCCGGCGCCGGGGATCGCGACGCCGGCCGTTACCTTCGCCGTGAATGCCACCATAAACGCCAATGTCTTCCTCGCCGCCGCCCATCTGGAGCTCAGCCGGGTGGTCTGGCGTCCAGCGAGACCACGCTCGGCCTCCCGTTCGACGTGCCGCCGCGCTACGCCCCGGTGGACGAAGATCACTATCCGGTACCCACCACCACGTATGCGCTGTCGAAAGGGACGAGCGAGGCGGCCGCGGATCATATCTCCCAGTGGTCGGGAATCCCGTTCGTCGCGCTTCGCTTCTCGAACATTCTCGGGCCGGATGACTACCGGGAGTTCCCGTCATACTGGCCGGATCCGCAGCTGCGCAAATGGAATCTGTGGAGCTACATCGACGAGCGTGACGCGGCGGCGGCGTCCCGGCTGGCCCTGGATGCTCCCGTCAAGGGCAGCGCCGCCTTCATCATCGCCGCTGCGGACACGGTCATGAACCGGCCGTCGGCCGACCTGCTGGGCGAGGTCTTCCCGGCGGTGCCGCTCACGGGCGAGGTCAGCGAGTACGGCTCGCTGCTGTCCTCCGGCCGGGCGCAGCAGGTGCTGGGTTTCAAGCCGCGGCACTCCTGGCGCGCTCACGTCTCCCCGCAGTCCTGACGGCCGCCGGCTCCGGCGGCGCCGAGGCGCTCACTCTCGCTCCGCGCGCCTGACCTCCTGGACGAGCCAGCTGTTGCCGTCGGGGTCGGCGAAAGAGAAGAACGATCCGTAGTCCCGTCGCTCCGGATCCGGGCCCGGTACCTGGCGGCCCGAGTCGAAGTGAAAGATCTCGCTGACCTCGGTGCCGCGGCCGGTGATCTCAGCGCGGGCCGCGCCGATGTCGGGGACGGTCAGGTGCAGGCCCTGCAGGGATCCGGGCGCCGAGGTGTTCCGCATGAGGGTGATCGAGCACGCCGAGCCGGGCGGGGTCATCTGCACGACGCGGAAATCCTCCCCGGCCCGGTAATCGACGTCGACCGCAAAGCCGGCCTTCTCGAGGTAGAAGGCCTTGGCGCGGTCCACGTCAGCGACAGGGACCACCACTAGCTCCAGTTTCCAGTCCACCCGGCTGTCCTCCTCTGGCTTACCGACGTCTGCGTAGCAGGCTGCCTCTCCCGCATACTGTCGGGCATTCGCGGTGCGGGAATCTGTGATGTCGTAATTGAGGAGCTTGCATGGCCGTGCTGGATGCCTTTTCGCTGAGCGGCCGGGTCGCTGTGGTCACCGGGGCGAACCGCGGGATCGGCCGGGCGCTGGCCGTCGCGCTGGCCGAGGCCGGCGCCGCCCTGGCGCTGCTGGTCCGCCGCCCGGAGACCTGCGCCCCGCTGCTCGCGGAGGTGCGCGCGGCCGGCGGCCGGGCGCAGGCGTTCGCGGCGGATGTCGCCCGCCCGGCCGATGTCCGCCGGGCGGCCGCGCAGGTGACCGGCGCCTTCGGCCGCGTGGACATCCTGGTCAACAACGCCGGCGCCTGCATCCACCGGCCTGCCTTCGAGGTGACCGACGACGAGTGGCAGCAGGTGCTGGACGTCAACATCAGCGGCGTGTGGAACTGCTGCCAGGCTTTCGGCAAGCCGATGGCGGCCGCCGGCCGCGGCTCGATCGTCAACATCGGCTCGATCTCGTCCATGATCGTCAACCGGCCGCAGTGGCAGCCGGCTTACAACGCGTCCAAGGCGGCGGTGCACCAGCTGACGAAATCGCTGGCCGCCGAGTGGGCGCCGATGGGCATCCGGGTGAATGCGCTTGCCCCCGGCTACGTTAAGACCGAAATGGCTCCGGTCGACGAGCCGCAGTTCCGCCGGCACTGGATCGAGGACGTTCCGATGCAGCGGTACGCGACCCCGGCGGAACTCGGACCCAGCCTCATCTACCTGGCCAGCGATGCCTCGTCGTTCGTCACCGGGTCAGTGCTGGTGATCGACGGGGGCTACACGCTCTTCTGAGCCCCGGGCGGCTCAGATCCCGGGCGGCTCAGGATCTTGCGCCGCTGCCTTCCGCGCGCAAATCCTGCCGTCAGCTGGTCGCGGCGCTGGCCGGGATCTTTCCGCCGGCGAGGCTGAGGTAGTCGACCTGAGTCGATTCCAGCAGCGGCTCCCGCTCGGCGAGGAACTTGCGGGTGTGCTCCTGCGCCTCGTGGGCGTCGAAGGCGGCGCGATCGCGGTACAGCTCGTAGAAGATCCGGTCTCGCGGCGAGCCGTGCACGCGGTGACAGGCATAGACCAGGGTGCCGGGCTCGCTGGCCAGGATGCCCTCGGTCGTGCGGGCGACAAGGTCGTCGAACTCCTGCTCCGAGCCGGTCCGCAGCGTGAACCACACGACCAGCGCGAGCGGGGTGGCGTCCTCGGTCATCGGCGTCTCTTTCCTCGCGCGGACGGGGCGGGCGGGGCTGCGATAAGGCGGCACGCTCCGCAGAGCCTAATGACCGGGGCGGCCGCCGGGGGCATTCCGGTGGCCATTGAACCGGCCCTGAGGCGGCCGCGGTTACCTGGCCAGTGCGCCGTCGACGAGAAACATGAGGCTGGACTCGAAGATGTCGTCAGCGTCCCTGGCCGGGGACGGCGCGGCCATCGCGGCGGCCAGATGCGGGTAGGCGCCGCTGGCGGCGGCCGCGACCAGGGCCCGGACCTGCACGGCGGCCTGCTCCTGCTCGGTCACGCCCGTGCGCTTGCGTTCCTCGGCCATGGCCGCCTGCATGCCGCCGTACATGATGGCGAACCCGTTGACCAGGGCGAGGAGCTCCATTTTGGCGCCGGTGTCCAGGGCGCTGTCCCCGAGCAGGCCGAGGAAGTAGTCGACGTAGCGCATGGCGTGCGGGCCGATCGCAGGCGGCCGGTGCATGACGGCGGGCAGCCAGGAATGGCGGACGGCGATGTCGCGGCCCTGGCGGGCCAGGTCGATGATCGCCAGCTGCCTGTCGCGCGGCAGGTCCAACGGGTAGACGTACTCGCGCGCCGCCTCGTCGATCATCAGCTGGACCAGGTGCTCTTTCGCGGGCACGTAGCTGTACAGCGACATCGTGCCCATCCTGAGCTCGGCCGCGATCCGCCGCATCGTGACCGCGGCCAGGCCCTCGGCGTCGGCCAGGCGGACGGCGGCTGCCGCGATCTCGGCGCGGCTGTATTTCGGCTTCGGGCCCCGCTCGCCGCGCTCGGGCAGGTCCCAGATCGGCACCAGCGCGCTCAGCCTCGGATCGGGTCCTGGCCCGGCCATCTGCCATCACCTCCTCCGTGGTCTTATCAGCGTGCATTGTACGGAGTATGCTGCCCGCAGAAACATCGTACGAGGTACGAAAAAGATCAGTACGGCAGCGGAGGGCAGGAAACATGACTGGTACCGAGAACCGCCCGACCGTGCGAGCCCGTCTCCCGCTCCGGGTCCGGGCGATGGTGGCGCTGTCCAGGAAGGGCCTCCCGCCGCCGCAGCACGCCGTCACCGTCGACCGGGACCTGGAGATCCCCGCTCCCGGCGGCATCACCTTGCGCTCTGACCACTACATCCCGCAGGGCCGAGGTCCTTTCCCCGCGCTGCTCGTCCGCTCGCCCTACGGGCGGGGCTTTCCCTGGAATTACCTGTTCGGCGCCCTGTTCGCCGAGCAGGGCTTCCATGTCCTGCTCCAGAGCTGCCGCGGTACCGGCGGGTCCGGGGGCACCTACGACCCGTTCCGGCAGGAGCGGGCCGACGGCCAGGCGGCGGTGGCGTGGCTGCGCCAGCAGGACTGGTTCAGCGGGCAGCTCGCCACCATCGGAGCGAGCTACCTCGGCTACGTCCAGTTCGCGCTCGCGGCGGATCCGCCGCCCGAGCTGCGGGCCATGATCGTGCAGAACGGCGTGCTCGACCCCTACGGGGTCATGTACCCCGGCGGCGCGTTCGCGCTGGAGAACGTGCTGGTCGCGACCTACGCCACGCTGTGCTTCCCGCGCGGTATCGGCGCGCTGGTCAAGGGCGCCCTCCGGCTCCAGCGCCGCCTGCGTCATGTCGCGACGGCTCTTCCGCTGCTGGATTCCTACCCGCCGGCCCTCGGCGGCCGCGTCGGCTTCTTCGAGCACTGGCTGACTCATCCGGACGCCGGTGACCCGTACTGGAAGGAAATCAGTCTCGCCGGGACTCCCGTGTCCCCGGCGGTGCCGGTCAGCCTGCTCACGGGCTGGCACGACATCTGCCTGGACCAGACGCTGGCGTCCTACCGCAGCCTTCGCGACGGCGGATCCGCGGTGCACCTGGTCGTCGGCCCGTGGACGCACGCCTCAGCCTTCGACAAGGACCTGCCGGCAGTCCTCACCGAGGCGCTCTGCTGGCTGCGCACGTCGTTGCGGGACGACCCGGCCAGCGCGCCGGGCAGTTCGGTGCGGGTGCACGTCGGCGGCTGCGGCGAGTGGCGGGATCTGCCGGACTGGCCGCCCGCGCTGATGACTCCGCAGCCGTGGTACCTGAGCGCCGACGGCAGTCTCGCCGGCACGCCGCCCGCGGCGGCCGGCATCTCGTCCTTCCGCTACGACCCGGCGCGCCCCACGCCCTCAGCCGGCGGCCAGCTGCTCTCCCGCAAAGCGGGTCCCGTCGACAACAAGGCCCTCGAAGCGCGCCCCGACGTCCTGGTCTTCACCAGCGCGCCGCTCCCCGCAGCGCTTGAGGTGGCCGGCCCGGTCAGCGTCCGGCTGCAGGTCAGCGCCAGCAGCCCGCATTTCGACATTTTCGCCCGGCTGTGTGACGTTGACGCGCAGGGCCGCTCGCGCAACGTGTGCGACGGGCTGGTCCGGCTGGCGCCGGATGCGGACGGCTCGCGGGCTGAATCGCTCATCACCGTGGCGATGAGCTCGGCCGCCCACCAGTTCGCCGCGGGGCACCGCCTGCGGCTGCAGATATCCGGGGGCGCGCACCCGCGGTTCGCCCGCAACACCGGGACCGGCGAGCCGCCGGCGACGGCCACCCGGCTGGTGCCCGTCGACGTCCGGGTCCTGCATGATGCCCGTCAGCCTGGCGCGCTGACGCTGCCGGTCGTCGTCAGCACCGCGCGGCCGGGCTCAGGCGGCGGCGAGGACGCCGACTCTGCGGCTGGCCGTGAGGCGGCTGGCGGACGTGCCTGAATAGGAGCCTGAGGTCGGGGCCACGTCCGCGTAGTCGCGGCCGGTGGCGACCGTGAGGTAGCCGCTGCCCGCACGGCGTCCGTTACAGGGATCGAACGCGACGGCGACGGCGTCCTGCTCCCCTGCCACGACGACCTCGACCCAGGCGTGCGTGCCGCCCTGGCCGATCAGGTGGCCCGAAACGTACCGGGCCGGCAGCCCGACGACATGGCACAGCGCGAGCATTACATGGGCCGAGTCCTGGCAGACGCCCCGCCCGGCGGCCAGCGCCTGCGCGGCCGTTGTCTGCACGGACGTGACGCCGTATTCATAGGTAATCGCCGAGTGCACCAGATCGCAGATCCGCGCCGCGCGCTCGAGCGGGGTACCGGTATCTCGCGCCACCTCCGCTCCGAGCTCGCGGAGCCGGTCGTCAGCCGCGGTGAGCCGGGTGGGCCGCAGCAGGCCCGGGCTGCACAGTGCCGCGGCCGGAAGCGTGACGGGGCCGTCGTCGCGTACCCGCTCCACTACGGCGACCAGGCGGAACTCGACGCTCCGCTCGACGCGATCGGCGTGCAGCCGGGCCACCACGTTGCCGCGCGCGTCGGGCCGCACCGACCGGCGGGCCCGGGCGCCGGTGACGTCCAGCCGGTGCGCGCGCCGGTGCTGGCTGCCGTGCTGGGCCGGCGGCACGACGACCAGGCGCTGGCGCAGTGACTCCACCGGCGCGTCGTAGTCGTAGCGGAAGCTCTGCTGCAGGACATAGGTAACCCGGCCGGCCGCGTCGAGATCAAGCTGCCGGTGATCGAGCAGGGACGCCGTCAGCGCCTCGGAGTCCAGCATCATCCGGGAACCTCCTCCGACTGCACCACCAGTGACTCGAGCAGCGGGCCGCCGAAGGTCGTCACCATCGCCACGTCGGACGCGTCGCGCCCCCGGCCGATGACGATCCGGCCCTTGCGCCGCATGTTGTTACGGGGATCGAAAGTCCACCACCGGTCACCGAGCCAGACCTCCATCCAGGCCGCGAAGTCCATCGGCTCGGGATTGGGCGGCACGTCCATGTCCGGCAGGTAGCCGAAGACGTAGCGGGCCGGGATGCTCAGCGCCCGGCAGAACGAGATCGCCAGGTGCGTGTAGTCCCGGCACACCCCGCGGCCGCCCGCGTTGACATCCGCGGCGGTCGACAGTGCCGTCGTGCTGCCGTACTCGAACTCGAGGTGGCCGTGCACGTAGTCGCAGATGGCCTGCACCCGCCGGTAGCCAGGGGTGAGGCCGCCGAACCGGTTCCATGCCTCGTTGCCGAGGACATCGGGCAGGCAGTACCGGCTCGGCAGGGTGAAGATCAGGGTGCCGTCGGGCAGCGACCCGGCCGGGCACTCGGGGGCCTGCGGGTCGGCGTCCTCGGCGGCGTCCGGCACGGCCGCGAGCGCGTGGTAGCGGAAGCTCGACCGGCCGGCCGGGAGCACCGCGCGGGCGCACGGGTTCCCGTACAGATCGGTGTACCCGCGGACCTCCATCGCAGGCTCCGACGACCACTGCTCGTCTTTAAGGACCACGTCGGCTGACTCGCCCGGCTTGACCTGGAAGATCACCGGCGTGTCAATCTCGGCCGCGTACCTGAAGTCACATCCGATCCGGAGCCACCGCGACGTCATTGCCCTATTTTGCGCGGGCTTTGTTTCCCCGCGGTTACGGCGCACCGGTCGCCAGGTGCCGAATCCCGGCCGCTTCCCGGCCGCGGTGACCATGACCCGGCCGCGGCAGCCGGCGGCGGTGCCAGGAGGGCGGCAGCGGGGCCAGGGGAGCGGCAGCGATCCTGGGCGGCAGCGGTCGCGAGGGCGGCAGCGGCGTCACGCAGGCCAGTCGCGCTCGATCCGCCACATGATGCCGGCAGCGGTCGCTGCGACGGCGGCGCCGACGATGGTCCAGGCGAGCCGCAGTTCGCCGACGGCCAGGGCAGCGGCCCGGACGCCGCCGGAGGCCAGGATCACGATGGCGATGGTCATCAGCACCGTCTGCCGGGTGTACTGACCAGCGAACAGGTACGACACTGAGCCGACGACGCAGGCGACGGCGATGGTGATCAGCGCTGCCCGCGGCAGGAACAGGACGAGAGGGATGGGGAGCAGCACGCCGAGCAGCGTGCCGGCCACCCGCTTGACTGCGCGCCCGGCTGACTCCCGTGCGACCGGGCGCAGCACCGCCGCGAGGGTCAGCACGATCCAGTAGCCGTGCGGCAGGCGCAACGCGACCGCCAGGCCCTCCGCGGCGCCGCACAGGGGCGCCAGCACGGCGGTATGCCCCGCCGCCCGGGCCGCGCCGACCGGCCGCGGCGGCAGGTGCACATGCACCAGGCCCACGACGATGATCCCGTAGAGCGCCCCGGCCAGGATCCACCCGCCCAGCGCGGGCCAGCCGAGGCCGCGCTGCGATCCGGCGATCGCCGCCGTCACGGGCGCGAGGCTCGCCACCCCGGCCGCCCAGCGGTTGGCCAGCCCCGCGAGCACGGCGGCCGCCGCGACGATGCACCCGGCCAGTACCGGCCGTCCGGTGCAGGCGGCGGCCGCGGCGGCCACTGCGGTGGCCGCTGCCACCACGGCCGCGGCACGGCCCAGGTCCAGGAAAGTCCTCGCGATGGCGCCCATCACCAGGCCGAGGGCTGTCCAGACGGCCGCGGACGGCCCGCTGGCAAATCCGGCCAGGACGACGATCGGCAGCGCGGCGATGAGAACCTGCACAGCTCGGCGGACCGCGGCCGCGGGCGGCGCGGCCTTCCTGGCCCTGGTCATCCAGCTTCCCGCTGCCATCGACTCCAGCCTGAGCGCCGCCCGGTACGCACCGGCCGCCAAGGTCACGAAACCCGACTCAACGTACACGTTGAGTGACCAGAATCGCAGAAGCTGGGCCCGGCTCACGAGGCCGGCAGTCGTGCGGCCTGGTGCTGCCCGGTGGCGTGCGGCCAGCGGCCGGGCCGCTAGCGTGGTTCGCGGCGTTGCACGCAGACGTAGCTGCCGTAGACCTGGCCCTCGTACCGCGCCTCGGCGATCTCGAATCCGGCTGCCGCCAGCATCGGCTCGAACAGCCAGCGGAAGGTGCTGTACTCGGTCCGGATGTGCTCGGCGATGTCCTCGCTGGTGTAGCCGGCCGCGGGATCGCTCACCCGGCTGCCGAGCCAGCGGGCGAATACCTCAGTGGCCTCGGCCGGCTGGAAGTCATAGATCAGGTCCTCGACCCGCAGGATGCCGCCGGGCCGCAGCATGGTCGCGATGCGATTCAGGGCGATGGCCTTCCAGAAATCCGGCAGCTGGTGCAGCGCATTGCGGGTGTGGACGATGTCCACGGGCGGCCCGGCGTGCGCGTAACTCAGGAAGCCGGCCTGCACCACCTGCACGTTCGTCAGCCCGGCGGCCGCGATCCGGCGGTGCAGGATGCCCAGCATGGCGGGCGAGATCTCGACGGCGGTGACCTGCGCGCAGTGCGGGGCTGCGGCGAGGGTCAGCGTGCCGGTTCCGGCGGCCAGGTCCAGGACGGTCGACGTCTCATCCAGGCCGTGGCGAACCAGCACTTCCAGGGCCTGCGCCGGGTCCGTCCCGGCCTTGCGGTCGTAACCGGCGACGAAGGCCGGATCGAGATGCTCCGGGCCCGCGTGGGCGAGTTCGTCGAGCATCCAGTCCGGTGCCATCTGCCGATTGTGCCGCCGCCGGGCGGTCGCGGCACGCGAGTATCGGCTGGCGCGGCGCCGATAGACTCACGTGCTGTGACGAATTCCCCCGCGGGCCAGGTCCGGGTACGTTTCGCGCCGTCGCCGACCGGCGTGCTGCACGTCGGCAGCGCGCGGTCCGTGCTGTTCAACTGGGTGGTGGCCCGGCAGTCGGGCGGCACGATGGTGCTGCGGATCGAGGACACCGACGCGGCCCGCAACCGGCCGGAGTGGATCGAGGGGATCATCTCGGCGCTGGAGTGGCTGGGAATCGGCCCGTCCGAATATGAGGGCCCGTACCTGCAGTCGCAGTTCCTGGCCGAGCATCAGGCCGCTGCCGCCCGGCTTTACGAGCAGGGCCGTGCGTACTACTGCGACTGCACCCGCGAGGAGATCGTGGCCCGCACCGGCGATCCGCACCGGGGCTACGACGGGTACTGCCGCGACCGCGGCCTGGAACCCGCCCCCGGCCGGGCCCTGCGGTTCCGCGCTCCCGATCAGGGCACGACGATCGTCGTCGACCTGGTCCGCGGCAAGCCCGCGTTCGACAACGCCACGATCGAGGACTTCGTGATCGCGCGCGGCGACGGGTCGGTGCTGTTCCTGCTGGCCAACGTGGTCGATGACATGACCCAGGGCATCACGCTGGTGATCCGCGCCGAGGAGCATCTGCCGAACACGCCCAAGCAGCAGCTGCTGTGGGAGGCACTCGGGCATGAGCCCCCGACCTGGGCTCATGTACCGGTCATCGTCAACGAGAAACGGCAGAAGCTGTCCAAGCGACGGGACAAGGTCGCGCTGGAGGACTTCCGCGACGAGGGCTATCTGGCCGCGGCCATGCGCAACTACCTGATGCTGCTGGGCTGGGCGCCGCGCGACGACCGGGAGATCCTGCCCTGGGACGTCATCGTGAGCGAGTTCCGGATCGAGGACGTCAACACCTCGTCCGCCTTCTTCGACGTCAAGAAGCTGCGCGCCTTCAACGGGGAGTACATCCGGGCCCTGTCGGCCGAGGAGTTCATCGACGCCTGCCAGCCGTGGCTGCAGCCGCCGGCCGCGTCCTGGCCGCCGGGGCGGTTCGATCCTGACGTGTTCGCCGTGCTCGCCCCGCTCGCGCAGACCCGGATCTCGCTGCTGGCGGAGATCGCCGCGATGGTGGACTTCGCCTTCCTGCCCGAGCCTGCCGTGGACGAAGGCTCCTGGGGCAAGGCCATGAAGGGCCCGGCGGCTGAAGTGCTGGCGGCTGCCTGGCAGGCGTTCGAGCCGGCACCGTGGGATCCGGACAGCCTGCGCGCCCGGCTCGAGGAAATCGGCGCGCGCTTCGAGATGTCCCTCGGCAAGGTGCAGGCACCGGTCCGGGTCGCGGTCACCGGCCGGACGGTCGGGCTCCCGCTGTTCGAGTCGCTGGCAGTCCTCGGGCGCGAGGAGACCCTCCGCCGGATCGCCGCCGCCCGCGACCGCCTGGCCGCCGCCTCGGCCTGAGCGCCGCCCGCCTGAACACCCCGGCCTGACCGCCGCGGCTGCCCAGCCGCCGCTTACGTGGCGGCGGGGGATGCGGGGCGGCTCAGCCAGGCGCTGACGCCGAGGATGCAGATGACGACGGCCATCGGCAGGTCGGTGTGCGGGCCCGCCACGCCGACCAGCGGGGCGGTCACGGCGCCGATGGCGAACTGCGTGACGCCGAGGACTCCGGACGCGCTGCCCGCCTGATCGGCGTGCTGGTCGAGAGCGAGCGCGGTCGCATTCGGCAGCACCAGCCCGATGCTGGCCACCACGAGGAACAGGGCGGGCAGGATCAGCGGCAGCCCCGCTGAGGTGAGTGCGGCGATGAGCAGCAGGACGCCGCCCGAGGCGGTCATGGTCAGCCCGATGGTCAGCAGCGAGCGCGGGGACAGCCGCCCGACGAGCAGCCGCGAGGCCTGGCCGGCGCAGATGATGCCGGTCCCGTTGATCGCGAACAGCAGACTGAACAGCTGCGGCGAGATGCCGAATTTAGCCTCCAGCACGAACGGCGAGCCGGAGATGTAGGCGAACATGGCGCCGAACGCCAGGCCGCCGGCGAGGGCGCAGCGGCTGAACTCACGGTCGCGCAGCAGCAGGGCGCTGGTCCGGGCGACGTCGCGCAGGCCGCCGGTGCGCCGCCGCGCCGGCGGCAGCGTCTCCGGCAGCCACAGCACAACGCAGAGCAGGAGCACCACGCCGATCAGCGCGAGGACCGCGAAGACCCCGCGCCAGGTCGTGACCCGCAGCAGCTGCGCGCCGATGATCGGCGACAGGATGGGCGCCGCGCCGTTGACCACCAGCAGCAGCGCGTAGAAGCGGGCCATCTCGTCGCCGTCGTAAAGGTCACGGACGATCGCGCGGGCGATGACGATCCCGGCCGCGCCGGCCAGGCCCTGCAGCAGCCGCAGCGTCAGCAGTACCCAGATGCTGGGCGCGAGGATGCACAAAGCCGAGGCGGCCGCGTAGATGCCGACCCCGGCCTGCAGCGGGCCGCGGCGGCCGCGCGCGTCACTGAGCGGCCCGGCCAGCAGCTGCCCGGCCGCCAGCCCGATCAGGCACGCCGTCAGGCTGAGCTGCGCGGCCGCCGGGGAGGTGTGCAGGTCTCGTGCCATCGACGGCAGCGCGGGCAGGTACATGTCGATGGACAGCGGCGCGAACGAGCTCAGCGCGCCGAGAATGATTACCAGGCGCGTTCGCCCCGCCTGGTGGCCCGCGGGCTGCGCTGGGTCAGCCGGGCCCGGGACGGGCACGTCGGAAGGACGCTGAGCGCCGGCCACCTCAGGCAGGCAACTGCGCGGCCAGGACCGGCCGGCGGCCCGCCGCGTGGGGGGCCGCGGGGCGGGGCTGCCTGGCGGGGCCGCTGTCGCCGGACGGGCCGCGGAACTGCCGCCGGTAGGCCTGCGGCGTCGTCGCGCACCAGGCGCGGAAGTGATGCCGCAGGGCAGTCGCGTTGCCGAAGCCCGTCCGCGCGGCGATCACCTCGATCGTGGCGTCGCTCTCCTCGAGCAGGTGCTGGGCGGCCAGGATCCGCTGTCCGGTCAGCCAGTGCCGCGGGGTCGTGCCGGTCTCCTGCACGAACCGCCGGGCGAAGGTCCGGGGCGACATGGCCGCCCGCGCGGCCAGGTCCCGGATGCTCGCCTGCTGGCCCAGGTGCTGCTCCATCCACCGGATGACCTCGCCGAGGGTGTCGGCGTCAGGGCCGGCGACCGGCCGCTCGACGTACTGGGCCTGGCCGCCATCGCGGTGCGGCGGCACCACCATGCGGCGGGCGATCGCGTTAGCTACCCGGCTGCCCTGTTCCTGGCGCACCAGGTACAGGCACGCGTCGATGCCGGCCGCGGTGCCGGCGCTGGTGATGACCGGGCCGTCCTCGACGTAGAGGACGGAGGGATCCACCTTGGCCGCGGGGTAGGTCAAGGCAAGCTGGTCAGCATGCCGCCAGTGCGTCGTGCAGCGGCGATTGTCCAGCAGCCCCGCCGCGCCCAGGGCGAAGGCGCCGCTGCACACGCTGAGCACCCGGCCGCCCCGGTCGACGCACCGGCGCAGCGCCGCCAGCATGTCCTCGGGATAGTCCTCGCGGCAGCTGCGGCCGCCCCGCTCGTTAGCCGCCGGCACCGTGATCAGATCGGCTTCCTCCAGCCGCTCCAGGCCGAACGGGGTCTCCAGGGTGAATCCCGCTTCCGAGCGCAAGGGCCCTGGCTCGCCTGCGGCCACCGCGAAGTCATAGGCGGGCAGGCCGTCGTCGGTCCGGTCCACGCCGAACACCTCGCAGAGCACGCCCAGCTCGAACGGGGTGAACCCATCGAGGACGACAGCGGCGACGTTGACGAGCATTTCCTCAGCCTGACGCAGGGATGGCAGGATGTCACGCTGTTATGGCATCACTGCCACTGTCAGTGCGGAAAGGCCCGGGCGATGCTGGGGGAGTGAGCAAGACCGGTAACCCCAGTAACGACCACCAGACGCGGACGAGCGCCCTGTCACGGCTCGCGCGGCGGATCGCCGCCGTGCTGGTCGAATGCCACCAGGCGGCGCGCAGATCCACCGAGCTGCGCATGTCGGCGGACATGTACATCGAGCACCCGGAGAAGGCACCCGAGACCTATCCGGAGTTCCTGTTCCGCACCGCCGGGTCCTTGCGGCACGAGCCGCCGGCCCGCAAGCGCGCGCGTACCTGAGATCCGGCGCCGGCGCCCTGGCGGCCGGGTCTCTAGGCTTGGGCAATGAGCGACCTCCCGCCAGACGCGCAGGCCTGCCTCCGCGAGCCGTTTCGCCGGTTTCCCGTCATCGACGGCCACAACGACCTGGCCTGGGCGCTGCGCCAGGCCGGCCCGGCGGGCCCGGCGACGGATCTGGCGGCGCCAGTGCCCTTCACCCACACTGACCTGCCCAGGCTGGCCGCCGGCGGTGTCGGCGGCCAGTTCTGGTCGGTGTACGTGCCGGCTGAACTGGAGGGCGAATCCGCGGTCATCGCGACCCTGGAGCAGATCGACCTCGTGCACGACCTCATCCGGCGCTACCCGGCGGCTCTTGAACTGGCGCGCACCGCCGCCGACGCCGAGAGGATCATTTCTGCCGGGCAAATTGCCTCGCTCCTCGGCGCGGAGGGCGGCCACTCCATTGCCTGCTCACTCGCTGTCCTGCGCGCCTTCTACGCGCTCGGGGTCCGCTACCTGACTCTGACCCATAACCGCAACGTGCCGTGGGCCGACTCGGCTACCGATAAGCCCGTCGCGGGCGGCCTGACCGCGTTCGGCCGCGGGGTAGTCGCGGAGATGCAGCGGCTCGGCATGCTCGTCGACCTGTCCCACGTGGCGGCCTCCGTCATGCGCGACGTGCTGGATGAGGCGCAGGCGCCGGTGATCTTCTCCCACTCCAGCGCGCGGGCGATCTGCGACCACCCGCGTAATGTCCCCGACGAGATCCTCGCGCGGCTGACGGCGAGCGGCGGCCTGTGCATGGTCACCTTCGTGCCCCCGTTCGTCTCCGCCGCCTGCCGGGAGTGGGAGCTGGGCTTCGCCGCCGAGGTGGAGCGGCGCGGCATGGACTACCGGGACATGGCGGCCCGGCAGCAGCTGCACGAGGAGTGGACAGCCGCGCACCCGCCGCCCGTCGCCACGCTCGGGCAGGTCGCCGATCATGTCGAGCATGTCCGGCAGGTGGCCGGCGTCGAGCACGTCGGCCTGGGCGGTGACTTTGACGGAACCGACCTCCTGCCCGCGGGCCTGCAAGACGTCTCCTGCTATCCCGCCCTGTTCGCCGAGCTCATCGGCCGCGGCTGGAGCGAGTCCGACTGCGACCTGCTGGCCCGCGGCAACCTGCTGCGGGTGCTGCACGAGGCGGAAGCCGCGGCGGCGGCCATCTCCGCCCGCCGGGCCCCCGCTCAGGTCCGTATCGAGGACACGGACGCCTGGTAGCAGGGCGCCGGCGGCGAGGAGAGCCCGGCGGCGGCCAGGAGAGCGCCGCCGGCTGGTAAAGAGGACGCATGACGGCCGGGGAAAACGCGGGGACGGCCTCACTGTTTGTCCCCTGGCCCAGTAGCGTCAAGGTATGCGACTGGGCGTGCTGGACGTCGGCTCGAACACTGTGCATCTGCTCGTTGTGGATGCCCACCAAGGCGCGCGGCCCCTGCCAGCGTTTTCCTATAAGGCTGAGCTTCGCCTCGGCGAGCATCTGGACAGCGCCAACCGGCTCACCAAAGAGTGCGCGCTGCAGCTGCGGGAGTTCGTCGGCGAGGCGCTGCGGATCGCCGAGGACAAAGGCGCCCAGGAACTGCTCGCGTTCGCCACATCCGCTGTGCGCGACGCCGACAACGGCGACGAGCTGCTGGCCCAGATCCAGGCCGAAACCCAGGTGAACATCCGGGTGCTGCCCGGACAGGACGAGTCCCGGCTGACTTTCCTGGCCGCCCGCCGGTGGTTCGGCTGGTCGTCGGGGCGGCTGCTGATGCTCGATATCGGCGGCGGCTCACTGGAGATTGCCTCCGGGGTCGACGAGGAGCCGGGCGTCGCCGTCTCGCTGCCGCTGGGCGCGGGCCGGCTGACCAGGGACTGGCTGACCGGGGATCCGCCAACGCCGGCTGAGGTCCGCCAGCTGCGCAAGCACGTGCGGGCGGAGATCGCCGCGACCGCAGGCTCGGTCATGCGAGACGGCCGTCCCGACCATGCGGTGGCGACGTCGAAGACGTTCCGGCAGCTGGCCAGGATCGCCGGCGCCGCACCGTCCAGCGAGGGTTTCTACGTCCGGCGGGTGCTGCACCACTCCGACGTCACCGCGCTCGCCGAGCGGCTGGCCAAGACCAGCGCGGCGGAGCGGGCGCAGCTGCCCGGCGTCTCGCGCGGGCGGGCACCGCAGCTGATCGCCGGCGCGATCGTGGCCGACGGGGCCATGGACCTGTTTGAGCTGCGCGAGCTGGTGATCTGCCCGTGGGCCCTGCGGGAGGGCGTCATCCTGCGCCGCCTCGATACCCTTCCGGCCTGACGGCACGCGGCCGCGAAGGCGCCGGGCGGGCGATCAGGGCCCGGCCGCCTGACAGGCCCGGCACGTGACAAGGCCGGGCATCTGGTCTCGCGCCGATGCCCGGCCTCGCGCTTTCGGGGCCCTCGCCGGTACGAGGGCACACCCGCTTAGCTGTCGTCGGCGGCCCGGCTGGAGCCGGACGGGCCGCGCCGCGTACCCTCGGGTCCCGGCCGGCCGGGA
>JBKQMG010000260.1:0-38226 GCA_052146815.1 Streptosporangiaceae bacterium | reverse complement strand
CTCTCATTCACCGTCCCGGTCCCCGTGGTGCGGGCGTGTATTGTGCTGCTGGACGTGGTGCGGGTGGCGCCCTGCTGGCCGGGCGCCACCCTCGACTCCGTGGACGGCGACGTGATCAGCGGGCGGATCAAGGTGAAGGTCGGCCCGATCGCGATGACCTACGCGGGAACGGCACGCTTCGTCGAGCGTGATCCGAACGCGCACTACATCACGCTGGAAGCGTCCGGCAAGGAGACCCGCGGCGCGGGCACGGCGTCAGCGAAGATCCGCTCGATGCTGGAAGGCGAGGGCGACGAGACGCACGTCATCGTGCACACGAGCCTGAACGTCACCGGCAAGCCCGCGCAGTTCGGCCGCGGCGTGATGAGCGAGGTCGGCGGCAAGCTGATCGGGATCTTTGCCGCCAACCTGGCGGAGATGCTCACCGCTGACCAGGCCGGCGGCGCGGCCGAGGCGGGGGCGGCTGGCGAGCGAGACGACGCGGCGGCCCTGCCGCTGGAGGAACTGCAGCTGCCGCTGCGCTCCTACAACAGCCTGCGCCGGGTGGGCGTGCACACGGTCGGCGAGCTGTCCGAGCAGACCGCGCAGCAGCTGCTGGAGATCGAGAACATCGGCCCGGCGTCGGTGGACGAGATCCGGCAGCGGCTCGCCGAGCGCGGCCTGACGCTGCGCGAGGCCGACGGCGCTCCCGCCGAGGCCGCCGCGGGCGCTGCCGCGGATGCCAGCGCGAACGGCCGCGCGGGCGGCCTGATTACCGAGAGCACGGGCGCCGAGGGCGAGGCCCCGGACGCGGCAGCCTCGGACGACACGCTGTTCGATGCGGCCGCTTCCGGCACGTCCGCGGCGGGCACGGCGGCGAGCACCACGCCGGCCAGCGTCCGGGCCGCGGAGGCCTGGTCCGGCAGCACGCCGGCTGGCTCGGCGCCGGCGGACAACGTCGCCGCTGACACCGTGTCCGCCGGGAGCACGTCCGGTTACGGCGCATCCGCCGCGCCGCCGCGGGTCACGCCGCAGCCGTTCGCGCCGACGCGGCCCGGTGACGACGACGCCATCGACCTGCTGAGCGTGGCCGGGATGCCGGTGCTGAAGCGGGCCATCCCGCCGCTGGCCGTCCTCATCGCGGTGATCCTCGTGGTCCTCGGCGTGCGGCGCCGGCGGCGCCGGGCTGACGGCTGACGGGCGTCGGCGCAGGGGCCGCCAGCACGCCGGAACAACTGGGCCACTTCGTGATGGTTCGGGACGAAATGCCACTAGCGGCGGGGCCCGCCACTACTGTAGGGACGTGACGACGTTCTCGACAGACCGCGCTTATGCGGAAGAACAAGATGCGGCGGACGTGCTCGCGCATTTCCGCGATCGGTTCGTGCGGCACGACCCGGCGCTGATCTACCTGGACGGTTTCTCGCTGGGCCCGCTGCCGGTCCGGACGCAGGCCCGCATCGCCGATGTGGTCGACCAGGAGTGGGGCGTCGGGCTGGTCCGGTCCTGGGATCGCTGGATGGGCCTGCCGCGGCAGGCCGGTGACGCCCTCGGCGAGCAGCTGCTCGGCGCCGCGCCCGGTCAGGTGCTGGTCTGCGACTCCACCACGATCAACTTGTACAAGCTGGCCTGGGCGGCGCTGGACAACCAGCCGGGCCGGGATGTCATCGTCACTGACGACGACAACTTCCCCACTGACCGCTACGTCCTGGAGGGCATCGCGGCGCAGCGCGGCTGCGAGCTGCGCATGATCCACACCGATCCGGATGCCGGGCTCAGCGAGAAGGCCGTGCTCGAGGCCCTGGACGACCGCACGGCCCTGGCCAGCTTCTCGCATGTCGCCTACCGCAGCGCGGCGCTGGCGGACATGGCCGGATTCACCAGGATCGTGCACGATGCCGGGGCGACCGTGCTGTGGGACCTGTCCCACTCGGCGGGCGCCGTGCCGGTCGAACTGGACGCCTCGGGCGCTGACCTGGCCGTCGGGTGCACCTACAAGTACATCAACGCCGGCCCCGGCGCACCGGCGTTCCTGTACGTCCGCGAGGAGCTTCAGAGCCGGCTGCGCCAGCCGGTCTGGGGCTGGTTCGGCCAGCGGGATCAGTTCGCGATGGGACCCCATTACCAGCCGGCGCCGGGCATCGACGCTTTCGCCACCGGCACGCCGCAGATCATCGGCACGGTCGCGGTGGAGGAAGGCGCCCGGCTGCTCGGCGAGGCGGGCATGGACCGGCTGCGGGTCAAGGGAACCGCGCTGACCGGGTACCTGATCGCGCTCGCCGACGAATGGCTCGCGCCGCTGGGCTTCGAGGTCGCCACGCCCCGCGAGGACGACCAGCGCGGCGGCCACGTCTGCCTGCGCCACCCCGAAGCGTGGCGGCTGAGCCAGGCCCTGGTCCAGGACGGGATCATCGGCGACTTCCGGGCTCCGGACCGGCTCCGGCTGGGACCCGCCCCGATCAGCACGCGGTTCACCGATATCTGGGACGCCCTGACCAGGCTGCGCCAGATCACCGTCGACCAGACCTACCTCGAACTGGACCCCGAGCCGGCCAGGGTCACCTGAGCGGCTACTCCCACTCGATCGTGGCCGGGGGCTTGCTCGTCACGTCGAGCACGACGCGGTTAATCTCCGGCACGTCGTTGGTGATCCGCGTGGAGATTGTGGCCAGCACCTCGTCGGGCAGCCGGGCCCAGTCCGCCGTCATGGCGTCCTCGCTGGTCACCGGCCGCAGCACGACCGGACACCCGTAGCTGCGCCCGTCGCCCTGGACGCCGACCGAGCGGACGTCGGCGAGCAGCACCACCGGGCACTGCCAGATCAGCCGGTCCAGGCCGGCCCTGGTCAGTTCCTGCCGGGCAACGGCGTCGGCCGCGCGGACGATCCGCAGCCGGTCGCGCGTTACCTCGCCGATGATCCGCACGGCCAGGCCGGGGCCGGGGAACGGCTGGCGCCAGACGATCTCCTCGGGCAGCCCGAGCTCGAGGCCAACCTGGCGCACCTCGTCCTTGAACAGCGACCGGAGCGGTTCCACCAGGTCAAACGCAAGGTCATCGGGCAGCCCGCCGACGTTGTGGTGGGACTTGATGTTGGCCGCGCCGGTGCCGCCGCCTGATTCCACCACGTCCGGATACAAGGTGCCCTGGACCAGGAAGCCCACCTGGGCGTCCCCGCTGGCCGCCGCCGCGGTGATTTCCCGTTCGGCCCGCTCGAACGCGCGGATGAACTCACGGCCGATGATCTTGCGCTTCTGCTCGGGGTCCGTCACTCCCGCCAGCGCGGCCAGGAAGATCTCCTGCGCGTCGACGACCTTGAGGTTGACGCCGGTGGCCGCCACGAAGTCCTTCTCGACCTGCTCGGCCTCGCCTTCGCGCAGCAGGCCGTGGTCGACGAAGACACAGGTCAGCCGGGATCCGATCGCGCGCTGCACGAGAGCAGCGGCGACCGCGGAGTCCACGCCTCCCGACAGGCCGCAGATGGCGCGGCCTTCGCCGATCTGCGCGCGGATCCGCTCGGTCTGCTCGTCGATCACGCTGTGCATGGTCCAGATCGGCGGGCAGCCCGCCGCGGCCAGGAACCGGCGCAGGATCGTCATGCCGTGCTCGGTATGCAGCACCTCGGGGTGGAACTGGACCCCGTACAGCTGCCGGCCCGGATCCTCGGCCGCGGCGACCGGGGTGCTCGCGGTAGCCGCCGTGACCGCGAAGCCCGGCGGCGCGGCGGCGCAGGTGTCGCCGTGCGACATCCACACCTGCTGGCGCTGCGGCAGGTCCCCGAGCAGCGTGCCTGCCGCCGGCGCGAGCTCAAGCACGGCCGCGCCGTACTCGCCGCTGCCGGTCCGCGCGACGACGCCGCCGAGGCCTGCCACCATCAGCTGGAAGCCGTAGCAGATGCCCAGAACCGGTACCCCGGCCTCCAGCAGGCCCGGCGGGGCCGGGGGCGCCCCCGGCGCGTACACCGAGGCGGGACCGCCGGACAAGATGATGGCGGCCGGGTTCCTGGCGAGCATCTGGGGCGCGGGCATCGTGCTCGGCACGATTTCGGAGTAGACCTGGCATTCCCGGACCCGGCGCGCGATGAGCTGCGCATACTGCGCCCCGAAGTCCACCACCAGTACCGGGCGGCCGTCACCGGCTTCGTGGCCTGCGCTGGAGTGCACGGTGCAACCTTCCGAGAGTGCGGCGTCGCCAGCTGGGCGGTTCCCCCGCGCGGGTAGTCACCTGCTGGCTCGCTCGAAGGGCCGGGCGGTCCCCCGGCTGAGTCGGCCCAGTCTAATGCGGCGCGCGGCCCGGTTCCTGCTGCGCAGCAGCGCCCGCCGCCGACGCCGCGGCGGCCGCCTCCGGCGGCGTTCCCGCGGGAGCGGCGGGCTGGTCGACCCGCAGCCGGGATATCCGGCGGCCATCCAGCTGGGTGACCGTCAGCTTCCGCCCGGCGATCTCCGCTGACTCGCCCTGGCCGGGCAGATGGCCGAGTGCGGCGAGCAGGAAGCCGGCCACCGTCTCGTAGGGGCCCTCGGGCAGCTCGATCCCGGTCTGCTCGGCGAACTCGTCCAGGTTCAGCAGGCCGTCGACCTCCAGCTCGCCGCTGACCAGCTGCCGGGGATTCCCCTCGTCGACGTCATATTCGTCCTGGATGTCGCCGATGAGCTCCTCCACCAGGTCCTCGAGCGTCACGATGCCCGCGGTGCCGCCGTATTCGTCGACCACGATCGCCAGGTGGGCCCGGTCCTTGCGCATCTCCGACAGCGCGGACAGCACGGTCTTGCTCGTCGGCAGGAACTTCACGGGCCGGCACACGTCGCCGACCTGGCTGGAGCCGTTCTGCACCGCGGGGTTGAGCAGGTCCCGCGCGTGCACGAAGCCGATGACATCATCAGAGGATTCCCGGTAGACGGGAAAGCGCGAGTACGGCTCCTGGGCCACGATCTGCGCGGCCTCCTCGAGCGGCATGATGGCGGGCAGGAACTCGACCTCGGTGCGCGGGACCAGCACCTCGCGGATCTGGCGCTTGCCCGCGTCGAAGACCTCGCCGACGATGTGCCGCTCGTCGGCGCTCAGCACCTGGTTCCCGGCGACCAGGTCACGCAGCTCCTGCTCGGTCATCACCCCGCGCGCCACCGCCGGGTCGCCGCCCGCCAGCCGGACGACCACGTTCACCGACTTGGACAGCAGCCACACCAGCGGCCGGGCCAGCGCCGCCAGCAGGTCCAGGACCGGCGCCGCCGCCAGCGAGACCCGCTCGTTGCGCTGCAGCGCGATGCGCTTGGGCGCCAGCTCCCCGAAGATCAGCGTGAGGACCGAGATGGCCAGCGTGACGGCGACGAGCGAGAGCACGGACGCCAGGCCCGGCGACATGTGGTGGATCAGCACCTTGCGCAGGTCACTGGCGAGCGTCTGGGCGCCGAAGGCACCCGACAGCAAGGTCGCGACGGTGACGCCGATCTGGACGGCGGACAGGAACCGGTTGGGATCACTGGCCAGCCGGGCGGCGCGCTTGCCGCGCTTCCCGCGCCTGGCCAGCGAACGCACCTGGCCCTCACGCAGGGACACCAAAGCCATCTCGGCGCCCGCGAAGAAGCCCCCGATGAGAATTATGACCAGGACGATGATTATGTCCCAGCCGACGCCATTCACGTCTGGATCCCTGACCTCGGCAGTGGGCCGGACGCGATGGCTGCTGGCGATGATGCCATCGGCCGCGGCGGACACCGCACGGCCGCACGGTGTTCGCACAGTCTAAGCAGAGCGGGTCACCGCGAGCGAGCCAGACCCGATCTGGCGGCCGGCGTGCCATCCTGAGGCCACACGACATTCCGGTCGCTGCGGCACGAAGGAGATGGTCCATGGGCACGGGAGTCCGCGACGACGCTGTCACGATCTCCGGTGAGCTCGCGGAGCTTCGCCGGGCGATCCACCGAGAGCCCGAGATCGGCCTGGATCTGCCCCGAACCCAGGAGAAGGTGCTGCGGGCGCTGGACGGCCTGCCGGTGGAGGTGCACTGCGGCCGCGCGCTGAGTTCCGTGACGGCCGTACTGCGCGGCAGCACGCCGGGAAAGACCGTACTGCTGCGCGGCGACATGGACGCCCTGCCGGTCACCGAGCGCACCGGCGTCGATTACGCCTCGCAGGTCGACGGCGTCATGCACGCCTGCGGCCACGACCTGCACACCACCATGCTGGCCGGCGCGGCCCGGCTGCTGTCGGCGCGCCGCGATGAGCTGGCCGGGAACGTGATCTTCATGTTCCAGCCCGGCGAGGAGGGCCTCGGCGGCGCACTGCAGATGATCGACGAGGGGGTCCTGGCGGCCGCGGGCGAGCCGCCCGCCGCCGCGTTCGGCCTGCACGTCACTTCCAGCATCCTGCCTCTCGGGATCACCGCCACCAGGGCGGGGACGATGATGGCCGCCGCCGATACCCTGGAAGTCACCATCACCGGCCGGGGCGGCCATGCCTCCCAGCCGCATCGCGCTACCGATCCGATCCCGGCCGCCTGCGAGATCGTCACGGCCCTGCAGACGATGGTCACCCGCAAGTTCGACGTCTTCGACCCCGTCGTGATCACCGTCGGCAGCTTCCATGCGGGCACCGCCGACAATGTCATCCCCGACGACGCCCGGTTCCTGGCCACGGTCCGGTCCTTCTCCCCCGGCGCGCGGACGGCCGTACGGGACAGCGCGCTGCACCTGATCCGCGAGATCGCCGCCGCGCACGGGCTGCGCGCCGACGCGCAGTTCGCGGACGGCTACCCAGTCACGGTGAACAATGCCGCCGAGGTGGACTTCGCCGAGCAGACGATCAGCGAGATGCTCGGGGCCGGCCGCTTCCTGCGGGCACCGTTCCCGGTGCCGGGCTCGGAGGACTTCTCCTTCGTCCTCGAGCAGGTGCCCGGCGCCTTCATCATGCTGGGAGCCTGCCCGCCCGGCGCCGACCCGGCCACCGCGCCGTTCAACCACTCCGCCGCGGCCGTTTTTGACGACGGCGCGCTGGCCGACGGGACGGCGATCCTCGCGGAACTGGCGCTGCGCCGGCTCACGATCAGCTGACCGTGCGCCATGCAGCAGACGCTGATCAGATGCTGCCGGGCACCACCTGCTGCACACAGGACCTGCTGCTGCACAGGGCCTGCTGGTCAGTGTCTGCTGGCGGCCAGCGGGTCAGAGGCTGGCGACGTCGGCCTGCTTGGCGCGGACGGCCTCAGCGGCGGTCTGCAGGGCCGCCAGCTCCTCCGGCGTGAGGTCACGCTCGACGACCCGCCGGATGCCGGCCGCCCCGACTTCCGCCTCGACGCCGAGGAACACCCCGGAGATCCCGTACTGCCCGTCGACCCACGCGCAGACGGGCAGGACCGCGCCGGAGTCCTCCGCGACCGCGCGCGCCATCCGGGCGGCCGCCGCCGAGGGCGCGTAGTAGGCCGAGCCGGTCTTCAGCAGGCCGACGATCTCGGCGCCGCCTTTCCTGGTCCGCTCGACCAGCGCGTCGATGTCCGCCGCCGGCAGCAGGTCGGCCAGCCGCGTGCCGTCGACCGAGCAGGCGGAGGGGACGGGCACCATCGTGTCGCCGTGCGAGCCGAGCGTGAGAGTCCGCACCGACGAAACGGGAACGCCGAGGCGCTCAGCGACGAAATAGCTGAAGCGCGCGGTGTCGAGCATGCCCGCCTGGCCCATGACCCGGCTCACCGGGAAGCCGGACACCTTCGCCGCCAGGGCCGTCATCTCGTCCAGCGGGTTCGAGACCACGATGAGGACCGCGTCCGGCGCATGCTTGACCGCCTGCTCAGTGACGCTGCGGACGATCTTGGCGTTGACGCCGATCAGGTCCATCCGGCTCATGCCCGGCTTGCGCGGCAGCCCGGCAGTGATCACGATGACACCCGAGCCGGCGATCGCCTCGTAGCCCTCGCCCGCGGGGCCGGTGGTCTGGCCGGTGACCTTGGTCTCGAACCCCTCCACCGGCCGCGACTGGTTCATGTCCAGGGCCAGCCCCTCGGGCTTGCCCCCGACGATGTCGGTGAGCACGACCTCGTCGAAAATGTCGTACTCAGCGAGCCGCTGGGCGGTGGTCGAGCCGTAGAACCCGGCTCCGACGACGGTTACCTTGCCTGTGCGGGCCATTTCTGTGCTCTCCTTTGCTCGCTGCTGCCCGTGCTTGCTGCCGGGCGGTTAGGACTGGGCGGCCGGCGCGACCATCGCGGCCTGCAGGTTCTGGCCCAGCGCGGCCAGGAACTCCTCGGTGCTCAGGTACGGGGCGTCCCTGCCGACCAGCAGCGCCAGGTCCTTGGTCATCTTGCCGCTCAGCACGGTCTCGACGCACACGCGCTCGAGCGTGTCGGCGAACCGGGTGACCTCCGGGGTGCCGTCCAGCTTCCCGCGGTAGGCCAGGCCCCTGGTCCAGGCGAAGATCGAGGCGATGGGATTGGTGGAGGTCGGCTTGCCCTGCTGGTGCTGGCGGTAGTGCCGGGTCACGGTACCGTGCGCGGCCTCGGCCTCGATGGTCTTGCCGTCGGGGGTCAGCAGCACGCTGGTCATCAGGCCGAGGGAGCCGAAGCCCTGCGCCACGATGTCAGACTCGACGTCCCCGTCGTAGTTCTTGCAGGCCCACACGATGCCGCCGTTGCCCTTGATCACCTGCGCGACCATGTCGTCGATCAGCCGGTGCTCGTAGGTGATGCCCGCGGCCTCGAAGTCAGCCTTGAACTCGGCCTCGAAGACCTCCGCGAAGATGTCCTTGAAGCGGCCGTCGTAGGCCTTCAGGATCGTGTTCTTGGTGGACAGGTACAGGGGGTACCGGCGGTCGAGCGCGTACCGCATGGTGGCGCGGGCGAAATCGCGGATGGAATCGTCGAAATTGTACATGCCCATGGCCACGCCGCTGCCGGGGAAGTCCGCGACCTCGAACTCGAGCGGCTCGCCCGCGCCGCCGCGCGGCCGGAAGGAGATGCTCACCGTGCCCGGGCCCGGCACGACGAAGTCGGTGGCCTTGTACTGGTCACCATGGGCGTGGCGGCCGATGATGATCGGGCTGGTCCAGCCCGGCACGAAACGGGGAACGCTGGAGATGACGATCGGCTCGCGGAACACCACGCCGCCGAGGATGTTGCGGATGGTCCCGTTGGGCGAGCGCCACATCTTCTTCAGCCCGAACTCGGTCACCCGGTCCTCGTCCGGCGTGATCGTGGCGCACTTGACGCCGACGCCGTACTGCTTGATGGCGTTCGCGGCGTCCACCGTCACCTGGTCGTCGGAGGCGTCGCGGTTCTGCACCGAAAGGTCGTAGTACTTCAGCTCGATGTCGAGGTAGGGCAGGATCAGCTCGTCCCTGATGAACTGCCAGATGATGCGGGTCATCTCGTCGCCGTCGAGTTCCACGACGGGATTCGCTACCTTGATCTTGGACATGCTGCTGGATCCCTTTCTCACGTTCGTCACGCCGGCGCCGGTATCACGGCGGAGCACTCACATCCGCCGGGCCGGGGCGGCCCGGTCTCGCGGACGGCCCCTGCCCGGGCCGGACGCGCAAAAACAGTCAGGGCGCCGGCAGCACCAGGCCCGCGACGAGCAGGCCGACGCCGAGGGCGCCGAACGCTGCCGCGTCTACCAGGCGCCGCCGGGTCGCTAGCATGCCCGCCCGGCGCTCCGGCAGCAGGAGCCTGGCGACCGCCGCGATCAGCAGCACGCCCGCCAGCACCAACGTACCGCTCCTGACGTAGTTCTCACCGCTGCGAATTGACAGCAATCCGGCGACGGCGCCGCACACGATGATCCAGTACGGCAGCTGCTCCAGCCGGCTGCGCGATCCGCTGCCGGCCGGGTCCGTGCGCCGCGCCCGCGGCTCCCGCTGTCCTCCGCGCGCGGCATGTTTCACCGCAGCTCCAGCGGGACCCAGGTCAGCCCGCTCTCGCCGATGTACTCGCTGTCCGGCCGGATCAGCCGGTTGTCGGCATGCTGCTCGATCACGTGCGCGGTCCAGCCGGCCATCCGGCTCACCGAGAACACCGGCGTGAACAGGTCCGTCGGGATGCCGAGGTAGTGGTAGACGGAGGCGGCGAAGAAGTCGACGTTCGGGTAGAGGCCCTTCTCGGTCATGACGACTTCCTCCATCCGGCGTGACATCCGGTAGTAGGTGTCGTCACCCGACTCGGCGGCCAGCTCGCCCGACATCTGCCGCAGATGGGCGGCACGGGGGTCCAGTGTCCTGTACACCCGGTGACCGAAGCCCATGATCTTCGCGCCGCCGCGCAGCCGCTCGGTCACCTGGGTCGTCACCGCCTCCACCGGGTCACCCTCGGCGCTGCTCCTGATCGCCTCCAGCCCGCGCATGACCTGCTCGTTGGCGCCGCCGTGCAGCGGTCCCTTCAGGGTGCCGAGCGCCGCGACCACCGCGGAGTGCATGTCGGACAATGTGGCCGCGCAGACCCTGGCCGCGAACGTGGAGGCGTTCATCGTATGGTCGGCATGCAGCACCAGGCAGGTGTCGAAGATCTGCGTCGCCCGCTCAGACGGCTGCTCGCCGGTGATCTGGAGCAGGAAATTGGCCGCGATGCCCTGCTCGGGATCGGGCTCGGGCAGGTCCCGCCCGCTGCGCGCGGCCGCATAGGCGGCCACCAGCACCGGCTGCTGGGCAGTCAGCCGGGCCGCCTTGCGAAGATTGGGCGCGGGCTCGTTGGAGTCCTTGTCGGGATCGTCGGCGCTGGCGAGGGAAACCAGGCTGCGCAGCGCCTCCATGGGGCCCTGACTGCGCGCCACCGGCCAC
This sequence comes from Streptosporangiaceae bacterium, assembly GCA_052146815.1. Lineage (GTDB taxonomy): Bacteria > Actinomycetota > Actinomycetes > Streptosporangiales > Streptosporangiaceae > DATJZH01. The sequence goes on along the minus strand of JBKQMG010000260.1, from coordinate 27,498 downwards.
AGGCTCTCCGTCACGAGCTTGCCGAGGGCGCGGCCGGCGGCGATCTCGGCCCGGTAGCCGTCAAGCTCGCCCCGGCTCGGCACCGAGCCTCGCTGCAGCAGGTAGGCGATCTCCTCGAACGTGCTGGCGCCGACCAGCTCGTTGATGTCGTAGCCGCGATAGAAAAGCAGCCCCGCCTGGCCATCTATGTCGCTGACCGCGGTGGACGCTGCGACTACGTCGGCCAGTCCCCTGGACGATTTTTCCGCCATATATCTTCCTTCCGGACGACCTCGCTCGGCAGTGTACTTGCGTAGCCTGCCCGCCCACGAGGTAGTGGTCATCGTCAATCCGCCAGGCCCTGCGCAGACTGCCGTCCCCGGGCCGGCCCGGCGAGCGCAGCAGGGTAGGAACCGGCCGCGGCAGGGTAGCTGAACAGTGAGAAATTAGTGGCTGCTCCGGCGGGCAGGAGAAACGGTCATGGAAACCCCTTACATCCGGATCGAGGACAGCGGAGCTGACGTACCGCTCGGCCCGGATGTGACCACGATCGGCCGTGGCAGCCACGTTGATATCCGCCTCGCCGATTCGAGCGTCTCGCAGCTGCACGCCGAGATCGTCCGGCGCGGGCCCTACGCGTACGTCACTGACTTCGGATTATCGCGAAACGGCACCCGGGTCAACGGACGGCTCGTCGCGCAGCGCCTGCTGGCCGAGGGGGACGTCATCACCTTCGGCTCCGCGCGCTGCCGGGTCTACGGCCTGCCGACCGAGGACTGCCCGGAGGAAGTGGAGCTGCGCCGCGGGGCCACACCGGAGCTGACCAGGCGCGAGCTGGACGTGGTGAGCTCGCTGTGCCGGCCCGCGCTCGCGGAGGAGGCCTTCGTCGCCCCCGCCACCGCGCGCGAGATCGCCGCCGACCTGGTGGTGACCGAAGCCGCGGTCAAGCAGCATCTGCTGCGCCTGTACCAGAAATTCCGGATCGCCGAGGGGCCGAACCGGCGGGCCCGGCTGGCCAACGAGATCGTCACGCAGGGCCTGATCCGGCCGATGCCGCCGAGAAGCGAGCCGATCCCGGCTGAGGCGGATGCGCCGGCGCTGCCGCCCGGCGCGTCCGCCCCGGCAGGCGCTCCCGCGGGAACCACCGGGCCGTTTGCCGCCACCGGGCCCGCGGGGAGCAAGGGGACCGCGGCGAATAGGGGAAGCGCGGCGAAGCCGATCACGGCGCCAGGAAGGGTCGCGGCGCCGGCCGGGGTCAGAGGGCCAGCCGAGAGCGCGGCGGCGGCGAGCGTGCCGGCCGCGGCCGCCTCGCCTGGCTCCCGGCAGCGGGTCAGCTACCGCTAGCCGGACGGGCGGGCATGCTCACAGCCCGGTCGCGCCGGGCAGCCGGACGATGGTCTTGCGGATGTCGGTGATGACGGCGTGCAGCCCCGGCATGTGCGCAAGCTGGACGCTCAGGTTTCCGGCCGGCCAGTAGGCCGGCGGCTGCGATCCGGCGAAAAGGACCGCCGCGAGGGCGAGCCCGCCCACCAGGATGAACGCCGCGGACGTCCGGAGCGGACTGCGGCCAGTCGCCCCGAAGAAGCCGGCCAGCGATTTGCGGCAGGCACCTGAGCCGGGCCCGAGACCGTAGAAGGCGACGAGAGTGCCCGCGCCGTAGGCCAGTGCCCTGGGCAGCGGGTGCACCGGCACGGTGATGATCGTGATCGCGGCCACGATCGCGGCGCTGAGCACGGCCAGCGGTGACAGCAGCACCAGGCGCACCAGTGACCGGGCCAGGGCCACGGGCAGGTAGGCGCCGGCCAGCACGGAGTCGGCCGCCCGTGGTCCCTGCCGGGCCCGGCGCCGGGCCAGCCGGCTCCCGGTCAGGTCCGCGGCGCGCAGGAGCACCAGGCAGGCGATCGCGATCGCCGTTCCGGCGAGCGGCAGCACCACGCTCAGGGCGACGAGCATGACGATCAGCCCGACGACCAGCGGGCTCCACGGCGACCGGGCGCCCGGCCCGGCGCCCGGCGCCGGGGCTGTCGCGGAGGGCGGGGCGCCGCCGCCGGGCTGCTGGGCAGCACCGGGCGGGGCGGCGGCCGGGCGGGGCGGCGGGTAGCTGACCGGCGGAAGCACATCACGGTAATCGGCGGCCGGCGCCGCGGCCGCTGCGGCCATGCCCGGTCCCCGTGCCCTGAACCCGGCGGCGCCCGCGGGAGCCGCGCCCATCCCCGCTCCGCCCGCGCCCATCCCCGCTGAGCCGAGGCCCGCGGCTCCGAGGCCCGCTGCGCCGAGCCCGGCCGCTGCGCCTGCGGCCCCGATCCCGGCAGCGCCCGGTTTCGCCCCGCGGCGGCCGAGTGCTATCGGCCTGGTCGAGGCAGGTGCCGGCAGCGGCGGCGCGGCACGAGCGGCGGCGCGGCCGCGCGGCCGGCCGGCGGCCCTGTCGGTGCGGGTCGCCCCGGCGGGGACCGCCTGTGCCGGCGCGCCCGGCACCAGCGCGGCAGGGTCGAGCGCGGCGGCCAGCGCGGCCAGTTCCCCGGCCCGGGGACGATGCGCCGGATCGCGCGCCAGCGCCCGCGCCACCAGCGCGGCCAGCGATGCGGGCATGCCCGAGAGGTCCGGCTGGCCCTGCACGATCCGGTAGAAAATCGTCTCGAAGGACCCGGTGCCGAAGGGGGGCCGCCCGGTCGCGGCGAACGCGACGGTCGCGCCCCAGGAATGCACGTCGGCCGGCTGGCCGCCTGGCTTGCCCTCGATCACCTCGGGCGCCAGGTAGCCGGGCGTGCCCATGAACATCCCGGTCATGGTGATCTTGGTCGATTCCGGCACCTGCGCGATCCCGAAGTCGATCACGACCGGCTCGCCGTTCACCAGCATCACGTTTCCGGGCTTGAGATCCCGGTGCACGACACCCGACGCGTGCACCGCGGTCAGGGCCGAGGCGAGTCCGCGGGCCAGCCGCGCCAGCGCCTGCCCCTGGAGCGGGCCGTTCCTGGTCACCATGTCGTCGAGGGTCTGCCCCGGCACATGCCGGGTCACGATGTAAGGCGGATCAGCCGTGACGTCCGCATCAATGACCTCGGCCACGAACGGGCTCCGCACCCGGCGCATCGTCTCGACCTCGCGGGCGAGCCTGCGACGGGCAGTCGGATCCACGGCGACCAAGGAGCGCAGGGCCTTCACCGCGACCGTCCCGTACACGGGATGGCGGGCCAGGTAGACCACGCCCATGCCGCCCTCGCCCAGCCGCGCGACCAGGTGATAAGGCCCCAGCTGCTCCGGGATCCCCTGCACAGTCATGACCTCACAGCCTACGGATTCCTCGCCGCCCGCGGCGAGAGAGACGCCGGAGGCGACTGATTACGGGTGCCGCATCGCTTTCACCACAGAACGGACGGTACCTCGCCGACTGAGTCTGGCAACACACACGGGCATTTTCGGCCGCGGCAATTCCGCCGCGGCGCGGTCAGCTCCCCGCTACCAGCCGCCGCAGCGCGATGGCCGCGTCAGCGTTGCGCTCGGCGTAGCTCACCAGCGCCCTGGCCAGCTCCGCGGCCCAGTCGCCGAGCGGCACCGGCTGGCGGGACAGCACCACCCCGCGTACCTCCCGGCAGATTTCCGCGGCCGGGACGCCGCCCTGGATCGCCAGGGTCATCACCTGCTCGCCGAGCCGGACAGTGATCTTGGAGACCGAACCGGGGCGACCGCGCATCCGGTCCGACACCGACCGGTCCCGGTCGGCCGTGACGACGCCCGGCGGCAGGGACTCCCCCAGGGACTCGGTCAGGACGCGGGCATAAATGGCCACGTCCGCGTGGTCGGCCCGCAGCGCCGCGGTCACCATGTCCAGCGACGGGCTGTCATCCGCTTCGGTCATCGCTCACCGTCCCGCGAAGGTGGCCTTGCCCGGCCCGTTCTCAGCGAAGCTGCGCATCCCGGTCTTCTGGTCCTCGGTGGCGAAGAGGCTGGCGAAATTGAGCCGCTCGATCTCCAGGCCGGTGTCCAGATCCACTTCGAGGCCCGCGTCGATGGCCTGCTTGGCGGCCTGAAGCGCCAGGGCCGGCCCGCCGGCATACCGGGCGACCAGCTCAAGCGCGGCGGCATACACCTCGTCGTCCGGCACCACCTGGTCGAGCAGCCCCAGGCCGAGGGCTTCCGCCGCGCCGACGAAACGGCCGGTGTACACGATGTCCTTGGCCCTGGACGGCCCGACGAGCCGCGGCAGCCGCTGGGTGCCGCCCGCGCCGGGAATCACGCCCAGCAGGATCTCCGGCTGACCGACCCGGGCGCTCTCCCCCGCCACCCGGAAGTCCGCGCACAGCGCGAGCTCGAGGCCGCCGCCCAGGGCGTAGCCGGTAATGGCCGCCACCACGGGCTTGGGAATCTTCGCGACCGCGGTGAACGAGTCCTGCAGCCGGCGGGTGCTGGCGGCCATCTCGCCGTAGCTGGCGTCCGCCATCTCCTTGATGTCGGCCCCGGCCGCGAACACCTTCGGGCCGCCGTAGATCACCACGGCCCGGATCGACGGATCGTCGCTGACCTGTGCGGCGGCGGCCGCGATCTCGGCCTGCACCTGCGCGTTGAGCGCGTTCATCGGCGGCCGGTCCAGCCGGATCGTCGCTATCGCCTGATCAGTCTCTACCCGCACGAGCTCGCCCACGCAGCACCTCCATGCCGAGCCCTGATCCTACGCAGCGCGGCGCGGCCGGGCCATCCCGGCCGCGGCGCGGAGCGCGGGACCTGCTAGGCCGCCGCCGTCCAGCTGGCTGCGGGCAGGGCATCCAGGGGCAGGCCATCCCCGGCCAGGACCACCCTCGGCACGGCCGGCCCGGGCGGGGCCGATTCCGGCCGTGCAAGACCGGGCAGTGCAAGACCGGGCTGGCCGGCTGCCGTCAGGTGGTCACCCGTCAGGGTGACGCGACTGGCGGCCGCCGGACCCGATCCGGGCGCGGGCCGGAGGCGACGGCCGACGGCTCGGACGGACCGCAGAAAGACCGCCGCGACATCCGCCATCATCCGGCTGACCGCGCCCCTGGCGTGGTGTCGGTGCCGCTGGCCTCGGGCCGGCCCCGGTCGGTCCAGGCAGAGCATGACTCCCATATTTCCGTCCCCCCTCGCCGAGCACCGGGACTCCGCCGCCCTGGGCTCACAGCCAGACCATAGTGCGCAGGGGTGCGAAGGGTCAATAAGTTCGCGCGAAGTTTTTCGGCCTTGATACTGGAGCCCGGCTCGGCTAAGAAGCCGCTGACATGGGAAGTAGATGAAAGAGAAGCGGTAGACGCCGATGCGAAGGTTGTGCGAAGGTAGATCCGTGCCTAACCGACCTGAGCCTCCACCCTGGGGGGCGTTGATCAGCGACGCGCTGCGCCGGGCCCGCATGTCGGCCCGCGAGGCTGCCGAGCGCACCGGAATAAGCGAGGGCCGCTGGCGGCAGATTGCCAGCGGTTATCAGGTGGTCAGCGCGGGCGTCTACGCGCCCGTACGCGGTCCCGCCGCGACGCTGGCCCGGATGGCCGCAGTCGTCGGGGTCACCGCCGAGGAACTGACCGCCGCCGGGCGCCCGGACGCGGCGAGCGCGCTCACGGATGGGCCCGACCAGCAGGCCGCGGGCGACGAGGTGCTGCGGCGGGTCCGCGAGATGGACGCCGATCAGGCCCGCGACCTGCTCGCGACGATCGCCCTGCAGCTGGGCATCAAGCTTCCGGACGCGCAGGCGGGCGACCGCGAGCGCAGGTACGGGATCTAGCCGATGAGCAACAGAACCCGTCAGGAACTTGATCTCGAACGTATTCAGCTGCTCGCCAGCAAGCTGGCCGACAGCGATCCCGGCCCGGCGGGCGAGCTCGCCTGCGCACTCGCCGACGCGGTCATCGCCGTCGCCGGACGTGTCGAGGAACTCTGGCAGCTCATCGCCGCCGCCTTGCAGGCGGCCGGGCTGCACGGCCTCGGAGACGCCGGTGCGCCGCCCGCCGAGTTCGTCCAGGCACTGACGTCGCCGCACGGAGGGGACCAGGGCGTGCGGCTGAACATCAGCGGAAAGGACTGGGTGGCAGCGATCAGCCAGGACCAGCCGCCAGCTGATCCTGCTGCCGCGTGGGCGGCGCTCGAGCGCCTGGCCCGGTCGGCCGACGACCAGGACCCCGGATAACGCATCCGCACGGCGGGAAGCCCTGCAGCCTGCCGCCGGTGAGCCCGTACCGCGGTCTGCGGGCGCAAGCGGCCTGCGGACCGGGCGGTCAGCCGGGTGAGCGCCGGCTACCCGCAGCCGCCTGGCTCAGCGGCCGGCGTATCCGGCGTTCCGCGGGGGCCGGCGCGGCCTTATCCGGCGCCGGAGTACGGCGCCGGGGCATCCGGTGCATCGGGGCGCGCCCGCCGGCCTGCGCGGCGCGCAGACCGGCGGCCGGCCGCCTGCCCCAGCCCGTGCTGAGGCAGGCGCGGGACCGGATCACTCGCCGGAGGCACGGGGCATCGTCACGCCCTGCCAGCCGTTAAGGAAGCTGCGGACCTCGTCCTCGCTGTAACGGCGGTGACCGCCGGGCGTGCGGATGGAGGAGAGCTTGCCGCCCCGGGCCCACCGGGTGACGGTCTTGGGGTCCACCCGGAGCATGGCGGCGACCTCGGCCGGGGTCAGCAGGCGGTTGTCCGGCTTGATCTGAGTTCTCACGACGGCAGGTCCTCTCGAATTGGCGGTAATGGCTCAGTGACGGAAAGTGACGATAAGTTTCGTCACTCAACGAAAGCGTCCTATCACAGGATGTCATGCCCACTTCAGTTTTGCTGGCGTTCTGCCTAGGAGAGCAAGAAATTTCCTGCGGCCGTCACTGATGTCCTCGTTAGGGGACGCCGTACCCGGACCGCCGGTTTACTCGCGCCACGTAACTCGGCCAACACTGGGCGTCGCTGCAATGTCACGGACAAACGGCAGCGGCCCACAGCCGATGCCGTGGGCCGCCGCCGCTGCGGACCTGAGTGCGAGAAGTCAGCGCAGGTCGCCGTCGTCCATTCCGGCCGGGGCGTCGGGCACGGCCACCAGGCCGAGCTCGGCAGGCACGGCCAGCATCGGGTGCCGGGGCAGGACCCGGACGGTATAGCCGAACGGGCCGGGCCGTCCCAGCTCCGCCTCGCCCGTGTACCGCGCGACGCCGTCAGCGCCCGGCGGGACTTCCAGGGCCAGTTCCGCATGCCGGGGGTCCAGGAGCTCGTCCGAGTCGCCCAGGCTGCCGTACACGACCTCTACCGACACGTCGGCCGGGGACAGCTCGCCGAGGGCGATGCTGGCCCGGACGGCCAGCGGGGCGCCGGGCACCTGGGTGCCGTCGTCGGCCTCCACATGGTCCACCCGCACCGCAGGCCAGGCCGCTGTCACCCGCCGCTTCCAGGCGGCCAGCTCGCGCGCGCCGGAGTACCGCGGCGCTCCGGCGCCAGCCGGCTGCGGCCCGCCTGGCAGCACCGCCCCGTCAGCGGCCTGCGCCCCGGCCGCCGCCAGCACGCCGCCGTCGGCCAGCGCGCGCGACGACCGCGCGGCCGGCAGGTAGAACTGGGTGACGTACTGGCGGACCATCCGGGTCGCCTGTGCCTTGGGGCCGAGCGTCCGCAGCGTGCCGGCGATCATTTCCAGCCAGCGGCTCGGCAGGCCGTCGGCGGAGGTGCCGTAGAACAGCGGTGCCACCGACTGGCCCAGCAGGTCATAGAGCGCCGAGGCCTCGAGCTCGTCTCTGCGCCGCGGGTCGCTGACGTCATCAGCGGACGGGATCGCCCAGCCATTTGTCCCGTCAAACCACTCGTCCCACCAGCCGTCGCGGACTGACAGGTTCAGGCCGCCATTGAGGGCGGCTTTCATGCCGGAGGTCCCGCAGGCCTCAAGCGGCCGCAGCGGATTGTTCAGCCAGACGTCGCATCCCTGCACGAGCGACCTGGCCATTCCCATGTCGTAGTCAGGCAGGAAGACGATCCGGTGGCGGACCAGCGGATTGTCGGTGAACTGCACCATCTGCTGGATGAGCAGCTTGCCGCCGTCGTCGGCGGGATGGGCCTTGCCCGCGATCACGATCTGGATCGGGCGCTCGGGGTCGAGCAGCAGCGCCGTCAGCCGGTCGGGGTCGTTGAGCATCATGGTCAGCCGCTTGTAGGCGGGCACCCGGCGGGCGAAGCCGATCGTGAGCACGTTCTCGTCGAGGACCCCGTCGATCCAGACGAGCTCGGCCTCGGAGGCGCCGCGCTGCCGCCAGGACGCCCGCAGCCGCGCGCGGGCCTGCGCCACCAGCCCGGCGCGCAGCTTCCGGCGGATCTGCCAGAGCTGCGCCGGGGCTATCTCGGCCCGCTCCCAGGCCGCGCCCTCCTCAGCGGCATCGTCGCCGGGCTGGCTGCCCCTGACCACGCCGAGGATCTCCGGCGCCACCCAGCTCGGGGCGTGCACGCCGTTGGTGACCGACCCGATCGGCACGTCCTCGGTATCAAAGCCGGGCCACAGCCCGGTGAACATGGCCCGGCTGACCTCGCCGTGCAGCTTGCTGACGCCGTTGACGCGCTGCGCCAGCCGCATGCCCATGACGGCCATGTTGAAGACCTCAGGGTCACCGCCGGGGAAGGTCTCGGCGCCGAGGGCGAGCACCCGCTCGAAGGGCAGCGCCGGGTCCGCGGCGCCGTCCTCGAACTGCCGCTCGACCAGCTCGCGGCTGAACCGGTCGATGCCGGCCGCCACCGGGGTGTGCGTGGTGAAGACCGTGCCGGCCCGGCACATCTCGGTGGCCTCGTCGAAGCTCAGGCCCTGCTCAACGTACTCGCGGATGCGCTCGAGGCCGAGGAAGCCCGCATGTCCCTCGTTGGTGTGGAAGACCTCGGGCTCGGCATGCCCGGTGATCGCGCAGTAGGCGCGCAGTGCCCGGACGCCGCCGATGCCCAGCAGCAGCTCCTGGCGCAGCCGGTGATCACTGCCGCCGCCGTAGAGCCGGTCAGTGACCTCGCGCAGGCTCGGCTCGTTCTCCTCCACGTAGGAGTCCAGCAGCAGCAGCGGCACCCGGCCCACCTGGGCGATCCAGATCTGCGCGGCGAGCGGCGTGCCGTCCCCCAGCCTGACCACCACCCTGACCGCCGCGCCCCGGTCATCACGCAGCAGCGTGAGCGGCAGGCCCGCCGGGTCATTGGCGGGATAGCGCTCGGTCTGCCAGCCCTCGGTCGACAGCGACTGGGTGAAGTAACCGTGCCGGTACAGCAGCCCGACGCCGATCAGCGGCACGCCAAGATCACTGGCTGCCTTCAGGTGGTCGCCCGCCAGGATGCCGAGGCCGCCGGAGTACTGCGGCAGCGCCGCGGTAATCCCGAACTCCGGCGAGAAGTAGGCGATGCTGACCGGCCAGCCGGCGGCCGGGTCGCTGGCCGCCTGGTACCAGTGCGAGCCGCTGAGGTAATCCCGCAGCTCATCTTCGGCGGCGCCGAGCTGGCGCAGGAAGCCGTCGTCACCGGCCAGGCTGACCAGGCGCTCCTGGGGCACCTGGGCCAGCAGCGCCGCCGGATCGCGCGCCACGCGCAGCCAGGCGGCCTGATCGATGGCCGCGAACAGGTCTAGTGTCTCCGCGTGCCAGGACCAGCGCAGGTTCAGCATCAGGTGGTGCAACGGCGCAAGGGGCTCCGGCAGGGCCGGATGGACGGTGAATCTGCGGATGGCTCTCACGCTGAGCGACCCTAATGTGTCCGGAGCCGGACGGATACCTGCGGCAGCGAATTGACCGGCTTGCGCACCGGAAAGCGCTGCTCGCGGGGTCTGCGGCAACACTTCGGCCACGAGTAGCCGGGCTGCCCGCTTTGGGAGAACTCGGGCTGGGTAGTTTTCAGGGGTGATCGGCAGAATTCCCATCCTGAACGTGCAGCCCGTCCTGCACTGCGGCCGTTATCCGGCCAAGGCAGTGACCGGGGAGACCTTCGAGATCAGCGCCACGGTGTTCCGCGAGGGACACGAGATGCTCGGAACCGGCGTCGTGCTGCGCGATCCGGGCGGCCGCAGGCAGCCGATCGCGCCGATGCGGCTGCTGGCCGAGGGAACCGATCGCTACGGCGCCGACGTCCGCGCTGACGCGCAGGGACACTGGCGTTTCCAGGTCGAGGCGTGGGGAGACCCGATCGCGCGGTGGCGGCATGACTCCGCCATCAAGATCCCGCTCGGCCAGGACACCGAGCTGATGCTGGAGGAGGGCGCGCGGCTGCTTGAGCAGGCCGCCGGCCGCATCCGCCCGGCCAGGGCGCAGCCGTCGGCCGGGCACGAGGCCCGGCGGGCCAGGGCTCGCCTGAAGACCGCCGCCGCCGCGATGCGCAACCCCGGACTCCAGGCGCTCGACCGGCTGGCCGCCGCGGCCGAGCCGGACGTGCTCTCGATCCTGCGCGCCTACCCGCTGCGCGTGCTGCTGACCCGCTCGGCGTGGTACCCGCTGGTCGTGGACCGTGAGCGTGCTCTCTACGGGGCGTGGTACGAGTTCTTCCCCCGCTCGGAGGGAGCCGTCATCGACCCCACCGGCGAGCGGGCCCCGGTGCCCGGCACGCTGCAGTCCGCCGCAGGCCGCCTGGACGCGGTCGCCGGCATGGGCTTCGACGTCGTCTACCTGCCGCCGATCCATCCGATCGGCACCACCGCGCGCAAAGGGCAGAACAACACGCTGACGCCGGCGCCGGGTGATCCCGGCTCGCCGTGGGCCATCGGCTCGGCGGCCGGCGGTCACGACGCGATCCATCCCGACCTCGGCACGCTGGAGGATCTTGACGCGTTCGTCGCGAGGGCCCGCCAGCTCGGCCTGGAAGTAGCGCTGGACCTGGCCCTGCAGGCATCGCCGGACCACCCGTGGGTGAACAAGCACCCGGAGTGGTTCACCACCCGCGCGGACGGGAGCATCGCCTACGCCGAGAACCCGCCCAAGAAGTACCAGGACATCTTCCCGCTGAACTTCGACAACGATCCCGCGGGCATCTACGCGGACGTGCTGCGCATCGTCCGGCACTGGATGGACCACGGGATCAGGATCTTCCGGGTGGATAACCCGCACACCAAGCCGCTGCGGTTCTGGGAGCGGCTGCTCGCCGAGATCGCCCAGGCGGACCCCGACGTGCTGTTCCTGGCCGAGGCCTTCACCCGGCCCGCGATGATGCATGCCCTCGCGGCGGTCGGCTTCCACCAGTCCTACACGTACTTCACCTGGCGCAACACCGCCGCCGAGCTGACTCAGTACCTGGCTGACCTGCAGGCTGCGGCCGCCTACATGCGGCCGAACTTCTTCGTCAACACCCCCGACATCCTGAGCCCCTACCTCAGGTACGCGCCGCCGTCCGCTTTCCGCGTCCGCGCGGTCCTCGCGTCCATGCTCACGCCGTCCTGGGGCGTCTATTCCGGCTTCGAGCTCGGCGAGAACATCCCGGCCGCGCCGGCCAGCGAGGAATACCTTGATTCGGAGAAATACGCCTACCGGCCGAGAGACTGGGCCCACGCGGAACGTACCGGGCAGAGCCTCGCGCCGTTCCTCACCGCGCTGAACCTCATCCGGCGCGCGCATCCCGCCCTGCATCAGCTCCGCAACCTGCGGTTTCACTACCCTGACCAGCCAGAGATACTGTGTTTCTCGAAGAGAATCGGACCGCCGGGGGCCGGCGCGCCGGGCAGCGACACCGTACTGGTCGTAGTAAATCTCGATCCGCATCAGGCGCGGGAGGCCACCGTGTGGCTGGACGGCCCCGCGCTCGGCGTCGATGCGGCCGCCGGATTTACTGTGACTGACGAGCTCTCCGGCGCGTCCTTCCGCTGGGGCCAGGCAAACTACGTGCGCCTAGACCCGCAGACGGCGCCAGCGCACATCTTTACTGTCACGGCGTAGCGCGGACGGCAGATATACCTGGTAGCGACGACGCAGATCGCGGGAGAACGCGGTGGTGATCCAGTGGTGATGCAGCCTCAGCCGGGGCCGCCCCTGTCCCTCGGCCGGCCACGGCCGGACTTCCACAGCAGCTCGGCTGCCTCGCCGAGCGAGCCGGTCCCGGACTCGTTCTCGTTCGCGAAGCCGCGGGATCCGCAGTGGTACAAGCGCGCGGTCTTCTACGAGGTGCTGATCCGCGGCTTCTATGACTCCAACGGCGACGGGACCGGCGACATCCGGGGCCTCACGTCCCGGCTGGACTACCTGGAGTGGCTGGGCATCGACTGCATCTGGCTGCTGCCCATCTACGCCTCGCCGCTGCGCGACGGCGGGTACGACATCGCCGACTTCACGCAGATCCTGCCGGATTTCGGCACCATCGGCGACTTCGTCGAGCTGGTCGAATCGGCGCATCAGCGGGGCATCCGGGTCATCGCCGACCTGGTCATGAACCACACCAGCGACCAGCATCCCTGGTTCGAGGCGTCGCGCACCGAGCCGGACGGGCCGTTCGGGGATTTCTACGTCTGGTCCGACACCGACGACCGCTACAGCGAGGCCCGGTTCATCTTCGTCGACACCGCGCAGTCCAACTGGACCTTCGACCAGGTCCGCGGCCAGTACTACTGGCACCGGTTCTTCTCCCACCAGCCGGACCTGAACTACGAGAACCCGCGGGTCCAGGACGCCATGCTCGAGGTCCTGCGGTTCTGGCTCGACCTGGGCATCGACGGCTTCCGGCTGGACGCCGTGCCCTACCTGTACGAGCGCGAGGGCACTAACTGCGAGAACCTCAAGGAGACGCACGAGTACCTGAAGCGGGTCCGGGCCGAGATCGACCGGCTCTACCCCGACCGGGTGCTGCTGGCCGAAGCCAACCAGTGGCCCGCCGACGTGGTGGAGTACTTCGGCGACCCCTCGGTCGGCGGCGACGAGTGCCACATGGCCTTCCACTTCCCGCTCATGCCGCGCATCTTCATGGCGGTCCGGCGCGAGCAGCGCTATCCGATCTCGGAGATCATGGCGCAGACGCCGCCGCTGCCGTCGGGATGCCAGTGGGGCATCTTCCTGCGCAACCACGATGAGCTGACGCTCGAGATGGTCACCGACGACGAGCGCGACTACATGTACATGGAGTACGCCAGGGATCCGCGGATGAAGGCCAACATCGGGATCCGGCGCCGGCTCTCCCCGCTCCTGGACGGCGACCGCAACCAGCTGGAGCTGTTCACCGCGCTGCTGCTCTCGCTGCCCGGCTCGCCGGTGCTCTACTACGGCGACGAGATCGGGATGGGCGACAACATCTGGCTCGGCGACCGGGACGGCGTCCGCACGCCCATGCAGTGGACGGTGGACCGCAACGCCGGCTTCTCCTACTGCGATCCGGCCCGGCTCTACCTGCCCGTGATCATGGACCCGATCTACGGGTACCAGGCGGTCAACGTCGAGGCGCAGGAGAAGAACCCGACGTCCCTGCTGCACTGGACCCGGCGCATGATCGAGATCAGGAAGCGGCACCCGGTCTTCGCGCTCGGCAGCTACGACGAGCTCAGCTCCTCCAACCCCAGCGTGCTGGCCTTCGTGCGGGAGTACGAGGACGAGTCCGGCCAGAACGAGCCCGGCCGCAATGCCGACGGCGCCGACCGGATCCTGTGCGTCAACAACCTGTCGAGATTCCCGCAGCCGGTCGAGCTCGACCTGAGCAGGTTCGAGGGCTCGACGCCGATCGAGTGCATGGGCGGGGTCACCTTCCCGCCGATCGGCGAGCTCAATTACCTGCTGACCCTGCCGGGCCACGGCTTCTACTGGTTCCTGCTGCAGCCTCCGGCGCAGCAGTAGCCGCCGGTTCCCGGCGCGCTCACCGACCTCCAGCGTCCGCGCCGGACTGATCCCGGGTTCGGCCGCCTCATCAGCCCGGGAGTAGATTATGTGCCCTGCTCTGCCCGTTTGCGCACCCGTATCAGCACTGCGCCGTTCTTGCCGCATTCGGGCACGGACACGATTGTTTGACTGATCTGCGGGCAAGAGATGGTTCACCGCGGGTAAGGACATGAACGAGGTGGCGAGGTGAACCGGGAGTCATGACTTTTGAGGACACGCTGGCGCAGTGGCTGCCGGCGCAGCGCTGGTTCGCGGGGCGGCACGAGCCGGCCCGCGGCCTGACCGTGATCGCCGACACGGCGCTGGCAACTGGCGATCCGGAGCTGCGCCACCTGATCGTCAGCGTGCCGTCGCCCGGCGGGGAAGCGAGATACCAGGTCCTGGTGGGCCTGCGCGCCCGGGTGCCGCCCTCGCTGAGCCACGCGATCATCGGGCCGGCCGGGACGAGGACGGCCTACGACGCCCTGCACGACCCTGAGCTCAGCGCGGTCCTGGTGGAGAGCATCGCCGCCGGGCGGACCGCGGGGCCGCTGCGGTTCGCCCGCGAGCCGGACGCGCCGTCGGGAAGCTGGCCGGGCAGCCGGGTGCTGACCGCCGAGCAGAGCAACACCAGCGTCGTATTCGGCGAGGCGGCCATTCTCAAGGTGCTGCGCAGGCTCTTCCCCGGCGAGAATCCCGACCTGGAAGTGGCGAGCGCGCTGGCCCGGCTCGGATCGAAGCGGATCGCGACGCCCTACGGCCGGATGCAGACGCAGTGGTCGGGCGAGCCGGTGCTGCTCGGCGTGCTGTCGCAGTACCTGGCGCACGCCAGCGACGGCTGGTCGCTGGCCGCGGCGAGCCTGCGCCGGCTGTACGCCCGGCACGGGGCCTACGAGCAGGAGTACCTGACTGTGCCGGTGCCCGCCGATGCGGCCCTGCCCGGCGCGGGCGCCCTCGCGGCGGGCGGCCTGGGGCCGGGGAGCGTCGAGGCCGGCGGCCTCGGCGCGGGCGCAGGCGCGGCGGGCACCGAGCGGCCGGCCGGCCAGGGCGGCGGGAGCGGCCGTCAGGAGCAGGAGCAGCGGTTCGATGGCGAGGCCTACCTGCTCGGCCGGGCCACCGCCGAGATGCATGCCGACCTGGCGACCGCGTTCGGCACCAGGCAGATGGAGCCCGCCGAGCTGGATCATCTCGCCCGCGCGATGATCCGCAAGCTGGAGCTGGCCGCGGCCGAGGTCCCCGAGCTCGGCGCGCATGCCGCCAAGGTGCACGCCGCCTACGAGAACATCGCCAAGATCACCGAGCCGGTGCCGCTGCAGCGCATCCACGGTGATTACCATCTCGGCCAGGTACTGCGGACCCAGGACGGCTGGGTGGCGCTGGACTTCGAGGGCGAGCCTGCCGTCCCGCTGGCCGAGCGCCGGGCACCCGCGCCCGCGCTGCGCGACGTGGCGGGCTTGCTCAGGTCGCTGGACTACGCTGCACGGCACCGGCTGCTCGGTCATCCGGACGAGGCGCGGCTGCGCGGGGCCGCCGATAATTGGGTGGAGCGCTGCCAGGCAGCGTTCTGCGCGGGCTACGCCCATGCCGGCGGCATGGACCCGCGGACGCACGCGGCGCTGCTGCGCGCACTGATGCTGGAAAAGGCGGTCTACGAAGTGATCTACGAGGCACGGCACCGGCCCTCCTGGCTGCCCATCCCGCTCGAATCGATCGCGGCCGCGTGACGATGTCAGCGACGCCCAGCCTGGCCGACCCGGTCAGCCACGAGGAGATCAGCCGGATCACCGCCGGCTCCCATCACGACCCGCACGCCGTGCTCGGCGCGCATCAGTTCCTGGACGGCGTGATCATCCGCGCCCTGCGCCCGCTGGCCGAGTCGGTCACCGTGGTCCTCGGCGACGGCCGCCGGCTCCCGATGTATCACGTTCACGACGGCGTGTTCTCGGTCTTCCTGCGCCAGACCGGCATCCCTGACTACCGGCTGGCGGTCAGTTACGCCGGGGCGGAAGAGATCATCACCGACGATCCGTACCGGCACCCGCCGACGCTCGGCGAGATCGACCTGCACCTCATCTCCGAGGGGCGGCACGAGGCACTGTGGCAGGTGCTGGGCGCGCACGTCCGCGAGCAGGCCGGGGGGGCGTCGTTCGCGGTCTGGGCGCCGAGCGCGCGCGGCGTGCGCGTCGTCGGCGATTTCAACCACTGGGACGGCCGCGGGCATCCGATGCGGTCGCTCGGCGGGTCGGGGGTATGGGAGCTGCTCATCCCCGGCCTCAGCGCGGGCGAGCGCTATAAGTACGAGATCCTGACCAGGGACGGCAACTGGCGGACGAAGGCCGACCCGCTCGCCGCATTCGCCGAGCAGCCGCCGGCCACCGCGTCGGTGGTGTATGAGTCCCACTACGAGTGGGGCGATCAGGCCTGGCTCGACACCAGGGCGAAGACCGACATGCTGGTCAGCCCGATGAGCGTCTACGAAGTGCATATCGGTTCCTGGCGGCTCGGCCTGTCCTACGTCGAGCTCGCCGATCAGCTCGCCGACTATGTCCGCGAGCGCGGCTTCACTCACGTGGAGTTCATGCCCGTCGCCGAGCACCCGTTCGCGGGCTCGTGGGGCTATCAGGTGACGTCGTACTACGCGCCGACCGCCCGGTTCGGCACGCCGGATGAGTTCCGTTACGTAGTGGACCGGCTGCACCAGGCCGGAATCGGGGTCATCCTCGACTGGGTGCCCGCGCATTTCCCGCGCGACGACTGGGCGCTGGCCAGGTTCGACGGCACGCCGCTTTACGAGAACCCCGACCCGCGGCGCGGCGAGCAGCCCGACTGGGGCACGCTGATCTTCGACTACGGACGCAACGAGGTGCGGAACTTCCTCGTCGCCAACGCCATCTACTGGCTGGAGGAGTTCCACGTCGACGGCCTGCGGGTGGACGCCGTCGCCTCGATGCTCTACCTCGACTACTCGCGCAAGGCCGGCGAGTGGTCGCCGAACGCCCTCGGCGGCCGGGAGAACCTGGACGCCGTGTCGTTCCTCCAGGAGGTCAACGCCACCTGCTACAAGCGGGTGCCGGGCATCATGATGATCGCGGAAGAGTCCACCGCGTGGCCGGGCGTCACCCGGCCCGTGCACCTCGGCGGCCTGGGCTTCGGCCTGAAGTGGAATCTCGGCTGGATGCACGACACGCTGGATTACCTGTCCCGCGACCCGGTGTACCGCAGTTTCCACCACAACGAGATGACCTTCTCGATGATGTACGCCTACAGCGAGCATTTCGTGCTGCCGATGTCGCATGATGAGGTCGTGCACGGCAAGGGCTCGCTGCTGGGCAGGATGCCCGGCGACGACTGGCGCCGGTACGCGGGCCTGCGGTCGCTGCTGGCCTACATGTGGGCCCACCCGGGCAAGCAGCTGATCTTCATGGGGTCGGAGTTCGGCCAGCCGTCGGAGTGGTCGGAGCAGTACGGCCTGGACTGGTCGCTGCTCGGCCGGGAGTACAACGCCGGCGTTCTGCGGCTCGTCGACGACCTGAACCGCGCCTATGTCGAGTACCCGGCGATGTGGCGGCTGGATCAGGAGCCGGCCGGCTTCGAGTGGATCGACGCCAACGACTCAGCGGGCAACGTGCTGTCGTTCCTGCGATTCGCCGGTCCCGGCGACGGGGCAGCCGCGGCCAGCGGCGATGCCAGCAGCGACGGCCTGCCCGCCGGCGCCGCGACGCTCGGGACGGTCGCCTGCATCGCCAACTTCTCCGGCTCTCCGCACGAGACCTACCGGATCGGGCTCCCGCAGCCGGGCCGGTGGGTGGAGCTGATCAACACCGATTCAGAAATTTACGGCGGCAGCGGAGTCGGCAACCTGGGCGCGGTCGAGGCGGTGGCCGAGCCCTGGCACGGGCTCCCGGCTTCTGTCGTCCTCAGGCTGCCGCCCATGGGCGTGCTATGGCTGGCGCCAGACCCCGGCACCGGACCGGCGCGCTGAGCCGGGCCGGCGAGCGAGCACGGCCGGGCAGGCATAAGACCGGCCGGGCAGGCGCAGCACCTTCTGGTCAGGTGACAGGGATGATCTTCGCCTCGACGACAGTGCCGTCAGCGATGCGCAGGATCCCGAGCGTGCCGTGCGGCTGGCGGCGGCGGTCGGTCGGCGAGCCGGGATTGAAGATCCGCAGGCCGTCGCCGCTCTCGTCGAGCGGGATGTGCGAGTGCCCGAACACGACCAGCCCGGCCCGGGGAAAGCGGCGCCGCAGCCGGGTCGGCCGACCGGCCGCGGCGCCGCTGTCGTGCACCATCGCGACCGCCAGGCCCGCAAGCGGGAGCTCGAGCACCGGCGGAGCGCCCCAGGCCGCCACGTCCGCGCCGTCGTTGTTGCCGAGCACGGCGCGGACCGGCGCGTAGCCGGACAGCTCGTCCAGGACCGCCGCGGTGCACACGTCCCCGGCGTGCAGGATCAGGTCCGCGCCGCGCAGCTGCCGGGCCACCTGCGGGGGGCAGGATTTCCACCGCCGCGGAGCGTGCGTATCGGACAGCACCACGACCCGCATCACGACCGCCAGATGTCGACGGCGATCTGCCGCTGCCGCTCGCAGAACAGCCCGCCGGGCGACACCGAGCGCAGCAGCCGGCGCAGCTGCGACTCGAATTCGGCCAGCCGATCGCCGAACAGGTGCGGCGCGGCACTCGACAGCGAGAACACCGACGCCACGACCTGGTCGGCGGTCCGCTCGTGCACCACCTCGGCCAGCACCGTGACCCGCTCAGGCCCGGCAAATCCCGCCGCCGCCATCGCCTTGTCACCCTCGGCCGGCGGCCCGGCCGGCAGGAAATTGCGCCCGGCCCGCCGCACGGGACCCAGATAGTCCCCCACCAGCGCGGCGATCCGGGCCCGCGGCGGCCGCGGATGCGGCATCGGCGAGCCGCCGGTGGCGCCCTCGTGCGTGGTGGCATGCACGTGCACGCAGGCGCCGCCAGGCTCCAGCATCGCGCGGACCGCCGCGGCCGTGGCCTGCTGGTCGAGCCAGTGGAACGACTGGGCGAACGTGACGACACGGAACCGGCCGAGGGCGCCGGGCAGTTCCTCCGCGCGCATCCGGCGCCAGCTGACATTGCGGCGGGCGGCCCGTTTCGCCTGGTCGGCTGCCTGGGCGATCATGCCCGCGTCCGCGTCGATCCCCACGGCCTCGGCGACAAGCGGGGCCAGCAGCAGGGTAAGGGAGCCAGGACCGCAGCCGACGTCCAGCAGCCGCCCGGACCCGTCGAGCGACAGCCCCGAACCCACCGCCTGCGCCAGTGCGGCGGGATAGGGCAGCCGGCCGGTGGCGTAGTAAGGGGCGCTGCCTGCGTACAGCGTCTCGTCCCACTGAAAATCGCTGGGCATTAC
Source organism: Streptosporangiaceae bacterium (assembly GCA_052146815.1). Classification (GTDB taxonomy): domain Bacteria; phylum Actinomycetota; class Actinomycetes; order Streptosporangiales; family Streptosporangiaceae; genus DATJZH01. Next base: position 8,409 of record JBKQMG010000260.1, on the reverse strand, counting down.
CCGGATGCTACTCCGCCGGGTGGGGCGGGCAGCTTGCCTGCGGACGCCGCGGCGGGTCTGGCCTGCGGCGGGGCGAGCGGCGGCTGGTGGCTCAGCAGCTCGCCAGGCTGGCAGTCCAGTGCCTCGCACAGCCGGGCGAGCGTGCTGAAGCGGACGGCCCGCGCGTGGCCGTTCTTGAGTACCGACAGGTTGACCACGGTGACCCCGACCATGGCGGACAGCTGCGTCAGCGTCAGCCCGCGGCGGCTCAGCAGCTCATCGAGATGCACCTCGATGCCTGCGGCGTCGCCACCATCCCCCACAGGCGCCGCTGGCGCGTCGTCGGACCGCGCGGGGCGCCCCCGCTGGGCATCCGCTGTCTATGGAAGCCACGGCGCTCCGCGCGCTGCTTCGGCGCGGAGCACCTGCCGCGGTCCGCCGCGCGGCCGAGGCAGGTGGCCACCCCGGATGGCGCCTGCCGCGCGCCTTGGCTAGCGTCATCGCTGAGAGAACATCAGGCTGGCGGGAGCGGACATGGACGAGGAACTCGACGCGCAGGCGCCTGAGCATGAGCCGGTGCCGCAGGACGCGGCGCAGGAGGTCGCCGAGCGCGCGGCGGCCGCGATCACGCCGGGGCGGATGCCCGCGATCTACATGGGGCATGGCGCCCCGCCGCTGGTCGACGACCCGCTGTGGGTCGTCCAGCTGGAGTCGTGGGCCCGGACGCTGCCCCGGCCGCGCGGCATTCTGGTGGTCTCGGCGCACTGGGAGGCCGCGCCGCTGACGATCGGGGCGACGCAGGATGCCGCGCCGCTGATCTATGACTTCGGCGGTTTCCCCGAGCGGTTCTACCGGGCCGCCTACCCCTCGCCCGGCGCGCCGCGCCTGGCCGCGCAGGTGCGGGGCCTGCTGTCCGGCCAGGAACCGGTCGTCGACCGGCCCGAGCGCGGCCTGGACCACGGCGCGTACGTGCCCATGACGGTCATGTACCCGGAAGCTGACGTCCCGGTCCTGCAGATCTCCATGCCGACCCTGGATCCGGTCCGGCTGATGCGGGTCGGCGCCGCGCTAGCGCCACTGCGGGACGAGGGCGTCCTCATCATCGGCAGCGGCTTCCTGACGCACGGGCTGCCGTTCCTGCGGGATTTCCGTTTTGACGCGCCGCCGCCCGGCTGGTCGACGGAGTTCGACCACTGGGCCGCCGAGGCACTGGACGGGGGCGACGTCGACTCGCTCGTCAACTTCCGCGCCGCGCCGGGGGCCCGGTACGCCCACCCGTCGACCGAGCATTTCGCGCCGCTGTTCGTCACCCTCGGCGCCGGCGGCGACCCGGCGCCCCCGGTGACCACGATCACCGGCTACTGGCTGGGCCTGGCCAAGCGGTCCGTCCAGCTCGCCTGAGCCGCACGCCGCCCGGCCGGTCAGCTGGGCGGGACCGGCGTCTGCCAGAGCACATGGACGGCGGCCGGCTTGCGGAAGACCAGCCCCCGCGGCGCTGCCTCCCGGCCCGGGTCCAGGCGCAGTCCCGGCAGCTGGTCCAGCAGAGCCGTCAGCGCGGCCTGCGTTTCCAGCCGCGCGAGCTGGGCGCCGATGCAGAAATGCGGGCCGAGCGCGAAGCCGAGGTTCTGCCGCGCGTTGGCCCGGCGGACGTCGAACCGGTCCGGGTCAGGGAAGAAAGCCGGGTCCCGGTTCGCGGCGGCCAGCGAGACCCGGACCAGGTCGCCGCGGCGGACCTGAGCATCGCCGAGCCGCACGTCAGCCATCGCGAACCTGTCGACCACGGCCGCGGCGGGCTCCAGGCGCAGCGACTCCTCGACGGCGCCGGCCAGCAGCCCGGGGTCGGCGATCACCTCGCGGAGCTGGCTGGGGTCACCCAGCAGGTACGTGGCCGCGTTGCTGATCATCCCCTCGGTAGTCTCGATGCCGCCGAAGAGCATGACCGCGGCGTTGGAAACGATCTCCGCGGCGGCAAGGCCCGCGTTCCGCGCGGCGACGGCGAGCAGTGCGGTGGACGGGCCGCGCGCCAGCGCCGCCTCGATGCTGGACCGCAGCGCCGCGAATGCGGCCGCGGCGGCCGGCGGGACCCGGGCCTCGCCGCCGCCGTCGGCGCCCGGCCCGGCGACGGGCCGCGGACACGGCTGCTGCGCGGCGGCCCGCGGACATTCCGCCTGTGCCCCGGCGGCCTGTGCCCCGGCCGCCTCGGTCAGCGCGTTGACGCCGGCCACGATCGCGTCGTACCAGAAGAGCAGCTCCGCCGGGTCAGTGTCCTCCAGGCCCAGCGCCTGCGCCATCACCGCGACAGCGAGCGGGCCGGCCAGGCCGCGACGCAGCTCCGCCCCGCCCGCGGGCGCCAGGTCCGCCACCAGCCGCGCGGCCTCGGTGGCGGTGAAGTCGGCCAGGCCGTTACTGACGTCACCGGCCCGGAATGCCCCCGCGAACGGGTCCCGGTGCCGCCGGTGCTCCGCGCCGTCCAGCGACAGCATGCTCGGGCCGACGACCAGAGCGGTGGTGAACCGCGGGTCATCGACGGTGAAGGCGCGGGCGTCGCGCAGCACCCGCTCGGCCAGGTCCCGGCGCGTGACCAGCCAGCCGCCGAGAGCCGGCAGCCACGACACCGGCTCGGCGTCGCGGAGCCGGGCTAGCAGCGGATGCGGGTCGCCTTCGAGCTCGGCGATGGTCACGGCTGCGCCGACCGGGAAGTCGCCGCGCGCATTCGCCGAGGTCTGCGGGATGAGGGAGCCGGCCACTCAGCGACGCTAACACCGGGCGAAAGGGCCCGGGCGCCGGCGGCCCGCCGGGGGACGGCATGCCTTCCGGGCTGTGGTCAGCGATTCAGCAGGCTGAGCAGCCGGCCCGGCCCGACGACGGCCGCGCCGGCCGCCAGGCACCGGCTGCGCAGCTCACGGTCGGCGGTCACCACGATCCGCCAGCCCGCGAGCTCACGGGCCAGCGCGGCAATGGTGTCATCGCCCGAGCCCGGCGCGGCGATCACCTGCAGCTTGTCCTGGCCGCCCGCGGGCTGGCCGCGCCCGGCCGGGGCGGGTTCCGCGCGCGCCGCGGGCCGGGCGGCGCCCTCGACGACGAGCATGATGTCGGGCAGCCACACCGACAGCGGCGGCACCCCGGCCGAGGCAGGCAGCTCGGTCAGCCCCGTCCCGGCCAGCCAGGCCAGCTCGTCGCGCAGCCGCAGCGCCGCGCCGGCCCGGTCACGCCACCAGCCGTCCGGCCGGGAGCCCATGACGTTGGCCGCGTCCACGATCAGCGTGACCGGGACCAGTGCGGCCGCAAGAGCGGCCCAGTGCTCGGCCAGGCCCGGATGCAGGTCCAGCGAAGTGACCTCGTGCGCGGGCACCCACCTCGCCTCGAGCGTCTCCTCGCTGGCGGGATGCACGTCGAATTCACCGTCAGCGAGCGCCAGCACGCTGTCGTAGGCCCAGCCGATGTGATCGTCGTGGAAGATGCCCTCGACCCGGACGGCGGCGGCCGGAACCGCGCATTCTTCGGCCGCTTCGCGCAGCGCCGCGGCGATGGCCGTTTCGTGGCTGTCCAGAGCCCCGCCGGGCAGTCCCCAGGTACCGCCGTGATGGCCCCACCAGTTACGGCGCTGCAGCAGCACGCTCATCTTGCCCGGCCCCGGCCCGGCGGCAGGCGTAACGCCGGGGCCGCTGCCTGCGTAAGCCAGCAGCCCGGCGGCGCCGAACCGGCCCCAGTGCCGGTGGCCGAGACCGCAGCGGATCCAGCCGTTTCCATCGTGATTGGCCATCGCAGCCGACGATAGCCGAACGGCCGGTCCGGCCGCCGACTGCGGCCCGGCCGGCCCCGGACCATAAGCCGGCATCATCGGCACCGACTTTGACGATGACGGGCGGCTCAAGGTCAACGCCGGCAATCGCAACCCGGTCGACGTCGCCGACGACGTTGCCGAGCACCTGCTCAAGGACAACGAGCCGTCGCGGCTGTTCAGCATGGGCTCGGCGGCGGTGCTGCTCAAGAAGAACGGCAAGCTGGTGCCGCTCGACTCGGATGGCTGGCTGGCCTACGTCGCCCGCCGCGCAACCTTCATCTCGCCGACCACCCGCGAGCCGCGGATCATCGCCCCGCCCGCCGCGGTGATGAAGCTGATTCCCTCTGTCGTCATCCCGGAGCTGCCGGAGCTCGACGGCGTTGCCACCACGCCCTCTCTCGACGCGGACGGCAGCGTGGTCGACGCGGACGGTTACAGCCCAGGTACCCGCCTCGTGCTGCACATGGGCGGCCTGAGCCTGCCGCCGATCAGCGAGCATCCCAGCGCCGGGGAGGTGGCCGCGGCCGTCGAGCTGCTGACCGCCGGCTGGCTCGGCGACTTCCCGTTCAGCCAGCCGGCGGACAAGGCCAACGCCATTGCCGCGCTGCTCACGCTGACGGGCCGGCCGTTCTTTGCCCTGGCGCCGCTGTTCGTGGTGGACGCCTCGACTCCCGGATCGGGCAAGGGGCTGCTGGTGAGCACGCTTGCCCTGGTGGCCACGGGGGAGCCGCCGCATTTCCTTGAGCTGCCCGGAGACGGAGATGAGCAGCGCAAGAAGGTCACATCAGCGCTGCTAGCAGGCCACGCCCTTATCGCGTGGGATGAGTCACACGTCATCGCCGGGCGGACGCTGGCGATGATCCTCACGGCTGAGCGGTACAGCGACCGCCTGCTAGGCGGCAACAAGATGATCACGGTCGCCAACAGGTTCACACAGGTGGCGCTCGGCAACAACGTCCAGGTCTGGGGCGACATGAAACGCCGCGTCGTCCCGTCTCGCCTGGTGCCCGACGTCGAGCGACCCGAGCGACGGACCGGATTCCGCCACGCCGACCTCGAGCAGTGGGTCCGGGCGAACCGTGGCAGGCTCCTGGCCGCCGCGCTCACCATCTGGCGCCACTGGGACGCCGAAGGCCGCCCCAAGGCCAACGTGACGATGGGCAGTTTCGAGCGCTGGGCCAGGACGGTAGGGGGCGCGCTGGAGGCTGCGGGCATCGCCGGGTTCCTGAGCCACACCGACCACTGGCTCGGCAACTCGGACCAGGACGCGTCCGAGTGGATTGAGCACCTGGCCGCCCTCCGCGTGATCTTCAACGGGACGCAGTTCTCCGCGCTTGACGTGGCGCAGCTAGTCGGCAAGGGCTCGGTCACGCTGCCCTACTTCAAGCGGGACGCCGACATGCCGCTCGGCAAAGCGCTCGGCTACAGGTACCGCGCGATCCGCGACAGGTGGCTCGGTGATCTCCGGCTCGTGTCTCCCGGCATGACCAACGGCAAGGCCCGCTGCAGATCGAGGAACGCACCGCGCGGTGCGAGAACTCGGGAAGCATCGCTACTGATGCCACCATCTCTACTCAGGATTCATGGCAAAACGGGCCCGCCGAGTAGAGCTGGTGTGATCAGTAGGCATCAAAACCTCGTTCCTGATCCGACGCAATGGTCGCCCGGATCAGTCGGCGAGTCACCCGCCGCGCTGCTGTGGCCAGACCCGCAGGCGGGGTGCCCGGTGACCGCCGGCAAGAAGGTGGTGAAGTCGACCACGCAGAACAGCTTGCGGTCAATGCGCGGGGCGATGGACAGGCACCGGACTCCCAGCCCCGATTTTCAGGGCAGGCTTCCCGGAGTGGGTGTGGAAAGGGATTCCGTTTCAGTGCCACGCCGGGCATAGTGGAAACCGTGAGCTTCGGCTTCCGCTTCTGCCCGCGCGCCGAGGGTGGCGGGCATCTGCAGGTCACACGCAACTCGCGGGGCTGCAGTGAGGAGTGGCGCAGGCCCCGGCGCGAGCGCCGAGATTAGGGCAGGGGAATTACCAATATGTAAGGATCCTCAGCTGCCGACTGCCTTGTTATCGTGAGATTGTGCTTAATGTCCCCGGCCTGCCCCCCCGCGTAGTCGACAGGTACCTCATGCGGAGTGAGCGAATCGTCACCTGCGTGCGGATGCATCCGATAGCTATTATCGGTCGGGTAATCGTGATCCTGGCCGGCTTAATCGTCGCGGTCTACGCGACCGTGGCCGCCCATCCCGGCAGTGGCGGGCTCGCGGGATTCATCTGGATCCTGTGGGTCGTGCTGGTCGCCTGGCAGGGCTGGAAGATCGCCACCTGGTGGCGGAGGTACTTTGTCGTCACCGAGAACCGAATGATGCTGATCACGAGCCTGGTTGTCACGGACGTCGGGATGCTGCCGCTCGCGAAGGTGACCGACATGAGGCTGCATCAGAGCACCTTCGGCCGCGCGTTTGGATACGCCACTTTCATTGTCGAGTCCGCCGGGCAGGAACAGGCACTAAGCCGCATCGAGTTCGTGCCTTATCCGTCGCAGATGTACCAGCAGATACTCGATCTGATCTTCCCGAAGAGGCCCGCGACTGCGCGGCTTCGGGGGCCGCCGGGGCCCCAGGGGCCTACTGGGCCGCCCGGGTCTCCCCAGGGGCCCCTGGGGCCTATTGAGCCGCTGCTGCCTAACAGGCCTTCGTGGTGGCCATTGGGGCCTGGGCCGCAGCCTCCGGAGGAGGATTGGGAGGAGCCTCCGGAGGAGGATTGGGAGGAGCCTCCGGAGCGCCCGGGGGACGATCCGGGGTTCTGAGGTCTGGTGGTCTGCGAGGCGTCGCCGGGCTGGCGGCAGGTGTGGTGCCGGCCGCGGCATGATCCCGCGGTGGCCGTCCGGATTCTGCTGGCCGCGATGACCGACCGCGGCACTAACGCCTGCCGGCGCCGGGATCAGATCTAACCGCTGGCGGACCGTCAGCAGCCGGACGGGCAGCCAGGCGTCGCGGGTCTGCAGGCGAGCCTGCCGTCTTTCAGCGTGTCGAGCTGGGCCATGATGGCGGCGTCATCGGCGCGGTGCCCGGCGCCGCGCAGCCGTTCCTCGTCCACCTCGACAGTCAGCCGGATTGCCATTTCCCCCACGTATGCGCTGCTCAGGGCGATTGTAAGGCGAAGGCGCCCCCGCCAGCCGCAGCCAGCAGGGCGCCTTCGCAGCGCACTACGCGGGCCGACGGTCGTCGTTCACGATCCGGCCGCCGCTGGCGATCAGCCGGATGCCGGCCTCACGGGTGTGTGCGTACGGGTACGGGGCCGGCCGGGGCCTTGGCGCCTCGATCGCATGGCTGTGCGGTCCAGCGGCATCCCCCTTGTCTGCGCGTGTTTCGCGTGGTGGCGAAACGATGCGTGAGCCTGGAAGGGGTGGGGAATGGCCGCGTAAGCGCTCTGCGCAGGCGATCTTCAGCCCGTTAACCCGCTCCGGGACCTTCCCGCCAGCTCGGCCGCCAGGGCGCCGCTGCCCGGCCAGGAGATGGCCCCGAACGGCTCCCGTGGCTCCCAACATTGGCTCCCGGCTTCCCAGCGCAAGCCTTTGACCTGCACAGACATGGTGATCGCACCATGCGAGGGCGGCATGGCATCGTTCCCGCGCCTGTGCATACACGCACGTACCGGACCACTCCCGGCATAGGTCGGGAGCGGTACGCAGGATCCGGAGCGTCTCGCTTGTGTTTGTGGGTGCTGTTTGAGGTTCCTGTCAAGATCGTTAACGTCTGTCCTGCTGTGGTTGTGACGGTTGTTAGCGTGGCGGGAGGTGGCGGTGTGGCGGGCCGCGGCGCTACGGCTCCCTTGTCGGTGGCGGAGCGGTCCCGGCGGTATCGGGAGCGTAAGAAGGCGGCGTCGCGGCAGGCTCGGGGCTACTCCTGGCCGGCGCTGGAGGAGTCGAATCTGGTCTCGATGCGGCATGGTGCGCATAGCCGTCTGATGGGTCCGGAGGCGTCGGGGATTCTTGCTGAGGTGGAGGCGATGCCGTCGCTGCCGCCGTTTATCCGCGATCCGTCGTATGCGTATCAGCTGGAGACGTGGGCTGAGTCGGAGGCGATGGCGCGGCGGGCGCGGCGGTGGATTGCTGGTCTGCCGGATGAGGTGGCGTTCACGTCGGCGAAGGCAGGTTCGGCGGCGCCGGCGGAGGTCGCTCGGCGGATCGAGGCGCATGCGGCGTCGATGCGGGCGGCGGCGTTGCTGACTCCGGCGAGCCGGGCGCGGCTGGCGGCGGCGCTGAGGGAGCCGGAGCGGGATCTGGCGCGGGAGCTGGCGCTTGAGGAGCTGCGGCAGGCGGGTGAGCCGGCGTGACCCGGGCGGAGTGGTTTGACGACGCGCGGGCGGCGGTGGCGATGATCCGGGCGTCGGCTGCGGGGGATCGTGCCGGGGTGAAGTCGGCGGCGGCCGGCCGTGATCCGGCGCATCTGGCGGTTGTCCTGGCGGATCTGTACGCGGTGGACCTGCAAAGGCGCATGTCCTTTGAGAAGCAGGGTGTGTTTTGCGTCTGACTTCGTGAGCCAGTTCCCGGCAGAAATACCCAGCCACCAGACGGCGTGTCTGACCAGTCTGGAGGCTGATCACAATGTCGGATCGGATCATGAACCCGCCCACGAGAAAGACG
>JBKQMG010000259.1:0-4643 GCA_052146815.1 Streptosporangiaceae bacterium | reverse complement strand
AGCGTCACCGCGCTGGTGTTGCCGGTCACCACGTTGCCGCTGGAGTCCTCGACGGAGACCCTGGGCTGGGTGGTGAAGGCTGCCCCGTTGGCGCCGCCGCCGGGCTGGGTCGTGAACGCGAGCCGCGCCGCCGGGCCCGCGGTGACGGTGATGGTCTGCTGGACCTGGGGGGCTGCGGCGTAGCCGTTGCCGGCGGCCTGGTTGGCGTCGATGACGCAGGTTCCGGCGGCCAGGTAGTTGACGGTGGTGCCGTTGGTGCCGGACACGGTGCAGACCCCGGCCCCGCTGGCGGGGTCGGCGGTGAAGACGACCGGGTTGCCGGAGGCGCCGCCGGTGGCGGTGAGCGTGGCGGACTGGCCGGCGATGCCGGGGCCGGGGTTGGCGAAGGTGATGGCCTGGGCGGCGGCGGTGACGGTGTTAGCCACGTCCTGCACCTCGCCCGACCAGAAGGCCGGCAAGGTGCTGTAGTTCGGTGGTTCCGCCTCGTCATCGACGTAGACATTGCCGATGCCGTCCTTCGCGGCATCGCTTACGTCGGTACCCACGCCAGCCGAGGTGCCCGCGCTGATGGTGGCCGAGAACTCCGAGGCCGGGTAAGAGGCCATCCAGCTCGGGAAGGACGCCGCGTCGAATTGCGCTTCTGTTCCCTCGAACTGCTGGAGGATCTCGTCCGGCCCGAACATGTAGCTCTGCGGCGCGATGGCTCCCGGGTCGAACATCACGGTCTTCGCGCCGTTGGCGATCGCGTAGTTGTACAGCGACTCGTAGTAGCTGGCCTCACTAGCCGAGGTAGAGGTTCCGTCGAACATAGGGCTGCTGACGCCGTACCAGGTGATGGCATTCTGCAGTTCGCTTTCAACGGTGGCCAGCGGGGTCGCGCCGTAGTCGGTCCATATGTAGTAAAGCGGCGTAATACCTGCTGCCTGCAGCGCCTGGATAGTCGGCACCCAGACGGTACTCTCCGCGTCGGCCGGCTGGCCATTGCATCCCGATCCCGATCCATCGGGCGCGCAGATGTCTACGATGGCTGCGCTGACGGTAGGCGCTGCTGATTCCACCTGACCCCAGCTTGACAGCGTTGGATAGGCGTACAGCGTCGTAACTATGGACTCAGCTGCGGCTCCTGGCGAGGCGGCCAGAGCCGCCGAGGCAAACCCGATGCTGAGACCGAGGATCAGGATGGGCGCGACAATCAATGCTATGAGCCGACCTAAACGTAGCATGGCTCATTACCCCCCTTTGGAACCGCGACATCCAGATTACCTCGGATAGTCCGAACTTGCCAGGCCCGCGTGACGGCCCACCTTGGTAGCAATAAAATGCTAATTGGTAGTTTATGGAACTATATTAGCCCACGATTCTGTAGCTACCTAAAATGCAATATAGAAACGCAGATTTCATGTAGACCGCAGTTAAGCTACCCTCCAGGCGATACAAAGCTTCAGCACAGGTCCACATATCAATGCGGCAATCCTCGGGTAGTGGGGGTTCATCCGCTGGAACTGTAACGCGCGCTCATCGGCACGACCGCGCGAGTGGCGGCGATTCGCCTGATGAGGGAGTTCGCCTGCTGGCGGCTCAGGCTGCGTGTGGTGCGATCTCGACGATGAGGTCGGCGTGGAGGGCTGCGGAGATGCGTTCGAGCAGGGGGATGGTCGGGACGACGCCGCCGGCTTCGAGGCGGGAGAGGGCGGGCTGGGTCATGCTGGCGCGGGCGGCGAGCTCGACCTGAGACAGTCCCAGGGCCAGGCGCCGGTCTCGTACGGCCTGGCCGATCAGGAATGCCCGCCGTGCTTCGGCGTAGCCTTCCTGGCATTCCCGGCTGCCGCGGCGCGGCTGGGCGAGTTCCTCGTAGGAGGAGTGGGCGCCGGTCATGTCAGGTCACCTCCCGGTCGAAGGCCAGGTGGGCCAGGCCGTGCTCGGCTTCGCAGATCTTCTGGGCTTGTAAGGCACGGGCCACCTCCGCGGTCTCGGCGCTGCGGGTCTTGCGGAATACCGTCAGCAGGATCACCCGGCGGCCTGGTGCCGGCCAGCAGGTGACACGGGTCTGCTGGCGCAGCAGGTGGAAGCGCAGCTCCCGTGCCTTCCCGCCGAGGTGACGCGCGTATGGCTCGCTGAGATCCCCGGGCGTGCTCGGCCAGGAGGCCGACGAGGAAGTCGGCCCGGCCGAAGTCGCGGTCGGTGAGCTTCTCCAGCCAGGACCGCACTTCAGGCTCGATTTCAACCGCGTACAGGCTGGCCGTGCATCCAATGCTATATGCACTTGATGCTATAGGCAAGGCCGCGGCTCTGTGCCTGGCGTCCCCCGCGCATAACATCAGGCAGGCAGCCTCATGTGCCGGAGGCCATGTAGGCGGCGAGGATGCAGTTCGGGTGCCGGTCGAGGTTTTTGCGGGCTCGGCCGTACCGCATGGTGGTACGCGGATCAGCACGCCGGCCGCGATCTGGACGTCGCGAAGATCGGCCCCAGCGTCAAGCATGGTCGTCACGAACGTGTGCCTGAGCATGTGCGGGTGCGGCCGGGTGCTCCGCGCGCCCGCCTTCTCTGCGAGCCGCCGGAGCCGCCGGGTAGCGGCATGCCGTCCATCCGCGCGCCGCAGTTATTGAGCAGCAGCGGGCCGGCGGTCCGGCCACCGGCAGCGCGGTCGATAGCGCGCCCGACCGCTGGGGGCAGCGGGACCAGGACAATCTTGCTGCCCTTGCCGCACACCCGCAGGACCCGGTGGCCGTGCTCTTCGCCGAAATCACCGATATCGGCGCCGGTGGCTTCGAAGATCCGCAGGCCCAGCAGGCCAGGCATGGCCACTAAAGCGACGTCGTACGGGCTGGCAGACTCACGGGCAGCGGTGAGCAGCGCCTCGAACTGCAGGTGGGTGAACCCGAGGGTGGGTGACTCGGCGGGCACGGACGGGCGGCGGACATGCTCGGCGGGTGAGTACTCGATCACGCCCTCGATGACGCAGGTCCGGCAGAACCCGGCGGTCACCGAGAACCGGCGTGACACCGTGGAGGGCCTGAACCGGCGGACCTCCTGCATCCACCGGATATACAGCTCCAGGTGGGGGCGCCGGGCCGTCAGAGGGCCCAGGCTCCGCTCAGCGCACCAGGCCAGGTAGCAGCGCAGATCAGAGTGGGCGTGATCGCGAGAGGCACCCTTGAACCGGGCAAGATACGCGGCGACCGCAAGCCGCAGCCGGTCAGCATGCGCACGGGATGGCCGGACGGGATGGAGGCTAGCCTCGGCCTTTCGCCTGGATGGTGACAGGTGCCGCGTAGCGGCAGAGTCCTGTCCGCCACCAGCCGAAGGCACTTATCCCGTGAAGAATACCTCCCGCCGCCCGAAGATCCTGGTCACTGCCGACGGACCGGGGATCGTGTCCCAGGCCGGCGCCGTCCTGCTGACGCGGGCGCTGCGGGTGACGGGCCTGGACCAGGGCCTGTCCGCCGGGCTGGGCCGGTGGCGGCCAGGCCGGGCGTTCCACGATCCGGGGAAGATCATCGCGGATCTGGCGGTGACGCTGGCACTGGGCGGTGACTGCCTGGCCGATATCGCGATGCTCCGCGCCGAGCCGGCCCTGTTCGGCCCGGTGGCATCCGACCCGGTGGTGTCCCGGCTGGCCGCCCGCCTGGCCGGCGACGCGCCCCGGGCGCTGAAGGCGATCCGGGCCGCGCGGGCCGCTGCCCGAAGCCGGGCCTGGGACCTGGCTGGCGAATCGGCCCCCGGCGCAGACGGCGGCCTGGTCACGGTCGACATCGATGCCACGGTCGTGACCGCGTGCTCGGAGAAAGACCAGGCCAGGCCCACGTGGAAGAAAACGTTCGGCTTCCATCCCCTCGCCGTCTTCGCCGACCACGGCCCCGAAGGCGCCGGGGAGCCGCTGGCCATCCTGCTCAGGCCAGGGAACGCCGGGTCGAACACTGCGAGCGATCACATCGAGGCCACCCGGCTTGCCCTGGCCCAGCTGCCCGCTGACGTCCGGCGGCGGGTGCTGATCCGCGCCGACTCCGGGGGCGGCACCCATGAGTTCCTGGCCTGGCTTGCGAAGCCGGGCCGGCGGCTGGCCTATTCGGTCGGGTTCCCGATCACCGCCGACATCGCCGGCGCGGTCAGCAAGATCCCGGCCCAGGCGTGGACCCCCGCCTACGACAGCGACCGCCAGGTCCGCGACGGCGCCTGGATCGCCGAGGTCACCGGCATGCTGAACCTGTCCGCCTGGCCGAAGGGCATCCGGGTCATCGTCCGCAAGGAGCGCCCGCACCCCGGCGCGCAGCTGCGGTTCACCGACATCGACGGGCACCGCCTTACCTGCTTCGCCACCAGCATCAAAGGCGGTCAGCTCGCTGACCTGGAACTGCGGCACAGACGGCGCGCCCGGTGCGAGGACCGGATCCGCTGCGCCAAGGACACCGGCCTGCGCAACCTGCCGCTGAAGGGGTTCGCGCAGAACCAGCTCTGGTGCGAGATCGTCGCACTGGCTTGCGACCTGCTGGCCTGGACACAGATGCTCGCCCTCGCCGGACCGGCCCGCCGCTGGGAGCCCAAGCGGCTCCGGCTGCGGATCTTCGCCGTAGCCGGGCGGCTGGTACGCGGCGGGCGCCGCCTGCGGCTGCGACTCGCTGAACGCTGGCCCTGGACCCGCGAG
>JBKQMG010000258.1:0-10627 GCA_052146815.1 Streptosporangiaceae bacterium | reverse complement strand
GTGTCCAGATCAGCGTCCACGAGGGCCTCCGGGCTCGGCGCTTGGGTAGCAACGCCGATCCTGGGCACCCTCGCCACGTTCCGCACGTAACGACACACCCATGATCAATAAGGAATCACTCGTCTAGTTCCCGAGTATTCTGCCGGCCCGAGGGGGCAACCAAGTGACTGCCCGCATGCCGTCGACTGGGCTAGCGGCACCTTCGCTAGCGGGCACTGGCCGACGCCCAGCCGTGCTGGCGGGCCTGCCGGGCTAGCGGGCGAGTGCGCCCATCGGGTCCCAGGCCGGCAGCACGATCGGCTCAGCGCCGAGCGCCTGCTGCAGTTCCTCCGGGAGCGCGCTGCGCCGTGCGGCGATCTCGAAGACGTACTCGTCGAACCACGAGTCATTCATGGTGTAGAAGCCGTCTTTGCCCTTGTCCGCGCCCCAGCTGTTCTCCACCCGCCATCTGCGGGTGACGTCATCCACGATGTCCACGCCGGTGAACAGCATGGCGTGTGTCATCTCAGTCTCGTGGTAAAGCAGCCGGTCGGCCTTGTCGAGGCTAAAGGCCGTATCGTAGAGCGACGAGAGATCGTAGAGATTGGCGTCCCACACGCCGTAATCGCTGCTCATCATCTTGCCGACATCGCAGCCGAACCACACGGGCTCGCCTTGCTGCAGGGACTGCGCGGCAATGCCCTTCATAATCCGCATGTCGACGTTGAGGTAAATGACCGGCGGCGCGCCGATCACATTGCCGAGGTACTCGACGGTAAACGTGCGGCCAGCCGGATTCGAGGGCCGCGGGTCGTGGACCAGGCACACATAATCGCTGAGAGGCAGCTCGACGTATCTGGCCGCGAATTCCTGGGGGGTGAGCACCCCGTCCCGGTGGAATTTCCGGTCCTTGTCGCTCCACTGCCAGTCGAAGCGGTCCGGCGGGGTGCCGAGGTGGATGCACAGGACGCGGAAGACGACCTGGAGGATCTGCGCTTTCTCGGCCCGCGCCGCGTCGGTGCCGCGCGCAGCCGCCTTACGGACCGACCTGGCGCCCTGACGCAGCAGATTCTGCAGCACCGCGTTCATCGGACGGGTGTTGGACGAACTGTGTGTCTCGGGCATGACGCTCTTGGGCACCAGCCCGTGCTTACTGACGAGGGCCACGAACATGTTCCACTGGCCGCCGTCGTTGGCCACAGACCCGAGGAGGCAGGCCACGGTACGGTCGTCGAGATCACGGTCGGCCGTTTCGATTATGGCCTCGAGGAAATAGTTGGCCCGCTCGATCTTGTCCCAGAACATGGCGTGGTTCTGCGAGAACTCAAATTCCTTGACGCCCATTTTCCGCATGGCACCGACACGCAGCAGATTGAGCCCGGCGAACAGCCAGCAACGGCCGCTTCGCTCCTGGTTGGTGACTTTCCAGTCGTCCAGGAGGACCGAGAGGGAGTGGTCAGTGCTGTTGATGATCTCCCGGCTGATCGCCACGTCTTCCAGGGCAACCTGCGTGACTGCATTCTGCGCCAGCCGGTAGGCGGGGCTGGCAGAGAAATTCTTGCGGATCAGTTCCAGATCCCCTGCGCCCAGCGTCCCGTCCATGGGCGGACCTCCCCGTCCTCGGCCACCATGCCTCGGCACAACCTACCAGCGGCGCGGCGCCTGGCCGGCCCGGCGCAGAGCGGCTACTGCCTGCTCCACTGCGGGCCGACAGACCACCAGTCTTTTTCCCAGTCCGCGAGCCTGCGGCGGTCCAGTACCCACCGGCCGGCCCGCGCCAGGCAGCCGAGCAGCAGCGCGAGGCCGAACAGGGCGATCAGCGCCGCCACCAGGATGCGGTCGCCGACCTGGCCCGATGTCAGCGGCGGCACCTGAACGTCTCCCGCCCGGTTCAGCCAGACGGGCACCGCACTGCCCGCCCTCGTCCCGGCTGCGACCGGCACGGGGATGATCCGGGTCCGGCCGCCGGCGTTCCAGCGCGCCGGTGCCCAGACCTCCCAGGAATTCGCGCCGTGCATCGACATCTGCGGTCCCGGCGTGGCTTGCAGCAGGGTCGCGGGTACCCGCTGCCAGGACTGCTGAGCGTGCCGCGCGGCGGCGTTGTCCGCATGAACCCAGTGCGCGACGGCGCCGATCACAAGCGGGCTCATCAGCAGAAACGCGATCATCACGGCGGGCACCAGCCACGCCTCGATCCGGTCAGCGCGCCGGCGCAGCGGATTGTGGTCTGACCCGAGCCGGCGGCTGAGCCTCGTCCACGTCATTGTGGGCGTCGTCATCACTTCACCTCATTGGCAACCGGCCGCAGCATCTTTGCTGGGCGGTCTCCTCGTGCGATTGTCCCTCTCCGCACGATGCGCGGCTACACCTGCGGCCCGGCAAATTTGCCGAATCCGCGGGGAAGCGCGCTGGTCAGCCTGCCAGATCGGCCAGCAACTGCCGCTCGCGCTCGGGGTCCAGGCCGTGACGCGGCCGACCCGGCCGCTCCGGCGGGTCCCCCTCCGCCTGCAGCCAGCGCCAGGTATCAGCGACCGTATCCCCGACCGGACGGCACCTGAGGCCCGCGGCGCAGGCCCGCGAGACGTCCCCGTCATGCAGGGCGGCCAGCTCGCCATCGGGCGGCAGCCAGACCGGAAGCTCGGTCCAGGGCGCTATCCCCGCGGCCTCGATGACCTCGGGCGGGGCCCAGACCAGCCGGGCGCCGGAACCGGTGGCGGCCTTAGCCGCCTCGAGCAGGCTGGCCATGGTGGCGTGGCCGGGGCGGCTCACGGTGTTGAACACGCCGCCGACGCCGTCACCCGCGGCCTGCAGCATCCAGGCGGCGAGGTCACGGCAGTCGATGTACTGGAGCGGGCGGTCCGGCGGTCCCGGCGCGAGCACGTCGCCGCCCCGCGCGATCCGGCGCAGCCACCACGGCATCCGGCCGACGACCTCGTAAGGTCCGAGAATCAGCCCGGCCCTCGCGATCAGCGCCTGATCGCCGAAAGCCTCGGCTGCCGCCAGTTCGCCGCCCCGTTTGGCGGCGGCGTAGTCGTCGCCGTCCGCGGCGTCCGCGCTCCCGGCGACAACCGGCGCGCTCTCATCAGCCCCCGGCGGTATCGGCCACTGGTACACCGACCGGCTCGACACGTAGCCGTAGTGGCCGGCCCGGCCCGCCAGCAGCCCGGCCGCGTCCGCGACCACGCGGGGCGCCCCGCTCCAGGTATCGATCACCGCATCCCAGGCGCCATTTCCCAGCACCACCGAAAGCGCCTGCGGGTCGGTCCGGTCGGCATGCAGCGCGAGCGTGCCCGGCGCAGACGGCCCGCTGACCCCCCGGGTCACCGTCGTGACCTGGTCGCCGCGGGCGAGGGCCGTCTCCACCACGGCCCGGCCGACATGATGGGTGCCGCCGAGCACCAGAATTCTCATGCCGCCATCCTGGACCGCTCTGCGCCCTCCGGGCACCTGCGTTCATTGACGGCGTCGTTCGTTCATGACGCCGTACATCCACGGCGCGACAATCGGGGCATGCGCGCTGACCCCGGCCCGGTGCAGGCCCGCCGTCCGCAGATGACCCGCCTGACCGCGTCCCCGTCTGACCCGATGGCCCGCGAATATGAGCCACCCGGCCGCGTCATCCTGACCAGGTCTACGACCGGCTCGAGGCCGCCGCCGGACCGCTCGCCGGGAAGACCGTGCTGGACTGCTGCGCGGGGACGGGTATCGCCACCCGGCAGCTCACCGCCCGGGGCACTCGCACGATCGCCCTCGATATCGGCGAGCTGATGCTCCGCCAGGCGCTGGCCAGGACGCCCGGTACCTGGTGCGTCCTGGCGGACTGCCACGCACTTCCGGTGCGCTCCGGCGCGGCGGACCTCGCCGCTTTCGCCCAGTCCTGGCACTGGCTCGACCAGCCCTGCGCCATCGCCGAGGTGGCGCGCGTCCTGCGGCCCGGCGGCTACTGGGCCGCCTGGTGGAGCCAGCCGGCCGCCCACGATGAGCCCTGGTTCGCCGAGTATCAGGACGTCATGCAGGCCAGCTGCCCCCGCTACTACCGGGAGCACGCCGCTGCGGACGGCGGCGCGGGCGATGAGCGCGAGATAACGGGACCGTTCGAGCCCGCGGTCCGCGTGGTCATGCCCTGGACCAGGACGGTGACCGCGGAGGACTGGATCACCGAGGAGCGCAGCAAGTCCTACGTCATCGACCTGGCGCCGCAAGCGCGCGAGGCGCTTCTCGCCCGCGTCACCAGTCTCATCCGGCGGCGCTTTCCGAACGGCCGGCTCGTCCCGCGCTACCGGACCGGAATGTGGCTGGCCCGGCGCGCCTGACGGGCTAGGCCGGCCGCGCGGCCCTGGCCCGGAGGGTCGCGACGTGCTCGCCGCAGTGCGACGGGTCGTACCCGGGCAGCCCCGCCAGCTGGTCGAGCAGCCAGGAGGAGGAAAGGACCTTCAGCAGGCCCTGGATCTCCCGCGACCCGGCCTGGGCCGCGGGGATCACGAGGTCGAACCGCTCGCTGGCCAGCGGGACGAACGCCAGGCCGTACGCCAGCGCCGCGGGCTCGCTCGCCACTCCGGCGTCGGCCAGCCCGGCATCGATCGCCGCCGCCACCTGAAGATGACCGGCCGCCCTGGTGTCATAGCCCGCCAGCCGGGCCGGCTCGATGCCTGCCGCGGCGAGCTCGCGGTCCAGCACCCGGCGTGCCTCGGAGCCGGGCTCCCGGTTGACCAGCCGCAGGCCCGCACGGGCGATATCGCCGACCCCGGTAATGGCGCCCGCCAGGTCCGGCCGGAGCACCAGGCCCTCGCGCCACGAGCAGAACCCGATCACCTCCGCCCCCTGCCGCAGCAGCTCCTGCGCCGGGCCGGTGTTGTAGTCGCCGGAGGGGCCCCGCAGGTGCGCGCCGGCCGCATGGACCAGCCCGTCAGCGGCCAGCGCCAGTGCCTGCGCGCTGGCGCACGACCACCAGGCCAGGCCCACGGGCGGATCCAGCAGGCCGAGCGGGGCCTCCAGCAAGGGGATCGCCGGATCGCATCCAGCCACCACCAGCGTCGGCCGCGGCGGCCCGATCGGCCGTACCGATCGCAGGCCCCGCCCAGCTCGCGCCGGCACGGGGTCAGCCAGGCCGCCAGCCGGCCCGAAGCCAGCCCGGATGACAGCGGTGCCCGTCAGCGGCAGGGCGACAAACCCCTCGCCCATCGGGGCGAGCGCGACCCGGGCCCCGGGCTCACCGAGCGGAGCGAGCGGCCGGGCGGCCACGGCCGGCGGCGGCACGGACGGGCCGAAGAGCTCCTCGACGGTGAGCCCCAGCGCCTTGGCCAGCGCGAGCGCGACCCGCAGCGACGGGTCCGACAGGCCCGACTCGACCGCGGAGACGGCCTGGCGCGAGACCCCGGCCGTCCCGGCCAGCTGCTGCTGGGAGAAGCCCCTTGCCTGGCGGGCCAGCCTGAGCCGCATGCCGCTCGCCGTACTGCCGCTCGCCGTCGTGCTGCCTGCCGTCGTGCTGCCCGCCGCCGGGCCGGCGCCGCCCGGCCGCCCCGCTCCGGGCCGGCCGCCGCTGCTCATGCGCCCGCCTGCACAGGCCAGGCCGGCCGCTGAGCCGCCGCCGGGCTCGGCAGCGCGGCGCCGTCGGGGCCGAAGCACGGCGGCTCGATCACGGTTATCACCAGCTGCCCGTCATCCTCCGCCGGGCGCCCTGGCAGCCGGCAGGTGAAGGGGGCGCGGCCTGCCCGCAGGTCTATCTCCCAGCTGGCTCCGGCGGGCCGGGCCGCGATCACCGACCCGGCGAGCACCACGCCTTTATCCGGATGGGCACCTGCGATGACCCGCTCGGGGTGCACCGCGGCGACGGTCTCCCCGCCGGAACCCGGCTCAATGCCCGGCCGGCCGGCCCGCACGGGGACGAAGCCGAGATAGCCGACGAGCTCGGCGACGCGCCGGGAGGCAGGGCGCAGCACCACGTCATCGGGCGCGCCCACCTGCAGGATCTGGCCGTGGTCGAGCACTGCCAGCCTGCTGGCGAACGCCTGGGCGTCCGGGAGCTCGTGCGCGACGAGGATCGCCGGAACCTGGCGCTCGGCCACCACCCTGATGACCAGGCCGGTCAGCACGCGCCGCAGGCCCGCGTCCAGGCCGGTATACGGCTCGTCGAGCAGCAGCGCCTCGCAGTGCGCCAGCAGGAGGCGGCCGAGGGCCACCCGGTGTGCCTGCCCTCCCGACAAGCGCGCGGGCATCGCGGCCAGCAACGTGCCGATCCCCAGCTCATCCGCCAGCTCCGCGACTTCGCCGGGCTCGGCGGCCGCCGGGGCGTAGCACAGATTGGCGCGTACCGACAGGTGCGGGAAGAGCCCGGGGTCCTGGCGCAGCAGCCCGACCCGGCGTCGCCAGGGCGCCACCGCGATCGCCGGCGGCTCGGTGGAGGTCAGCACCCGGCCGCCCAGCACTATCCGGCCGCGGCGCGGCGCCACCAGGCCGGCGATTACCTCGAGCAGCGTGGTCTTCCCCGCCCCCGACGGGCCGAACAGCGCGAGCCGCTCCCCCGGCGCGACCGAGATCTCGGCGCGGATCGTCAGATCCCGCCGGTCGGTTTCGACGTCGATGTCCAGCATGCGCACTCCGCGCATCAGCAGCCGGCCGCGGCACCGCTGGAAGCGGCCGCGGCGCTAGGCGGAGGAGCCGAGCTCATCTTTGATGGACCTGGGGATCGCACTGAACTGACCGTAGGCCGTCGGTGTCACCGCGGTGTAGCCGCCCTGCCGGTGCAGCGCGAGGCCACCCGGAGACAGCACGAACCGCACGAAGGCGTCGGCAGCGGACTGATCCTTCGTGCCGATGGTGGTGATGGCGAGGAACAGCGGCGTGCCATGCTCGGTGACCTTGTCGGCCAGGGTGATGGACGCCGTGCTGTAGCGGTGAGCGAGGGCGCCGTCGCCCAGGTTGATCTCCGGCGGCAGGGTGATGTAGCGCAGGTGCAGCTGGATCGCCTGGGCCTGGTAGGCGCTGGCGGCGTCGAGCTGGCCGGACTGCAGCCGGGCCGGGAGCGAGGCCTCATCGAAGATCTGCGGCGAGCTGGCCGATGCGGGCGGCGCACCGCCGAGGATCTTCGAGATCATGCTGGCCGGCAGGTGGTACTTGGCCTCCGCCAGTTCGAGCATGTAGATGAACGCGCGGCCCTGCGGATCGACATTCGGGTCGGTCCGGCCCAGCTTGAAGCCGGGCTGCGCCATCAGCGCGAACAGGGCGCTGATCGGCTTCTGGTGCCGGGAGATGGCCTCGAACTGGCTGGCGTACTTGCTCTTGGGGCTGTAGGCCAGGACGATCGAGGTCTCCGCGAACCGCACGTACCACTTGGTGAATTTGGGGAACAGCGGCGTGATGTTGTCGCCGCCGACGCTCTCGAAGACATTCGGCGCTATCTCGCCGGAGGCAATCTCGGCTTCCAGTTCGCTGGAGGGACCCGCGCGCCCGGTGTACCGCAGCTTCTCGGACTTCCTGAACGCCGGGCCGACGACCTTCTCGTTAAGGTAGAGAAGCGACGCCGCGTAGGCGACGTTCGCGGTGCCTGATCCGCGGCCGCCCGATGAGTCGCGGGCGGGCGAGGCGGACGAACTTCCGCAGCCCGCAGCGGCGAGGGCGATGAACGTGAGCGCCAGGAGCGCGCCGGGTCTCGCGCCGCGCGTCCTGCTAGGGGCCGGCATAACCCCGACCATAGCAACTGTCAGTTGCGCAGCGCAAGCAGACACGACATTTGCGGCGCCAGCCGACCACCTGGACGTACATGACGGCCACCGTCGCAGCCGTGGCCGTCATGGACCTGGCTCAGCGGCAGCAGAGGGCACGTTCAGCTACTCCTCAGGAAGTTACGCTTGCATAGCAGAGGCAACGCCGCAGTGCGGTCCGCCATAGCATTGCATCCGGTGCGGCCGGGACAACCAGCCTGCCCCGGATCCGGGCCCGCGCGTCGACAGCCACACTAACCGATAGCGCCGGCGAGGTTACGGGTCCGCATACTCGCCGCAGGTGAAGGACAGGGTGGCATGGGCAAGGCGGAAAGGAACCGGCGGGAAGGCGCCAGGGAGAGAATCGCGGCGCAGCAAGCCGCGGCCCGGCGCGCTGAGCGGCGCAGGCAGGCTCTGATCGCCGGCGGCAGCGTCCTGCTCGTCATTGCGATAGTAGTCGTCTTTATCGTGGTGAAAGCGGTCAGGTCCTCGACAGCCGGCCGCACCGACATTGCGGACGCCGAGGCCATCCCTGCTGTCGCGCAGCAGGTCGCCAGTGTCCCGGCCAGCACGCTGGACGCCGTCGGCAGGGGCGGCGCGAGTTCCATGATCCCGGTCTCCGGCGCTCCGGCGCTCACCGCGGACGGCAAGCCCGAGATGGTCTACATGGGCGCCGAGTACTGCCCGTACTGCGCCGCGGAGCGCTGGGCGTTGGCGGTGGCCCTGAGCCGGTTCGGCACGTTCTCCAACCTGCATTTCACTCGCTCGTCCAGCACGGACGTCTATAAGAACACCCCCACGCTGACCTTCTACAAGTCCCGCTACTCGAGCAAGTACCTCGTCTTCAACCCTGTCGAGCTTTACACCAACAAGCCGGACTCCGGCAGCCCGGCCGGCTACACCACTTTGCAGACTCCGACTGCGGCCGAGAGCGCGCTGATGCGAAAGTACGACGCGCCGCCTTACGTGCCCTCCAGCGGCACGGGATCCTTCCCGTTCGTGGATATCGGCAACAAGTACCTGGTCGTGGGTGCGCAGTACGTTCCCAGTTCACTGGCCGGACTGACCTGGTCTCAGGTCGCCAGCCAGATCAAGAACCCGTCCAGCGCGGTGGCCAAGGACGTTGACGGCGCCGCGAACACGATTACTGCCGCCATCTGCAAGGTGACCGGCAACAATCCAGCCAGCGTCTGCTCGTCGTCAGCGGCGCAGGCGGGATCCGGGGCACTCTGATGGCCAGTCAGAAGTCCAGGCAGTCCGGCGGCCAGCCGGGGGCAGGCCAGGCAAAGCAGCCGGCGCAGGACGCTCAGCCTGGTAAGCAGGCTGGTCAGGGGCGCCAGCAGGGCGGTAAGCCCGGTAGCCAGGGGCGGCAGCAGGGCAAGCCAGGCAGTCAGGGGCGTCAGTCCGGGAAGCCGGCCAGCCAGGGACGCCAGACGGCAAAGGGCGGCGGCCAGGGACAGCGGCCAGCATCGGTGACAATGCTGCGCGATAGCCGCGGCGGCAGTGACGCACTGGCCCCGGCACCCGCACAGCCCGCCGCGCGCTGGCTGCAGCTCACGACACTGGTCCTGTCGCTGGCAGGCCTGGGCGTCTCGATTTACCTGACCGTCGCGCATTACACGACGTCGGTGAGCCTGATCTGCTCCGACAAGGGCCTGGTCAACTGCGAGAAGGTCACCACGAGCGCGCAGTCAATGATCTTCGGGATCTTCCCGGTGGCCGTGCTGGGGCTGGCGTTTTACGTGTTCATGGTCGCCGTCAACTCCCCGTGGGGATGGCGGTCCAGGTGGCCGGCCGTCCCGTGGCTGCGCCTCGGCTCAGTGATCGTCGGTATCCTCTTCGTGCTCTATCTGGTCTACGCAGAGCTCATTGTGATCGGCAACATCTGCCTGTGGTGCACCAGTGTCCATGTCATTACGTTCCTGCTCTTCGCGCTTATCGTGTTCCAGGCGACGTCGCAGAGCGGGACATCGACCGCGCGCAGGTAGCGAGTCCAGCGCCGGAAAGAGGCTGAGCACAGCAGATGAGCAAGGCAGATCGGAACAGGAAGCAGAACGCCCGGGAGCGCGTCGCCGCGCAGCAGGCGGCGGCCAGGAAAGCCGAGGCGCGCCGGCGGCTGCTGCTGGTAGGCGGTGCGGTGGTGGTCGTGATCGCCGTCGTCGTGGCCATCGTGGTCATCAGCATCAACAAGAAATCGGCCACCAGCAGTGCCTCAGCGGGAGACAGGCACACGCTGCCTGCCAGCGTGCTGCATGACGTGTACAACGTGCCCGCCGCGACGCTGGCCAAGGTCGGGGCCGGCTCGGTGCCGAGCTTCAACCCGCAGGCGGTGACCACGGTCAACGGCACGACGCTCACCAGCGACAGCAAGCCCGAGATGCTGTACATCGGCGCCGAGTTCTGTCCCTACTGCGCCGCGATGCGCTGGTCCATGGCCGTGGCGCTCAGCCGGTTCGGCTCGTTCACGACGCCGCTGAAGGGCATTCACTCCTCCGGCACTGACACCGACCCGAACACGCCGACGCTGACCTTCTACAAGTCCGGCTACAACAGCAGGTACCTGACCTTCACCCCCGTGGAGAACGAGACGATCACCCATGCGCCCCTGCAGAACACCACGGCGCAGCAGCAGGCGATCTGGACCAAGTACGAGCCGGGCTCGCAGGGTTACCCGTTCATTGACTTCGGTAACAAGTACCTGATCAAGGGCCCGATTTACGACCCGGCGGTGCTGTCGGGGCTCACCTGGTCGCAGGTGGCCGCCGATCTGCACAACCCGTCGAGCCCGGTCGCGCAGGGCGCGCTCGGCGCCGCTAACTACGTCACCGCGGCGATCTGCGGGATGACCAACAACCAGCCGGGCAGCGTCTGCAGCGCCGCGCCGATCAAGGCGATCCAGAGCAAGATCTGACGGGCAGCTAGCAGGCACAAGCACGCGGGCCTGTCCC
>JBKQMG010000257.1:0-19218 GCA_052146815.1 Streptosporangiaceae bacterium | reverse complement strand
GCGCGAGGCGTCGGCCGGCCGCCCGCCCGCGCGGTGGCCCCGGTCATCCTCTCCGCGCCCGGCGGCCGGGCGCCAGCCAGACCGGCCCGACGTGAGCTGTCCGCCAGGGCCGTTCCTGCACAATCCTGAAGCGCAGTACCTGACCTTCTCGAAGGAAGACTCGCCCGCGTCGAGTTCCGAGCCGGGCAGGAACGGATCCGCCGGCAGCGGGCTGTCCATCAGCGGGCCGTCCGGCAGTGACTCCGCCGGCGCGCAGGCCGCAGGGGGAACCCCGGTCCGCGCCGGACAGGCGGTCGGCGGCGCCGGTGGCGGCGAGCCCTCAGGCAGCCAGCCGGACGGCGAAGATTCCGGCGGCCCGGCGCCTGCCGCTAACAGCTCCGCCTCGCCCGGCCCCGCGGGCCGGGTATCTGCCGGCCCAGGCACAGGCGGCCCAGGCACAGGCGGCCCGGATGCGGACGGTGCGGACCCGGACGGCGCGGACCCGGACGGCGCGCAGGCCGCGGGCGCGCAGCCCGCCTCTGCGCAGCGAAGCCTCTCGCCCGCTGCCGCAGCGAAGCCGAGCCAGTCCCAGACTGGCTCGCCGGGAGCCGAGGCCGTCCCGTCCTGGGCGACGGTGCTGATTACCACCTTCCGGCTCTGGCTGCAGCGGCGCTTCACCGGCCGCGGGCCGAAACAGCCGAGCGCAGGAACCGCCGAGGGCGCCGGGCGCCGCCGCCGGGGCCTGGCGGCAGCGGCCGTGGTGCTGGCCTGCCTGGTCGTGGCGCTCGCGGTGATCCTGGCCACCGGCGTGCTGACCAGCTCCGGGCGGCAGGAGGCGGCCGGCCAGGCCGGATCGGGCGCTAGCAGCGTGAACAGCGGGAACAGCGGCCAGGGTGCGGTGTCCGCAGTGGCAGCGAGCCGGGGGCAGACGGCCGGCTGGATTGCCGCTCAGGTCAGCCGGGCTGCCATCGTGGCCTGCGATCCGGTCATGTGCTCCGCGATCCAGAAGGACGGATTCCCGGCCGGGAATCTGCAGCCCGTCGGCCCGGCGTCGAACGATCCGCTGCCGTCCTCGGTCGTGGTCGCGACGGCGGCGGTGCGCGGCCAGTTCGGCAGCCGGCTGAGCCAGGTCTATGCGCCGCTGGTCATGGCCAGCTTCGGCTCCGGCGCGGCGCGCATCGACATCCGGGCCACGGCCGTCGGCAGCGCCTCGCTGTATCTCGGCGAGCTGCGCAGCGATCTGGCTTCCCGCCGCCAGATCGGCAGCCAGCTGCTGCGTAATTCGCGGCTGGCCGTCACCTCGTCGGCGCGCCAGCAGCTGGCCTCCGGCCAGGTCGACTCCAGGCTGCTGATGACCCTGGCCGCGCTGACCTCCGCGCGCCACGTCCAGGTCCTCAGCTTCAGCGACAGCGGCCCGGGCGCAGCCGCCGGGGTGCCGCTGCGGATGGCCCGTTTCGGGGTGCTCGGAACCGGCGGAGGCGGTCGCGCCTACCTTCAGTGGCTGCAGGCGTTCCTGACCCAGCAGCGGGCCCAGTTCAAGGCGGCCAGCGTCCGCGTCCTGCGGGTGGCGGGCAGGACCGCCGTCGATGTCGAGTTCTCCGCGCCCAGCCCGCCCGGGCTGCTCAATAGTCCCTGATATCCCTTCATGTTGATGCCCCATTGCGCGGCCGGGTGCCGCACTGAAACCGGAGATGAAATCTATGTCTGTAGCGGGAAGAGCAACGCGGCTCGTGCGGCTCGCCGCAGCGGTCGGGCTCGCGCTCAGCGCCCTGGCCCTGGCCGCCCCGGCTGCCAGCGCGTCGATGGTGCCGATGAAGATGGGCTGGCTGCGCCTGGCGCATTTTTCGCCGAATACGCCGGCCGTTGATGTGTACCTGTACTCCTTCGGCAACCCCAACGCCAAGATCGTGCTTCACCACGTGGCCTACGGAACCGTGTCGGGTTACGAGCACGTGCCGACGGGGGAGTACACGGTGGCCATGCGCGGAGCCGGTGCGCCGCCCGCCTCCAAGCCGGTGCTTTCCACGACCGTCAATGTCATGAACGGCGGCGCCTACACGGTGGCGGGCATGGGCCCGAACTCGGGCCTGCGGCTGCAGGTATTCACCGACAAGCTCAAGGCGCCACGGCACAAGGCCTTGGTCCGGGTGATCCAGGCCTCCATGGACCAGAACACCGTCAAGGTCTCGGTCGGCAGCAAAGTCCTCTCCGGCAAGCTCAGCTTCACTTCCGTCACGCCCTACGAGGCCGTCAAGCCCGGAACCGTGCAGATCAAGGCGGCCGGCGCGACCCAGCACGCGGCCGAGACGGAGGCGCTGTCGGCCGACTCGATCTACACCCTCGTGGTCCTCGACGACATGGGCCACCTGAAGATTGAGTGCCTGGAGGACTCCGCCGGCAGCAAGGTCATGCCGAACGGCGGGGCCGAGATGGGCTTCGGCGGCACTGCCGCGCAGCCGGGCGCGCCGCTCGTCCCGTGGGCCGCAGCCGGGCTGGCCGGCCTGGCCGCGGTGGCAGGCGGTATCACGCTGATCAGCCGCCGGCGGCGGCCGGCCCTGCATGCGCGTTAGGAACGAAGAGCGGTCCGGCCGGCACACCTCGCCCGTCCGTCGGGTGCGCCGGCCGGTCGCTGCGGCAATAGCGCTCGGCGGCCTGCTCGCCGTCGGCGTCGGGGCGGCCGGGCTGGCCGTGGCCAGCCAGACCGGCCATAAGGCCCTGCCCGTGACCAGGACCCACAAGTCCCTGCTTCCGCCTACCGGCCCGCAGGCCGTCGCGCCGGCGCCAGCGGTCGCCGGCACGGTGCCCGCGCCGAAGCGGCTGGTGATCCCGGCTATCGGAGTATCGACCGGGCTGATCCACCTCGGCCTGACCCGGGCCGGCACGCTTCAGGTCCCGGTGAGCACGGCCGTGGCCGGCTGGTACACCGGCAGCCCGCGGCCTGGCGCGATCGGCTCGTCGGTCATAGGCGGCCATATTGACTCCTACCGGGGCCCCGGTATCTTCTTCCGGCTCCGGCGCCTGCGGCCGGGAAACCAGATCTACGTCCGCCGGGCCGACGGAACGGTAGCCGTCTTCCGCGTCTACGCGGTGCACCAGTACCTGAAAAACCACTTCCCGACCGAATCCGTCTACGGCCCTACGCCGGACGCGCAGCTGCGGCTGATCACTTGCGGCGGTACGTTCGACCCCTCGACCGGTCACTACCTGAGTAACGTCGTCGTCTACGCGACCCTGGCGTCCTGATCCGATTGCGGCGGGCGGCCCGGGCCGTGCCTGGCCAGATGCGGCCGGGGGCAGCGGTGTCCTGCACTGGCTGCCGCGAGCGGGCGGGCCGGCGAGCACTGCCGGAATCAGGCCGGAGCGGACGCCGGCCAGGTGAGACTGGTAGGTGCCGCCGCTGGCCGGCGTGCAGGCAGGCGGCATCCGCAAGGTGGGGGTGGTCATGTCCGGCTGGTTCGATGCGCACATCGTGCACACCGGGCGGCTGCCGCTGTTCTGCTTCTTCGTGACTTTCGTCGTCGGCTTCGGGTTCATCCGTCTGTCGGCCCGGCTCATCCGCGCCCAGGTCCGATGGTGGCCCCGGAACATCACCGCGGGCTCGGTGCACGTGCACCACATGGTCTTCGGCGTGGTGCTCATGGTGATCGGCGGCGTCGGCGAGCTCGCCGCGCCGCTGCACTCGGTTGCCTGGCGGTCCGCGCCAGCCGCCCTGTTCGGGCTCGGCACCGCGCTGGTCCTGGACGAGTTCGCCCTCATCCTCCATCTGCGGGACGTGTACTGGAGCAACGAGGGACGGCTGTCGATCGATGCGGTCTTCGTCGCCGCTGGCGTGACCGCGCTGCTCCTGCTCGGAGCCGCCCCGGTCGGCGTCAGGAGCGTGACCGACTACCGGGGGCTGCCAGGCAGCCTCAGCGCGGGTGTCGCCCTCACGCTGCTGATCGCGCTTTTCTTCGTGCTCGCGGTGGTCACCCTGCTGAAAGGCAAGATCTGGACCGGGCTTTTCGGCCTGTTCGTGCCGCCGCTGTTCGTCGTCGGCGCGCTCCGGCTGGCCCGGCCAGGGTCACCGTGGGCCCGCTGGCGTTACCGGGACCGGCCGCGCAAGCGCGCCAGGGCCGACCGCCGGGAACGGCGGCTGCGCGAGCCGGTGATCCGGGGCAAGATCTGGCTCCAGGACCTGCTGACCGGCCGGCACGAGCTGGAGGTGAAGGAGCAGGAGCAGGAGCGGCGCTAGCCCAGCCGGTCCTCGTGCGCCTGCCCGTCACCAGCCGCGGGCCCGCCATTCGGGCAGGTGCGGGCGCTCGGCGCCGAGGGTGGTGTCCTGGCCGTGGCCCGGGTAGACCCAGGTTCCGTCCGGCAGCTGGCCGAAAACGCGCTCCTCGAGATCACTCATCAGCTGGCTGAAACGCTGCGGGTCCTGCCCGGTATTGCCCGGACCGCCGGGGAAGAGGGAATCACCGGTGAACAGGTGCGGCCGGCCTGCCAGCGCGCCATTGCCGTCGTAGCACAGGGCGATGCTGCCGGGCGTATGCCCGCGCAGGTGGATGACCATCAGCACGGACTCGCCGACCGTGATCGTGTCGCCGTGCCGCAGCGGCCGGGTGACCGGGACCGGCAGGGCCGCCGCGTCCTCAGGGTGGGCCGCCGTCTGCGCGCCGGTGGCGCCCTGGACCTCCGCCAGTGCCATCCAGTGATCGCGGTGCTGGTGGGTGGTGATGATCGTCGCCAGCGGGACGTCGCCGATGAGCGCCAGGAGGGTGCCGGCCTCGCTGGCCGCGTCGATCAGCGCGAGCTGCCCCGTCGCGGCGTCTCGCAGCAGGTACGCGTTGTTGTCCATCGGGCCCACGGCGACCTTGGTGATCTCCAGGCCGTCCAGCTTCCTGGTGTCCGGCGGGCCGCCGACGCTGACGTTTCCGGTGTAGCTCATGCAGCCATCCTGGCCTACGGCGGCGGCCGGTCGCCAGGCGGCCGGGCGGGCGCAGCCGCAGAAGCTGCCGGGGCCGCAGTGCCGCCGGCGGGCCGGGAATCGACCTGGCTGTGCGGTGGTTGTATCAGCAGGCCGGGCAGGCTCCGGGCGCCTGCCGGCCGAAGCGCCGTGGTTTGTCAGACCCCCCGGATACCATGGCGATGCTGCCAGGCGTCCGCTTCACAGCCGCCGGGTACAGCCGTCGATCCTCCGGGAGAACTGAGCGCAAAGTGGCAGACCGCCTCGTCGTCCGCGGTGCACGCGAGCACAACCTCAAGGATGTGTCGCTCGACCTGCCCCGCGACGCCATGATCGTCTTTACCGGGCTGTCCGGCTCCGGGAAGTCGAGCCTGGCCTTCGACACGATATTTGCCGAGGGCCAGCGCAGGTACGTCGAGTCGCTGTCGGCCTACGCGCGGCAGTTCCTCGGCCAGATGGACAAGCCGGACGTGGACTTCATCGACGGGCTCTCGCCCGCGGTGTCGATCGACCAGAAGGCTGCGGGCCGTAACCCCCGCTCCACCGTCGGCACGATCACCGAGGTCTATGACTACCTGCGGCTGCTGTATGCGCGCGCGGGCACGCCGCACTGCCCGGTCTGCGGCCGGCCGATCGCGCGGCAGAGCCCGCAGCAGATCGTCGACCGGCTGCTCGAGCTGGATGAGGGCACCCGGTTCCAGGTCCTGGCGCCGGTGGTCCGGGGACGCAAGGGCGAGTACACCGAGCTGCTGCGCGAGCTGCAGACCAAGGGCTACTCGCGGGCCAGGGTCGACGGCACGGTCATCCGGCTCGACAGCGCGCTGGCCGGCGATCTTCCGGCGCTGAAGAAGTACGAGAAGCACGACATCGAGGTCGTCGTCGACCGGCTGGACGTCAAGGAGTCGGCGCGCCGCCGGCTGACGGACTCGGTGGAGACCGCGCTGTCGCTCGCGGGCGGCGTGGTGATCCTGGACTTCGTCGACCTGCCCGAGGATGACCCGCACCGCGAGCGGATGTTCTCCGAGCACCTCGCCTGCCTTTACGACGATCTGTCCTTCGACGAGCTGGAGCCGAGGTCGTTCTCCTTCAACTCGCCGTGGGGGGCGTGCCCCGACTGCACCGGCCTCGGCACCCGGATGGAGGTCGACCCCGAGCTGGTCGTCGCCGACCCGGACAAGACACTCGCCGAGGGCGCGATCGCGGTATGGAGCGGCGGTCACGTCAGCGACTACTTCGTCCGGCTGATCGAGGCACTGGGGGACTCGCTCGGGTTCCGCATTGACGTGCCCTGGTCCAGGCTGCCTGCCAAGGCGCGCAATGCGCTGCTGCACGGCTACGACCAGCAGGTGCACGTCCGGTACCGGAACCGGTACGGCCGGGAGCGCTCGTACTACACCAACTTCGAGGGCGCGATTCCCTATATCGAGCGCCGCCACTCGGAGGCAGAGAGCGACTCCAGCCGGGAGCGGTTCGCCGGCTACATGCGCGAGGTGCCGTGCCCGACCTGCAAGGGCGCCCGGCTGAAGCCGGTGTCGCTGGCCGTGACCGTCGACGGGCTGTCGATTGCGGACTACTGCGCGATGCCCATCGGCGAGCTCGCCAAGCGGCTGCTCACCCTGGATCTGTCCGACCGGGACTGGCAGATAGCGGCCCGGATCCTCAAGGAGGTCAACGCCCGGCTGGGCTTCCTGCTGGATGTCGGCCTGGACTACCTGACCCTGGACCGCCCCTCGGCGACGCTGGCCGGGGGAGAGGCACAGCGGATCCGGCTGGCCACCCAGATCGGCTCGGGCCTCGTCGGGGTGCTCTACGTGCTGGACGAGCCGTCGATCGGGCTGCACCAGCGGGACAACAACCGGCTGCTGGAGACGCTGCTGCGGCTGCGGGACCTCGGCAACACCCTCATCGTCGTGGAGCATGACGAGGACACCATCCGGGCCGCCGACTGGGTCGTCGACATCGGCCCGCGGGCAGGCGAGCACGGCGGCAACATCGTGGTGTCCGGCCCGCTGGAGGACCTGCTGGACAGCAGCGAGTCACTGACCGGCGCCTACCTCACCGGCCGGGAGGCCATCCCAGTGCCGAAGGCCCGCCGCAAGCGGACCCGCGGCCGGGAAGTCGTCGTCAAGGGCGCCACCGAGCACAACCTGCGCGGCGTGGACGTGGCCTTCCCGCTCGGCTGCTTCATCGCGGTGACCGGGGTGTCCGGCTCGGGCAAGTCCACGCTGGTCAACGACATCCTCTACAACGCGCTGGCCAGGGAACTGCAGGGGACCCGGGTGGTGCCCGGCAAGCACACCCGGGTGACCGGGATGCAGCAACTGGACAAGGTCGTGCACGTGGACCAGGGGCCGATCGGCCGGACGCCGCGGTCCAACCCGGCGACCTACACCGGGGTCTTCGACCATGTCCGGAGGCTGTTCGCGCAGACCACCGAGGCGAAGGTCCGCGGCTACCAGCCCGGCAGGTTCTCCTTCAACGTCAAGGGCGGCCGGTGCGAGGCGTGCTCCGGTGACGGCACCATCAAGATCGAGATGCAGTTCCTGCCCGATGTGTATGTGCCATGCGAGGTCTGCCACGGCGCCCGGTACAACACCGACACCCTCCAGGTGCATTACAAGGGCAAGACCATCGCCGACGTGCTCGACATGCCGATCGAGGAGGGCGCGGAGTTCTTCGAGGCGATCCCCGCCATCCACCGGCACCTGAAGACGCTCGTCGACGTCGGTCTCGGCTACGTCCGGCTCGGCCAGCCCGCGCCGACGCTGTCCGGCGGCGAGGCGCAGCGCGTGAAGCTGGCCTCGGAACTGCAGCGCCGGTCCACCGGCCGGACCATCTACGTGCTGGACGAGCCGACCACGGGCCTGCATTTCGACGACATCCGCAAGCTGCTGGATGTGCTGGGCCGGCTGGTCGACGGCGGCAACAGCGTCATCGTGATCGAGCACAACCTGGACGTGATCAAGACCGCCGACTGGGTGATCGACCTGGGTCCCGAGGGCGGTTCGCGCGGCGGCCAGGTCATCGCCACCGGCACCCCCGAGCAGGTCGCGCAGGTCGAGGAGAGCTACACCGGCCAGTACCTGAAGAAGCCGCTGAAGGTCTAGGCCGGCAGCTGCCGCCGCGCGGCGGCGTGCCGAGGGCGGTGCTCGGGTTCTGCGTGATCGTCGGCTGGATCATCGTCTTCCTGGCCGTCGTCAACTCGTTCTTCGCCAACGGCAATTCGGCGCTGATCGGCACTACCCGGACGTGGCAGGCGATGGGGCGCATCCGGCTGCTGCCGGCGCAGTTCGAGCGGACGCATCCCCGTATCAGTCCCCGGTGCTGGGCATCGTGGTGCAGAGCCTGCTGACGCTCGTCGTTGCGCTGCCGCTTGCGCTCGGCTACGGGCCCGTCCCGGCCTACGAGCTGCTCGCCACGGCCCTGACCGCGGTGATGCTCTGCATCTACATCGTGATCAATATCTCCAGCATCAGCTACTACCTGCGCCGGGCCCGGCAGGAGTTCAACTGGCTGCTGCGCTTCGTCATCCCGGCGGCCGGCTCCCTGATCCTGATCCGGTGCTGGCCGCGGCCGTCGGGGCGGGCGCGTCGGTGCTGAAATTCGTCTCGCCGTTCCCCCGATCAGCGAGGCCGGATCGTCGTCGGCCCCTGATTCGCCGCCGGCGTCATCTAACTGGCCTATCTGCTGCGGCGCCACCCTGACCGGGTGGGGACATGGGCAAGGTCTTCGACTGACCAGGCCGCCGGGTGCCCGCGGCGGCCGGGCTACGCTGCCCAGCGTGGAGATCGCGACGCGAAGCGGGCCGGCCCTGGCCGAGCTTGACCGGCCCGGGCCTGCCCGGGCCGAGCGCGGCGATGCTGACCCTGGCCAGGGCGAGCGTGCGGGCGCCGGCGGGGCCGCCTTCCTGCTGGTCCTCACGCACGGCGCGGGCGGCGGCATCGGCTCGCCTGATCTGCTCGCCGCGCGCGACGCGGGCCTGCGGCTCGGCGGTACGGTCGCCAGGGTCCTGCAGCCCTACCGGGTCCGGAAGGCACGGGCGCCCGGCTCAGCGCCGGGCCAGGACGAGGCGTGGCTGGAGATCATCAGCGTGCTGCGCGGCGCGGTGCCCGGTGTCCCGCTGGTGCAGGGCGGCCGCAGCAACGGCGCGCGGGTGGCGTGCCGGACCGCCGCCGCCGCCGGGGCCCGCGCCGTCGTGGCGCTGGCGTTCCCGCTGCATCCGCCCGGTCATCCCGAGCGGTCGCGGGCCGCCGAACTGCGGGCAGCCGGGACGGATGTGCTGGTGGTCAACGGAGACCGGGACCCGTTCGGCGTGCCCGAAGCTGCTGATGCGGCACGTGTCGTCGTGCTGCCGGGAGAGACTCACGCCCTGTCCCGCCGCCCGCAGGCCATCGAAGATGCCGTCGCGCTGTGGCTGGGCGAGGTACTGCAGCGGGCGCCGGGCTGACCGACAGGCCGGCCAGGCGCGGGCTAAGCCGCCGGAGAGCGCGTGGTCGGGGCCGCGCGCCGGGGCGACTCGATGCCCGGGCCGAACAGGTCAGTGGGGCGGTGCGGCGCGATGGTGTCGCCGTCGGGGAGCAGCTCCCCGGTGTCCTCGAAGATTACGATGCCGTTGCACAGCAGGCTCCAGCCCTGCTCTGGGTGGCTGATGATCGTACGGGCCGCCTCACGGTCCGGGTCACGTGCATCCGGACACGGTGGCGTATGCGGGCACATTCGTGTGC
Organism: Streptosporangiaceae bacterium; assembly: GCA_052146815.1. GTDB lineage: Bacteria > Actinomycetota > Actinomycetes > Streptosporangiales > Streptosporangiaceae > DATJZH01. Next base: position 9,573 of record JBKQMG010000257.1, on the reverse strand, counting down.
CTCCTGGTCAATTTCTCGATGTGGTCTTGATCACATTCTACTGTGCCAGCAGCTGCAGTTCGGGGGCATGGCCCGTTGTGACGGGTTTCCGCCCGGCGCTTTGTAGCTTTCGTGGCAATCCGCTGGCACTGTCGTACTCGTGCTGTCACTAAGACTGCACCCTGCCCGGCGCTGATGCGCCGAAAACACGCCGTCTTTGCCTGATCTTAGGCTGCTGGTACGTGCGCTATGGCCGCGCCGAGCCGCTGTACTTCGGGAAGGCCAGGGAATCCGGTGAGCTGGTGCGTCTCGCGCATCGTCAGCAGCCGCTCCGCCTCGTCGGTCCAGGCGTGCACCGCCGGCTTAGCCTTGGCCTTGCGCCGGTAGATCCGGTCGTCGTACCCGAGTGGGCCGATCTCGGCGCGCTGAGCTGCGTAAGCGGCGCGCATGGCCTCGGTCAGGGCGCTGTCGAGCCGCCGGGCCAGCGGGTACTGCTCGCTGACCGGAGCGGCGGTGGCCTGCGCCCGGCGGAACTCCTGCTCGGCCGTCCGTGCGGCCGCCAGGAGCTCGTCGAACCTTGCTGCCATCGCGACATCGGCGAGGTATTCCTCCTCGGCCTTCTCGCTGACCCGCTTGCGCCCCTTTGCCACGCCGCAATCGTAGCGGATCAGCCCGGCCGGGCCGGCGGTCTGGTCAAGCCCTCAGGCCATGCTTTCCTGCCAGCTCTGGTGCAGGGCCGCGTATCTTCCGCTCCCGGTGAGCAGCTCCGCGGGCGGCCCGTCCTCGATGATGCGCCCGTCGTCGATGACCAGGACCCGGTCGGCGATCGCCACGGTGGACAGCCGGTGCGCGATGATCATGGCGGTCCGCCCGGCCAGGATGGTGTGCAGTGCCTCCTGCACCAGCTGCTCGCTCGGGATGGCCAGCAGCGAGGTCGCCTCGTCGAGTACCAGGACTGCGGGCGCGGCCAGGAACGCCCGGGCGAAGGAGATGAGCTGGCGCTGCCCGGCCGACAGCCTGCTGCCGCGGGTCCCGACGTCGGTGTCGTAGCCCTGCGGCAGGTCGCAGATGAACGCGTGCGCGCCGATGGCCCGTCCGGCGGCCTCGATCTGCGCCCGGCTCGCCTTCGGCAGGCCAAGCCGGATGTTGTCCGCGATGGTGCCGCTGAACAGGAAATTCTCCTGTGTGATCAGGACGATCTCGCGCCGCAGAGTCAATTCGGACAGCTGCCGCAGGTCCGCTCCGTCCAGCAGCACCCGGCCCTCCTGCGGGTCATAGAACCGGGCGAGCAGCCGGGCGATCGTGGTCTTGCCCGATCCGGTGGACCCCACCACGGCGATCGTCTGCCCGGCCGGGATCTGCAGGTCAAGGCCGGGCAGCACGACGGTGTCCCGGTAGCCGAACCGGACTGACTCCAGCCGCATAGTGCGTCCGGTCCTGGCCCCATCAGGCAAAGCAGGCAGCGAAACGGGATTGTCGGGCTCAGCGACGGCCGGCGCCTCATCAAGCACGCCGGAGATCTTCTCCAGGGCCGCGGCGGCGGACTGGAACGAGCTGTAGAACTGGGAGAGGTCGAGCAGCGGGTCGAAGAACCGCTGGAGGTAGAGCACGAAAGTCACCAGCACGCCGACCTTCATGTCGCCGTCGATGACCCGCAGGCCGCCGTAGCCCAGCACCGCCGCGATCGCCAGGTTGCCGATCAGCGTGACGCCGGGGAAGTAGATCGCGACCAGCCGCATGGACCGCAGCGTCGCGTCCGCGTATCCCGCGTTGAGCTCGGTGAAGATCTCGGCATTGCGCGGCTCGCGGCGGAAGGCCTGCACGGCCCGGATGCCGCCGAAGGTCTCGACGAAGTGCACGATGACCTGGGCGATGGTCTCCCTGGTCCGCCGGTAGGCGACGGTCGACTCGCGGCTGAACCAGCGGCTCAGCCAGATCAGCGGCACGAATCCGGTCATCACGACCAGCGCCAGCGGCCAGTCGAGCAGCAGCATCCCGGTGCCGACGAGCAGCAGCGAGAACAGCGCGGAGACCAGCGAATCCAGGCCCTCGTCGAACAGGTCCGAGATCGCGTCGATGTCGGAGACCTGACGGGAGATCACCCGGCCCGTCGTGTAGTGCTCGTGGAAGGAGACGGGGAGCCGGAGGAAGTGAAGGAACAGGCGACGGCGCAGTTCCAGCACCACCTGGCCGCCGACCTTGCCGATCGAGAAGATGAACGAGCGCGTCGTCACGGCCTGGCTGAGCACAGCCGCGATGAAGGCGACGAAAATGGCGGCCACCGGCGCAAGGTCATGCGACCGGAGCATCCCCGGGATTCGGTCGATCCCGACGCCGATCAGCCAGGGACCCGCCAGGGCGGCGAGGTTGGCCACGACGATCAGCACCAGGATGCCCAGCGCGGCCGTGCGGTGCGGGCGCAGCAGGTCAGCGAGCAGGCGCCGGCCGCGCGCCCGCAGCAGGGCGGCCAGCCCGGGTGTGATCTCGTCGGCCTCCTCGGCGGCGATCCCGCGCCAGGCCGACGCGGCTGGCTGGCTCATTTCCGCGCTCCCGTCAGGCCGTGCCCGGCATCCTCGCCGAGGCCAGCCGGGAGGGGCCCCGGGCTCATGAGTTCCCGGTAGCGGGGATCGGAGCTCAGCAGCTCGTGGTGGGTGCCGAGCGCCTCGATCACGCCGTGGCCAAGGAGGGCGACCCGGTCGGCGAGCATGACCGTGGAGGGCCGGTGCGCGACCACCAGGGCGGTCGAGCTGGTCAGGACCTCGCTCAGCGCCGCTGTCACCCTGGCCTCGGTGTGGACGTCCAGCGCCGACAGCGGGTCATCGAGAATCAGCACCGAAGGGCGGGCCAGGATGGCGCGGGCCAGGGCAACGCGCTGGCGCTGGCCGCCCGACAGGGCCATGCCCTGCTCGCCGATCCGGGTATCGAGGCCCCAGGGCAGCGCGTGCACGAACTGCGCCTGCGCCGCCGAGAGCGCGGCCTCGACGTCGGCCTCGGTCGCGTCCGGCGCGCCGTAGGCGACGTTCTCCCGCACGCTGGCGGAGAACAGGGTCGGGTCCTCGAAGGCGCAGCCCACCCGGCTCCGCAGATCGCACAGCGGCAGGTCGCGCACGTCGGTCCCGTCCAGGCGGATCGATCCGCCAGTGACGTCGGCGAGCCGGGGGACCAGCTGCAGCAGCGTCGTCTTGCCCGATCCCATGCCGCCTACCAGCGCGATCGTCTCGCCCGGACGAAGCTCCAGGCTGACGTCGCGCAGCACCGGCTCGCTGGCCCCCGCAAAGCAGAACCGGACATGGTCGAAGACCAGCCGGCCGCCCTGGCGCGGGGCGGAAGCCGGGGCCGGCCGGGCAGCCGTGACGGCCGGGCCGGTGACGGCCGGGGCACCGGCTGGCGCGGCTGAGGCCGGTGCACCCGGGGCCGGCGCGGCCGGGTCGCGGATTACCGGCCTGGTGTCGAAGATCTCGTAGATCCGCTGGGCCGCCGTCGCTGCCTCCTGGCCGGACGCGAGGATGTAGCCCATTGCCTCGATCGGCCACACCAGCAGCAGCGTCAGGGTGATGAACGCGACGACCCCGCCGAGGGTCAGCTCACCGGAGCTGACCGCCAGTGCGCCGAGCAGCAGGATGAGGCCGATCGTGGCGTTCGGCGCCAGATCGAGGGCGGCCCAGAAAGTGCCGCGCAGCCGGGCCTTGGCGACCTGAGTCTGGTACACCCGGTCGGCCTGCGCGCGGTGCTGCTCGGCGGCCTCGTCGCGGCGGCCGAGCGCCTTCAGCACGCGGATGCCCGTCGCCGCCTCCTCGACATAGGTGGCGAGATCGCCCTGCTGATCCTGGGCCCGGCGCGACAGCACCCGGTACCGCTTCTCGAAGCGCAGGCAGAGCACCATGACCGGCAGGAAGACGCATCCGGTCAGCAGACCGAGCCACCAGTCCAGGTGGATGAGCAGTGCCACGACGACCAGGAAGGTGATCACGTTGGTGATGAGGAAGACGATGCCGAACCCCGCGAACCGCCGGATCGCCGACAGGTCGGTAGTGGCCCTGGACAGCAGCTGGCCGGACTGCCAGGTGTCGTGGAAGCTGGGCTCAAGACGCTGCAGGTGCGCGTAGAGATCATCGCGGATGGCACGCTCCATCCCGGTCACGGCGCTGGCCTGCACCCACCGGCGGAACAGGTTCAGCGCTACCTCAGTGACCCCGAGGGCGACCGCTGCGAGGCCAATGGGGAGCAGCAGCCCCGGTCGTGGTGGCTGATCGGCCCGTCGATGGCCGCCTTGGTCAGCAGCGGGATGACGATCTCGGTGCTGGCCGCGACGATCGCTGCGATCAGCATGAAGATCAGCTGACCGTAATACGGCCGCAGGTACTCACGGGTACGCAGCAGTGCCGCGATGGAACTCTGCGGAGGGCCTCCGGCCGAGGAGAGCTGAGCCGGGGCGTGCGGCGGCTGACTGGGCGACTCTGGGGGCATTGTCCGGAGGCTAACCTGCGCGCCCGCTGAATGTCATCTCAATTTCGCCGCGCCGGAACGGTGCAGCATAACGCAGCGTAAACGCCGCGGGCAGGCCGGAATGGTGTCTTCCCCGCCCTGGCACCGCGATGAGCAGATACCGCGCAGGTGGCGGAGAGCGGGTAACTCTGGCGCTCTGGCCAGACGCGGGGGCGCGTTGGCATGCAGCGGACGGCAGGGGAGGGCCCATGGGCGGCATCGGTTCCCGGCGACGGCCTGCGAGACAGCCGACATATGCCTTCATATTATGGACCTTCTATGCCGGTGTGACCGTCGTCTCGGAAATTGCCGCCCAGTTCGCTCCGGTGGACTGGGAAGCCCTGACCCCTGCTCCGAATGGCGTGCCGCTGACCTGGCCGGTCATCTGCGCTGCGTCGCCGACGACTACCACGAGTATCTCGACGACGCGCCCGTCAGCCGGTTCGCGCGGCTCATGGCGACCGGCGCGCATCCGGGCACCATTACGCGCAAGCTGGCCAGGCAGAGCTCGGCGGAGCTGGCTGCTTTGCCGGCCGCGCCGGCGCCCGTGGCGGCCTTCGCCGAGTCCGCGCGGGTCTGCGCCGACCGGCTGGAACCGGTGTGGAACCTGCCGCAGTGACCGTCGCGGGAATGGCGGCGCGGCCTGCGCCGAATGGCATCTGCACGCCTGGGATCTGGCCAAGGCGCTCGGCAAGGATTACCAGCCCGCTGAGCCCGAGGTGATCCTGGCCGGCTGGCGGGCCGGCGTCCCGCAGGCAGACGCAGACGAGGCGGGTGAGGATGAGGGCAGCGGCGATCCGTGGCGGTCCCTGCTCCGGGCCTCGGGACGTGATCCGGACTGGAGCACCTGAGCCCGGATGAGCCGTCCGGACTCAGCAACAGGAAAGCCGGGGGCCATCCGCAGGCCCTGCCTCTACCGGATCATCTGAGGCGTCCCTCGCCGAGGCGCCCCGCGCTGGTGCCCGCTGACCTTCCTGAGCCGCTGGCCGGCCTGGAACCGGCCCTGAGCCCGCGGGGAGCGGCCGACCTTCAACTAAGGCCCCTGAGCCCGCCGGATGCGGCTGAGTCCGCCGGATGCGGCTGAACCGTGCTGCGATGATGGGCGGGAGCTGCGAAGGGAGTTCACCGCGATGGTCTTCGACGTGACGAGAGCCCGGGCCGCCTACCCCGCGCTTTCCGACGGCTACGCCTACCTGGACGGAGCGGCGGGAACGCAGGTGCCCGAGTCCGTCCTGACCGCGATCAGCGCCGCCTACCGGGCGGGAATCGGCAACGCCGGCGGCGCCTTCCCGGCCAGCCGGCGGTCCGAGGCGATCACCACCGGATGCCGGCAGGCGATCGCCGAGCTGACCGGCGGTGAGCCCGGCGGGGTGATTCTCGGGCCCAATATGACAACGCTCACCTACCGGCTGGCCGGCACGCTCGCCGCGCAGTGGGAGCCGGGCGACGAGGTGATCGTGACCCGCCTCGATCATGACGCGAACGTCCGGCCCTGGGTGCAGTCTGCGCAGCGGGCGGGCGCCGTGATCCGCTGGGCCGAGGCGGATGCCGCGACGGGGGAGCTCCCGGCGGCCCAGTTCGGCGAGCTGATCTCAGCCCGGACGCGGCTGGTGGCCGTGACCGCGGCCAGCAACATCATCGGAACCCGGCCCGACGTGGCCGCCATCACCGCGCTGGCCAGGGCGGCGGGCGCGCTGAGCTACGTCGACGGCGTGCACGCGACGCCGCACGGCCCGGTCGACGTGCGCGAGCTGGGCGCGGATTTCTACGCCACCAGCGCCTACAAGTGGTCGGGCCCGCACATCGGCGCGGTAATCGCCGCGCCGGCCCTGCTGGAGACGCTGTCGCCGGACAAGCTGACGCCCGCGCCCGATTCGGTTCCCGAGCGGTTCGAGCGCGGCACGCCCGCTTACGCCGACCTGGCCGGCGTGACCGCGGCGGTCGATCACCTGGCCGCGCTCGACGATGCCGCGACGGGCACGCGGCGCCAGCGGCTGCTCGCCTCCATGGCTGCGGTCCAGGCTTACGAGGAGACGCTGATGGGCGAGCTGCTCGGCGGCCTCGAGGCGATGGATCACGTCACGACCTACGGCAAGGCGGCCCGGCGGACGGCCACGGCCTACTTCACCGTGGCCGGCAAGACACCCCGTCAGGTCGCCGAGCACCTGGCCGACCGCCGGGTGAATGTCTGGAACGGGCACAATTACGCCTGGGAGCTGACGAAGGTCCTTGGGATCAGGGACTCGGGCAGCGCCGTCCGGGCGGGACTGGTGCACTACAACGACCGCGCGGACGTGGACAGGCTGCTGACGGCCGTGGCCGGGCTCGCCGGCTAAGGGCCTGGCCTGCTAATCACCACTGGTAGGGCAGAAATGTCCCGTCCAAGACGATGACCACGCGGTCGCCAGCCGGATCGGCTCGGCGGTAAGGCTGCATCTGCAGGGCCTGCCGGATGTCATCGCCAAGTTCGAGCAGCGACGCGGCGAATGCAGCCTGCGCGGCAGTCATCGGGTGCTGACCCAGCAGTGCGGACGTGGTCCAGGCCACGGGCTGTCCGACCGCATCGGCTAGCTGAGCCCAGCTCACGCCCAGCCTGGCCCGGGCGGCGCGGACTGCCTCCGCTGCTTCCTTCTTGCTGACCATCGTGGTCCTCCCGTTCCCGCGCCCGCTGCGCCGCGGCAGGCACCACATGCCGGCCGATTGCGCCGGTGACGAGCACTTTCATGGGAAAACCGCAAACGCCGACCAGACATCACTGCTGACGTGGCCGGCGCCCGGGCCGACTGCAGGCAATACTGGATCTACCGCAAGGAGTACCGGTACATGCGCGTCTCGCGCGTCTCGAAGCCCAGCCGCTGGTAGAGCCGGCCGGCGGCAACCCGCGACGGGCGCGAGGTCAGATCCACCGTCCTGGCCCCGGCTTCCCCAGCCAGCCGGATCGCCGCCTGGGTCAGCGCCTCGCCGACGCCCTGCCCGCGCGCCGACTCATCGACCACGACATCCTCGATCCATGCCCGCAGCCCGGTGGGGATGGGGAACATCACCAGGGTCAGCGTCCCGGTGATCTGCCCGTCCGAGCGGGCGACCAGAACGCTCGTCGCCTCCGCGCCGACGACGGCCCCGATGGCTGCCTCGTCGAGCGGCGGGGCGGACGACGACAGCTGCGGCAGCAGCCTGCCGAAGGCGTCGACAATCTCGCTTGTCACCTTGCCCAGCACTTCCACCTCAACGGCCACGGCCGCACACTACCCGGCGGCGGGCGTGCCCGCGCGCAACTGCGCCGGCGGTGCCGGCCCGTTCATCCGCAGGGAGCTGCCTCGCGCCGATCCTCAGCTGCCTCGGCGGGTCAGCGAGCCGGCGGCGGCGGTCATACGGGCATCGCCTGGGAACTCGGGATGCTCGCCGGGCTCGCGGAGCACGGCGTGAATCTGGCCGGCGCCGACGTCATCGTGGGGACGTCGGCGGGCTCGATCGTCGGCGCCGACCTGCGGTCGGGCCAGAGCCTGACGACGCTCTACGAGGCGCAACTCGCGCCGCCGGAGGGAGAGATCGCGGCCCGGATGAGCGCCGGCACCCTGCTCGGCTACGCCTGGGCGATGCTGTCGAGCAGGGACCCGGTCAGGGCGCGCCAGAAGGTCGGCAGGTTGGCGCTGGCCGCCCGGACGGAACCGGAGGCCGAGCGGCGCAAGATCATCGAGGGCCGCCTGCCCGGCTTCGACTGGCCTGCCGCCGATCTGCGCATCACGGCGGTCGACGCGCAGACCGGCGAGCTGGCCGTGTTCGACGCAGCCAGCGGCGTCAGCCTGGTCGACGCGGTCGGGGCGAGCTGCGCTGTTCCCGGCGTCTGGCCGCCGGTGACCATCGGCAGCCGCCGGTATATCGACGGCGGCATGCGCTCGCGGGCGAACGCCGACCTGGCCGCCGGGTACCTGCGCGTCGCGGTCATCGCGCCGCTGACCCGCGGCTTCGGGCATATCACCAGCGTGGCCCGGCAGGTAGCTGAGCTGACCCGCAGCGGCGCTGTCGTCACCGTCATCGAGCCGGACGCGGCCTCGCTCAAGGCAATCGGCCGCAACATTCTCGACCCGGTCCGGCGGCCGGCCGCGGCCCGGGCCGGGTTCGCCCAGGCGGGGGAGGCCGCTCATCCCGCGGCGGTGGTCTGGCCGGCCGGCTGAGCGTCCGGGTCAGGGCAGGCCTGGCCACCCCGGTCCCTCACGGCCCCCGGGGACAGAGCAAGCCGGGTCCGGCGGGAGGTCGGGCCCGGCTTGCTGCCGGTTTCTGGCGGTCTGGCCTAAACGGCGTAGTCCAGCAGCGGCTGAGCGCGGCTCGGGTGGCGCAGCTTGGACAGTGACTGCTTCTCCAGCTGCCTGATCCGCTCCCTCGTAAGGCCGAGGGCCTTGCCGATCTCATCCAGCGTGTGCGGGTTGCCGTCGTAGAGGCCGAACCGCATCGCCATGATGGTGGCCTCCCGCGGCGTCAGCGCATCCAGCGCGTGCCGCAGCTGGTCGGCCATCAGCTGGCGGTCTACCAGCTCGGACGCCTCCGGCGCGTCGACGTCCTCGATGAGGTCGCCGATGCTGGTCTCGCCGTCTTCGCCGATCGTCGAGTCCAGGCTGATCGGCTGCCGGCTGGTGCGCAGCAGCTCCTCGATCTGGTCGGGCGTCCGGTCCAGCTCAACGGCCAGCTCCTCGGGCGTGGGGTCGCGGCCCAGCCGCTGGTGCATGTCGCGCTCGACCCGGCTCAGCTTGCTGAGCATCTCCAGCACGTGCACCGGCAGGCGGATGGTCCGGGCCGAGTCGGCGAATCCGCGCTGGATGGCCTGCCGGATCCACCACATGGCGTAGGTGGAGAACTTGTAGCCCTTGGTGTAGTCGAACTTCTCGACAGCACGGATCAGGCCCAGGTTGCCCTCCTGCACGACGTCCAGCAGGGAGAGCCCGCGGTCGCTGTACTTCTTGGCCACCGAGACCACCAGGCGCAGGTTCGCCTCGAGCATGTGCGCCTTCGCGCGCCGCCCGTCCTCGGCGATCAGTTCGAGGTCACGCCGGTAGTTGTCGTCCAGCCCGGTCGCGGTTTCCAGCTTGTGCTCGGCGAACAGGCCTGCTTCGA
>JBKQMG010000256.1:0-58359 GCA_052146815.1 Streptosporangiaceae bacterium | reverse complement strand
GGCCCGCTCGACTGCCTCCGCGCGCGAGGAGACCCCCAGCTTGGCGTAGATGTTCTTCAGGTGCCACTTGACCGTGTTCACCGACATCATGCATTCGATTGCGATCTCGGCGTTGGTGAGCCGAGAGGGCAGGAGCAGCAGTACTGACAACTCGCGCTCCGTGAGGATCACCGCCGGTTGGCGCGGACTGCCCCGGGATCGGGCAGGAGCACCCAGCGCCACCGACAGATTGGTGCCGGACTCGGTCCCGAGTGATTCCGCCGCCGCCCGGGCCAGGCGGGTCACCGCCGCGCCCTCTTCGAGAAAGACCCGGACCAGCTGCTCAGGGGCCGCGAGGTCGACCGCGAGCCGCACATGCTCCCCGGCATCAGCACCGCGCACGACGGCGGCGCGAGCTAGGAGCAACTCACCGTTCAGCCGGTCACGCATCGTCGCAAGGTTGGCCCGCTGGAGCCGGGTCTGCATCGCATCGAAGCGGCCGCGTGCCAGGTCGAGACGGGCACCCAGGAGGGTCCGCGCCGAGCCGCCCGCGGGAAGTGCGGCGATCAGTTGCTCCGCCTGACGTGTCTCGCCCGCCTCGAGGTGCCAGCGAGCGGCAACCGCGTCGACCATCCACTGCAATGCCGACTGCGGAACATGCCCGATGAGTTTGCCGGCTTCGCGCAGCGTAGCGAACACATCGTCGAAATCGTCCAGCGCGGCGGCCACCCGGGCCTGCTCGAGCCGGAGCAGGACCTCGTAGACGCGGGCCTCCGGCCAGGACTGAAGGATCTCTTTTAGCCGCCGGAACGTGGCGATCACGTCGGCGAGCTCGTTGCGGTCGATGAGAACCCCGGCCACCGCAAGATGGGCGTCAAGCGCGCCCGTATGGCTATCGAGGCCGAACGCGCGAGCCGCCGCGAGAGCAGTCGTAGCCTGACGTTCGGCTTCTGAGAGCATGCCTTGCCGCAACGCGACCCGCGCGGCGAGCGCCGGGGCGAGCAGCAGCGTCGCGATCTCATCACCTGGGTGGCCCGCATGGAGAGCCGAGTAGGCTTCAGCGGGCTCATCGAGCAGCAGGTAACCACGCACCAGGTTCATGCGCGCGCGGGCGCCGCCGACCCCGAGGTCGAGACCCGCCTCGACCGCCTCGACCGCCCGGTGGCCGGCGGCGATCTCCTCGCCCCCCTCTGCAGTGACGGTGAACGTGAGAAGCCGGAGCACGTCGAGGGTCGCGACGTCCTGTGCCCGTGCCTCAGGCGGCTCGGCACCGATGCGGACCCGTGCGCGCTGGAGCCAAGCGTGGGCCTCAGTTGCCTGCCCGGACAGTCCGAGCATCAAGGCGTAGGTGAGCATCCGGAAGGCTGATTCCGTTACCAGCTCTAGCGGGAAAAGGTTGACGAATGCGGCAATTCCGGGGATATCGGACAGATCAGCCCGATGATACGCGGCCGCGAACACGATCGAGAAGGCCCGGTCGGTGTCACCGGCGGCCAGGAGACAGCGGGCCGCACCGGCGATGTCGCCCCGCGCCTGGAGGATCTCGGCGGCCGAGCGATTCAGTTCTCGCATTTCTTCTGGGCGGTGCGTCTCCAACTCCGACCGCAGCAGCTCGACGAGGAGCGGGTGATACCGATAGTCGTCCCGGCCTTGTCCCGTCGCCATCACGAACTTCAGGTCGGTCTCCATGCGCCGGAGCACATCTGCGCTGTCGCTGCGCCCCGACAGTACATTGCAGAGCTCCGGGTCGAGAACCTCGGCGACCGACGTACGCAGCAAGAACTCCGACAGGGCCTTCGGGACGTGGTGGAGTAGCTCGTCGGCGAGAAGGTCCGCCACCGTCGCGGTCTTCCCCGAGAACTCGGCCACGGCGACCGAGATGTCGGCGCGATCCTTGAGCTCGGCGGCGGCCAGACGCAGGGCGGCCACCCAGCCCTCGGTGCGATGCCAGAGCCTCTCGATATCATTCCTCGTGAGGCGGTGTTCGCCGAGCGCGGCGAATAGCTCGATGGTCTCAGGCAACGTCAACGCCAGATCGCGCTGGCGGAACTCGGCGAGCCAGGACCGGCCTCGCCACCGGCTGACGGGCAAGCGCGGGTCGACCCGGCTCGTGAACAGCATTCTCGAGCGGCCGGGTAGGTGCTCGACGACGAAGCTAAGATGCTCGCTGATCTCTGGGTTCCGAAGGTGATGGATGTCGTCGAGCACGACAAGGAGCGGATCCTCGACGGCCGACCACTCGGTGACCAACCGGTCGAGAAACTCCGGCGCCAAACGATACATGTCAGTTTCCGACGCCAAAGTTTCGGCGAAGGCGCCCGGTTTCGCGCGCTCCAGGGCGAGGGCGAACGTGAGCCAAAAGCGCTCCGGTCGATCATCGTAGGCGTCGAGCGTCACCCATTCCCGGGCGATCGGGCCCAGGGTCTCGAACCACTGCGCGACGGACACGGTCTTCCCGGTGGCGGGGCCGCCGGTCACGAGCGCCACCCGCCAATCAGGCCGGGCCAGAACCTCGGCCAGGTGGTGCCGGGCTATGGCTCGAACTGGTACGGCCGGGCATCCGAATTTCGAGCGCGGAATGGAGAGCTGGCTGCCTCCGGAGGCGTCACGCGCGCGCGCACTCCCCATGCGTCGCAATTGAATCACGCCAGGCGCCGAGGTGCCAGAGACGAAATTCCGCTCGACGCCTGGCCCGGCCTCGAGCGCGGCCATGGCAGGCTTTCACCTAGGTGGAAGCGACGGAAGGTGATGTCTGGCTAACCGCACGGGTGCCAGTATGCGGGTTTGGGCAGCGGCACGGCAGGAGGCGGGATGAACCGGTTGGCCGTTGGTGGCGGGCCGGGCCTCCTGATCGGCAGTGGCTGACGACGAGCCGGTCGGGTCGGCTGGTCAGGGCGGTGGACAGGGTCCGGTGCGCGGCGAGTGCCGCTGGCCGATGGCGGTAGCCGTGATCGTGGTGATCGTCCTCACCGTCCTGTTGCCCAACGGCATCAGGACGGGACCTCGGTGGGCGCTGCTGCTCGCGGGGGTGCTGCTGGTCGCCGTGATCCTGGCTGACCCGGGCCGCATCGATCGCCGGTCGAGGCTGGCGCGGCTGCTTTCCCTCGCCCTGCTGGCCGTGCTCATGGCGACCGCCCTCACCTCGACCCTGTTGCTCATCCACCTGCTCATCAAGGGCGGCGGGATAACGAGGTCGGGGCCCCGGCTCCTGCTGGTCGGCAACGGCGTGTGGGTGATCAACGTCATCGTGTTCGGCCTGCTCTACTGGGAACTCGACGGCGGCGGACCGGCCGCCCGTACGTACCACAAGCCCGTGCACCCTGACCTGGCGTTCCCGCAGCATATGAACCCGGAACTCGCACCCGCAGGCTGGCGTCCGCTGTTCTTCGACTACCTGTACCTGGGGCTTACGAGCGCCCTGGCGTTCAGCCCCACCGACACGATGCCGATGGTGCGCTGGGCGAAGGCCGCAATGGGGGCGCAGTCGCTCATCTCGATCGGCGTCCTCGGCCTGGTGATCGCCCGGGCCGTCAACATCTTTGCCTGAGCACCGGTAGCGCCTGCTTAGGGCTGCCGTGGAAGGGGGGCGGCCCCGATGGGCCTGGATGACGAGAAGATCGACGACCCCGCATACCGGCCGCGCGCGAATCGTGAGTTGAACCGCGTGCGGGTGGCGGTTCCGCCGCGGGCATACGGGCAATGATGTGGACAGGGCCGCGCCCTCCGCAATCTGGGCGGTGCGCGGTCCGGCAGAGCAGTGGAGGCGCGGCGTGCCTATCGGTGAAATCCTCGTAGCAGCGCGCAGCCAGGCCGGTCTCACCGTTACCCAGGTCAGCGAGCGGACCCGCATCAGGGAAACGATCATCAGGGGGATCGAGGACGATGACTACACCTCGTGTGGCGGAGACTTCTACGCCCGGGGGAACATCCGCAGCATCGCCAAGGTCGTCGGGGCCGATTCTGAGCCGCTGATCCGGGAGTATGACGCGATCCACCGGGCGCCGGGCGCGCTCTCGGCGGTGAGCCTGGGCGAGTTGGTCTCCATGTCGGTGCAGGCTCCGCAGCGGCGCCGGCTGGACTTGTCAACGGTCTGGGAACCGGTGGCAGCGGCCTGTGTGTCGGCGCGGCAGAGGGTGAACTTGCCAGCGATGCGTGAGCTGGCGGCGGCCTATCCCGCTGTGCGGCGTCGGCTGAACTGGGCCGTGGTGCTGGCGCTGGCGCTGGGAGTGGTGCTCGGTTTCGGGGCGGACCGCGTCTTCGCGGCCTCTCAGCATGCGGCGGTTGCCCTGCCGGCGGCCGGGAATCACGCGATGACTCACCGGCACACCGGGCGCAGCAGGGCGAATCCGGCCCCGCCGACTAGCCGGAAAGCCGTGGCCCCGTCGCCGGGCCCGGCCCAGGCGGTGCAGACGCTGAACCCGGTCAGCGCCGCGGCCTTCGGTGCTGACGGTGGCCAGGGTGACAACCCCCAGCTCGCCCACCTCGCGATCGACGCTCATCCCGCGACCGGCTGGCACTCCGACTGGTACACCACCGCCCGCTTCGGGAACCTGTATCCGGGCACGGGCCTGCTCCTGGACATGGGCCGGGCAGTCACGATCACCAGCGTCCGGATCAGCCTGGGCAGGGTGTCCGGCGCCGGTCTCCAGCTGCGGGTCGGCGCCCGGCTCGCACTGACCGGCCTGCCACCCGCTGCGCGCGCAAACAATGCTGGCGGCGTGGTACGGCTTCGGCTCACCTCGCCGGCGCGGGGCCGTTACGTGCTCCTGTGGTTCACCAGGCTGCCGGCAGACCCGGCCGGCACCTTCCAGACGGGCGTTTACAGCGTCAGGCTGGAAGGTCACGAGTAACGGCTCCGGATGCTGGATCCCGGTAGCGCGGGGGTGACAACGGGCCGAGACAGACTCAGCCCGGGCGTCACCTGCCAGCCGGTTTCACCTAGGTGGGAAAGCCTTAACTTGGGTATGCGACGTTTACCCTGGCGACATGGGGATGCCCTCTCCAGGTTCGGATCCGCTGGTGCATGAGAGCCTTGCCGCGGCCCGGCGCAGCAGGCGCCGGCAGCAGCAGCGGCTGATGTACTGGCTGCTGACCGGCGCCACAATGGTGGCACTGCTGGTCGAGGTCTTTCTTGTCAGGGACATCTCCGGGACAACGCCGGTGGCCGGCCCGGCCGCTCGCGCTGCCTCCGCGCCAGCGGCCAGCAGCGCGTCCTCGGCTACGTCGACGGGACCGAGGGTGTCACCGCGCAGGAAGGTATCACTGTCGCTCGGCACTTCTTCGGTATCGCGCTCGGAGGTGACCGACGCCACGTCCGGGCTCTCTTATCGGTCGCTTCCGTGGCCCTGGTCGCCCGGCTGCCCGTACCAGCTGAACACGCCCCTGTTCAGCTGGAGCGCGGGCGAGGGCGTTCTGGCCGGGGAGGTCACCATCGGCGGGAACGGCACCCTCTGGTACGGCGACGCCTGCTCGGGCCAGTTCCAGCAGCAGTTTCAGTACTCAGGGACCGCAGACCTGGAACCGGCCGCGATGAGCCTGGCCGCCGAACTGGAGGTGGACTACTACTCCGGCCTGGTGCATTACAGCACGATCGAGGGCAGCTCGGCGATGCAGGTCAGCGGTCACCAGGCCTGGGTGGTCAGGTTCCTGATCACCTATCCGGGGGCCGCGAGCGAGGGCCTGGCCTGGACCAGCGAGGTCGGCGCCGTGGTGCTCGTGGATACCGGTGCGGGCCAGGTGCCCGCCGTGTTCTACGTCTCGGTGCCCAGCACCCTCGGCATCGGCAACGTCGGCACCCTGATCAGCTCGCTGCGGCTCGGCGGGTGATCAGCTCACCTCCGTGCGGCCGATATCGCCGCCCCCGCGGTCAGCCGTGACCCTGTCCCTGGGCCGAGCCCCGGGAGACTCACGGCCGGGTCCGCTAGCAGCAGTTTCGCCTAGGTGAAACTGTGCCGGCAGGTGATGACGGCTCACCTACCCGGAGGCGAGGCTGCCCCCGAAGGACAGCGTGCTGCTGAACACCGGGCAGCTACCACTAGAAAGAAGGGCCGCCATGGCTGGCAAGCAGCCGAACATCGTCTTCATACTGTGCGACAACGTCGGCTGGGGTGACTTCTCCTGCTATGGAGGGCAAACGCCGACGCCCCGGATCGACAAGCTCGCGAGCGAGGGGATCCGCTTCAACGCCTATACGACCGAGTCCCAGTGCTGCCCGACGCGGACGGCGATACTGACGGGACGCCAGTCGGTGCGTTGTGGCACGTACTCGGCGATTCCGGCCAACGGACCGAGCGGTTTGCTGCCGTGGGAGTACACGATCGCCGAGCTGCTCTCCGACTCGGGTTACGCGACGTCACTGTGGGGCAAGTGGCATCTCGGTGAAACTGAGGGGCGGCTGCCCAACAACCAGGGCTTCGATGAGTGGTGGGGCTACAAGAACAGCGCCGACCAGGCCGGCTTCGACTCGTACGCGACGTTCAGGGCGCTCGCCAAGAAGCTCGGGCTCCAGACGCCCAAGCTCTGGCAGGGCAAGAAGGGCGAGAAGTCCCAGCCGGTAGGCGAGCTCAACATGAAGGTGCGGCCGTTCCTGGACGAGCTGATGGTCGGCAAGGCGACCGACTGGATCAAGCGCGCCGCCACCGGGGACAAGCCGTTCTTCACCTACATCGCCCTGTCCCACGTGCATCCGCCCGAGGCGGTGCACCCGGACTTCGACCAGACCGATCCGACCCGCCTCGGGCTATATGCCGATCTGATGGCGGAGATGGACCACCGGGTCGGGCAGATCGTGGACTGCGTCGAGCAGGCCGGGATCGCCGGCAACACGGTCGTCGTGTTCTCCAGCGACAACGCGACCTGCGACATCCCGGCGTTCGGCCTCGGTGGTTCGACCGGACCCTGGAGCGGGTCCTTCGACCGCCCGCCCGGGGAGGGGTCGATGCGAACCCCGGCGATAGTGCGGATGCCGGGCACGACAGCGCCGCGCGGACTGGTCACCGACGAGATGCTGGCGTGCCACGACTGGTACAAGACATTCGCCACGCTGGCCGGCGCCTCGGACAAGGTCCCCACCGACCGCCCGATAGACGGCGTCGACGCGTCGAAGTTCCTGCTCGGCGAGAGTGAGCACACCGGCCGAGATACCCTGCTCTTCTTCGGAGGGGACGGGGAGCTCATGTCGGTCAGATTCCACAACATCAAGCTATGGCTTCGCTACTGCGAGGGGTTCGACAAGCCGTACGTCACGCCGTCGTTCCCGATGTTCTTCGACCTGGGCAGCGATCCCATGGAGCACTTCAACCTGTTCACGACCAGGCTGGACTGCGGCTGGGAGCTCGCCATCGCCCTGAAGCTCCAGCAGGAGTACGAGAAGAGCATCGAAACGATGCCGAACATCAAGCCGGGCACTGGTGATGACTTCAACGGGTATGGGCTGGTCGCAAGGGGCGAGCACGCTCTGGAGGTCAAGGCCGAGGAAAAGGCAGGTGTACAGCCCATGTAGGCTGGCCGGTCCGGGCCTCCTTGGGGCTGAGAACTGCCTGGCGACTCAGCCCCAAGGAGGACGCCGAATGGAAATTCAAACACGGCCGCGGAATCATCGGGTTCGCGCGAGCCTCAGGGAAACCTAAGAGAAAGCTGCATAGCCACGCGAAGGGTACTGCTGTGGGTGCTGAACGGGATCGGGTCAACGGTTCCGGCCGCTTAGAGGACGGGCTGCGCCAGCAGGGCACCGGCTGGTACCGGTGGGGCCGTACGTCAGCGAGCGGCAGTGGGGCACGGTGCGGGAGGACTACAGCGCCGACGGCAACGCCTGGGATTACCTGCCGCATGATCATGCCCGGTCCCGGGCCTACCGGTGGGGCGAGGACGGCCTGGCCGGGTTCTGCGACATCGAGCAGCGGCTCTGCCTGAGCCTGGCGCTGTGGAACGGGCGGGACCCGATCCTGAAAGAGCGGGCGTTCGGGCTGACCGGCCCGCAGGGCAACCACGGCGAGGATGTCAAAGAGCACTGGTGGTATCGGCCCGGATGACCTGCTGATGGGCATCCAGGTCACCAACGCCGGCCCGGAGGCTGACACGCTGCACGTGCTGCCCGCCGCGTGGTTCCGCAACACCTGGTCGTGGGGTGACACTGATGAGCCACGGCCGGCGCTGCGGGCCTGCGGTGACCGGTCGGTCGCCATCGACCATCCGTTCGCGGGCACCTTAGAGCTGATCGCCGCGGCCGGCCCGGACGGTACCGGCCCGCAGCTGCTGTTCTGCGAGAACGAGACCAACCTGGCCCGGCTGTACGGCGCGGAGGCGGTCACGCCCTATCCCAAGGACGGCATCAACGACCACGTGATCCACGGCGCGGCCACGGTCAGCCCCGTCGGCACCGGCACCAAGTGCGCGTTCTGGTACCAGGTCACGGCGCCTGCCGGGCAGACCGCCGAGCTGCGGCTGCGGCTGCGGCCGGCCGGCGGCGGGCCGGGCAGGTCCGCGGCGAAGGCGGCGGCCGCGCTCGGCGAGGACTTCGGTCAGGTGCTGGCCCAGCGCAAGGCTGAGGCCGATGAGTTCTACGCCGAGCTCACGCCGTCCGGCGCCAGCGCGGATGAGGCGCTGGTGCTGCGGTAGGCGTCCGCGGGGATGCTGTGGAGCAAGCAGCTGTTCTACTACGACGTCGCCCGGTGGCTGGACGGGGATCCGACCCAGCCGCAGCCGCCCGAGGTGCGCAAGACCGGGCGGAACTCCAGGTGGCGGAGCTGCTGGTCAACTTCACCTGGTGGGTCAACCGCGAGGACGCCAGCGACCGGAACGTGTTCGAGGGCGGCTTCCTCGGCCTGGACAACATCGGCCCGATCGACCGGTCCCACCTGCCCGCCGGCTACACCCTGGAGCAGTCCGATGCCACCGGCTGGATGGGCTCCTACGCGCTCGCGATGGGAACGATCGCGGCCGTCCTGCACTGGTCCGGCCAGCAGCAGGGGCAGGATCTGGTGCTGAAGTTCCTGGAGCATTTCGCGGGCATCCGCTCCGCGCTGGACGAGCAGGGCCTGTGGGACGACGCGGACGGGCTGTTCTACGACCGGCTGCTCACTCCGTCGGGCTACAGCGTCCCGGTCAAGGTCCGGTCCATGGTCGGGATCATCCCGGCGCTGGCCGCCGGGGTCATCGACGGCGGCATGCTGCAGAACGCGCTGACCATGTTCGGCGGCAACTCCAACTGGCGCGGCCCGATCTGGATGCCGGTCAACTATCTCGTGGTGGAGTCACTGGAGCGCTACCACCGGTTCTACGGCGATGAGTTCGAGATCGAGTACCCGACCGGCTCCGGGAAGCGGCTCACCCTGGACCTGATCGTCGCCGACCTGCAGGACCGGCTGATCTCGCTGTTCACCAGGGACGCGAACGGACGGCGGCCCTGCTTCGGCGGGACCGAGAAGATGCAGACCGACCCCGCCTGGAAAGACAACCTGATCTTCAGCGAGTACTTCCACGGCGACAACGGCGCCGCGATCGGCGCCTTCCACCAGACCGGGTGGACCGGCCTGATCGCCGACGTGATCCTGCGCCGCCACGGCGCGGTCCGGGCGCTCGGAGACGTCTTGCGTGACCTGCAGCGAAAAGCGCAGCAATGACTAGCCTGGTACGAGGTCACGACCGCGCCGGGATGGTCGACGATCCGGTCCGCTAGCCAGTCGGACTTCCCGAATCGCGGGGCGGCCAGCACCAGCGTCTGGCCTCCAGTGCGTCGTCAGTACCAGCCGTAGAAGAGTTCGTGGGCCCATGCTGCCTGCGGGGTGCGGTAGGTGGCCTGGATGTAGCCGATGCCCCAGATGATCTGCGTATAAGGGTCAGTTGCCCAGTCCAGTCCGGCTGATGCCATCTTTACGGCGGGCAGCGCCTGGGGGATGCCGAACGCGCCGGAGAGCGGGTTGGTCGCGGCAGGGTTCCAGCCGGACTCTCGTCCCCAGAGCAGGTTCAGGTAGAGGAACTGGCTGGATCCCCAGGTAGCGTCGGCGATGGTCTGAGCGAAGCTCTGGTACTGGTTCAGGGCGCCGAGGGCGGCGAGGTTTCCGCCGACGGGAGTCAGCGCGGTAATGCCGGCTACGGGAGTGGCGGCGTACGGGTCTGTCGCTCCCACGTATCCGCTGAAGCCGAGTGGGTCGAAACGGACGTTCGCGCCCGGGTAAGGTGCGTCGATGATCTCGCCGTTGCCCACGTAGATCCCTACGTGGCCCGGTGCGGTAAGTGAGCCGTCAGAGCCGGCAAAGAACACCAGGTCGCCCGCCGCGAGCTGGCTTTCGGCGACAGCGTAGGCCTTGGTCTGCTGCCACTGGGCGTTCGCGTTGTGAGTCACGGTGATCCCGGCCTGGGCGAGGGCGAGCATGGTCAGCCCGGAGCAGTCGAAGCTGCCCGGCCCGGCTGCCCCCCATTGGTAGGGCTTGCCCAGCTGCTCTTCGGCCCAGCTGATTACCGTCCGGGCCTGGGTCGAGACCGACTCCAGGCGGTAGGCGGTGGATGCGTAGACGGCCACGAGCGAGGCTGTCGCCAGCGCGCCGGTCGGCGACCAGCTTCCGACGCTGGTTGCCCGTGCCCGCCCAGTCAAGGCATCCACCGCCGTGAGCGCGCCCGGCAGTGATTCGACCCGGAATCCGGGGCGGGCGGCGACGATCGCCCGGTAGGCCGTAGCTTGCTTCGGCGTGGTGCCGGGCGGGGCAACCCACAGCAGGTCGTGGCCTGCTGGCAGGCGTGCCGCGAGCGCTGCCGCTTGGGCCGGCGTCCCGTTGGCCAGGACGGCGACCACCAGTCGCCGGCGGCCTAGAGCGGCGATCCGGCGTGCCACGACAGCCCGGCCATTGGCGGAACGGGTGTCTGCGACCGTGGCGGTGTGCACCCTGACCATCTCGCCAGCCACGGACTTGGCCAGGTCCTTCGCAGCCGTTCGCGATCCCGCGTTGGTAACCAGCAGCACCTGCCTGCGGGCCGGCGCGGCAGTGGCCGGGGCGATGGTTGAGGGCAGAGCGCGGACATCGACACTGAGGCCCGCCGCCCACGCCTGCATTGCCTCGTCGGCGTCGACCGCGCCGCGCACATCAGGCACGGCGATCGCGAACGTAAGACCGCCGAGACCGCTGACGCCGATCTGCGTGCCGGCGTTCACCCTCCTACGCTGCGCCAGGCCGGCGCTCACATTGCGATAGGTATAGGTGACGCCGTCAGTGCCGGACAGGACAATCGTCGATGTTTCGTCGCCCGCCGGGATGACCTTGAGCGTTCCTGCCGTGACCGCGTCGACGGCGGTTCCCGGCGCGACGGGGAGCGTGACCGGCCCGGCAGGCTCCGCCTGGCGCGGGGCACGGGTGCCCTCGCCGATAAGCCGGGGGTCCGCCGCGACCACGCCAGCCGGAACCGGAAGGGCGTAGCCGACCGCGATCGCCGGCGGGAGGGGGACCAGCGGCGAGGCTGCAGCCCCCGGCGAGACTGCGGGAGGGGAGGGTAGCGACGTCGACGTCGGCCTCGCCGTGGGCGTCCCGGTCGGCGTGGGCGTGGCGGTGGGTGTGGCGGTGGGTGTGGCGGTGGGTGTGGGCGTCCCGGTCGGCGTGGGCGTGGCGGTGGGTGTGGGCGTGGGCGTCGCGGTCGGCGTGAGCGTCGGCGTGGGCGTCGCGGTCGGCGTGGGCGTCGCGGTCGGTGTCGGCGTTGCCGTGGGCGTCGCGGTCGGCTTCGGCGAGGACGTGGGCGCTGCGTGAGCTGTTGCGGCAGCGATTGCCGTGCCGGCTCCGGCCACCGTGACCGCCCCGATCACGAGCGGCACCGCCAAGGCCACGGCTTTCTTCCGCGCAGACCGGCGCGGACGATAGCGGCTCGCCATCAGCACTCGTCCTTTCGCCTTGCGGACACTCTCGCCGACCGATGTTGACCAGACATCCGGAAATGTCCTGACCGATTGCTGCGCTGCTCTTTGCGCTCGGTTACCGTGTCCAAGGCTCACACCTGGGCAGGTAACCCGACATCACCTGCCGGCTGTCTCCACCTAGGTGAATCTGGCCTTGATGATGTGGTCGTCCGTCAGGCGCGTGCGCGGCGCGATCGGCACGCTAGCCCTCGCGGCGCCAAATATTTCGACGGAGCCTGCTGGGCACCCCGGCGAACATCTCTGGTTGTCCGAGTAGGTCGGTCGCGTGACGCTGCCGCTCTCACATCGGCTACTTGTTGACCGTTAACCAACCGGGCCCGTTGCGCCGCGCCGTTGGCCTGGGCTTCTAGCCGGTACTCGAAGGCCGCGATTGGTGGTTCCCCGGCGTGGGTCTGCTGCTCAGGGCCGGGGCAGTTTCCACCTAGGTGAAACCGGCCGTCAGGTGATGCCAGGTCGCCGGCCTGAGTCTTAGCGTGCGCGGTGATGGACGGTAACCGGGGACAGGGCTTCAGGCGTGCCCGGCCGCGAGCGGTAAGGGGTACCGCATGAGTGACGACAGACCGAACATCGTGTTCTTCCTCAGGGACAACCTCGGCTGGGGGGAAATCGGCTGTTACGGGGGAGGGAGCTCCGCGGCGCACCAACCCCGCGCTAGGAGCTTGCCTGTTGCGATGGAGCCAAGCCCGCCGAGACCCAGCCGAGTTCCACCAGGCTGACATCGACCAGGCCGATGCCGAACGCCCCAAAACAAGAGCAGGAGCCAAAATATGAGCACTCCCAATCAACCAGACCAGCCGGGCGCTCACCCGGACCAGCCGAACGAATCGAAGCCGGCGGAGGCGCATCGCTACGAGGTGCTGATGGCGGCATATCTGTTCGTAGCCCCGGGGCGCAAGGACTACGACGCAATCATGAAGCTCGTAAAGGACAAGGCGATCTCAGTTGAAGGCGCGGTCCTCGTCAGCAAGGACCACGCGGGCGAGATGCACATCGAGGAAGGCGGCGCCGGACTGGTGGTCGGCCTGCTCGAACCCCGCTGGCTCGCCAAGACGGCCCTCGGCAAAGACGTCGGCAAGCTGGCCGCCAAATTCGGCAAGCATCGGGCTGAGAGCGGAATCGAGCAGAAGCTGAACGAGACGCTGGGCGCCGGCGACGCCGTCCTGATGGCGATCTACGACTACGACGACGCAGGCGCCGTCCGCAAGGCCGTCACGAATTCCCCCAAGACCTCCTTCGCGGAAATCGACGGTAAGAGCGTCAAGGACCTCAAGGCCGGGATGGCAGAGGCGCAGGCCGGGATGAAGAGCTGATCCCGCGGCGACGAATACCCGGCTATCGTTCCTCGCGCACGATGCACCGGAAGCCGATGTGGCTGGTGGAGGTGTCGATCGCCTCAGGTTGGCGGGCGGCTGGCCGGTAACGAAGGCAGTAGCTCGGCGCGCAGAGGTGCGAGCCCCCCTTGACCACACGCCGAGGGATGTGCGCACCGGGACGACCGGTGTCGTAGCTCGCGTCAGGGCTCTCGATGCGCGGGTTCAGTGGTGGCCCGCAACAGGCTCGCTGAATCGCTTCGGCACCTGCCCCGCGGCGGGAGTAGTAGTCCGTCGTCCACTCCCAGACGTTCCCGGTCATGTCGGACAGCCCGTAGCCGTTCGCGGGGAAGAGACCGACCGGAGAGGTGCCGCGCCACCCTCTTGCACCGGTGTTCCGCCACGGGAAGTCGCCCTGCCAGTGGTTCGCCATCAGTTCGCCGCCTGGTTGTTGCTCGTCTCCCCAGGCGAATATCGCACCGTCGAGCCCGCCTCGTGACGCGTACTCCCACTCGGCTTCGCTCGGCAGCGTCTGGCCGGCCCAGCTCGCGTATGCCTCGGCGTCCTCAAAAGCCACGTGGGTGACCGGGTGATCTTGGCGCTCGGAGTTGTCGCTGGCGGGTCCCCACGGGTGTCGCCAGTTTGCGCCGGGGACATAAGTCCACCACTGGCCCGGATCGTTCAGCGGCACCGGACCGGGGGTAGGGCGGAACACGGCCGATCCGGCGACCAAGAGCGACGGGTCGGCGTCAGGATAGTCGGCGGGATCGGGCGGACGCTCAGCGACCGTCACGTATCCGGTCGTCTCGGCGAACCGGCTGAACTGCGCGACCGTGACCGGGGCGCGCTGGATTGCGAAGCCGTCAACTTCGACCTCGCGCACCGGTCCCTCTTCGGGATAGAAGGCAGCCGAGCCCATCCGGAAACGACCCGCTGGGATCTCGACCATGTCCTCTCCCTGCATCCATTGAACGTAGCAGAGACCGACCAAGGACTGGAGAAGCACTTCTCTCTGCTGCTCATCGCAGGCCAGGAACTGGCCGGGAGTTGCTGGACGATGAAGGCAAGGCTAAGGGCAGCCACCAAGGTGGTGACGATTCAGTGCCGCTGGTTTTGTTCTATCCATGTCCGCGCGTCTGCGTAAGCGCGCTTCAGGGTGGCGCCCACCCGCTCATCGCCGGTGTAGATGTCTTCGGGGGGGATCAGGTCGGTGACCCGGGTCACGCGGAGCTGTTCCTGGATGCGTTCATTGGCCGAGACGATGACGAGCTTGCTGCCGGCCGCGGTGAGGGCATGGGCGTAGCGGTGTAGCACATCCATGAAGGTAGTGCCGAGGTCGGTGCGTCCCCGCAGCCGGAGGATCACCACGCAGTTGCGCGACGCGTCGTCCGGGGCGGGGAGCTGTGCTTCGAGTACTGGCGCGGCGGCGAAGAACAGGCTTCCATACGGCTGGAGCGCGACCACCTCGTTGGCTGGAAGGCGGGCCGGCGAGTCGGTCTCGATCAGGTCTCCCTCCGGGCTGAGCCGCCAGCGCTTGATGGTGACCTGGTTCGACTGGCGCACGACGTGCAGAATCACCGACAGGCCCACCCCGACGAGCACCGCGTACTGCAACGGGATGACCATGGTGAGCGCGAAGGTGGTCAGCAGCACCGCCTTCTGCACGGCGCCGGTCCGCCACACCGACTGAAGATCGGCCGGCTTGATGGTCCGGCAGCCGACCAGGATGAGCAGGCCGGCCAGCGCAGGCATGGCGATGTAGCCAACCAGGCCGGCGAAGGCGACGATGACCACCGCCATCACCACGCTGGCGATCATGAGGGCCAGGCGCGACCGGGCGCCTGCGGCCTTGTTCAGCGACGAGGCCGACATGGACCCGCCCACCGGCATTCCGCGGAATACCCCGGCGATCACGTTCGCGGCGCCCTGCCCGATGAAGTCACGGGAGCCGTCGGGATAGCG
Source organism: Streptosporangiaceae bacterium (assembly GCA_052146815.1). GTDB lineage: Bacteria > Actinomycetota > Actinomycetes > Streptosporangiales > Streptosporangiaceae > DATJZH01. The sequence goes on along the minus strand of JBKQMG010000256.1, from coordinate 43,209 downwards.
CCCGTCGGGGTTGGCGAAGTTGGCCGAAATGCCCGCCCCCTGGACCAGCCCCACGAACGTCAGCGACAGGGCCGGGATCAGCAGTGCGGGGATGAGCGCGAGCATCGGGGCCTGGGGCAGCGGGAGCGAGCGGGGGATGGCGCTAAGGTCGTCGACGGTGGCCACGCCGCTCCAGCCAAGGGCAGCCGTGCCCGCCGAGGTGACGATGACCGCGAGGACCAGCCCCAGCGGGCCGGCCCTGGTGCGCTCGAGCAGAAGGATCAGCGCGACCGTGGTGACCCCGGCCGCGAGGGACTGCCAGTGGAGTTCACCGGGGTGGATCAGGGTGTTGACGGCGCGGATGACACGGTTGGCGCCCTCGGCCTTGTAGCCGGTGAGGTTGGCCAGCTGCCCGAGGACGATATTGGCGCCGACCGCGCTGATGAATCCCACCATCACGGCGTTCGACACGAACCGCAGCAGCGACCCGGCCCGCAGGAACCCGGCAGCCAGCATCACGACACCGGTCAGGACCGAGAGCGTGAACAATGCACGCGCCTGGTCGTTGCCGGTGTGGACCACCGGGACGTCGGCGACGATGATGGCCATGGCACCGGTGGCCTGGACGGCCATGAAGGCCGAGCTGGTGAAAAACGAGCCGCCGATCGTCCCGAAAAGGTAGGCGTAAAGGCCCGACAGCGGGTTGACCCCCGCGAGCAGGCCAGCGGCCAGGCCATCGGGAACGCTTTCCACGCCGAGCACCAAGCCAGCGACGGCGTCCTTGCGCAACGCATCTCGCCTGACCGGAAACCGGAGTTTCATCTCTAAGTTCTCCGGGTGGTTGCGGGCGTGACCGCATCTACCCAGCGGACCGGGCGCCCGCTGTGGCGCTGCATCGGATGAGCAGGCAGGTGCCCGCGCCGCCGCCTTCCGGCGGCCTCGCGGGCACCCGGGCCTGCCCCTGCTCGATCATGCGCTGTGCGCGCCCAACCCGTGCTGGAGGTGGGCCGCGTTGTGGCCGTCGTGCGTCGCGGCCACGTGGTGGAGGCTCGTGACGTACTGGATCATTGGCCCGATCTGGAGATAGGACTCAGGCACCATCTCACCGGGACCGGGAGGCGTGTACGGATCGGGTGTCCCCGGCTTGATCGGGGGCTCGACCACGAGCGACCTCAAGAAGCCGGCGGCGATCGGTGCCGCCACTTTCTCGATCAGCCACAGATGGCCGAAGTCGACCTGGTGCTCCTCACGGGGGTCCCATTCCAGGTTGAAGACCATCGGGATGTTGTTCGCCGACCACGTACTGTAGAAGTCGTCCTGGTGGAACAGGTGCACTTTCCACTGGTGCCATTTGACCGCCTGCAGCCGGTTGCCCTGCAAGCACAGGACGGCGTCACGGCCCGACTCCTCGGCGTCGCCGAGCAGGAAATCGCGCATGTCCACGCCGTCGACGATCCGGTCGTCGGGGACCGTCGCCCCGACCGTGAGCAGCAGCGTGGTGTACCAGTCGACGCAGTGGACGAGCTCATTGCTGACCCTCCCGGCCGGCACGTGGCCCGGCCAGCGGACCATGCACGGCGTCCGGTTGGAGCCCTCCAGGCTGGTGAACAAACTGCCGCGCCATATCCCCGCGAAGCCGTCCCACTTCCCCCCGAGCTCCTCGGGATCCGCTTGCGGCATGCGGTAGGAGGGGTCGGGGCCGTTGTCCGATGCCCACACGACGATCGTGTCGTCAGCCAGTCCGAGCTCGTCGACGGCGTCGAGGATCCGGCCGGTGAAGTCGTCCATCTGGGTCAAGATGTCGGCCCAGTTCCCGTGCTTGGTCTTCCCCGCGTACTCCGGGTCGGGCAACGCCGGGTTGTGCACCTGCGAAAACGGCAGGTACATGTAGAACGGCTTCCCCGCCTTGTTCGACCGGGTCATGAAGTCGATCGCGTGCTCGGTGATCTTCCGGTCGAACAGGCGCCGGAACTCCGCATCGTAGGGACCGACCACGGTGCTCTTTTCGCCCTTCTTCCGGGCGTAGACCTGCTCCAGCTGGAACTCCGTGACCGGCGCCGGGGCATACGGCCGCACGGTCGCCGAGCCGTCGGGGTAGTAGGACTGCATCCCCCACAAGACTTCGTCGGTGCTCCGCGGGATCCACATCGCCTCGTCGAAGCCGAAGTCGACCGGGCTGCGCTGGTCGGGGTCGCTGCCCAGGTGCCACTTGCCCCACATGCCCGTGGCATAGCCGACGTCCGACAGCGCCTGAGCGCTGGTCACCTCCCAGCGGGTCATACCATCTACGCCGCTAGCGGCGACCGCGCCGGTACCGGAGCGGATGGCATGACGGCCGGTCAGGAGCGCGGAACGAGCCGGCGTGCACTGCGCCTCGACGTTGAAGTTCAGCAGCTTCAGGCCCTCGGACGCGAACTTGTCGATCCTGGGCGTCGGAGCGCCGCGCAGCACCCCGCCGCCGTAACAGCCCAGCTCGCCCCAGCCGAAGTTGTCCCAGTACATGAAAATGATGTTCGGCTTCGTGCCATTACTCATGCAGCACCCCTCAGCGCTTGGTGGGCGGCACTCTGGTGGCGTCGCGCCCCGTTACCTGTCACCGCGGACGCTAGGACTCAGCCAAGCGGCCCTGCATCACCTGCCACCCGGTTTCACCTAGGTGGAAACGGCTGAGTGACTGTTGGTCACGTTCTGGGCGGCGGGTGCGGTATTGCAAGCTGGGTGGCTGTGCCACCTCGGTCCTCACGCGACCTCGGCCCGCTCCAGGTGCACGTCGATGACCTCGAGGCCGAGGTCCTCGATTCTGTGCAGCAGCCCGTGCAGGGCCGCCTGGTCGGTATCGGCGCGCCGCATCACCGTCGTATCGCCCACCGCGCTTAGCTGCACGTCGTCGAAGAATGACCGCACCGAAGGACCCGCGACACCGCGAACGCTGATCACGTAGGTGCCATAGCTCGCCTGCCCAGGCTCAGTCATGCCTCCAGAAAACCGCCGAACGGGGTGAGTTGCCTACACCCGTCCCGGGTGTGCTGGCCACGGCCGCCGGACGGGGATGCCCCGGGACCTGAGCTCAGGCCAGGGCCTGATTTGGGGACGTTCGTCCCTGGCACCTCAATGCCTGCCGTGATCACATCGTGATGATGGTCTAAAGCCAAGGAGATGGCCGTGCCGTCACTCGACGCCGAGGTAACCGGCCAGGAAATAAGGCCGTGACGCCAGTGATCAGGCGCTATAGGACCTGGCTAGGCGTGCGCTGCGCTGTGTCGGCGCGCCCGGTAGGTGCTCATGGACATCGCCGCTCCAGTGCTCCGGCCGCGGCGGGAATTATCGCCGGGGGTGGGCTGGGTGAGCCGTAACGATGTTCGCGCGCGGGCCGTGTCTGGCGGCGGCCCGCTAGCGGTTCCGCGCTCGAAGTTCGGGTGCCCGGCGGTACCGGTCCGGGCGATTGCCCGTCCGCGCCTCGGCGAGGTCCTTGCCGAGCCCGATTGGCGGGTAGCGCTCGTGACCGGCGGTCCGGCCACCGGGAAGACCGTGGCCGTCGCGCAGTGGTTCGAGAATCTGGGCCCGGTCGCCAGGGAATGGGTGACCCTCGACGCCCACGATGACCGGCCGGAGCGTTTTTGGCTCACGTTCGCCGTCGCCCTGGAAAGCGCCGTACCGGGTGCCTTCGCCCAGGCGATTGTGTCGGCAACTAACATGCATCGGCTGGCCCCGGAGTTTTTCCCGCGGCTGCTGACCGCGTGGTCGGCCGTCGAGGAACCGCTCGTCATCGTGCTCGAGGACCTGCATAATCTCCGGAGCCCGGAGATCACCGAGGGTCTCAGCTTCGTCGTGGAGAACCTGCCCGGACGCTCGAGGATGCTGCTGACCAGCCGGGCCGACCCGAACTTGCCCATCAGCCGGTGGCGGGGCCGGTCCTGGTTCGCCGAGGTGCGCCAGCGCGATCTGGCGTTCACGCTCCCCGAAACCGCCCAGCTGTTCACCGCGCTCGGCGAGGACCGCCTCACCACGAGTGAGGTCGATCGGCTCTGGCGTCGCACCGAGGGCTGGGTGGCGGCCCTGCGGCTGGCCGCTGCCGGGCTCAAGGACCGCGCCGACGTGCAGGCCGCCGTGGCCGAGTTCTCGGGGCGGACTGCGATAGTGGCCGACCTGCTCACCGACGAGCTGGTCCGCCGGGCCCCGAAGGAGCTGTCGGAGTTCTTGTTGCGGACGTCGGTCGCCGACATTCTGGACCCGGAGCTTTGCGACGCGTTGTCGGGACGCTGCGACAGCGCAGAAGTGCTGCGGCAGCTCGAGGCTGACCTGAAATTCGTGATGGCGACGGGACCGAGCCGGGACAGCTACCGGTATCACCCGCTGCTGACCGAGATGCTGCGATCCGAGCTGCAGGAGCACCGCCCGGCGGAAGCGCAAGAACTCAACCGGCTGGCCGCCGCGATCCTCGAGACACGGGGCGACATTGCTGGAGCGGTCCGCTGCCTGCTCGCCGCCGGTGACACCGACCGGGCGTTCTCGATCGTGTCCGATGCTGCGTACCACCGGGCTGATCTGGCCGATATCCCGGGAATCGTGGCCTTCGTCAACCTGTTCCCGCGGGAGCTGGTGACCGAGTCAGCCTCCCGGATGCTCATCTACGCCCTGCTGCTCGGGCTGTCCGGTGAGGTGGCCGAAGCCCACGCCTGGCTCCAGCGCGCACAGGTGCGCATCGGTGACGAGCCTGAGCCGCGGGCGGAGGACGTCGCGACCCGCGACCTGCTGCGGCTTCTCACGTTCACGGTCACCGGAGGGGCGGGCGAGGAGATCGCCGCCGGCCACCGGGCGGTCGAAGCGATCGAGGCGGGTCTCCACCTCGGGCTGGCCACTGGCCGACGCGCGCGCGTGAACCTGGTCCGCGGCTACCTGCTGGCCGATAAGCCCGGCGAGGCCGAGGCGGCTCTGCGGGCGGGCAGCCCGGGCGACGAGATCGCGGCGCTCGTGATCGCGCCGGCGCTGGCCGCGCGCATCGCGTTGCGGCACGGCAGGCTCGGCGAAGCAGAGCGTCAGGCCACGGCTGCCCTGCAGGCGGCGCGCGCGTTCGGTCACTCCAGTCACTTGGGCGCGGTCGACGCCCATCTCGCGCTGGCCGGAGTCGTCATCGACCGCAACCAGCTCGCGGATGTGAACGCTGTGTTCGGGCGCATGGAGGAGATCATCGAGGCCAACCCGTTCGCCCTGGTCTACCAGGTCCTGTTCCGGCTGGAGAAGGCACGGGTGGCCGCGGCGCTGGACGATTTGGACGACGTGTTCGCCACCCTGCGCGAGGCGGACACACTCGTCGATCCTGTCCCGCGCTCCGCCCTGCGGCACCGGGTCGATGCGGTCGCCGCCCGCTGGCACCTGGAGGCGGGCCAGACCTGCCAGGCTGAGGAACTGATCGGCGCGCTGCCCGATGACAGCCCGGCGCACACGCTGCTGCGCGCCCGCCTGGACCTGGCCCGCGGCCGCTTCGACGCGGCGCGGGCTCGGCTCGGGCGGGCGAGCCCCGGCACGATGCGTGACCGTCTGGCCAGTGAACTGCTGCTGGCCCGCGGCGCCATCGAGTCTGGTGAGGATGCCGGGGGGCATGTGATGCTTGCGGTCGGGCTCGCGGCCCCCGAGCGCCTGGTCCGGGTCTTCCTGGAAGAAGGCCCGGCGGTGGCCCGCCTGGCCAGGGCGGCCGCGGAATCACTCGGGACCGAGTCCGGCACCAGCCTGTCGGTGGCGCTGGGTTCCCCTCCCCGCTCCCGCAGCACTCCGAGCGCATCTACGGCGACGCTCACTGACCGTGAGCTGGCGGTGCTGCGGCACCTGCCCTCTCATCGTACGAACGCCGAGATCGCTAGCGAATGCTTCATGTCGGTGAACACGGTCAAGGCCCACCTGAAGAGGATCCACGCCAAGCTGGGGGTCTCCTCCCGCAGGGAAACGGTCGAACGGGCCCGGCTACTCGGCCTGCTCTGACCGGCGCTGCCTGAGAAAGTGCACCCGTTGAGGGTGCAGTCAGTTAACCCCCCAGCGATTTAGCCTGCTAAATGGACTCAAATGCTGCTCCCGACCCTGGCAGCAGGGACTTAGGCCGGGCACTGGAGGATCGGGTGGAAGACGGTTCGGGGCCGGTCCTGATCGCGACGAAGCTGCGTCCGCCAGCAGTGCGTCCGCAGACCATTGCGCGCGAGCGGCTTCTGGAGCGGCTCCGAAGCGGGCGGAATGCGAAGCTCAGCTTGGTGGCATGTCCGGCGGGTTTCGGGAAGACCACCATGCTCGGGGCCTGGCACCAAGCGGAGGCGGAGCAGAAGCCTATCGGGTGGGTGACGCTGGATGAGGGCGACAATGACCCTGTGGCGCTTTGGTCCTATGTGATCGAGGCGCTGCGCCGGGTATGCCCGGCCCTCAGCCTGCCGTCATCGTCGCAGATGGCCGGGGGGGAGCCGCTCGTTCACATGGTGCTGCCGCGCCTGGTGAACGAGCTGGACGATCTGGGTGAGGTCACGCTGATCCTGGATGACTTCCAGCAGCTTTCGGATGGCGTAGCGCGTGAGAGCATCGCCTGGTTCGTCGATCATGCACCGGCTGCCTTCCAGCTCGTGCTCTCCACCAGGACCGAGCCGGATCTTCCGCTGGCTGCGCTGCGCGCGCACGGTGAACTGCTCGAGCTGCGCGCCGACGACCTGCGGTTCACCTCCGCAGAGGCGGACGCATTCCTGAACGACCGCCTCGCACTCGGCCTCCTGCCTGGGGATGTGGATGGCCTGGTCAGGAGGATGGAAGGCTGGCCGGCCGGGCTCTACCTGACGGCGCTGTCGCTGATGCGGGCCGCCGATCGGCGTGCCTTGGTGAACGAGCTAGGCACCTCGAGCCGGCATCTGATCGACTTCCTGGAGGTCGAGGTACTCCAGGCGCATGATCTGCCGATGCAGGAACTGATGCTCCGCTCCTCCATCCTTGATCGGCTGACCGGCCCGTTGTGCGATGCGGTGATGGAGCGGCAGGACTCGACACCGATGCTCGACGCGCTGGCACGCAGCAACCTCTTCCTTATCCCCCTTGACGCGGAAGGCTGGTGGTACCGCTTCCACCCGCTGTTTGCTCAGCTGCTGCAGGTGGAACTCGAACGGCGTGATCCGGGCCTGGCCCTGGCGCTGCACCGCCGGGCGTACACCTGGCATCGCGATCAGGGGGCGACCGGCGAGGCCATCTCGCATGCGATCGGAGCGGGCGCGTACGCCGAGGCCGCCGAGCTGATCGACGCCTCCTGGGTCCATTACGCCAATGCGGGCAAGTACGCCACCGTCCTGGCCTGGATCCGGCGCTTCCCGGCCGAGGTGCTGAGCGGCGACGTGCGGCTGCTTCTGGTCGCCGCGTGGGTGCTTTCGCTATCCGCCAGACGGGACGAGGCGGCGCGTGCCATCGCCGCGGTCGGGGAGCTGGGCGAGACCGGAGGGGAACGGCCACTCCTGGACGGCTTCAGCTCGGTCGAGGCCAGCCTGACGATGCTACGGGCCGTCTTCCCGTGGGGGGACATCGGCGCCCAGCTGGACAACGGCCGCCGCGCGGCAGCGCTCGAAGGCCCCGGGTCGCCGTGGCGGCCGATGACCTGCTGGGCAATGGGCATGGGCCTGTACTTCCGGGGAGAGTCCGGCGAAGCCGACCGGTCGTTCGCCGAGTCAGTGGCGCTAGCGCCCGCCAGCGAGCAGTGGTTTGCCGCCGCGTCCTCGCTGAGTTACCGTTCGCTCATCGCGGGCGACCGTGGGCGTCTGGAAGACCAGCGGCTGCTGGCCGAACAAGCCACCGAGCTCGCGGCGGAGCGCGGCATCGACGAAATGGCCGGCGAGACACCGCTGGCTCTTGGACTGTCGTTTGCGCGGCGCGGAAAGCTGGAGCGCGCACTGTCTCTTATCGACCGCGGCGTCGCCGTCTCGCGGTCGTGCGGCCAGCCCATCGACCTGGCGATGGCACTCCTGCACCAGGCGGCGGTGCTCCGCCAGCAAGGTGAGCGTCAGCGTGCGCAGACGGCGATCGCCGAGGCGAGATTCATCATCGGATCCTGTCCCGATCCGGGGATCTTGACCGAGAAGCTCAAGGCTTTCCAGCCGCGACCGCAGCCGGGTCCCGGATCAGCAGATGAGAAGCTGACGGACCGGGAGCTCAGGGTGCTCAGGCTGCTCACCGGCGATCTGTCCGAACGCGACATCGGCCAGCAGCTGTACGTGTCGCATAACACCGTCCACAGCCACGTCAGGTCGATCTACCGCAAGCTCGGCGTCTCCTCGCGGGCCCACGCCGTCGAACGGACCCGCGAACTCAGAATCCTCGCGTCATGACATGAGGTCGTGTCCGCTTTCACCTAGGTGGAAACGGCCGCCGGGTGGTGACATTTCACCCGCCGGAATGTGAGCCTACGCGGGATGGATAGCGGCCGCGCACGAGGCAGACGGTACCGGCTTGTCCTTCGCGGAGAGCTGGGCGAACCGTTCGGTTTCCTGTTCGAGGGAATGCAGATGAACCGGGTTGCGGGTACCACGGTGCTGACCGGCACCGTGATCGACCAAGCGCACCTGCACGGGCTCCTCCAGCGAATCCAGGAGCTAGGGCTTGAGCTCGTGTCCATCGATCCGGTGGACACGAGAGCAGCTAACGACAAAGCGTCCAGCTAGCTGACTGCAGCGACGACCGGGAAGGAGCTGGGTCACGCGATGATGGGCGGTGCGGGGGTCCTTGCCGTGGGGGGGATCCATTACGGCGGCTGGAAGTGGACCGGTGATTTCACCGGGATCGACCTGATCGCCGCGGGGACGAATGCGCTGAACGGGGCGCTGCTGGCCCGGCGCCCCGACCACTACAAGAACTTCACCGTCATCGGGATACTGCTCATGGCCCTGATCGGCGGCCTGGGCGGCGGCATCACCCGCGACGTGCTGCTGAATAAGGTGCCTGGCGCGGTTATGAACCCGGCGCTCATCACCGTGTCCCTGGTCGCGGGGTTGATCGGGTACGCGGTCGCTTATGCCGAGGGCCAGCTGTTCCGAGAGGGCCTGTTCCAGCTCGCGACGTCGTTCTCGCTGCCCTGGTTCGCGATCATCGGGGCCCAGTCCGCGGCTGCTGCGGGGCTGCCCGTCATCGGCATCCTGGCTCTGGCCGTGATCGCTACCACCGCAGGCCGCTACGTCATCGACGTCAGCTGCGGAGTGCCGCCGAAGCAGTTCGTCAGCGGCGAGTTGTTCGTCAGTACCGCGCTGGTCACCGCGGCCGTCTGGGTCGCCTGCCATGCCGCGGGTCTCGGGCCATGGCCAGCGGCCGGGATCTCCTTCGCCATCGGGTTCACCCTCCGCGTCGCCGCCTTGTACCTGGGCTGGCAGGTACCGCTGGCCAAGGCGCCGTCCGGCGTCTACCCGCACTCCGACGGTCGCCCGCTGCTCGGGCGCAAGATCGCGGGCAAGTCGGTCCGGGAGATGAAGGACCTGGGCCTCACGGTGGATCCGGCCGGGACGGACAAGGGATAGCCATGGTGCAGGTGAACGCAGCCCGGCCGGATGACCCGGCCAGCAACACGGCAAGCATGAGGCACGGCTTCGGGAAGGTAGGCCGACAGGTGGTCCCGAACCCCGGCACAGCGGACCCGGCCGACGGCCTGGCCCGGGAGGCCAGCCCGGTTTTGACGGTGCCGGGGGCGCCGCTGGCGTTTCATGTGATGGCCAAGCCGACCGGGGCGGTCTGCAACCTGGATTGCGAGTACTGCTTCTTCCTGTCCAAGGAGATGCTGTACCCGGGCTCCCGGTTCCGGATGGCCGCCGAGCTCCAGGAGACCTATATCCGGCAGCTGCTGGAAGCCCACGCCCGGGCGCCGGAGGTGGTGGTGGCCTGGCAGGGCGGCGAGCCGACCATGATGGGCCTGGATTTCTTCCGCCGCGCCATCGACCTCGAGCGCCAGTACGCGCGGCCGGGGCAGCGGATCCTGAACGCGATCCAGACCAACGGCACCCTGCTGACCGACGAGTGGGGCGAGTTCCTCAAGGACAACGATTTCCTGGCCGGGATCTCCATCGACGGGCCGCGGGAGATGCATGACGCCTACCGGGTCGACAAGGGCGGCAAGCCGACCTTCGGCCGGGTCATGCGCGGCCTGGACGTGCTCAAGCGGCACCAGGTCGACTGGAACGTGCTGACCACCATCCACGCGGTCAACGGCGATCACGGCCGCGAGGTGTACACGTTCTTGCGCGATGAGCTGGGCGCGACGTTCATCCAGTACATCCCGATCATCGAGCGGGCGACCGAGCAGACCCTGCCGGTCGCTGACGCCGGCTGGGGTCATGGCGTCAAGGGACGCCCGCTGTATACCCAGGACGGCACCCTGGTCACCCACCGGTCGGTTGGCGCAGAGCAGTACGGCCGGTTCCTGATCGAGGTGTTCGAGGAGTGGGTCCGCCGCGATATCGGCACCGTGTACGTGCAGATGTTCGACACCGCGCTGGCGAACTTCTACGGCGAGCCCGGCGGCCTGTGCGTGCACGCCGAGACCTGCGGCGGTCAGGTCGCCCTGGAGCACACCGGCGACCTGTACTCCTGCGACCACTACGTCGAGCCCGGCTACCTGCTCGGCAACATCAAGGACAAGCACCTGCTGGAGCTAATCGTGCTGCCCCAGCAGCGCAAGTTCGGGCAGGACAAGCGCGACACCCTCACCCGGTACTGCCTCGACTGCGACGTCAGGTCCGCCTGTAACGGCGGCTGCCCCAAGGACAGGTTCGCCACTTCCCCCTACGGCGAGCCAGGCCAGCACTACCTGTGCCCCAGCTACCAGGACTTCTTCCGCCACGTCCGGGAACCGATGCAGGCCATGGCCGGGCTGTTGCGCGCCGGCCGGGCACCCGCCGACCTGATGAGGCGTTACGCCGCGCTGGACGCCCGGCGTGGCCGCAACGACCCCTGCCCCTGCGGCAGCGGCCGCAAATGGAAGCGCTGCCACGGCACAGCTGTTACCGGCCACGGCCTGAGTCCGCAGATGTCGCCTGGAAGGCGGTGACCCGATCATGATCACAACGGAACCGAGCCACCTCGCGAGGAGGTCCAGGCCATGACCGCCCCGACAGAGCCGGCCGCGACGGCCGCACCGCCGCCACCGCCACCGCCGCCGCCACCGGAACTGCCGTTCACCCGGACGCGGGAGTTCTGGGTCCTCGTCGTGTCCGCGCTCGCCCTCGGGGTTTTCGGCGCCGTCGCCGGCCTGGTGTTCATGGGCGTGGCGGTCAATGAGGGGGGCAAGTGGTACACCGATAGCGATCCGCGCTGGCTCGGCGGGCACTGGTGGTGGGTCGCCGCCACCGCGGGGGCCGGTATCGCGGTCGGCCTGATACGGAAGCTGATGAAGGTACCCGAGAAGCTTCCTGGCCTGTTCGAGGACCTGCAGTCGGAGGAGGTCAACCCGAAAGAGGTGCCGGGGCTGGCGCTCGTGTCGGCCGTGTCGCTGATCGGTGGCGCCAGCCTCGGGCCGGAGAAGGCTCTGGGTTCCATCGGCGGCGGGGCCGGTACCTGGCTGTCCCGGCGGAGAAAGTACAGCAAAGATGACACCCGGCTGAACACGCTGAACGGCATGGCGGGCGCGTTCGGCGGGCTGTTCTCCAGCGTGGTGATCGTGGTAGCGCTGATCCTGGAGGGCTCTAAACCTGGCGGCGGGCAGCGGTTCTCCAAGGCCATGCTCGGCACGATCATCGCATCGGCCGTCTCGTTCGCTATCTACTACGCCCTCATCGGGTCGGTGTTCCTGGAAGCCTACAAGGTGCCGCCGTACAGGTTCCATGACTGGCAGATGCTCGCCGCGATCCCCATCGGCCTGTTCGCGGCCGTCATAGTGGCGCTACTGGCCGTGGTCGCCAAACTGACGGCGGTGCTGTTCGGCCGGCTGAAGCTCCCGGGCATCGCGAAAGCTACGCTCGGCGGCCTGCTGTTCGGCGTCGTCGGCGTGCTCCTGCCGCTGACCATGTTCACGGGCACCGACCAGCTCAAGACGGTGATCAAGTACTCGGGCACCCTCGGAATCGGCCTGCTCGTCGTCGTGCTGATCGCGAAGATGTTCACCTTCGCGGTGGCCAATGAGACCGGCTTCGTCGGCGGGCCCCTGTTCGTGACCCTGTTCCTCGGCGGAACGGCCGGGGTCCTCGTCCACGACGTGATCCCCGGCCTGCCACTGGGGCTGGCGTTTAGCTGCATGCTCGCTGCCGTCCCCGGCGCCGTCGTCTCCGTGCCGTTCGCCATGGTGCTGATGGCGGCCTTCCTGACGGCTATCGGACCGCTGGAGGCCGCGCCCGTCGTGATCGCCGTCATCACCGGCTTCCTCACCGTAGAAGGCGTCAAGTACCGCGTCGCCATCCACCAGCGGGCGCGCAAAGGCCCGGCGCAACCTGAAGCCGCGCCGGGCGGGACCAGCACCGGAGGATGATGCAGCAGCGCACCGGGCTGATTCCGGCCCGCGCCGACATTGCCTGAGCCCGGGCGAGAGCGCCGTTACCGGCGGCTGATAGAGGCGTTCTCCTCGCCGGACGGCTGCGGCCTGGTGCTGCCGCTCATCCTGGTGACCTATGCGTTGTCGGCGGCGCTGCCGCAGCCCTGGCGGCGGCCGCGAACCTCTTTTCCATACTCAGATGCAGCACGGCAGGATTGTGTCCCGGATCAGCTGCCTGCTGTACCTGATCGCCCCGGTGTCGATCGTCCGCCACCTGGTGTTCAGGCGAGTAGTGGAGACCGAGAGGGTCCTGGTCCCCGCCGGGAGCCCGGGCCAGACCTTCGCCGTGCTTGAGATGCTGATCGGTCAGCTGTTCCTGGTCACGGCGATGGCCAAGGTCGTCAGTGTCTGGCGGCCGCGCCGGGACAGGGAAGGGCCCCGGCGGGACGCCGGCGAGGAATGACGTCGCCAGCCCGGCTGCGCACGGTCGCGATCATTCATGAGTGCCGGCGACAATGCTGGCGCGGTCCGGGTGCTGGAGACCGACGGCCTCTAGTCACCGTTTCGCGGGTCGCCGCATGCGCCGCGACAACCGGGATAGGGCAATTCCCGTCGCGATAGCCGCTATGGCGCCGCCCGGTGCCTCGACGCCGATGAGCTTCGGGCCACGCGGCAGTAGGGCGGCCGTGGTTTCGGGATCGACGTGACTCGCGCTGCGCCGCGGCTGCGCAGTCTCGCTGGGAAAGGGAAACAGGACCAGGAAAGGCCTGGCGCTGGGGCTAGCGCCAGGCGAGACCGTGGGGAAAAGCGATGCGGGGTCCGTCAGCGTGACTCCCGCTTCTGCCAGAGCCGGCAGCGTGAACGGCGAAACAAAGACTGAGAACGGCAGCGGGGCTGCCGCCGGGTCAGTTGCCCCGCCGCTCGCTCCGGTGCCCGAGCTCGGTGACGGTGCTGCGCGCCCGGCTACCAGCACAGTCGCCGCGGAGCTGACAGACGCGGCACCAGCCGAGCTGGCGTCGGCGATCAGCTCCACGTGCTCGCCCGGGGCGGCCTGACTGCTCACCGTGACCCTTGCCAGCAGGTCAACGGCCCGGCCGACCGGCAGATTCCCGAGGCTGCACCTCGCGCCGCTGGCCGACGGGCAGACGGTGAACTCCGGCGAGCCGACGTGCGCGGCGGGCCGGACCTTGATGGTGGCGGCCGTGTCCTTGCTCGTCGCCTGAGTGGTCCAGACGATGATCGAGAAAGTGGCCGTGTGGCCAGGTCGAACCTGTGATCCGCCGGATGGCTGCACCAGGATGCACAGGCGCGGGCCCTTGGGACTCGGGCTTGGTGAGGGGGTCTTGCTGGGGCTGGGGCTAGGGGACGGGGTCTTGCTGGGGCTGGGGCTGGGGCTAGGGGACGGGGTCGAACTCGGGCTGGGGCTAGCAGACGGGCTTGGGCTCGGGCTTGGGCTAGGAGACGGGGTCGAGCTCGGGCTTGGGCTAGGAGACGGGGTCGAGCTGGCGCTTGGGCTAGGAGACGGGCTCGAGCTGGCGCTTGGGCTAGGAGACGGGCTCGCGCTGGGGCTAGCAGACGGGCTCGGGCTGGGCGACGGGCTCGCGAGGTAGGCGTCAGTCGACGCGGGAATAGCACCGCAGCCGGACGCCGAGGCCACCGCGCGCATGTCTCGGGTGCTGGCCGAAGCCGTACCAGCCATGCTCGCAGAAATTACGCAGGCGCCCGCCAGCGACCCGAGAGCACTGAAGGCGGCGTCCTTTGCCCTTACCGGCACGACAGCACCTGCTTGGCCTCCGATTTGGTGATCTTGAAATTGGCTCGGCTACCATCCGAGGCTCACCCGCAGGCGGGTAACCCGGCATCACCTGCGGGCCGTTTCCACCTAGGTGAATCCGGCCAGTCATCGTCCGAGGTAACCAAGCTGGAGAAACCAAAAGACTGCCTCCAGGCCCAGCGGCTCGGAGAAAGACAGTCTTCAGGCGTCGGCGCCCGGCAGCTGGCTCAGCCACTCCGCATAGGACCTGGAGTCGTCCGGGCCGGGTTCCATACCGCCGGGCAGGGGATGGGCGAACACCCGTGCGGCGGTGGCCTCAAGGGCGCCGCGAAGCAGATCGGCGCGGCCGGTCGCCTCGAACCCCAGGGTCCACCAGTCCCGGCCAAGGGCGCGGACTTCGGTGAGCTCCACCTCGCACTGCGGCTCGCCGCCAGGTCCCTCGGCGGGCGCCACGGTCGGCCCGCTGCCCAGCAAGAAACGGCTGATCCGCCGCCTCTTGCGCACCGGCCGCCAGCCGGGTGGGCTGCCGCTCGCGTGGCGCGGCGGACTGAAAGGAAACGACCACTTCTGCCAGTACTCCAGCCGCCCGCGGGCGCGGCCGCCCACCTCCAGGTTTCCCGGGCTGCCGCAGTAGGCCTTCACCTCCAGTGCCCTGCCCCCGCGGACCTTCACCGACAGCCCGCGCAACTGCGGATCCAGGAGGTAGGTGTCCTCGCGTGACTCCGTCCGGGCCGGGAGCCGCCCGAACCATCCGGTCACCGCGGCCTGCAACTGGCCCGGGAAGATCCAGCGCACCTCAAGACTGCGGGCTGTCGCGGTGATTGGGCTCTGCGGCGGCTCAGCCGTCATCGTCATATTCACCTGCCAGGCCACGAGCTACCCGGCTACCCGGACGTGCCGTGATCTGGCCCTTTGTCCGCCGGTTCGATGGAGATGAGCTCTAGGCCGAGTTCCTGGATTCGCTGCAGGAGCCCGTGCAGATATACCTGGTCACGCACGGTGCCGGTCAGTACCGTGGTACCCGCAATCCGGTCCATCTGCATCCCCTCGAACAGGAAACCGAACGGTTCGCCCAGCTCTCCGCGAAGTACCAGCCGGTACTTTCTGCCTGGTGTCCGATCGCTGTCCATCACGGGTACGCTCACACCCGGGCTGGTGACCTGTCACCACCTGCTGGCCGTTTCCACCTAGGTGAAGCGCAGGTAAAGTCGCTCCAGCCGGTCTCGTCGAAGTCGATCAGATGGGCCACTCCTCCATTCGCGCGGAGCATGGCAGGCCGACGACCGATTCGCCCTCGAGCGTGGCCCCCAGCATTTGAACCCGGAACTCGTGCCCGCGGGATGGCGCCCGCTGTTCTTCGACTGCCGCCGTTCCACCTAGGTGAATCGGGCCGGCAGGTGATGACGGGCAGCTTAGCGGCGTGCGAGCCTGCGCCTGATGGATAGCGATTCGGCGCATCCCGGAGGACGTATGAGACACGCATCATCGCCAGGCATGCGCAGATGTCTGCTTCTGCCGGCTGCTGCGCTGATCCTCGCCGGACTCACCGCCGGATGCAGCAGCAGCAAGCCGGCCTACTGCACCGCCGCCAGCCAGCTCAAGACCTCCGTCCAGAACCTCGGCCAGGTCGACGTGACCAAGAACGGCCTTGGCTCCCTGGAGACCGCGCTGAAAAGCGTCAGCACGAACGCGAAAACGTTCGCTACCGAGGCGAAATCGGCGTTCGCGCCGCAGACCACGGCCCTGCAGAACTCGATATCCAGCCTGGACACGGCGGTCAACTCCGCGAAGGGCCAGCCTTCCCTAGCCGCGGCCGGGGCGGTTGCCTCATCGGTCACCCAAGTGAAGAACGCGGCCAGCAATCTGGAAAATGCCGCATCAGGCAAATGCCAGTGACCGGGTGCCCGGCCATGGCGCCGGGCAGCGGTTCGCGGGTGGCCGCGGGGCAGCGTCGCACTGAGCGGAGGGACAGGCCGGAAGATGGGGAAAACACGCTGGCGCCGGGCCGCTAGCCGGGTTTGGGAGAGCCTCTGGTTCGTTCCCGCGGTATACGTGCTCGTGGCGCTGGCTCTCAGCGTCGGCCTGGTGCGCTGGGACGAGGCGGACCCGATTGTGCTCGCTAGTTCGATCAACGCGTCGAGCGCTACGTCAGCACTGTCTGCGCTGGGCAGCGGCATGCTCGCGTTCACGGGTTTCGTCACCTCGGTCATCTTGATGGTGGTCCAGTTCGGCACGGGCGAGTTCTCGCCCCGCTTCGTGGCCTGGTTCCGCCGTGACCGGACGCTGAGATTCGCGCTCAGCACGTTCAGCGCAACGTTCCTGTTCGCGCTCGTCTCAACCGCCCAGGTGGGCCGCGGGACCGCGGCGTTCGTGCCGTCGAGGACGCTCATCGCCGCGCTGTTCCTGACGCTGCTGACCATCGTGATGTTCCTCTTGCTCATCGACCGCACGTCCGATGGCCTGCGGGTGGCAAGCGTGGTTCAGGCCGTCGACGGCCAAGCCCGCGAGGTGTTCGACGCCGTGTACCCGGATAGCGCGTCCGACGCTGCCACGGCACAGCAGACGGCGCGATCGCTGACCGGGCTCACGCCGGTTCAGACAGTCTCGCTAACCGGTGTCGGCCAGGTCGTAGTGGCGCTCGACCGGATCGGGTTTGCGAACCTCGCGGTGAAGTACGACGCTGTCATCCAGCTCGTTCCGGCCATCGGAGATCATGTCCGGACCGGCGGCACGCTGCTCAACGTCTACGGATCGCGTGAGCTGCCCGTGCGGAAGCTCCGGCGTGCTGTGGTACTGGGGGACGAGCGGACGCTCGATGATGATCCGGCCTTCGCGTTCCGGATGCTGGTGGATGTGGCGATCAAGGCGCTCTCCCCGGCGATCAACGACCCCACGACCGCGGTGCAGTCACTCGACCGTATCGAGGATATCTTGCGGTACGCCGCGTCGAAGCACCTGTCCACCGGGACCGTCACCGACAGCCAGGGGCTAGTCAGGCTCGTCTATCTGACGCCGACCTGGGAGGATCTCGTCGAACTGGCCCTGGACGAGATCCGTGCCTTCGGCGCGGGGCAGTACCAGGTCGTCCGGCGGCTTCGGGCCCTGCTCGATGCCCTGATCGCCGATCTGCCGGAGAAAAGACGTCCGGCCCTCGTCCAGCAACGCCACCTGCTCGACGACGCGGTCTCATCCGCCATTCCCGAGAGTCAGCGTGCCGACGCCCTGGTGCCTGACCGCCAGGGGATCGGGATGTCACACCGTCCGCCGGTCGACGCGCACTGACCCGGCCGGTTTCACCTAGGTGGATCTGCGGGGGAGGTGATGCCGGGCCGCCTGGCCGGGGGCGAGCGTTGGGTGGTGACAGGAGAGTTCACCGGCTACCCCGCACCCTTTACCCGCGGTCCGCGGGTAACGGCGACGCAAGGCGACGCCACCCACCAGCCATGAATCCAAAGGGGAACGCGATGACCACCCTGACCAGCGTCGTGACCAGGTCAGTCCCAGCTGATCGGGTTCATCGAGCGCGGGACGTGAGAGCGGCATCGAACTCGTGTCCGTCGCGCCACTCGATGGCCCGGAAGAGAATGGTGTTGACCAATGTCAGTTAACACATCGGCGACTGAGCCGGTGGCTAAGCCCACGGCTCCGAGCACCCTCGAGCGGTGGTTTCCGATCGCCGTCTGGCTGCCGAAGTACAAGTGGGGCAAGTTCACGGCCCTGGACCTCATAGCGGCGATCAGCGTGGCGGCGCTGCTGATCCCCGAGTCGATGGGATACGCCTCAGTGGCCGGCCTTCCGCCCCAGATCGGCCTGTACGCTGCCCCGCTGGCCCTGGTCGGGTACGCGCTGTTCGGCGGGTCGCGCCTGGTGGTGTACGCGGCAGCCGGCTCGGTGGCGGCGGTTTCGGCCGGCGTCGTGGGCGGGCTGCACGCCAAGAGCCCGAGCCAGGCCGTGACCTTTACCGTAGCGCTGACGCTTGCGGCCGGAGCGGTGTTCGTGGTGGCCGGCCTGGCGAAAATGGGCTGGATCTCCAATTTCATGTCGAAGGCGGTCATGGCGGGGTTCATCTGCGCCATGGCGATCGGGATCATCGTCGGCCAGGTGGGGCACCTCACCGGCATCCATGAAACGGGGAGCAACACCTTCCAGCAGCTATGGTCGGTGCTCAAGAATATCGGCCATTGGAACTGGACCGCCACGATCGTGGGGCTACTCGCCATCGCCCTGATCTTTGCCCTCCAGCGGTACATGAAGAAGGTTCCTGCCGCTCTGACCGCCGTGATCCTGACATCGGTCTACGTGGCGATCGCCAGCCCGAACATCAAGCTCGTCAAGAAGATCCCCCGGGGTCTGCCGTCTTTCACGTTCCCGACCGGAATCCACGCGTCCACCTGGGGGACGTTGGTGATAGGCGGGTGTGTCGTGGCCTTGGTCGGGTTCTCCGAGGGATGGGGATCCGTGAAGACGATGGCGCGCAAGACGGACAGTGGAGACCCGGACTCCAACCAGGAGTTCAGGGCATTCGGAGTGGGGCTGATCGGTGCGGGTCTGCTAGGCGGCATGCCGGTCACCGGCAGCCTGTCGAAGTCGGCCGCCGCCGAGTCGGCCGGGGCCAAGTCGCAGATGTCGAACATCTTCCTCGGCGTCTTTGTCCTGCTGGTCCTGGCGTTCCTGGCGCCCTTGTTCCAATGGCTGCCCGAGGCATGCCTCGGAGCCGTGGTGATCAACGCCATGTGGGGCTCGGCCAGTCCGATGAAGGTGGTCGATTTCTGGAAGGTCGACCGGGTCGACTTTGGCCTCGGGGTCATCACCGGGCTGGTCGTGCTCTCGTCCACCCTCCTGAAAGGCATGCTCGTCGGGATCCTATTCTCGCTCATCTACCTGGTGTTCCGCGTGAGCTTCCCCGGCCGCGCAGACCTGGGACGCGATGACAAGACCGGTGAGTTTGAGGCCCGTACCTGGATGCACGGGACGAAGGAAGGCGCCGGCAACCCGAACGCGCGGCCCGTGCCCGGAGTGATGCTCTACCGGTTCGACGCGCCTCTCATATATTCCAACTCCGAGGCGTTCAAGCAGACCGGCGAGCAGTTCCTGATCGATGCCGCTGCGAAGGGCCCACTGCCCAAGACGCTGGTCATCGACTTCGAAGAGGTCTTCTACGCCGACGTGTCCGGGGCGGGCGCGCTGAGCAGCCTGCATAAATATGCCGAGCAGTACGACGTCGGCATTTCCATCGCGCGGTTGCACTCCACAGCTCGGGAGACGCTGGCCGCGGATGGTGTCCTGGCCGAAATCGGAGAGGACCGGATCTACGACAGCGTGCAAGCCGCCGTCGCTGCGGCAAACCCCTCGAAGGGAGAAACGGGACAAAAGGAGGAGGTCGGGGCCTGAATGACCGGATCAATCCGAAAGCGTGGCACGACGCCTGCCGTCCAGGAGGCCGCCTCGGAGGTCAGCTGACCCTGGCTTACCGCGCAGGGGCTTGCTAATTCGCGGACCCTGCCTGACATCAGACGTATAACGGCGGAACTGGACCGGCCAGCGGGACGGAGCGGAATCGATGTCAACAACAGCATGGCGCTTCGGCGGCACCGAAGGAGCCGATGACGCGGTCCTCAGGCTTAAGCAGCTGGATGCTCAGAAGCTCATCGACGTGCAAGACGCCGCAGTGCTCCGCTGGCCACAGTGGGCAGCGGAACCCTCGGCGCAGGAGCACGTGACCGCTGAGGGCAGCAAGGTCAGCTCGTTCTTCAAGAATCTCGGGCTCCCCGACATCGACAAGTCGATGATCGAGGCAGTGAAAGGTGACATGACGCCGGGGACCTCGGCTCTTGTGGTGCTGAGTTCCAAAACCGCGGTCGACGCCGTCGCGAAGGCGTTCGAGGGACAGGGCGTGGAACTGATCCGCTCCGACCTCACGATTCAGCAGGAGGATCAGCTGAGGGCTGCCTTCAGCGATTCGGAACAACGGGGATCTGGCGCTTGAGGGTCGGCACCCCTGCCTGACGACGCGGTCTCATCCGCCATTCCCGAGGGTCAGCGCGCCGACGCCGTTGTCTCTGACCCAGCGGATCGGGATGTCACGCCGTCCGGCGGGCGACGCGTACTGGCCTCGGCCGCGCGCGCC
Source organism: Streptosporangiaceae bacterium (assembly GCA_052146815.1). Taxonomy (GTDB): domain Bacteria; phylum Actinomycetota; class Actinomycetes; order Streptosporangiales; family Streptosporangiaceae; genus DATJZH01. The sequence goes on along the minus strand of JBKQMG010000256.1, from coordinate 22,875 downwards.
TTAAGGCGGTTTCCACCTAGGTGAAACCGGTCGGCAGGTGATGCCAGGCCGCCTGGCTGAAACCTAGCGTCCGCAGTGATACAGCAACAGGGCGCACACCGCCCGCAAGTAAACGCAGGGGCCTCACGGTGACCGAGCCTGGAGGGGAACGGGATGAGGGACAGGCCCAGCACGATCTCCGCTCGCGAGCCGATTCCGGCTCGACCGGGCCCTTCGGGCCGAAGCAGCGGCCCCGCCCCGCCATGCTCCCCAGGCCGACCTGAAGCGAGGAACTTGCGGTGAGTACCAGTTCCGGCGCCCCTCAGTGGTGGATGCGGCTGAGCAGCCCGGACACCGGGCAACCCGAGGCCGGCCAGCCCAAGGTCGCCGGCCAGCAGACGGTGCTGCTCACGTTCATGACCTACTTCTGGGGCGGGTCTCTCGGCGGCGTCTGCCAGATCCTGTTCGGCGGGTACTTCCTCGGCTCGAAGCAGGCGGGCGATTTCAATCTGAGCAACGGATGGCTTCAGCTCGTCTACGTGCTCGTCGGGCTTCTCATGATCGAGATCGCCCTGGGGATCCTCAGGCTGGAGGCATGGGTCTACTGGGCGAGCTGGCTATTCGAAGTCGTCCTCACCGCGATCCTGATAGTCGAGATCGTCCGGTGGGCGACGGGGGCGCCCATCACCCTCGAGGTGGGGGTCTTCGCCTGCTTGGACATCCTGTTCGTCGTCCTCAACCTCATGTTCCTGCTTCAGCACGGCATTCGCCAAACGCTGCGGTATCCCGTGTTCCGGGGAGAACCGTACTCCCCTCCACTGGTCGTCTTCGTAGTCGTTCTCACCCTCCCCGCTCTGGCCATCCACGTCCTGGGGAACTACGTCGACAACCATCTGACCAGCCCGGTGCTCGCGCTCGTCTACGTGCTCACCTTCGCTCTCATGATCCTCATGGCCTACGGGGCGCTCGGACGTCAGGCCTGGACCTGGTTTATGGCCTGGGCGTGGGCCGCCGTCCTCACCGCACTGTCCGTCGACGTGATCGTCCGCCGGGTGAACGGAAGCGGCGGGAGCGTCCAGGGGCTGATTACCAGCATCGTGTGCATCGTCTTCGTCGCGAGCGTGGTCTATTACCTGCTTCTGCGTGATGTCCAGCGGGACTTCATCCACGCGCGCCCCAAGAACCCTCTGTTCTCTCCGCCGATACTGCTCGGGGGCCTGCTCCTGGCCGTGTTCGCCCTGGTCGCCTACCTGCTGCCGGGTGAGCTCGGGACGCCAGCCATCGCCTACACCGTGCTGGGCCTGGCGATCGGCGCGATCGTCGGGCTGCTGCCCGACGCGGACCCGATCGCCCGGTTGATGGGCTTCGCACTCGGCCTCCTGCTCGCGTTCGCGTCCTATGTGGTACGCGGCGGGTTCCTGCCCTACACGAAATGGTGGTCCGCGGCTGTAGTCCTGGTCCTGCTGGCGATCATCACGGGCATCACGGCCCTGTTCCGCAGCAGTACCTGGTTCGTGTCGATGCTGCTGGGCGCGGGGACCCTGTACGGGGTCGTGGAGCTGCAGTTCCAGGCGGCGCCGAGCGCATACCTTGCCTCACTGGGCCTGGCCTTCCTGTCGATCCTGTTCAGCTTCGGGATCGGGTACATGATCTCGGCCGTGCTCGGGCTCAAGCTGGTTCCCGCCGCTGCGACAAATGCGGCGCCTTCGGGCGGCGCCCTCGCGACGCAGGCGGCCGGCCCCGCAGGCGGGACGGCAGCCGGTGCCTCCCGCACCGACACGGCGACGGAGGCCGCCGGCAAGCACGCGCAAGGCGCCCAGCAAGGCGGGCCGGACACCGGCGCCGCAGGCACCCGTCACAGCGCGCAGGAAAAGGACGCCGAAGGGACCGACCGGGGCGCGCAGGGAACGGAGACCTGATGAAGGCGATGCAGAGGTTCCGCGGCCCGCTAGCGGCCCTCGTTCTCGGGATGTTCCTGCTGCTGTCCTTCGGCGGCCAGGCGGTCGCGTCGGCAGGCCCGAACTGGGTTGGCGTGGCCCAGACGGTCCTGGCGTCCACGGGCACGGACGGGAAGGTCAGCGGCACGCCGTCCGTGTACACCCAGCTCGCGGCCAACGGGAACGGCCCGGTCACCGTCAAGGTGCCGATGTCCGCGTCGGGATTCAGGAACCTTTCCGGCCTGGGGACACCGCCGATCAAGGACGGCAAGGCCGTATGGAACCTGCACCTCAGCGGGCAGTACGCCGAGCGGACTACCGCGCATTTCCCGGCCGCCCAGCTGCCCTTGCAGGTGTCGGCCACCTACTATCTCAACGGGCAGAAGATGTCGGCTGCGCACATCGTCGGCAAGTCCGGGCTCCTCCAGGTGTATTACAGCGTCACGAACATCACCACAGAGTCGACGCCTGTGGAGTACAAGGACGTCTTCGGGCACGAGGTGAAGACCAGCGTGCTGACGCCGGTCCCGTATGCCGCCTCGCTCAGCGTGACGACACCGGCTAGCTTCACGAATCTGCACGCCCCGGGCGCGAGCGCCAACGGCAACGGCAACGGGACGGTTGGCCTCGCCTGGACCATGTTCCTGTTCGAGCCGCTCGGCGCCGCGGACCAGACGGTCAGCTACCAGGCGCAGGTCACCGACGCGGCCGTTCCGTCGGCGATGCTCTCGGCCCAGGCCCTCCCGCCGGGCGACCTGAAGCCGCTGCCCACGATCCACGAGCCGGGGGCCCCGGCGGTGCCGACGGTGACCGTCGGGGGGCGCCTGGCGTCCTTCCAGGCCGTGGCCCAGATGAAACTGCAGGAAATCGCGACTAAGGCGTCCGCCTTCTTGGCCGAGCTGCAGAAAATACTGGTGCCCGCTGCGCAAGGCGTGTCCGGCGGCGCGGCTAAGCTGGCCGTCGCCCTCAGCACTCTGTCGGCGGACGCCCAGAACCTGTCCACCAGCGCGGGCAACGTCTCGGCCCGGCTCGCCCAGCACGCCGCTGATGCCGCCAGCACCGCCACCATGATCGCCGGTATCCAGACCAGGTTCGCGGCCCTGCCGGCCGCGATCTGCAGCGCACTGAGCCAGATCCCCCGCCCCACGCCCAGCCCCCGTCCTACCCGCAGCCCCCGCCCTACCCCTAGCCCACGCCCTACCCGCAGCGCCAGCCCTACCCCCAGCGCCAGCCCTACCCCCAGCGCCAGCCCCCGCCCTACCCGCAGCCCCCGCCCTACCCCCAGCCCTCGCCCCACCCGCAGCCCCATCACCTCCTGCGTTCCTAGGGTGCAAGCCGCACTGGCCTTTAGGATCTTGCATTCCAGACTTGTCGCGCTCCAGGACCTCGCCCTCAGACTCTCGGTCGCACTAGGCACGAGCAGCGCAGACGCGAAGAAACTCCGGGCGGTCGCACTCAGCACCTCGGCAGGCCTGGCGACTAGCTCTACCAACGTTGACGCTCTGTCGGCCAAGGCCGCCGAGGTGGCCACCACCATCGCCAACGCGAGCACCACGGTCACGATCAAGAAGGGGAAGGCGATCCAGCCGAAGCAGATCGGCGGGGGCGCCAAAATTGACTCTGCCGTCGGGCAGCTGGACGCGGCGATCACTCAGGCCGGGCAGACGGTCGATGACAATTACGCCTACCTCACCGCCCTCGATATCCGGGCCGGCCAGTACCTGCTGCCGGCCGGCAACGCGTCAGGAGCCACGGCACAGTCCGGGGCCATAATCTGGTCGATCGGAGGCGCCGACAATAGCCAGCATCAGTTCCACCTGGCGATCATCATCGGCTTCACCGGCATGTTTATCGGAGCCACCTTGGGCCTCGGGCTGTACCGGATCCGGCGAGGCGAAGCCAGCTCGCTCGCCCCGCCCGCGAAGAACTGAGCAAAGGCGAGGAGCCTGCAGGCCGGGCGTGAACTCGATGCCTGCCCGCACCACGGCCCGCACCACTTGGTACATCAGCTGCGCGAACGCGGCATCGCCGGTGACGAGCAGCTCATGCCAGACGCCTACCGCCGGTCCCTGACAGGTCAGAACGTGCCCAGGACTGCTCCGATGACGAAGAGCAGGCCGAAGCCGCCGACAATGACCACAACGGCCCAGCCGGCGGCAGCCAATCTGCGCGAGATTGGCTGAGCCCCCATGACCCGGGGATCGCGGGCCAGGCGGACCAGCAGTACCAGGCCGATCGGGGTTCCGAGCCCTCCGATCACGCTGGCTGCCACCCGCATGCCGATCACCGGGATCCCGGCCAGGGACACGGCGAGCGCGAGCCCGATGGAGGCGACCAGGACCGCGTAGAAGCCCCGGGCGTGACTGATCCGCTCGGACAGCCCGCGGCGCCAGTTAAAGTGAGCGCCGACCACGTAGGCGGTGGTAGCCAGCAGGACGGGCAGGGCGACCACCGCCGAGGCGACGAGCCCGGCGGCGAACAGGTCCGCGGCCAACGGGCCGGCCAGCGGGCGCAGCGCCCCGGCGGCGTCCTGCGCCGAGGCGGCCGCCTGGTGATGCTTGCCGAGCGTGGCCGCGGAGGCGACGAGCATGCACCACAAGATCACGGCCGTGAAGACGGCGCCGATGACCGCGCCGGCCCTGGCCCGTGCCAGCCCGCCGCCTTCCGGAGCGCCGCCGGGCGGTTGTTCCTCCACGCCCCGCCCGACGGTCTCCCACACGTAGACGTAGCTGGTCAGCGTGGTGCCGAGCAGGGCCAGACCACCTGCCATCTCGCTGGGGCGCAGCGACAGCGCCGGAACCAGGCTGGCTTCGAGCAGTCGGGGCCAGTCCGGGTGCGCCAGGACGGCTGCCGCCCCGAAGGCCAGGAAACCAGGCAGCAGATAGCGAAGTACCGCCACCACGTGCTCGTACTTGCCGGCCAGCAGCAGGCCGGCCAAAGCCGCCGCCAGCGGCACCACCAGCCAGCGGGAATCCACGCCGGCCAGCAACCCGATCCCGGCCGCCCCGGCCTGCAGGTCCGCGGCGATAGTGACCAGGTTGACCACCACTACCGACACCAGCAGGACGACGGCCGCGCCGCGGCCATAGCGCTTCAGGGTGAGCGACTGGAGGTCGTCTCGCGCCACCGCGCCGACTTGCGCCGCGATCGTCAGCACGACGCCCAGCAGCGGAGCGACCAGAAGCGCCACCCAGGACAGCTGACAACCGGTCTGGGCCCCGACCGCGGCAGCGGTGCCGACATTGGTCGGGTCATTGTCTGACGCCGCCGAGACCACCTCAGGGCCGATGCTCCGCAGGAGCGCCCGCCCCGAGTTCTGCCGCCTCCCGTCCGGCCCGCACCGCCCACGGCCGGGTACCGGTGCCTCTGTCATTGGTACGGCGCGGCCACAGCGGGCGTCAGCCGGCTTTTGGTCGCGTTGACGACGACGATGCTCTTGCCGATGAGCGGGTTCAGCGCGCCACCAGCGAGCCGGGTGACGGCAGGCCGTCGCTTGATGTCCCTGACCAGCATGCAGTGATGGGCGCGGACCTGCGGGGGGTCTTCCTGATGCACGCTAACCGCGCACTGGCCGGATTTGCCGTAGCGGAGGTGGCGAACCGGTCCTTGGGGCAGCCGCCGTTGCAGGCGGACCGGAGGTCGTCGTCGCGACGGCACCGGGTCAAGGTGTCGTACTTGTAGCGGCCGAACTGGCGCTGCTAGGGCAGGGCGATCCGCTGGCCAGCGCCACCGTCGCGAGGAACAGCGACCCAAGGATGGCGACGCCGACGATCTCGCCCTCAGGCGCCCCCATCCGAACCAACTCCCATTCCGCATCCCGACCCTAACTGCACTCAGCTAACCGGACACGCCGTTATCTGGCCCCTCGCCCACAGGTCCGATGGAGAAGAACCAGCCGGTACCGGTTGCCTCGTGTCCGGTCGCTATCCATCACGCAAACACTCACGCCCAGGCAGGTGACCTGTCACCACCTGCCGACCATTTCCACCTAGGTGAAGCGTGGGCAGAAAGGCCAAGTCGTGCGTACGTTCGAAGCGCCCCCGGTCGTCTGCGAACGACCCGTTCACCCTCACCCGTGCGGCATCCACGGCCTCGGCCGCCGGTGGTTGCGCCTGTTCCCAGGAAGGAGAAAGCTGTAGCGCAGAGCCCTGCACGGGCCTAAACCGCCCGAGGGGGCTGCCCGTGGCGTGCTCTGCGATCAACCGGCTCGATGAAATGGGGGACGCGGCATGCCTGCTGTGACCATGAATCCGGCCATGGCGGTCACCTGGGGACCCTTCATCCAGGCCGCTGCGGCCCAGTACGCCAGCGATCCCGGCCAGGCCAATCCGGCCGCGATCACGTTGATGCCCGCCGGCTACACCCTGGTGCGCACGATCCAGATGACCGACTTCTTCGGCCCCGAGCAGTCCCGTGTCTTTTACGGGTTCGTCGCCGTGGGCGGCGATCCCCAGACCGCGGTAGTCGCGTTGCGCGGCACGGCCACGAACATGGAATGGTGGGATGACTTCCACTGGGATCTGGTGCCGTTCACCCAGGTTGCCGCCGGCGGGAAGGTCGCCCAGGGCTTCTACGACATCTACAACACGTTCGGCACCATGACACCGGGCCAGCAGGAGAGCACGCCGGCGCCGGGCACCTTCGCTGCCGACGTCGCCCAGGCGGCCACGGCTGGCCTTGCGGCCGGTCTTGATCCTGGGGCGCTGCCGATGGTGGTGTGCGGCCACAGCCTGGGCGGCGCGCTGGCGACGCTGCTGGTCGCGGACCTGGCCGCGAACACGCCGCTGAAGCCGCAGGCCTGGACCTTTGCCTCGCCGAAGGCCGGAGACGCCGTCTTCGCCGCGCGCTATGGCGGCCTGAGTACCGTGTCATGGCGGATCTACAACCAGGTCGACGTCGTGCCGTACTTTCCCGTCGACGTCACCGATAACTACCGGGCCGTCACCGCCGGGTACGCCATCAGCTCGCTGGGAAAGGCGAAGTGGAGCCTAGGCTGCGCCCACGCGATGAACACCTACATGCACGTGCTGTCGCCCGCCACAGTTCCGCTGGATCCGGCTTGCAGCTAGCGGCCCCGTACCACTCGGCCGTGGCAGTCACCTGCGGTACGACGGGGCGTCTGCGGCGTCGCTCAGGCCGGGACCGCAGCCACACCCTCATGATGACCCCGCCGACCGGGAGCCGAGTTTCCGCCCGCCGTTTCACCTAGGTGAAACGGCTGGGAGGGGATGTCCGCTCCGCCGTGGGCGACGCACGATGGGATAATTCAGGAGCGTACGAGATGGAGTGCCATGTCTTGAGCGCCCTTGCCGTCCCGGCCTTTGGCCGCGCAGGGGGGCGCTCGCGGTTTGGCGTCGGCACGATCAGAACGGGAGGTGAGCTGGATGGCGGTAAGAGAGATCGCGCATCCGAGCGTCGACGATCGCAGGGCCGAGGGTTTGGAGGCCCGGGATTCTACGGCTCTGTCGGCCCATACGAAGTGGGTGCCTGCCGCGGACCGCCCTGACCCCGTCACCCTGCTCGAGGAGCAGAATCGCACCCGCGAGCCGGATCTGGTGCCGGTGCGTCATGGCCGGATGATGGTCTCGCCGTTCACGTTCTACCGGGGCGCGGCCAAGATCATGGCGGCGGACCTGGCGGAGACGCCGGTGGCCGGCCTGGAGGCCCAGCTGTGCGGGGATGCGCATCTGTCGAATTTCGGCCTGTTCGCTTCGCCGGAGCGGGTCCTGCTGTTCGATGTGAATGACTTCGATGAGACGCTTCCGGGGCCGTTCGAGTATGACGTGAAGCGGATGGCGGCGAGTTTTGCGATCGCCGGCCGCAACAACGGGTTCACCAAGGCGGACACGCGCGCGGCGACGCTGGCGTCGGTGGCGGCTTACCGCGGGGCGATGGCCGGGTTCGCGAAGATGGGCACGATGGACCTGTGGTACGCCCACCTGGATGAGAACGAGCTGATGGGCGTGGTCCGCAGCGCGGTGGCCGGGGAACTGAAAGGGGCGAAGAAGGGGAAGAAGGGGAAGAAGGACGAGAAGCAGGCGAAGCTGGCGGAGAAAGGGCAGAAGCGGGCGGAGAAGACCGCCGCGAAGGCCCACACGCGTGACAGCCTGCAGGCGCTGTCCAAGCTCGGTGAGCTGGTCGACGGAAAATACCGGATCGTCAGCCAGCCGCCGATCGTGGTCCCGGCGCGAGACCTGGCTTCCGTCTACGGCATGTCCCCGGATGAGATCGTGCCGGTGATCCATGACCAGTTCCGCGCCTACCGGGCCACCTTGCAGGACGACCGGCGTCACCTGCTGGAGCGCTTTGAGATCGTGGATGCGGGCCGCAAGGTCGTGGGCGTCGGCAGCGTCGGTACCCGGGCGTTCATCGTCTTGCTCCAGGGACGCGATGCGCGGGATCCGCTGTTCCTGCAGATCAAGGAGGCGACGGCGTCGGTTCTTGAGCCCTACCTGGGCAAGAGCCAGTACCGCCAGCACGGCGAGCGGGTGGTGCAGGGGCAGCGGATGATGCAGGCCGCCAGCGACATCTACCTGGGCTGGACCAAGGGGCTGGACGTGCGCCGCCACTACTACTGGCGTCAGCTGCGCGACATGAAGGGCTCGGTGGAGGCCGAGTTGCTAAGACCGCCTGGGCTCGCCCTTTACGCACGCATCTGCGGGTGGACGCTGGCCCGGGCCCACGCCCGATCCGGTGACGCGGTCGCCATGGCCGCCTACCTGGGCGAAAGTGACTCGTTCGACAGATCGATCACCGACTTCTCCGAACGCTACGCCGACCAGAACGAGCGGGACTACGAGGAGTTCGTCAACGCGGTCAAGTCCGGACGGCTGCAAGCAGTCGAAGGCGTCTGACGATCCGGTAAGACCTGCCGCGGGCCATCATCGCGGGGGCATGGCACGCCCAGGGGTGATGGCCCGCTCGTGTGCGCTGGCCACAAATCCGGATGCCAGCTCAGGACACCGACCCAAAGGGGTCGCTAGACGCTGGACCAGCGATGAACTTCATGATGGGCGGCGTAGACGGCGTAAACGGAGAGAGGTAGCTCCCCGCAGGCCATGATGATCGCAGCGATCGCCGTCGCCCCGGTCGTTGAGAAGATGTTGAACCAGGCGTCGGCAAACATGAGAGTTCCAAGGCACATGGCCGTAACCGCCACTGCGGAGGAACGGCGCCATACAAACGCTCCACTGGCGATCATCATCGCGAGCTCGAAGCAGTCGAGGCCTGTCCACAGCAAACGGAGGTGGACCACGGCCCGTTCGGGGTGGACAGCAATGAAACCCACGACCACGAGCGGAACAATGATCAAGGCCCCTACGACGTAGGCCACCGGCACCCACGAGGGAAGCCCGGGATCTCCGCCACGGTGGACATACGTGACGCTGACTACCCAGAACGACAGCGCGCATACCGGGAGCAGAACGAATATCGCGTGAAACAGCAGGAACCAGAACGCAGTACCGTGAGCTGACACAGTTCCGAACCATGCAGTGATGAAGGCGAGCGTCCCACAGAATGCTGCTGAAAGGAGCACCTGTGGGGAACGGCGAGTGGCCAGAATGGCGGTCACGATCATGCCAGCCAGCAGGCACAGCGCAATGCCTTCATCCACCCAGCGCAGGTGAGCCGCAGTTCCGGTCTTTCCCTGTTCGATGAAGAGGAAGACGATCCATGGGGCGAGGAATGCGGCGGACCCCCAGAAGATAACCAGGGCAAGCTTGGAACGCTTCGGCGGCCCCGGTCGCGCCCTGACGCTTGCCGGCAACATCGTCAAGTACCTTGCAGGACGAGACGGGGCACAGCGACATTGTCATTGGAGCTTCCCCGCCCCGCGCTGCTGCGGCGCGGCAGGAGGATGCGCACTCGGCGGCCAGGATCACGGCGCCAAGCCACAGAGCCCTCTTATGCAGGTCATGCCATCCGCCTCTGAAGAAGATATCCGCCGAACCCCAGGCGGGAAAGCAGTGATTCAGCCGCCGTCCAGACCCATACAAACCTGACACGCAGGAAGGCGACCCGGCATCACCTGCCAGCCGGATTCACCTAGGTGGAATCTGCCTCTCGCTGGTGATCCGCGCAGATCTGGGGCAGGGGCCACGAGCTAGCTGAACACCACGTGCAACGCGGGCGGTTCCACTACCGCGTTGACGCACAAGCTGATGATCATCGCCAGAACCGAGCCGACATTCGCGCTGGGTTCTGCGGGACCCTAGCCCTGAACATGTCCGGCGGGCCTCCAGGACCTAGGCTCATGTGCGAGCCCAAGCGGGTGCAACGGCAACTGACGTGGCCTGCTGAGGTTCGCTGCCGTTTCGCGAGACCCAGGGAAGAAGGTGGCCGGATGGCCGTGCCCACCGAGGCGACCGACAACGTCGCTCATGCAGCCGTTGCCCTCGTCGTCGCGATCATCGTCCCGATGCTCACCCGCAAGGGACACAGCAGGTCCATCCTCTCGGGCATCGCCGGTTCAGTTATGCACATGATGCTCGACAGGCCGCTCGCCCAGGCGATGGCTGATCACGGGCTCCAGGTGAGGAGCCGAAGATGAGCATTCTGAACGGGCTTCGGGCGTCATCGTCGCAGCCGGTCCGCTGACCTAGCCACTGCGCGCAGGAGCTGGATTCATCCGGTCCGAATTCCACCGCGCCGGGCAGAACGTGGGCGAACACGCGCGCGGCGGTGGCCTCCAGTGCGCCGCGGAGCACATCGGCGGGGCCGGTCGCCTCGAATCCCAGGGTCTGTCCCCTGGCGTGACTCCGTCCCGGCTGGGAACCGCCCCACCATCTGGCCATACGGCCGCGCCTGCGCCAGCTAGCCGGGTACTGGCGCCCGCGTTCCTCAATGGCCGCTACTTGGACTCAACAGAAACGCAGAACAGGTCCGGAATCAAGCTCGATCTGCCCTGGGGGCTCCCCGCATGGCAGCTCGAGCTGTTGCCTGACCTCGGTGCGGGGACTGGGGTCCGCGGCCGCCAATGCTCATGCGCCTTCCTGTGGGCGGTTTGAACAGACACGGGTCCGATGATCCACAAGCAGGACGTTGGACCCTACCCAGTTATGGCAAACGTCGGCTACTGGAGAGAATAAGTACTGTCTCCAAGGAGATCGGCGCCAATCTCGCTATTGCAGATTAAGTCCGCCGCGGGCGGTAACAGCCGGATCCCGGCGATCGTCGTCGTCCGGCGCCATGTCCGGCACCGGAAGGTGACGAGGTGCATCGGGAGGTACAAAGGCTCCTGTACTCCAGCGGCGGGAGCAAGTAGTGACCGGCGCACGTGGTTGGGGGAGTTGTGAGCCGATGCGAGGAGGCCGGGAATGGCTGATCTGCTGCCGAGCTGGACTGACGGGCTGGCGAAGGCACAGATTCTGGAGTTCGTGCAGTCGGTGACCGAGCCAGGCAGCTCGTTCGTGCCGGCATCGGGTCGGGTCGCGGCGTTCGATAACGACGGCACGTTGTCATGTGAGAAGCCGATGTCTCCGCAGGCTGATTTCCTGGTGCGGCGGTGGAAGGAGATGGCCCGAGCTCATCCTGGCCTGGCCAGGAAGCAGCCGTGGAAGGCCGTCGCCGGGGGTGACAAGAAATGGCTAGCGGAGATCCTGGACCACATGCCCGAGCTGGCCAGGGGGATGGCGGAGGCCTATGCGGGCATCACCGTCGAGGCGTTCGAGCGGGCCGTGCGGGCGTTCTTCGACAGCGCCCGTCACCCGGCCTTCGGTGTTCCTTACGCCCGGCTGGGCTACCGCCCGATGCGTGAACTGGTCGAGTTGCTGATGGCCGCCGAGTTCGAGGTCTATATCTGCTCGCCGGGCCGGGATTTCGTCCGGGTGGTGGCGCAGGAGATGTATGGCATCGACCGGCAGCACGTGATCGGCTCGGGCGCCACCTTGGAGTACCGCCGCGGCGAGGTGTACCGCACGAAAGGCGTCGAGCAGCCGGCCGGCGACGGACCCGGCAAGCCGGTCCACCTCTGGGCCCGGACCGGGCGCAAGCCGCTGCTGGCGGGCGGCAACGGCGACGGGGACGCCGCGATGCTGCGCACGGCCCGGTTCGGCCTGCTGATCCGCCACGACGACGCCGGGCGCGAATTCGCTTACGACGCCGGCGCGGAGAAGGCTCTGGCCAAGGCCAAAGAACGCGGCTGGACGGTCGTGAGCATGCAAAACGACTTCAAGGTGATGTTTGACCTGTGATGCTGCCCGCGAGAGCAGCGGCTGCGAGAACCTGGGCGTTCTCGTCCGCGCGGGCCGCGGCGGCCAGGCGGGTAGGTAAGCGCGGCCCGTTGCACGCCGTCATTCATCCCCGGGATCCCCCGGCAGTCCTCCCCGCATCCGGCGCGGTCGCCAGGCACTGACGACCTTGGCTACCGCGGTGACCAGGAACAGCTGACCGGTTACCATCTCGAGCACGGCGAAGGTCTGGCCCGGGTTCCCGGCCGGGACAAGATTGCCGTACCCGGTGGTAGTGAGCGTGGTGAACGAGAAGAACAGGTCCTGCGAGAACGTGCCGGTGCCCTCGGACCCGAAGAACGGCGGCTGAGTCTGGGTGAACCCCAGCCCGTGGTAGAGGAATGCGAAGAACATCCCGGCCATCAGGTATGCGGCGATCGCTCCCAGGACGGTCTGGCCGTCCACGATTCGCCTGAGCACGAGGTGGCGGATGATCGAAGTTGGCGCAATCAAGTACAGCAGGGTGCTGACCCAGGTGACAAGCCTGCCGTGCTGCAGCTGATCACTGAGGAAGAGGTTCGCGACCGCCGCCAGGGCCACCGCAACCAGCGCGACGTCGGCGAACCTCCGGACCGGCCGGCGCGCCTGAGATGCCCGCAGTGTCACCCATACGGTGGCGGTCTGCACGGCCAGCACCAGGGACGCTGCCCAGGACGCCGTCAGTGACGCCGACAAGGAATAGGTCACGATGATGAGCAGCAGCACCAGGCCGTAGCCGTCCGGCGAGGAGAAGGCCCCGATGATCCGCCGGTACCGGCGTCCCCCACCCGGGTCCTGAAGCTGCTCTTCGGAGGCGCCCGGCATCACAAGCACCCCAGCGCAGCCAGTCGCACGCCGAAACCGCGCGGATCGGCCGCCAGCGGCCCCGCCACCCGGACCCTGACCGGTTTAGTCATAGCTACCTGTCTCTCCCGGACCACGACGGCTTCCATCAGCGCGGCGGAGGCGCTGCGCCGGGGTGGCCCGCGCCGCTTAGGCAGAGTCTGCACGCCCGAACAGGAGCCGTGCGGCCTCCCGGAACGGCACCACCAGGTACACCGCGATACCGGAATATAGCGCCACCGCCAGTACCGGCAAGACGAGCCCGATCAGGATCGCGATCACATACCCGATGACGACGGGCAGCAGCTTTCGCCGGGCTGTGTGCACCTCCTCGTCGTCTTGGTGCGGTGCGTAGAGGTGCTCGCGGCGGGCATACGCGTCCAGGGCGAGCCCCATGAGGCGGATGGCCAGGAGCGTCAGCCCGTACATGGTGACATACACCTTTTCGCCGCTTTCGTTATGCAGGTACTCGGCGACGAGCCCGGTCGGGAACGGCAGGAAAACCACCACGAGCAGGAGCAGCAAGTTGAGCCGCAGGAAAAGCGAATCAGCCCGCGCGAGCTGATCAGTGAAGCCGGTGTGCAGGAGCCACGCACCGCCGATCGTCAGGAAGCTGACCACGTACGCCAGGTAGGCGGGCCAGGCATGCAGCACCTGCTGCAGGGGCGTGCCCGGCGGGTGCAGCGCGATGTCCAGTACGAGCAGCGTGATGGCGAATCCGAACACGCCGTCACTGAATCCTTCCATCCGGCCCTTGCTGAGCGTCCGGCGTCCGTGCGGCGTGTGCTCGTCAGCTGGCATGGCGCTGCGCGGATCCGGGAGTGGCTTGGCCGAAGAGCCGGCACCTGGGGTGTGAGCCGGTCGCGCTGGCGATGGAGTCGTTTCCCCTTCTGCCCTCCCGGACTCCTCATCGCGAGCCCGCCGCAGCCCGGCGGGCGTCCGCCTGGAGCTGGGAGAAGATGGCGTCGCTGACGCGGCGCTTGAGCGCTCGGAGAGCTTCTTCGGGACTCTTGCCCTCGGCCAGTTTCCGCTCGTGGCGATGGCTTGGGTAGTGCTCAGTCGAGGAGCTTCAGGAACTCGGCAGGGGTCAGGCCCGCCTGCCGCAGGATCGACGCGAGCGTGCCGCGCTTCACCACGCCATGCTGCGGGATGACAGCCACCCGCCCCTCCCGGTTACGGTAAACCGCGTGGCTGCCCTTCGTCCGCACATGGGAGAAGCCGACCGACTCCAGCGCCTGGGTGACCTTGCGTACTGGAAGGTCAGCTAGCGCGGGGCTCACGCAGCTGGTAGCTGGAAGGAGGTCACCAGCGGAGTCGCTGTGACGTGCCCGGCCGGATCGTCCACGTCTTCCAGATACAACTCGACGGCCTCGGCCAGGTTGGCGAGGGCTTCGTCAATCGTGTGACCCTGGCTGGCCACGTCGACCTCTAGGCACTGCGCGATAAACCAATCCTCTTCCTGGTGCAGCGCTGCGGTCATGGTACGCGGCGTGTCCGGCATGGAATCAGGATAGCCACTCGCTTAACGGATGGCCCGGAGCCCGGCGCACTAAATCCCGCACCCTGTCTGCATCAGCCGGCGTGGATGCCGGGTCAGGCCGGCTGTGTCGGCCCGCAGCCGACCATGCGGTGCAGGCGCACCGATACGAGGATCGCATCCGCCCCCGTCCGCTGCCGGTCGGTTGGTCAGCAGTCAATGAACGTCCGGACGCCCGTCACGCCTGGCGCTGAGCTGAGGACTGCACGAGCCAGATCGTGATCATGTCGGCTAGCGTTTGCGGGCCTTGCCACCCTTGAACAGGTCCCGCCAGCCTGATTCGGAGACCTCGATGTCATAGCGCTTCGCGGCGGCGAGGATCCACTTCCACGCCTCGTCCCGGTGCGGCGGGTGCGGTCCGGGCAGCTCGCAGCCTGGGTAGTCCGGCATTACCCGCGGCGGCGCGAGCCGGTCGTGTTGGGCCGGATCCTCCAACGGTGCCGTGGCACACCGGGCAGCGGCGCTTGGGGTTCCGTGGCTGCCGCAGACCCTGCTGCTGGCGGTCAGGACCGGGGCCTGGACCCGGACGACCCGGCCGCGGACATGCCGGCGATGATGCCGCCGGCACCCGGCCGTCGGGAGCCGCCTGCTGTCGCGGCTATCAGCTAGCGGGCAGTGCTGGGCCCGGACGGCACTGGCTGGTGCCTTTCTGTTGCGGTTCGTTCAGTTCAGCGCTTCGGGTTGGCATCTCGGGGCGTTTCTCGTCTTGCCCCAGGGACGCGACGCGCAGGATCCGGCTTGAGCCCACGTACACCATCCGGGGGCTGACCCGGACGACATGGCGGTGGCATAAGTGGCCTGCCGCGGACCGGCACGCCAGCTGACGCCTGCCAGGCGTTCTGGCAACGAGCCCAGATCCGCCGGGCCGCCGGGGTGTGCAGTCATTGTGCGCTTCTCCATGCCGCGTGTGCACTCCCCGCGGTGATGGCCAGCCAGGCCGCGATGGCTCAGGCATTGCGACCGCCTTCGGGCCGGCTGTGCGGCCCGCATTACGCGACGGGCATGCTGGAGTTCGCATCGAGGGGTCAACGGAGCCTAGCTGCAGATCGCCCTGGGCATGCGCCGGTACGCTTAACGTGTGACCGATCACGTGCTGACCCTCGAGGCGTTGCGCGGACGTCGCGCGGAGATCCTTGGCGTCGCGCGGAGGCGTCGGGCGCATCGGATCGCGGTGTTCGGCTCCGTCGCCCGGGGAGAGGCTCGGCCAGACAGCGATCTGGATCTGCTCGTGGATTTCGAGCCAGGTACCTCTCTTCTTGATCACGTCGGCTTGTTTCAGGATCTTGAGGAGCTCCTGGGCGTCGGGGTCGACGTCGTCGCGCGAAGCGCCCTCAAACCGCGAGATGAGCACATTCGCGCTGAGGCCGTGGATCTGTGACCAGGGGTGTCGATGACCTTCTGGCAGATCTAGCTGAGGCAGCCGATGCGGCGGCGGAACTTGTGAATCTTGGGAAGGAACGCTGGGACGCCGAGCGTCCGCTGCGTCTCGCGGGCGAGGCGGTTATCGGTCGGCTGGGCGACATTGCCACTAAGCTGCCCGACGAGGTCATCGAGGCGACGCCGGAGATTCCCTGGCGGGAAGTCAAGGGCATGAGGATTATCGCCGCGCACGCCTACCATCGCATCGACTACCAAGAGGTTTGGGTCACCTTGCGCGACGATGTCCCTCGAATGGGCGAGGCGATCAGGCGCTGGCGTCAGACGCAACCTTGATCATGCCAAATACGTGCCAAGTCGGATTGGCCACCGTCACGCTTATGCGAATTTGGGCAGATCAGACGCGCTAACCAGGGCCGCTGGCTGGCTGGGACGGCGAGGTCTCCGTGGTGACCGGCACCATCTCGGAGGATCGGCAAAGCGACGGGCATATCGAACAGCGCGGCGAAGATGAGCACGTGATGGCCAGCGGGACCGACCGACCTTCCGACCTCTACATGCAACCAGGTGTTGATGAGGAACCGGGCCACCCGGGCACCCTCACCGTCTCACGGTTGTCGCTGCATCCGCCGTCGCTGCATGCGCCGCGACCATCGTGACATGGCCATTGCTGCCGCAGCAGCCAGGACGGTGAGGCCCGCCAGTTCGACGCCGATGAGCCGCGGACCACGCGGCAGTATGGCCGCCGTGGTGTCCAGACTGACTCGACTCGCGGGTAGCCAGCTAGGTCCTGGGCGGAAGCGTGCGAAACTGACGCCGCGGTCGGTGTAGTAGTTGCTGCCGATGGCGCCGGGGAGCTGGCCTCCTCAGTCCTGGCCGACGTTTCTCCGAGGAGTACTCTCGTACCTATGAGTGGCGGGTCCCTGTCTTTCGATGCCGAGGTCGCTGACCATCAGGTGATCTTCAGGGCAGGCCAGGTCGAGGCGGTCGTGGTCCCCCTGGACGAGTATCGTGCGCTCAAGGCGCTGGAGCAGCGTGAGGCCGAGCTGTACTGGGTCGCTCACGAGAGCAGGTACCTGTCCCGGCCAGGTGATGACGTCCCTGGCGGCAACGTGTACGACTCGATGGAAGCGCTGGTGGCCGATCTCGGCGCAGGCAAATGAAGTATGTTCGCACGCCTGGTTTCCTGATCGACCTGCGCCGCCTGCCTGACGAGCACCGCAAGCTGTTTGTGCAGGCCGTGCATGAGATTCTCCGTCCTGCGCTGGACGCTGGCGCGGACAAGGGGGCGGTGCCGTGGCCGAGGGCGCTGCGCATCCACCGGATCGGCGTGGACTACCCTTGTCGGCTGTGCACTGCCCGCGGCCGATGGCTGGTCCGAGCTGGCGATGGCTCACCGCCGGGCCCGGACCTGGCCAGGCTACTCTGGGAGTATGAGTGAGCTACCAGTGGACGCGACGCCGGCGGTGGCCGGCGCCGCCCGGGATGCCGCGCGTGGGCATGTGGTGTATCTCACCGAGCGTGGGGAGCGGTTGGCTGCCATCGTCCCCGCTGAGTTCGCCGAGGCATTGGAAGGCATGAACGAGCAGGACGCCCGCGAGCTGCTCGAGGATCTGGCGGACGCCGCCGCGGCGCGTCAGGCGCTCGCCGAGCCAGGCGAGTCCGTTCCGTGGGAGCAGGTCAGGGCTGAGGCCGGGCTGTAGCGGCGGTGACGTACAGCATTCAGTGGCGGCCGCGTGCCCGCAAGGCGTTCCTGTCTCTGGACAAGCCAGTTCGCCGCCGGATCGGCGAGGCCGTTGATGCCCTTGCCGCGGATCCGCGCCCGGCGGCGGCGAAGATGATCACCGGTGCCCATGGTGTGCTGCGCATCAGGGTGGGAGACTACCGGGTGCTGTACATGATCGACGAGGGCCACCTCATCGTGCTGGTTCTGGACGCCGGGCATCGCAGCGAGATTTACGAACGGTAGGTGCCCGGTGTGCTGCGCCGATCCGTGTACACAGCACGAAAGTACAGCAACCGGCCTGGATTCCGGCGGAGTGATGCGGACGTCCTGAGACGGTGACCTGCCCGGGTGGATTGCGGTGGACGTGTTGCCGCCGTGTGGCATGCAAAAGGTCAGGTGTTCAAGTCCCCTCAGCTGAGCGCCATCGCTGCCCAGCGCTGCGCAGTTGCCCCGAGAGGCGCGACGCGCACGGGATGCCAGCTGCGAGACGACCGATTGGCTCCGCATCTGCGATGGGACTGGCGAGCTCTCAGAACACGCGCATGAAGTCCGCGGCCCCAGCTACCTATTGCAGTGGGCTAGATCGGCCCCTGGTGCAGAGTGTGCGAAGCTGTGCGGGATGGCCCGGCCGTGTGCACTGCCCACAAATCTCAGATGCCAGCCAAGGACACGTATCTGCCCCGTGCAGTTGCCGCTTCGCGGATCCAGTCGCTTCGTCTGGGACGGTGCCGTGGTTGCAGTTCTGGTTGCAGTTCACCTGGGTCCGGGGGAGGCCGGGTAGGTTCATATGACCAGGTCAGGGTGCTGGCGGACGCGTGCGAACCGTAGCAGCGCGAACTCATAATCCGCCGGTCGTGGGTTCGAGCCTCACCCGCCCCACCATGCCTGAGCTGCGGAAACGTGTTCCGTGCCGCCTCTGGCTTCCTGGCTGGCAGACCCGCAGGGGAACACCGGGGGAACACCCGTCCTCATGACGTGCTCCCGGCAGCGGAGACCAGCGCCTCGACGGCGCGCGCGCCTTCGAGGTGCGCCTCGTTCATGATGTGCGTGTAGCGGTCGGAGATTGCCTGGTCCGCGTGGCCCGCCTCGCGCCTGCGGATGTTCGGGTCTACCCCGGCGTCGCGCATCAGCGAGATCGCCGAGTGCCGTGCCTCGTGCAGCTTGATCACCGGGACGCCGGCCTGGGCGGCCAGCCGCCTGAACCGGCGCGAGACGTAGTCCGGGTTCCACGGGCGGCCGTCGTCCCGGCAGAAGATCAGATCATCGTCCTGCCACGCCTCGCCGGCCCGCATCCGTGCCCGCAGCTGCACCCTGCGGTGCTCGCGCAGCAGCTCCGCGGTCTCCGGGCCCAGGTAGATCCGGCGATTGCCGGACTTGGTCTTGGGCGTCCCGGCGACCAGCCTGCCGCCGTTCTGCAGGAGTGTGCCCTCGATGGTGAGCACCCCGCCGTCAAGGTCGCAGCTGGCCCTGTGCGTGCCGAATACCTCGTCCAGGTCATGCGACCAGGCGATATTCGTTGATCAGGCCACCGACGCGAGTGTGTCTTCGGACGCGGTACTGGCCGAGATCGACCGGTTCGGGTAGCGGTGTCAGCGGGGCGGCGCCGTGCAGGGAGCGGTGCGGCCGGTGCTGATTATGGTGGGTCCCGTAGTCGCTCAGGATCCGCCGTAGATGGTGCTGGTTCCAGATGAGGGTGCGGTCCGGGAGCTCGCGGCGGCATCCCCCGATCCAGCGTTCGGCGGTCGCGTTCATGCGGGGCGTCCGGACGTTGCACAGCACGATCCGGATCCCGGCATCGGCGAGAACCGCGTCGAACGCAGGCGTGAAGTTAGAGCCGTGGTCGCGGATCATGAACTTGACTCGCTGCGTTTGGTCGCCGAGGTCCATGAGCAGGTTGCGGGCCTGCTGCGTGGTCCATTCCCCGGTGGGGTGCAGGGTGACGCCGAGGATGCGGATGCGCCGGGTCGCGTGCTCCATCACGGCCAGCACGTGAGCCCGGGTACCGTCGAGCAGGCCGACGGTGAAGAAGTCGCATGCCAGGATCGCCTCGGCCTGAGAACGCAGGAACTGCGCCCAGGTCGGCCCGGTCCGCCGCGGCGCGGGGTCGATTCCGGCCTGCGTCAAGATCTCCCACACCGTCGACGCCGAGACTCGCACTCCCAGGCCGGCCAGTTCCCCGTGGATCCGGCGGTAGCCCCATTCGGGGTTCTCCCGGGCCAGTCGGATTACCAGGGCCCTGATGGTCTGGCGGGTGGCCGGCCGGCCGGTCTTGCCGCCCATGGACCGCGCCGCCCGGCGGCGCCGGACGATGTCGCGGTGCCAGCGCAGGATCGTGTCCGGGGTGACCAGAAGCCGCAGCCCGTGGCGGCGGGCTTTGGGTATCACGCTGAGCAGTGCCGCGAGCAGGGCCCGGTCCGCCCAGTTCAGCTTCGGGCGGCGCGGCTGCTGCCGCTGCAGGACGGCGAGCTGGTGGCGCAAGATCAGGATCTCGGCGGTTTTCCACGCCTGCTCGCGCCGGGCTAGCCGCAGCCACGCGGCTAGCCGAGTGGCCAAAATGAACACGAACCGCAGGCACATGATCGGTGATCATCGCGGGCGCAGCGCCGGGCGAGCAACTCTGCTGGTCAGAGCCCTGGATGCGATTCTCGGCACACACAGTACCTAAAACCAAGATCCGCAACGCGGCCGAGACGTCCCTCCAGGCCGGCGCCCGATCCCTATGAATGATCAAGGCTAAGGAGGCCATTCTCCAAGTCTCCAAGATACATTCAAGATCGAATAGAACTTTCTGTGAATCATGCCAACCTCGCCGAACATCCCCGGGCCATCGGTGCCCAATTAGAAAGATATTTGCTACTGGCTGGTAGGAATTTTCATCGGAATTTCATACTTTCTTACATCATTGCAAACAGCAACCCCGCAGGTCACGGGTTGTTGCCGGGACTGACTACCGGAGATCTGGGGGCTTGGGCTGCGTCGGTGAGCATGTTCAAATCGGGGGTGGTCCCGAACACCTATTGCACCTAAAGTCACCTGTGAGCACCATCGCGCACAACCCGCATCAACCTCGCGCTGACGCTCAACCAGAGCATCAGCCGACCCACAAACCCCGAAAACAACCGAGTCCTGAAAGATGGTGAGCCTAATGGCTAGCGAACACGAGGCGAGGAGCGCAGTGAAGCGGGCCACGGATCAGTCCGAGGATATGATCCAGGCGCTAGAAGACGGTGGCCGGGCCGCGGCGGACGCGGTGGCGCGGTTCCTGACCACCCTCCAGGAGGCGTTGCCACAAGGAATCGAGCGCACGTCCGAGGTGGGGAAAAAGATCACCGAGTCCGCCCTGGAGATGGCCCAGCAGCTGATCCACACGCAATCTGACTTCCTGCGCAAGGCGATAGACAATGCAGGCAATTCGCTGACCAGGTCAGACGACAAGAAGTAGGACGCCGACAGGGAGCGGCCGAGTTCGAGTCAGCCGCTCCCGCCGCGCGGTCACCTGTGCGTGCCGAAAACCTCGTCCAAGGTCATGCGACCAGGCGATATTCGTTGATCAGGCCGCCGACGCGAGTGTGTCTTCGGACGCGGTACTGGCCGAGATCGACCGGGTCGTGCAGCGGTTTCAGCGGCGCGAAGTTCGAGGCTTGCTCGCGGTCACTCGGTCAGTGATGATGCGTAGATGGCGTCTGAAGACGACCCGGCCGCGACGTCCGGGCAAGAGTGGGTAGTCATCGCCAGCTTTCAGAACCGCCACGCCGCCGAGCACATGCTGGCGTCGCTCGGGCGTGAGTTCCGCCGCAACGCTCGCAATGGGCATGCGGAAGCGTTCGTGATCTGCGGTAACGCCGACGGTTCGCTGAAGCTCACGCACTCCCGGGTGCTGGAAGCCAGCGGTCTTGCTTCCACCATCGTCCGCGTCTCGGCCTTTTTGATGGTCGGGCTGCTCGGCGTAGTCGCGATGCTGAAGGGCGCCAAGGCGACCGTGCACGCGGCTCACAAACATGAGTCGCACGTCGGGTCCGATGAGCAGCGCGCCCACGCGATCCTTGCTCAAGCTGGACCGGGTGCGGCGATCGCGCTGGTCCGCTGCAAGGACCCAGAGACGCGGAAGATGGTCGCCGCGGGAGCGGCCGACCAGGCGAGCTATAGCTGGGACGGCTCGATGCCAGACTTCCTCGCCGCCCTCGAACCGGGCAGCGAGCACGACTGGGTGCGCGCCGCTCTCGACCAGCCGACTAGCGCGAAGACCTAGATCCTCGGTCTGAAAGGGAAGAAGGAAACCGGTACTACGGGATCACCCCCGGTCATCGACCCCGACGAAGAGATCGGGACCGCTGCGATACCGCCAGGCTGACCTCCTTCACGACGCCAGCGCCGGGAGCAAAGGAACTGGACGTGAGCCCGAAGGACGTCGACAAGGCCGTCCAGGAAGCCGCCACGGAAATCAGCTAACCTGGCCGATCCACGGTCACCCGGTGCCGTGGCCCAGCAATATCAGGAAGGAGCGCCTCAGATGCCGAAATGGAACTACGTGGCGATGGGCCAGGCGGGCCTGACCGGCTGGACCAGGACCGTCGCTCAGCCGGTCGCCCGTGCGGTCGCCCGCAGGACCGGACGGCCGGAGGGGGAGATCCTGTCGCTTATCGGTGCGGCGTTCCTCGCGATCGCACTGATCAACTTCCTCCGCGAGGTCGATGCCGTCATCACGGCAGGCCGAACCGGCCGTCAGCCAGCGAATAACCCGGAAATCAGGCCGGGGGGTGAGGTGCCAAGGGTGTAGGGAGACCGTCACGTAGCGGCCGGGCCAGCGCCGCCGCCTCCAGCAGCGGCTGGCGGCTCAGACGGCTCAGGCGCAGCCAGGAGTTCGGGTCGTGCCCGTCACGTGCCCGTAAGGAGGGTCGCACACGGCGACTCACGGTCACTCAGGGAGCAACCGACAGTGCTGTTGACCTATGGCCGCGCAGGTCCGGCGGGCGCGGCCACCACCTTTGCAAGCAGGGGCCAGCTGGGTTGCGCACAGCACCGGAGTACAGCAACGACCCCTCACAGCTACGAGCCCAAGCCACCGTCAGCACCCTGCGCTAGCTGCGGCGATCACCGTCGGCCCAGCACTGCCGCTAGTTCGGGACGAAGAGGCCGCCGGTTCAAATCCGGCCACCCCGACCAGAAGGTCTTAGCAGGTCAGAGGGATTCTGGAGCACCGCTCCGGGGTCCCTCTTCTGATCTTATTAGGTCTTCGGGAGCCAAACGGGGAGCCACTGCCTCACGCGG
>JBKQMG010000255.1:0-12743 GCA_052146815.1 Streptosporangiaceae bacterium | reverse complement strand
AGAAGAAGGACCCGCTGAAGCAGGTCCTCCGGTCCTACTTCCCGATGCAGGAAGAGAAGGACAACCGCGTGTACGGCGCGCAGGACGGCGCCATCCGCGGCAACATGTTCCGCCAGGTGCAGGAGCGCTGGCTGGAATGGCAGAAGCTGTTCCTGTCCATCATCCCGTTGCCGGAGATCTCAGCGGCGCGCGCCATGCCGCTGCTGTTCCGCACGGTCCCCAACCCAGAGCTGCACAACGGCCAGGCGATCCAGATGATCGACGAGGTACGCCACTCGACGATTCAGCAGAACCTCAAGCGCCTGTACATGAACAACTACATCGACCCGGCCGGCTTCAACAACAGCCTCCGGAACTTCCAGAACGACTACTGCGGGACCATCGGCCGCCAGTTCGCCGAGGGCTTCATCACCGGTGACGCGATTACCGCCGCGTCGATCTACCTCACGATCGTCGCGGAGACGGCCTTCACGAACACGCTGTTCGTGGCCATGCCGGCCGAGGCCGCGGCCAACGGCGACTTCCTGCTGCCCACCGTGTTCCACTCGGTGCAGTCGGACGAGTCCCGGCACATCTCCAACGGCTACGCCACGCTGCTGATGGCGCTGTCGGACGAGAGCAACCACCAGCTGCTCCAGCGCGACCTGCGCTACGCGTGGTGGAACAACCACCGCGTGGTGGACGCCGCCATCGGCACGTTCATCGAGTACGGCACCAAGGACCGCCGCAAGGACCGTGAGTCCTACGCCGAGATGTGGCGCCGGTGGATCTACGACGACTACTACCGCAGCTACCTGGTGCCGCTGGAGAAGTACGGGCTGGTCATCCCCCACGACCTCATCGAAGAGGCGTGGACCCAGATCTGGAACAAGGGCTCCGTGCACGAGGTCGCACAGTTCTTCGCCACCGGCTGGCTGGCGAACTACTGGCGGATCGACCCGATGACCGACAAGGACTTCGAGTGGTTCGAGTACAAGTACCCGGGCTGGTACGACAAGTACGGCAAGTGGTGGGAGAACTACAACCGCCTGTCGCGGCCGAACGGCCACCACCCGATCGTGGCTGAGGCCGTCGACTACGTGTACCCGCACCGCTGCTGGGTCTGCATGGTCCCGTGCCTGGTCCGCGAGGACATGGTGATGGACGAGGTCGACGGCCAGGTGCGCACGTACTGCCATGAGGCCTGCCGCTGGACCGACGTGACGGCGTTCCGCCCGACCTACCAGGGCCGGGAGACCCCGAACATGGGCCACCTGATCGGCAAGCGCGAGTGGGAGACGCTGTACCACGGCTGGAACTGGGCCGACGTGGTCTCCGACATGGGCTACGTGCGCGACGACGGCAAGACCCTGGTCGCGCAGCCGCACCTGGACCTGGACCCGAGCAAGATGTGGACGCTGGATCACCTGCGCCGCATGGGCCCGGTGCAGAGCCCGAACGTGCTGCTCAACGAGATGACGCCCGAGCAGCGCCAGGCCTTCCACGCGGATTACATCCGGCAGGGCCCCGCAGGCCGGCCGGCGCCCGCGCAGGACTGACCCCCGTGATGGCTGGGCGGTAGCCGCACAGGCGGCCCGCTCAGCGCCAGAGCAGGGAGGGGGCCGGCGCCCCTGGCCCCGGCCCTCCTCCTGACCATCGGTTCGTCTGTCTTCGAGGGAGCACATGGCCGACAAGCATGTCGTGCGGTTCGAGCCAGTCGGCATCGAGATCGAGGTCGATGAGGACCAGAACATTCTGCGCGCGGCAGCCGAGCAGGGGATCATGCTCATGCACGGCTGCAAGGAGGGGCAGTGCTCCGCCTGCAAGTCGTTCGTTCTCGACGGCGAGGACATCGAGCTCGACAAGTACTCCACCTTCGCGTTGCCGGACTACGAGAAGGAGGAAGGGTTCACGCTGCTGTGCCGGGCGCATCCCTACGAGGACCTGACGATCGAGCTCCTCAACTACGACGAGGACATGATCCGCTCGGGGCTGCCCATCCAGCAGGCGGTCGCGGAGGTGGTGTCGAAGAATCCGGTCACGCATGACATGCGCCACCTGGTCCTGCGGCTGATCGAGCCGGAGGAAGTGAGGTTCTTCCCTGGCCAGTACGTCGACATCGTTGTGCCAGGGCACAACGCCACCCGCTCGTTCTCGATGGCGAACACCTCAAGCCGCGAGGGCGGCCTGCTGGAGTTCGTCATCAGGGTGTATCCGGACGGGCTGTTCTCCAAGTTTCTCGACGAGGAGCTCCAGGTCGGCGACCGGCTTGACCTCACCGGGCCGTTCGGGGTCTTCACCCTCCGCGAGGGCTACGACACCGACCTGATCTTCGTCGGCGGCGGGGCGGGGATGGCGCCGATCCTGTCCCTGCTGCGCTCGATGGCGGAGAAGGGCATCGAGCGCAAGGCCACGTTCTACTACGGCGCACGCGGCCGCAAGGACCTGTGCTTCGAGGAGGAACTGCGCGCGCTGGAGCAGACTCTCCCGTCTTTCCGGTATGTGCCCGCGCTGTCCGAGCCGTCCGCAGAGGACGGCTGGGACGGCGAGGTGGGCCTCATCACCGATGTGGTGAAGCGGCACGAGGCCAGCCTGAAAGGCACGCACGCCTATATCTGCGGGCCGCCGCCCATGGTGGAGGCAGCAATGCCCTTGCTGTCGGGCCTCGGCGTCGAGGAGAAGCGCGTGTATTACGACAAGTTCACTACGACAGGTGATGCCGACGAAGAGTAAGTGCCATTGATTCAAGAACGCCAGCTGCGCTGGCGCCCGGTGGCGACATCGGCCTGATATTGCGAAGGTGAAGGAACGACAATGACAACCGCTCCAGAACGCGACCTGCCGAAGCCTGTCTTTACCGACGCCGAGGCCGGTGCCAAGACATTCCCCGATTCCACCGCGCGCCGGTTCAACTACTACACCCCGGCCAAGCGCAAGCAGACCCACTACGAGGACGTGACCGTCGAGGTCCAGCCCGACCCCCGGCACTACCTCAGCCAGGGCTGGCTGTACGGGTTCTCCGACGGCCGCGGCGGCTACCCGCTGGACTGGACGGTGCTGAAGGCGTGGGGATCGGATCGGCCCGAGCCCGAGCGCTACCCCGGATCGGGCGGCAAGGGCTACGACTGGCCAGCCACCGGCTGGCATGAGTTCCGCGACCCGAACGAGGAGTGGGAGCTCACCTTCTACCGCTACAACTCCAACGTCGTGCGGCAGCTCAACCAGAACATCGACGCGGCCCGGCAGTCGAAGGCGTTCGAGCAGTGGAACCGCAACTGGATCCGGTTCGTCGAGCACCACGTCGGCGCCTGGATGCATGTCGACCACGGCCTCGGGCTCTACCTATTCGCCAACGCCAACCGGCGGGCGCCGACCAACATGCACAACAACGCGATCTCGGTGAACAGCATGCACCGGATCCGCGCGGCCCAGGACCTGGCGCTGTACAACCTCACCCTCACCGAGGAGATCGAGGACTTCGACGGCGCGGCGCACCTGGAGGCCTGGAACGAGGACCCGGCCTGGCAGGGGGTCAGGAAGGTCGCCGAGCAGCTCACGGCGATCGATGACTGGTGCGAGGCAATTTTCGCCGCCAACGTGGTCTTCGAGCCGCTGGCCGGCGAGCTGTTCCGCAGCCAGCTGGTGCAGCAGGCGGCGCCGCGCAACGGCGACTTCGTCACCCCGACCCTGGTCGGCGCGGAGGAGTACGACTTCGCCGAGCGCGACCTGCGCTACACCAGGGCGATGTTCGAGCTGCTGACCGCCGACCGCGAGTTCGCCGATCACAACAAGGCGATCCTGCAGCAGTGGCTGTCGGCCTGGGTGCCGCGCTCCCTGGCGGCCGCGCGCGCCCTGCAGCCGCTGTGGTCGCTGCCTGACCACAAGCCGCCCCGGTTCGAGGACGGCCTGGACCGGGCCAAGGACCGGTTCAGCGGCATCCTGACCGACCTGGGCCTGGAGACACCGAAGGAGCTGGCGCAGTGACCACGTTCAAGACGGCCGAGAGCCCGTATAAGTCGGACAACACCGCGTCCAACCAGTGCGGTGTGACGCTGATGAACAACCAGATCGGCGCCGTAGTGGCCGACGTCATGAAGACCAAGCCCAACGTAACGGTCCGCTACCTGCCGTCGATGATCCGGGTCGACGCGACCGGCCGGATGGACTTCGACTACGACGAGATCTCCGAGGCGCTCGGTGAGGAGCCCGGCTTCTTCGACGCCTCGGAGTTCGAGGAGAACATGTCCACCCACTACGGGCGCATGATCCACGAAGACGACCGCACCATCATGTTCGCCAACCCTGAGGAGGCGGCCGAGTATCTCGGCTTCGACCTCACCGCCAGGTAAGCCTTGCGGCTGGCGGGCTTAGCGGTTCTCCCGGCAGGAGCAGCCGCTGAGCCCGCAGCCTGGTCAGCAGCTGATCACTTCCCGAGTGATGATCATCGGGCCCAATGAGGAGGAACCGTGTACCAGAAGGACAGCGAAAAGTACTTCATTGTCGATAGCCACATGCATTACTGGAATGCTGCCCCGGATAACTGGGTGGCGGGGGCCGAGCAGTACGCCAAGGGCTGGATCGAATGCTTCCACGCCTACCAGGGCCTCGGCCCGCCGGAGACGCACTGGTCGATCGAGCATTTCCAGAAGTACTCAGAGGATGACCTGATGAAGGACGTCTTCGAGGACGGCTACGTCGACGTGGCAGTGTTCCAGCCCACGTACCTGAAGGAGTGGTACAAGGAGGGCTTCAACACCACCGAGCGCAACGCCGAGATGGGCAAGCGCCACCCCGGCAAGTTCATCTACAACACCCGCTTCGACCCGCGTGACGGCGACCCGGGCCTGGAGGCCCTGCGGCGCAACGTGGAGACCTACGGGTCCAAGGGCGTCAAGCTCTACACCGCCGAGTGGAACAACGGCTCGCGCGGCTACAAGCTGTCTGACCCGGGCGCCTATCGCTTCCTGGAGGCCGCGCAGAACCTCGGGATCAAGAACATCCACGTGCACAAGGGCCCGACGATCTGGCCGCTGGACAAGGACGCGTTCGACGTGTCCGACATCGACCACTGTGCGACCGACTTCCCGGACCTGAACTTCATCGTGGAGCATGTCGGCCTGCCGCGGATCGAGGACTTCTGCTTCATGGCGACGCAGGAGCCGAACGTGTACGCGGGCCTGTCGGTTGTCATCGGCGGCCTGATGTACGCCCGGCCGAAGTTCTTCGCCAAGGTCATGGGCGAGCTGCTGTTCTGGGTCGGCGAGGACAAGATGACCTTCGGCAGCGACTACGGGATCTGGGAGCCCAAGTGGCAGATCGAGGGCTTCGTCGACTGGGACTACCCCAGTGACGAGTTCTCCGACTACCCCCGGCTCGGGGTCGCGGGGAAGAAGAAGATCCTCGGCCTGAACGCCGCGAAGCTCTACGACATCGAGGTGCCGGCCGAATTCCAGCTGGATGCAGGCCAGGGCACCCCGGCGGAGCAGGACGACGCGCGACTGGTCGAAGACGACGCCCAGTTGGTCTCGGGGGCATGACGGCTCCCCTCACCACGCAGGCGCGGGTACTCGCCGCGCTGGAGACGGTGCGCGACCCGGAGCTGGACGAGCCCATCACCTCGCTCGGCTTCGTGTCGTCGTGCACCGTCTCCGCCGACGGGGACGCACAGGTGCGGCTGCGGCTGCCGACGTATTTCTGTGCGCCCAACTTCGCGTTCCTGATGGTGGCCGACGCCTACGACGCGGTATCGGCCCTGGAGGGAGTGCGCGCGACCGAGGTGGTGCTAGAAGATCATTTCGCGTCGGACTCGATCAACGGCGGCGTGGCGGCCAGGGCCGGGTTCGTCCAGTCGTTCGACGGCGAGGCGGTCAGCGAGCTGCACGGCCTGCGGGCCGATTTTCTGCGTAAGGCCGTCATGGCAGGTACCGATCTGGTGAGCCGGCCGCTGGCCGCGGCCGGCGCCTCGCCGGCCGCGCTGGCCTCGCTCACCCTCGGCGCGGCGCCGCCGTCGCGGGACCTGGACCGGCTCCGGCAGCGCCGGGCCGAGCTCGGGCTGCCCGCCGGGGACGACGCCCCGCTGCTGATCGACCCGGTATCGGGCGCGCCGCTCGGCGCCGACGCGGTCCCGCTGCACCTGCGCAAGGCGCAGACGACGCGGGTCAGCATCGAGGCGAACGCCGGCATCTGCCGCGGCATGCTGCGGCACAGGTACAGCACGTCAGGACTAGGCGAGGAGGACTCTCAATGAAGGCGGTCCGGCTGCACGCGTACCACCAGCAGCCCGTGGTGGAAGAAGTACCGGAGCCGGAGATCTCCGGCCCGCTCGACGTGATCGTGAAGATCGGCGGGGCCGGCGTGTGCCGGACCGACCTGCACATCATCGAGGGCCAGTGGGCGGCCGCGATGGACCCGCAGCTGCCCTACACGATCGGCCACGAGAACGCCGGCTGGGTGCACGAGATCGGCTCGGCCGTCACCAACGTCGCCGTCGGCGACACGGTGATCCTGCACCCGACGCCGACCTGCGGCCTGTGCCGGGCGTGCCGCGCGGGCGATGACATGCACTGCTCGAACAGGTCCTTCCCTGGTCTTTCGCACGACGGCGGGATGGCCGAGTACCTCCTCACCTCGGCCAGGGCCTGCGTCAAGCTGGACCCGCAGACCCGGCCGCAGGACGTCGCGGCCCTGGCCGACGCCGGCATCACCGCCTACCACGCCGTGCGCAAGGCCATCCCGCTGCTGTGGCCTGGCACCACCGCCGTGGTGATCGGCGCGGGCGGCCTCGGCCACATTGGCATCCAGGCCCTGGCCGCGCTGACCGCCACCAGGATCATCGTGGTCGACCGCAACCCCGACGCGCTCAAGCTCGCCGAGCAGCTCGGCGCGCGGCATACCGTGGTCGCCGACGGCGGCCAGGTCGCCGCGGTGCAGGAGCTGACCGGCGGCGCCGGGGCCGACGTCGTGCTGGACTTTGTCGCCGAGCAGGGCGCCGAGCAGGACGGCTTCGCGATGACCGCGCCGGGCGGCTCGTACTACGTCATCGGCTACGGCGGCGAGCTGCACATCCCGACCCTGGACATCATCTCAACCGAGCGGAACATCATCGGGAACATCGTCGGCACCTACAACGAGCTGGCGGAGCTGATGGTCCTGGCCCAGGACGGCAAGGTCACCCTGCACACCCGGACCTACCCGCTGGACGCCGCGCCGGAGGCCCTCGCCGACCTGGACGCGGGCCGGGTCCGGGGCCGGGCCATCCTCGTCCCCTAGCGTGCCCGCCCGTTACTGACTGATCCCTTACCTAGTCGTCCGGAGGATGATCGATGGCGAAGGAACTGCGTTTCGGCGAGGACGCCCGGAACCTGCTGCTGGCAGGTGTCGACAAGCTGGCCGAGGCGGTCAAGTCGACGCTCGGGCCCAAGGGCCGCAACGTCATTCTGGAGAAGATCACCGGGTCGCCCGTCGTCACCAACGACGGGGTCACGATCGCGCGCGAGATCCATCTGGCGAACCAGTTCGAGAACATGGGCGCCCAGCTGGTCAAGGAAGCCGCGATCAAGACCAACGACATCGTCGGTGACGGCACCACGACCGCCACGGTGATCGCCCAGAGCATCATTCAGGAGGGCATGCGGGTGATCGGGGCCGGCGCTAACCCGGTGCTGGTCAAGCGGGGCATTGACGTGGCCGTCGGCAGCCTGGTCAGTCACCTGCAGGGCGTCGCCCATCCGGTGGTGACCGAGGAGGACTACGCCCGGGTGGCGTCGATCTCGGCTAACGACGACCCCGCGGTCGGCTCGGTGATCGCCAGGGCGCTGCACACGGTCGGGGACGGCGGCATCGTCACGGTCGAGGAGTCGCCGGCGCACGGGATGAGCGTCGACTTCGTCGAGGGCTTCGAGTTCGACAACGGGTACCTGTCGCCTTACATGGTGACGAACCCGGCCAGCCTCGAGACCATCGTCGACGACCCCTACATCCTGCTGTGCTCGGAGAAGATCACCAAGGTCCAGCAGCTGATGCCGGTCCTCGACAAGATCATGCGCGACCCGCGGCCGCTGGTGATCATCGCCGAGAACGTCGAGGGCACCGCGCTCAGCATGCTGGTGCACAACCACGTCAACGGCATCTTCCAGTGCGTCGCCGTGCGCGCGCCCGGCTTCGGCGACCGGCGCCTGCACAAGCTGGAGGACATCGCCGCCATCACCGGCGGCGCCGTCTACAGCAAGCACTCGGGCTTCACGCTCGAGACGATGACCATCGAGCAGCTGGGCCGGGCCAGGCAGGTCCGGGTGAACGCGGACATGACGGCGATCATCGGCGGCCGCGGGTCCTCGGACGCCGTCGACTTCCGGGTCGACCAGCTGCGCTCTGAGCTGGGCCGGGCCCAGTTCGGCGTGGACGAGGATGTGCTCTCCGAGCGGATCGGCTCCCTGACCGGCAAGGTGGCGGTGATCAGGGTCGGGGCGCCGACCAACGCCGAGCTGAAGGAACTCCAGCACCGGGTCGAGGACGCGCTGTCGGCGACCCGGGCGGCCATGGCCGAGGGCATCGTGGCCGGCGGCGGGGCGGCGCTCCTGCACGCCGAGCCGGCCCTCGACGACCTGGAAGTCAAGGACGATTACGCCACCGGCGTGGAGATCGTCCGCCGGGTCCTGACCGCGCCGGCCTACCTGATCGCGGCCAACGCCGGTTACTCTGGCCAGGAGGTAGTCGCCCAGATGGCTCAGATGGGGGGGCCCGATGAGGGATTCGATGCCTTGCAGGGGCGGTACGGCAACATGATCGAGATGGGGATCATCGACCCGCTGCGGGTCGCGCGGTCGGCGCTGCAGAACGGCGCGTCCGTGGCCGGACTGCTGCTGACTACCAACACCCTGATCGCCGAGGAGCAGACGCCCTGGGGCGGCAGTCGCGCGCTGATGACCGAGTTCGGCCCGCTGGATGAGGGGCTGAACCAGCCGTCACCGGACTCCAGCACGCCGCAGTCGCTCGGCCTCGGACCGTCGGTGGGCTGAGGACCCGCTCCTGATGGCTGCGGATTCGGCGGCGCAGCCAGATTTTCCCGCGGGCCCAGACTTTCCCGCTGGCACGGGACCCTCGCAGCTAGCGCCGGAAATCGCTCAGCAGAGCACGCTGCGAAGCCTGCGCTCGCGCGGGCGTGCCCGGGGCATCCTGGCGCTGCTCGGGCCGGCGTTCGTCGCCGCGGTCGCCTACATCGACCCCGGCAACTTCGCCACCAACTTCACGGCCGGGGCAGTGTCCGGCTACGAGCTGGCCTGGGCGGTCGTCGTCGCCAACCTGATGGCGATGCTGGTGCAGTACCTGTCCGCCAAGATCGGCGTGGCGACCGGCCGGGACCTGCCGGAGCTGTGCCGCCAGTACCTGCCGCACGCGGTGTCTCGCGGGCTGTGGGTGCAGGCCGAGCTGATCGCGATGGCGACCGACCTGGCCGAGTTCGTCGGGGCCGCCGTGGGGCTGAACCTGCTGTTCGGCACGCCGCTGCTGGCCGCCGGGCTCATCACGGCGGTCGTCGCGTTCGGCATCCTGGCGCTGGAGCAGCGCGGTTACCGGCGTTTCGAGCTGGCGATTGCCGCGCTGCTCGGGATCGTCTTCCTCGGCTTCGCCTACGATCTCGCCGAGGTCGGGGCGCAGCCTGGCCGCATCGCCGCCGGGCTGGTGCCGAGCCTGTCGGGATCCGACAGCCTGCTGCTGGTCGCCGGCATCATCGGGGCGACCGTGATGCCGCACGTCGTGTACCTGCATTCCGCCCTCACCAAGGCCAGGGTCACCTGCCGCGACGACGCCGAGCGCCGTGAGCTGATGCGCTTCCAGCGACTCGACGTGGTCGTCGCGCTCGGCGCCGCCGGGATCATCAACCTGGCCATGCTGTTCGTCGCCGCGTCGCTGTTCCACCAGACCGGCGCGCCGGGCGCCGACACCCTCGAGGCCGCGCACGCCAGCCTCGGGCGGCTGGTCGGCGGCGGCGCCGCCCTGGCGTTCGCGGTCGCGCTGCTCGCCTCGGGCCTGTCCTCCTCCAGCGTCGGCACCTACGCGGGCCAGGTCGTGATGCAGGGCTTCGTCGGCCGGCGGATCCCGCTGTTCACCCGGCGGGCCGTCACCATGATCCCCGCGCTGATCGTTCTCGCGCTCGGCGTGTCCCCGACCGCCAGCCTGGTCATCTCCCAGGTCGTGCTGTCCTTCGGCATCCCGTTCGCGCTGGTGCCGCTGGTTCTGCTGACCCGCCGCGCCGACGTGATGGGCCCGCTGGCCAACAGCAGGCTCACCACGGCCGCCGCCGGCACCGTGGCCGCCGTGATCATGGTGCTGAACATCTGCCTGCTCGCCGTCGTGTTCCGCGGCTGATCCTGTTAGCGCCCGGGGTTTGCGCGGCGCACCCGCGCATGACCAGCGAGCCCGGATCTCGCCCGGCCCGGCCAGTCCAGCGCGTCGCCTGGCGTCTTCAGGTACGCAGGTAGGACGCGCCGTTCAGGTCGAGCACGGCGCCGCTGGCCCATTCCGCCTCCGGCGACGCCAGGTACAGCACGGCGGCCGCTATCTCCTCCGGCTCGGCGACCCGGCCGAACGGGCTCTGCGCCCGGATCTCCTCGCCGGCCGGGCCGCTCAGGTGCCCGGCGGCCATGTCCGTATCGACGAACCCCGGCGCCACCGTGGCGACTGCGATGCCGTGCGGCGCGAGGGACCGGGCCAGTGACTGGCCGAACGCGTTCAGGCCGGCCTTGCTGGCCCCGTACGCGGGCTGGCGCGGCTCGCCGCGGAACGCTCCGCGCGAGGAGACGTTCACGATCCGCCCGCCGCCGCGGGCCAGCATGTGCTGCACCGCGCACCAGGTCACGTTGGCCGCGCCGACCAGGTTGACCCCGAGCGTCGCCTGCCAGGCCTGCTGCCACTGCTCGTAGGACACGTCGGTGATCGGGTGCGCGCGGTAGGTGCCCGCGTTGTTCACCAGCACGTCCAGGCCGCCCAGGCCGGCGCTGGCCGCATCGACCATCTCGCGGACCGCGGCCGGGTCGGCCAGGTCAGCCTGCACGACCACGTGCCCATGGCCCGCCAGCCCGGCGGCGACCTCAGCGGCGAGGGCGGCGGAGTCGCGGTGGTGAACCGCGACCCCGTCACCGCGGGCGGCGAATGCCCGCGCCACGGCGGCCCCGATGCCGCGCGACGCGCCTGTCACCAGGACCGCCCGTCCGGTGCCGGTCAGGTCAGCGAGGCGGCCGGCGCCAGCCGGCTCAGCGGTGCCGCTCATGCTCCCACCGTCCCGCGGACCAGGCGGCCGTCCTTGTAGACGGCGCGGATGTTGTCCCGGAGGCTGGCCAGGTCGAGCGGATCACCGGCGACCGCCACCACGTCCGCCCGCTTGCCGGGCGCCAGCGTGCCGGTGTCGTCGCCGACGCCGAGCAGGTCCGCCGCCGACTGGGTCGTGGCCCGCAGCACCTCGGCCGGCGACATGCCGCCGTTGGCCATCAACGGGAGTTCCTCCAGATTGCGGCCGTGCGGCAGCACGCCGCTGTCGGTGCCCATCGCGATCTTCACCCCGGCGTCCACCGCGCGGGCGAACGAGTCCTGATGCGCGGCCATCACCGCCTCGGCCTTGGCCGCCACGCCGTCGGGCAGCTGGATGCCGCCCCTGGCGGCTTCCAGCACGGCGACGGGCGCGATGAGCGTCGGGACCAGCCAGGTCCCGGCCGCGAGCATCATCTCGATCGCCTCGTCATCAAGGTAGATGCCATGCTCGATGGAGCGGATGCCCGCCCGGACCGCGTTCTTGATGCCGTCGGTCGCCTGCGCGTGGGCCATGACCGGCAGGCCCGCCGCATTCGCCTCCGCCATCAGCACGTCCAGCTCGTCCGTGCGGAAGTGGGCGTGCTTCGGGCTGTCGCGCGGCGACAGCACCCCGCCGGAGGTGAAGACCTTGATGACGTCCGCGCCGGCCCGGGCGATCTCCCTGACCCGCTTGCGCATCTCCTCGGGGCCGTCCACGATCCCGCCCGGACGGCCAGGATGCGCGGCGTGCAGCGGCGCGGCGAACCCGGACGGCATCCACCCGTCGCCATGCCCGGCCGTCTGGCTCAGCGCGGAGATCGCGATCTTCATCCGGGGTCCGTCAGCCAGCCCGTCCTCGACCGCGCGCTGGATGCCGAGGTCCGCGCCGCCCGCGTCGCGCACCGTGGTGATCCCGCTGTCCAGGGTGACCCGCAGGTTACGGGCGGCCTCGAAGAACTGGTAGGAGAACG
Source organism: Streptosporangiaceae bacterium (assembly GCA_052146815.1). Lineage (GTDB taxonomy): Bacteria > Actinomycetota > Actinomycetes > Streptosporangiales > Streptosporangiaceae > DATJZH01. The sequence goes on along the minus strand of JBKQMG010000255.1, from coordinate 510 downwards.
GCCGCTGCAGCCGGCGCAGCAGGTCGATCCCGGAGACGGTCACGTGCACGTGGCAGTCGAACAGACCCGGCAGCAGGGTCAGGCCCGAGACATCGACCTGCTCGTCCCCGTCCAGCCCCGTGCCGACGTCCGCGATCCGGCTGTTCTCGATGACCAGGTCGCCGCCGGCCACCGGGCTCCCGGTGCCGTCGAATATCTGGCCGCCGCGCAGCAGCAGTCTCGTCATCCAGCCGCACCTCCTGATGCCGCGGCGCCCGGCCGCGAGTCCGATATGCCCCTGGCTCATCATGCCGGCTGAATCGGCCGGCCATCCGGCCGGGGGCGCCTGTGGTCAGTACGGCCAGGACATGCGCACCAGGGCGGCCGACGATCGCATGCCGTCATGGTCGCAGATCGGGCGCGGCGCGCCGGTCAGGTCAGGCGGGATGATGATGAGCGCGGACGAGCGGACCGAACGGGCCAGGCTGCTGTATGAGAGCTTCGTTTTCGGCGGTGCCGCCAGCGTGCTGG
>JBKQMG010000254.1:0-4200 GCA_052146815.1 Streptosporangiaceae bacterium | reverse complement strand
CGCTGATTGCTCTTGGAAGACCGAGGGGAACAATTGCCTGGTCTCTGTCTTTAGCGCTTCCAGCAACAATCGGCCCTCGTTTGCGACTAGCTTTGGGAACTCGGGCTCAGCCTGACTAAGTTGCAGCAGTGACAAGCCGATGAAGTGAGCTAGCTGGTTGTTTTCGACTGCATGGCTCTCTACGCCAAGCTCGGCTGCCGCGAGCGCAAATGTTGATCCACCGGAGAATGGGTCCAGAACTCGGACAGGTGCATCTTCGATCGCAAGAATTTCCTTGCCCGGCTCGGGAGATATCGAAGAGGCTACTAGCTGTCGGGCGGCTGCGAACGGACGCCGAGCCCACCAGGCAAAGATCGTGTGTGGCGTGGCACCTCGTTGATAACGCTCTGACGCACCTGCAGTGGAGATCCTCTCGACGTCCAGGAGAATTTCGATTTGTCTGTGGCTTGGGACGCTCAACAGACCCTCCTGCACATGTCGTTTCTCCGGCGGGTGCTGTTTAGGGTAGTCGACGGCTCCTGTTCGACACCGACGACTCGCGGCAGTGACCATCCCTTGCCTGCGGGTTCCTGATCAACTCCCGTCTGCCTCGATAGGCGCTGATCCCTTGCGAGGGGCCGCCGCGTCCAGGGTTGGCGTAGCCAATCGCGCCAGCGACGGCCCTCAGGGCCGCCCTTGACGCGGCGGCCGCGAGCTGGACACTGGAGCGCCGAGGAAGACGGCTGTGCGCTGCGCTGATGCGTGCCATGTGAGCGGGCTTGACCTGCGGGCTCTCCGGCTGTGGCCCGGCGTGCGACGGCCGGGGCCTCCCCAAGGCCGGAGGCCGGCGCTGACGCCGGGCCAGCGGCGCCGCAGGCGCCGCCTTGATCATTACTACGGCACAGTTCGGCCACGCGATGAAGCTGCCCCTCGATGCGAACTCACGGCGGCATGGTCGCTGGTGGTCGTTGGTGCAGGTGCTGTGGCCAGATCGGTGGGATGGACGTCACCGGGTATCGACCCGGTTGCTGCACATTGGTGCTGCATCGGTCAGGTTTGACGCTTAAGTGGCAACAGTCGGGCCGCTCACTGATCCCCTGCTTGCAAAGTACGCCCAGAGTGTCCGGAACGGTCGCTCACCTGGGACTGCGCCTCTCGGGCGTCCGTTCCGATCGGGTCTTGTCGGGACCCGTTGTGGTCAGCGCCCCTCGATGCGAACTAGTGCCAGGAAGGTCAATCGAGGTCCAGGAGTCAGGTTCGGAGATCTGCAGAGTTGGGCGTGAGCCGGTCAACGCCGCTCGCGTTGCCGTACTCACGTGCTGTATGTCTTCGGGCCAAGAGCCCAGCTAGGTGGGCGCCGAGCACGCACGCTACCTTGCCGTGAGTTAACGCCGCAGCGATTTTGATGCCCGGATCTTTCGTGCATGACGACTATGCATATTTAGGCTGCGTCGCGCTTGCCGAGCGAGCATGCTGACCCCATGTCGATCGGCCTGACGATCACAGCCCCGCACCATACGGCTGGTGGCGTCAGCATAAGCAGCTGGCTGCAGATCACCGCGACCGCCATCGCTGCGGCGGCCGCGATCGCCAGTGCTCAGTCAGGAGCGCGGTTATTCCAGTTATGGAACCCCCAGTGCTCTTGCGCCTTGGGCGGGATCAAGAGCATAATCAGTATCCCCACGAGCGAAGAGATGAAGACTCCTAGAATTGTGCCTAGGAGGGGTCTGTCTTTGCGTATGCCGAGCCAGACGCATATCGCCACGTTAATAAGCCAGAGAACGCTAAGTCCTAGATATGTCATTGTCATTGTCCTCAACTTTCCTTGCGCCAGTGCTCAGTAGCTGTAGGTCCGGCATTGCTCAGGCGTTGCGGCCAGCAGCCGGCTCAGCAGGTTCGTAGTGCGCCGCGTCGTTCTGCCTGCGGGTGAGGATGTAATGCCAGGAGATCGACTAGTAGTGTTAGGGCGCCCGATAATGCAAGCAAATATATAAGGGCGGCGCCGAGTGATAGAAAAGAGGCTCATAGCTGAACATCATACTTGCTTTATGACAAGGGGGCCAAGTGTTCATAAGGGCATCGTCGCGCTTACGTGCGTCAGAGATCTGATGAAGCGGACCAAGGAGCACGCATGATCTCGTTTTCGGCAATGATCTGTCGATCGGCTTCGACCCTCGCCTAGCGACCCAGCCATTACCGACCGCGTGAAAACCTCGCTCGGCTAGGGACACGATGCGTAGCGGCTAACCGCAGCCCAGGCCGGCCGGACGGGCCTTGACGCTCAAGCGTCAATAGCACGGAGTAGTGGTAAGCGTCATCTCCTCGGTCGGGCACCCTGCGGGATGCGCCCGGTTCTCCGGGGCGGGCAAGGGTCTGCCCTCTGGGCCGAGCGCAGCGAGACCTTGCGCGCCCCGGCGGTTCGGGCGCAGGGCTTGCCTGGCCGGGTGAGGAGATGACCCGGTGAGCGTCCATCTCTGAGGAAGGCCGGGTCCGGGGCAGCGCCCCGGTGTCTTTCTTCGGATTCCGCGCGCCGCGCGCTGTCGACTGTTGGCCGCTCGGCTGATGCCGGTTGCCAGTGGATGCGTATCGGCGAGTTGCCCGGCGGCGGACAGGGGCGGGGGTGCGCACGCGCGGCGGGCCGCCCGCGCCGGGCACCCCTAAAGCGCAGAGGCGCGGGCAGAGGCCGCCGCCCACTGTGCCGCCTTCCCCCTCCGTCCTTTCCACGTCCGCACCGAGTGGCAGGTGTCGCCTGCCATCAGCATGGGACCACCCTGACGGGTTTTCTGCCACGAGCATGGGACCACCCTGTTGCCAGTGATGGGACCACCCGGCGTGTCACGCTGTGGTGCTTGATCATCTGGCTGTACGGATGCCTTCAGGCCGATCGACGTGGAGGTTCCGGCGGATGGGATTCCGGGAGGTTGCGGTGACAGAGATCAGGGAGGTGCTCCGGGCCTGGCTGGCCGGGGCTGGGCTGCGCCAGATAGCCGGGCAGGCGGGCGTGGACCGCAAGACGGCCCGCCGGTATGTGGAGGCGGCCGTGGCGGCGGGGCTGGCCCGTGACGGCGGGACCGGGCGCCGGTCATCCCGAGGCGGGCCAGCGTGACCAGCAGCCACCCGGTCACCTGGCTCGCCAGCGCGTGCGATCCCTCTAGTGTGTCGCGCCGTCGCCGCCGCGATTCTGGGCCTGGGAGTGATCCTCGCCATCGTCCTGCTACCCTCCCGGCGCCGGCTCGCCGAACTCAGGACCGCCGCCGCCGAACCCACCCCGGCCCCCGAGCCGCAGCCCGAGCCGCAGGCGATTCCCGGCGCCCTCTGCGGCTGCTCGCCGGTGATAAATCCCGTCTCCGGTGCAGCGGTCGCGGCGGGCCGCGGATCCCACCCGGTGAGGTCGTGACGAGCCCCTGAACACCCGTCGCGGAGAAGTACAAGAACTGACCGCGGTTTGTACCGCTGGCCACCAAAGCGGCGGTGGCCGCAGCCGTGCCGGGAGGAGCGAAGATATGGCAGTCTCACAGACCAAGGCCCCGCGAGTCGCCGTCGTGACCGAGGCTGGGCGAGATGACCACAGTTTCCCGCGCGACGGCCGGGGCCGGGCCGGTCGAGCCGGCCAAGCTGTGGGCCCTGAGCCGCGCCGGTCTCCGCAGCGATGCCGACCCCGCGCAGATAACCCGGATCTGCCGCCACTCTCGAGGCAGCTAAACGCCAGCCAATAGCCACGCAGAACGGCGGCGCTGCGCGCTCACCATGAGGCGACTCCGCCACGTTCCGTGAACAGCTCGCGGACGCCCGGTCCGCGGCAGATCCGCGCATTCACAGGGTGAGCCAGCACTGCATACTTATGCGAGCTTTCCGGATCACTGCAGAGCGACCTGTTCGAGCGGCAACCGTGGGAAGCGCTCGCCGAGCCGCCGTTATGAGCGGGCGTCGGCTCGATGTCGTTCATCGGCAATTGCCGCACCGAACGGGTTGTTCGGCGCGCCGGCAGGAGCCGACCAGGTGGCCCGCAGAGGTGACCATTCTGGCGGATATCCTCAGCCGTGGTGCGCTGCGCGCCAGGCGGCCCAGATCTCGGGCCGGAGCTTGCCGCGGCCGGGGATGGCAAGACCGGCGGCGCGCGCCCATGCCCGGACTTCGGCGGTGGAGGGCCCAGGTGCGTCCGGCGCCTGGGCGAGCTCGGTCGTGGCGTGTGCTGCGGCCAATGGTGCGAGCCGCTCGATC
>JBKQMG010000253.1:0-9512 GCA_052146815.1 Streptosporangiaceae bacterium | reverse complement strand
CCGGCTGTGCCACCCAAAGTGGCTGGTCAGGACACTGCCCGCAGAGTTGTGGAGCGGGTATCCCCGACGCTACGCCGCTCCAAAACTCAGCTCAAGTGTCAAAGTCCTAGCAACCAAGGGTCGCTAGTACGAGCGGTCGCCGGCCAGCGAGCCGCCGAATGGCGGGATCTCGATCTTCCCAGGATCGGCAGTCGGCTATCGAGGACCCTGTAGGGTTCGTCTCGTTCGACGGCCTGACAGTGATCGATGAGATACAGCGAGCACCGGAACTGCTGCTGGCTATCAAGGCAAAAGTCGACGCCGACCCGAGTCCAGGCCGGTTTCTGCTGACTGGGTCAGCGCGACTGCTGGGCCTTAGGGATCTACCTGACACCTTGCCCGGCCGCATGGAGAGAGTCGAACTGTGGCCGTTCTCGCAGGGCGAGATTGCCAGGACCGCAGACAGCTTCGTCGATACCGCGTTCGGGCTCGGCCCTGACCTGAGGTACGAGTCGGCCGTAACTCGCGCTGATTATTCCGACAGGCTTGTTCGCGGGGGCCTGCCCGAAGCTGTCGCGCGGACTGACCCGCGCCGCCGGGGCAAGTTCCTCGATGCTTACGTGCAGAACCTGATCGATCGAGATGTCAGGCAGTTGACCGAGATCGAGCGCGCCCCGCAACTGGGCACGCTCATCCGCCTCCTGGCTGCGCGGTCCGGACTGCTTGTCGCCCCGGGCAGCCTCGAATCAGATCTTCAGATCTCGCGCCCCACCGTCGCCCGCTACATGCGCCTGCTGGAAGAAGTGTTTCTCGTCAAGCGCATACCAGGCTGGTCGCGCAATCTCGGCACTCGCGCCACGGCCGCACCCAAGCTCATCTATGTCGGCTCCGGGATCGCCGCCCGGCTGCTAGCGCTCGACTCTCACGCATTGCGCCGGCCTGGGGCGCCGTTCGGCCCGCTACTCGAAGGTTTCGTCCTGTCGGAACTGACCAGGCAGCTCACCTGGTCGGAAGAACTCGCGGATCTGTATCACTATCGCGATCACAACAAGGTGGAGGTGGACGGCGTTCTGGTAAACCGGCAGGGCCAGGTCATCGCGATCGAGGTCAAGGCTGCATCTACCGTGCGGGCCGAGGACTTCCGCGGCCTGAGGCACGTTGCCGCGAAGCTCGGCGACGATTTCCTGGTCGGCGTTGTCCTCTGTACCGGCAACGCCACGCTGCCGTGTGGGCCAAAGCTACGCGCGGTACCGGTTAGCGCCATCTGGCACCTCTGACTTTCCACCGCGTGCTCGCCGCGGCCAGATGGGGGCCAGCACCGCCTTTGCGGGCTAGACATTGACGGCTAGCGCTAGCCTGATAACTGGCAGCTTAGGGCCGGTAGCGAGGGAGGGCCCCGGATGCCTCGCAGGATCGCAGTTATGCTGGCATTCAGCGGTGCCGCCGCGGGCCTGGTGTGGGCCGGATGGCCAGGGGTGCCCGGAAGCCTGGCCACGGTTATGCGCAGGATCGACGTGGTCGCGGCCGTGGTAATGCTCGCAGGGCTGCCATGGCTCGCCCGCAGGGTTTTCGGCCCGGCTGGCCGCGGCCGGGCAGCGCCGATGATGCGGCTGGCTGGTTACGCCGTGTTGTTCACCCTCGTGCTGGTCAAGGCGGAAGCGGAGCGGTTCGCCTATGCGGGGCTTTCCGGGCCTTCGTGGCTGGCGGGGGCCTGGGCCGGCGAGATCCTCTTCCTGGTGGTGCTCGCGCTCTATCTGGCTGCGCTCCTCGCCTCCACGGCGAGACGCCCGCCCGTGGCCCTGGCGCCCCTGATGATCGGCACCTCAGCCGGCGTAGCAGTCGGCCTGATCCTTTATGCCCTACCCCCGGTCGGCGGTCCCCTGCATCCCGTGGGCGCCTGGCTGGACGTGTACGACGCGGCACGGGTGGTGGCGGTACTGCTGATAGTGGGCGTGATTCTCGTGGCCGCAGTCGCGGCGGCGCGAGGGGCCGCTGGCCCGGACAGCGCCCTGCGGCTGGCCGATGCCCCAGTCCGGCGGGGTCTCGCGGCGGGGCTATGCGCGGGCGCTGCCGCAGCGGTGGTTTTCTCCGTTCTGGACCTCACCACAATCGCGCTGGTCCCTGGTGAGCTGAACCACCTGCAGTGGGCCCTTTCCGGTCGCCACCTTTCGCCTGGGGCGATCTTCCAGTTCGAGATGAGCCTTACGGACACTGCAGCGGGCCACCTCCTCGCACTTGTGCTGTTCCCGCTCCTCGGTGCCGGCGTCGGCGCCTGGGGCGGCCTCTACGCCGAGGACCGCGGCCAGCTACCGGGCGGAGGCGGAGGCGGAGGCGGGCGGCGCCCGCCGACGCCGCCGCCTGCGCCCCCTGGCGCAGGCCAGTACCCGGGCAGCGATCCCCGGCCGGCCATTCTGCGCGGTGGCTACCTGGTCGATCTCCCCGACGGCGCGGGCCTGTCCCCGCGCTCTCCAGATGAGCATGCCGCGCCGCATGAGCCGGACAGAATTCCGGTCAGCCGGGCATGATCGCCAGCCGCGCTGATCCAGTCGTCCGCGCGCAAGACTGAGCGGCGCAACTGGCTACCGCGCCACGACCCAGAATTGACACCAGCCCTGCGGGCGTGGGAGCACAGGTCTATGCGAAGCAGATTCCGGGCCAGCGCGCTTGCCGCCTTATCAGCTCTTGCCGTTGTCTGTGCCATTCCGGCGGCTGAGGCCTCTGGATCTGCCGCGGTGCAGCGCACGCCGTCAGCGGGCAGCGAAACTGGGTCCCGGGCTCCCGGGCAGCCCGCCGGGTGCTGCGCCGCCACCGGCGCCGACGTGCCGAAGGTCGGCGGGGAGGGCTGCTCAGCCCTGGCGCAGATCACCCCGCGCAATGTGCGCAGGCACTGCGGCTCGGCTGCGGCCGGCGCCGGGCGCACCCGGCGGTCAGCTGGTAAGCGACGTGGACACGAACGCGATTACGATGCCCTGTGAGCTGGGAGTCTGGTAAATGAGGTTCTTCGGCCAGGGCAACCGGTAGACGTACCCTCCGCGCACCAGCAGCGGGTAAGAAGCCATGCCGCCGAGCGCCTCGGACACAAGCCGATTGCAGTAGAACAGCACGTCGTGGCCTGAGTCACTGATCCACAGCGGCTCGTCGCAGCTGTCGTGCAGAGCGCGGCCGGCCGCCGGGCCGGACGTCGCTTTCGTCGACACCGGCGAGTACAGCACCCGGGGCCGGCCAGCCGGGAGCACCTTCGCCACGATCGATCCCGACGGGACGTGCCGGCCGTTGATGGTGCGGAACTGCGATGGCTGTCCGCCGAGCTGATAGGCGATCAGGGTCCGGCCGCCAGTGCGCTAACCGCGAGCGGGGAAGGCGTTCCGCCGCACCGCGCCGGCCAGATCGCGCGTGCGCTCGAGCACGCTGTAGTCCTGCCGCGCCTCGCGGGCCGCCAGGGCTTGGTCGAGATCGTGATCGCACTGCTCGAGCAGGATGGAGAAGTCCCGGTGCACGGGCTCAAGCAGGTCGTAGCGCAGCGACCGGTGCAGCCTCGCGAACAGCGGCTTGTACAGCCGGACCCGCTCGTGCAGCCCGGAAGAATGCGACATCGGGTTCTTCGGCCGCTGCCTGATGTAGGGGGGCAGGATGTCGGCGAACGCCTCGCGCAGGATCCATTTCTCCTGCCCGTCGCGGACCTTCAGGTTCAGCGGCAGCCGCATGGCGAGCTCGACCAGGGCCAGGTCCAGGAACGGAACCCTGGCCTCGACGCCATGAGCCATGCTGGTGCGGTCGACGCGCTGCAGCTCGGTCCGGCCCAGATTCCTGATCTTGTGCAGGAAGAGCCTGCGGGCCTCGTCGGGCCGGGCGCGCTGGTACATCTCGTAGCCGCCGAACAGCTCATCGGAGCCGTCGCCGGTCAGCACGATCTTTATCCCCAGCTCGTGCACCCGCCGGAAGAGCGGGACGGAAACGGCAGCGTTGATGATGTCCCCGTACTCGGTGAGCTCGCCGATCCGGATGGCCTCGCGGACCTCCGCCAGCCGGATGTCACGCGGCGCCAGCTCGATTACCTCGTGCCGCACGCCGAGCTCGGCGGTCAGCCGCCGGGCGTAGCCGAGATCCGGGCTTTCTGGCGAGCCGATGGTCAAAGCCACGCAGTCGGGGTGCATTTCCCGCACGTGCAGCAGGGTCAGCGAGCTGTCCAGGCCGCCGGAGAGAATTACGCCCACCGTCAGATCGGTGTCCACCCGGACCCGGATGCTGTCCTCCAGCGCGGCTCGCACGAGCTTGGCGGCCTCGCCGGCGTCGTCGATCGGCGCCTGGTCCTCGCCCAGCGTCAGCAGGTCGACGTAGGGGCTCAGCTGCGGGTCGGCCGCCGGGCTGGCCCAGCCGTGGTGTCCCGGCGGGACCTCGGTGACCGGTGCGCCCGCCCCGGTCAGGGCCTTGACCTCGGAGGCGACCAGCAGGCAGCCGTCCGCCCTGGCCAGATACAGCGGCTTCACCCCGAGCGGATCCCTGGCCAGGTAGGCATCGCCGGCCGCCCGGTCGGCAATGGCGAAGGCGAACTCACCGCGAAAGCGACCGACCGCGCCCGGGCCCCATTGCAGGAACGCCTCCAGCACGACTTCGGTGTCGCTGTCGGTGCGCAGCTCACGGCCGAGCGAGCGGAGCTCCGCCTGCAGGTCGCGGTAGTTGAAGATCTCGCCGTTGTAGCAGAGCAGCCAGCGGCCGTCGGCCGAGCACCAGGGCTGGACGGCCCGCTGCCGGTCCACGATCGGCAGCCGATGCGTGCCCGCCAGAACGCCGTTCCCCGAGAAGGTCTCCTCCAGCTCGCCGCGCGGCGCCAGCGAGCCGATCATCGCGCGGAAGGCCCGCCGGTCAGGCTGGGCGCCGAGAATGAGCGCGATGCCGCACACCGGCTCAGCCGCCCAGCTCGGCCTCGAAGGCGCGGCGCAGGCCCGCCACCGCGACCGGGCTGATGCAGACGTGCCACGCCTGGCCCTCGTCGATGACGTTGACCTCGCCGGCGGCCTGGCGCTCAAGCAGCAGCGAACGGAGCACCCCGTCAGCGCCGCAGCGCCGGTACCAGAGAATCTCGACGTCGGTGGCGTAGCCGCTGCAGTGGGCGCTGGGCAGCACGGCGGCGTAACCGAGCTCGCGCAGCCGGTGCTGATGCGCCACGCTGCGGGCCATGCTGGTCACCCACAGCGGCGGGGTCTTCGGCGGGCACGTCGCCGCGAAGCTCACGGCCAGCTGATTAAGCAGAGCCACCGCTTCCGGCCGCGCGCGGCTGAACTTCAGCCCGGCGGTGCGCGGGACCCGGTCCGGCCACGCGCGCCGCTCCGCCGCCCGCAGGGCCCGCGCCGCCTTGGTCTGCGCCTGGTGCCGGTAGCGGAAGCCGAGCTGGCCGCTGCGCCGCAGCTCGTCGAGGTCCACGAGGTCGCGTGCGGTCAGCAGATCCTCGTCGGAGGCGTAATCGGGCGCGTCTCCCCACCACAGCGCGTCTATCTGGGCGAGCAGGTAGATGCGGATGATCGCGGACATGCCCGCGGCGAAGCCCCGGGCGGCCGGGCGGTAACCGCTGATCTCGCGCATCAGCCCGTCGACGGCGGCCCCGAGGCCGCCGGGCACCGCGGACAGCACGCCGCCGAACTGGCCGCCGACCAGGCGCTCAGCCGTCAGCGTCTGCAGCGCCCTCAGCCGGCCGCTCGCCATGACGCCGTCCGCCTCCTCCAGCAGCTCCCTGACAGCGCGCCGGTAGGCGGGCAGGTCGGCCTGCCGGGTCCCCTGAGCCGGGACGACGCCAAAAGTCGCGGCCTGCTGCGGGTCGGCCGCGGCCGACTCGGTCTGGCGGTTGAGCGACGTCCTCATGAGCCCCCCTCATGGTCTGACTCGCCGAGGCAAGTCGCGCACGAGAGCAGATCGTAACATTGGTGTCACGCAGAGTTGCGGAATGTGCGCCCGGAACGGCGGCCGCTGATGCGCGGGCCTGTCCGGTAATGCCCGCGCGCATCCGAAATCCGCGCCGAAGTTATCGCCCGCGCCACTCCGGCGGCTCATCTAGACTCAAGACGTGATCTTCAAGCAGGTCGGGGACGGACGGCCTTACCCCGATCATGCGAGGACGTCGCGTGAATGGGCTCAGATACCGCCGCGCCCGGTCCGGCTGGATCAGCTCATTACCACCAAGAATGTCCTTGACCTGCAGATGGTGCTGGCCGAGGATTCCACCTTCTACGGTGACCTGTTCCCGCACGTGGTCCGGTGGCACGGTGACCTTTACCTGGAAGACGGCCTGCACCGGGCGCTGCGGGCCGCCCTGCACCAGCGCTCGGTCCTGCACGCCCGCGTCCTCGAGCTCGAATAGCGGGCCGGCCGCTCCCCGGCGCCCGCTGGGTGCTGCGCCGGACCCCGTCGGCTACGCGGCGGGGGGACTACTTGTGGTGCGGCGGCGGGCTCTTGTGCGCAGACGAGGTCGGCCGCGGGGCGGAAGTCGGCGTCGCGTGGAGCTTCTTCTCCTCCTCCAGCCGGTGCCGTTTCGCGCCCGCCGCGCCCGCGTGTTGCTTCGCCACCCGTGCTTCATGCAGGGCGACCTGCTGGCTCAGCCCCTGGGTCATCCACTCGAGCATGGGCGGCAGGAGCTGGCGCCAGGTCAGCATCGTGTGACCGCCGCCGGGCACCAGCTTCTCGGTGACGGCGGGCTGGCGGTTCTGCAGCAGCTGGCCGAACACGTAGGCGCTGCGCACGTCGGCGTTGTCCAGCTCCCCCGCACCTAGCCAGAACTGCGGGATCGGGCGGCCGGCCGGCATTGTCTTCAGCTCTTTCAGCGGAGTGTTCTTCGCCGCCAGCAGCTTGTTCCCGCCGAATGGGTTGACCTGCCGCGACGGGTTCATCAGCTGGTTGTCCGACGGGACGAAGTAGCCGCTGAGGACACCGGAGTAGCTGAAGACGCCGCCGTACTGCAGGCCGAGGTTGGCCGCGCAGAAACCGCCCTCGGAGTATCCGGCGATCCCCCAGCCGTGCCCGGGCGCCTGCACGCGCAGGTGACGGGAGATGTAGTCCGGCAGGTCCTTGGCCAGGTAGGTAGCGTCGGCCGGGCCGCGGAACTGATTAAGGCACTGCAGCGAGATCCCGCGGCCGCCGTTGGCGTCCGGCATGATCAGCACGGCGGGCTTGGCCCGGTCCTGGCTGACAAGGCTGTTCAGCAGCGAGTTCACGCCGAGGACGGTGACCCAGTCCACGGGCAGGCCGGGGAAGCCGTGAAGCAGCTCGATGGCCGGGAAGCGGTACTTGCGGAAGCTGCGCTGGAAATACTGCGGCGGCAGGAAGACGTAGACCGTCCTGGTGATGTTGCTGGCGGTGCCGTGAATGGTGTCCGTCAGCAGCAGGCCCTGCTGGCGGGCCAGCGAGGTATCGACGGTGTGGCCGAGGAAATTAGCGAACCCGGTGCCCGGCTTGGTGTTCGAATGCACCACGACCGCCTGCGGGCCCTGGTTCGTCAGGTCTTGCACGGCTGCGTGCCAGTTCTGGTAATAGTCGTAATACTTGTTCACCGCGGCAACGCCGAACATCATCGCGGGGACAAAGGCCAGGCAGGCCGCGAGGACCCGGAAAACCATCTGCTTCGCGGTGATCAGCCACCACATGCATCCGCCGAAGAGGACCATCATCAGCAGGAAGAACAGCGTGCTTTGCGGTTCTGGCACTCGTCACCCCGGTAGCCCGGCACGGTCAGCTGGTCTCGCGGCACCTTGCTAACGACCGAACTGGCCCGTTAGTGCCCGCATACGCGACGTGGCGGTGGAGGTGGGATTTGAACCCACGGAAGGGTTGCCCCTTCACACGCTTTCGAGGACTGCGCAGCACTATCCTCCACCGGCCGCGAGTGTACCTGAGCTGGGCGGAACGGCAGGCCGCGTTCGCCGATGAACGGCTCCGGACGGGGGTGAATGAGACCAGAACTGAGACCAGGCCCCGGCACGCGGCATGGCGCGCTGGCCGGCTGCCGGGAGGTGCCCGGTGAGTGTCGAGGCGATCTCGTGGGCGCTTAACCTGGCCCCTGTCCCGGCCGACCGCGGCGGCCAGCCGTCCAGCGCGTGCAAGTTCGTGCTGGTCGGCCTGGCCAACCACGCCGGGCCGGATGGCACCTGCGCCTTCCCGGCAGTGCGCACGCTGATGCGGTACACCGGCCTGTCCGAGCGCACCGTGCGGACGTGCCTGGGCCGGCTGGAAGCCGAGGGCCTGATCCGGTCGTGCGACCCGGCGGTCGTGGCGGCGCGGATCAAGCGCGCCGACCGGCGGCCGAAGGGCTGGGATCTCGACCTGAGCCTGATCCGGGCTGACCTCGCTGAGGACGACATCGCAGCGTTGGAGTACCAGTTTCCTGGCCTCGCCGCCAGAGTGCCCGCCCCGCCGCGCAGCCCGGTTACGACGGCCATTCTGTCGGGGTGCGGTCACCGCACCCCGGTCCCGATGCGCCTGATGCTCCTGTGGATAACGTCCGTGTCGGGTGCAGCTACCGCACCCCGACACCGGGACGGGGTGCAGCGGTTGCACCCGAACCGTACATAGAACCACCCAGGGAACCCGCCGCCCCCTCGCGCGCACACGAAGCGCCGCATTCGGCCGATGCGCCTGGCGGCGGCGGGCACGCCGGTGAGTACTTCGCCGCGCTGGGCACCAGCTGGCGGCTCACCGCGGCTCAGGGCGCCAGGCTGGCCCCGGCCGTCACGGCTGCCCTGGACGCGGGGTGGACGCCGCAGGCGCTCGCCGCGTTCACCGGCGCCAGCACTGATCGCGTGCGCAGCCCGTACGCCGTGCTGGCCGCGAGGCTCTCGCCAGCCGCGCTGCCCGCGCCGCATGCGCGATCGGCCCGGCCGCCGTGGTGCGGCGAGTGCGACGAGGTCACACGGATGCTGGGCTTTGACGGCGACGCCCCGTGGCCTTGCCCGCGCTGCAAGCCACAGCTAGCCGCCACCAGGCACACCACTCCCGCTGAAACGGCAGTCCTTGCCCACGCCAGGCCCGGCTCAGTGCCAGCGCGGCGCCACCGTGTCCTGTTACCCGCGCAGACAGGCACACCATAAGGAAGCCATCGGCCTGCCAGTCTGCGCCGGCAACGCAAGAACGGCTCCCGCCGCTGAAGGTGCTCGAACATGTCGGCGGTTTTCAAGACCGATCGGTGAGCTCGCCTGACCAGCGGCGATCCCGCAGCCGATTGGAGTCTCGGCATGTATCCGGCACAGTCGGCCTTGTGCGCCCTGAGCTGCCAGATGCGCGTGCCGATCGGTCTCTATGCGCTTGATGCCTCGGACGATGTGAGGTTGCCTGGTCAGCCCAGTGACGCGGTCGCTGCCCGCAGTTCGTCCAGGGCCGCCAGGGTGCACTGCGCGAGCTCGTCCTCGGCGTGGCGGTCGCCTTCGGACCACTGGGCGTAGCCTCGCTTGAACGCGAGGACACCCAGCTCGCCCGCGAGGTGAGCGGTCGGGCCGGGCACGCCGCGGGCGGCGAGGGCAGTTGTCATGGCGGCCGCGAGGCCGACGCTTTTG
>JBKQMG010000252.1:0-5770 GCA_052146815.1 Streptosporangiaceae bacterium | reverse complement strand
CGTGGACGCGGCGGGCATCCCCCCGGACAAGATCAGCTTCCCGCATGCCCTCGCCGCCGCAGCCAGCACCATCACGGCGGCTTTTCCCCCCTGACCAGCTTGACCTGGCCCTGGCCACCTTCCTGCTGAAGATCCCCGGCCCCCGCTTCCACGTGCGCGACCGTCCAGGCCGGGCCAGCCCTCGCAAGACCAGGAAGGCCGGCGATTTTCCCGGGCGCGGGGACCACGAGCCGAGTGTGACCCGCGTCACCCGGCGAATCGAGTTCCACTGCCTTGACCCGTTACGGCACGGCTAAAAGCAAGGCCATTGGGCGGTATCCCCGTGCTCGTCCGCCCACCGAGGATCAGCGCAAGACCGTGCCAGCTGCGCGGCAGGAGATCGCGGTTTGGCGCAACCGCTTTGAAGCCAGCTTCGGCGAGATCACGGACCTGACGGAACTGGCCCGCCACATTGCGCACCCCTTTTTGCGCACCCCTTTTAGGGCCTGCTTAGCAGCACCGTAGTGACCGCTCACGCTTTCATGCACGTCTGCCTAATCGCAAGCATAGATCAACCATATAACGCCCTCAGGGGTCAGTCGATACAGAGTTGGCGGCCATTATTAGCGGCCAGCTCTAACCTATGCTCTAGTTCCTATAGATTAACTAGGAATAACCCCGACGGTGGTCGTCGGCCGTGCGCTGGTCGCCTGGTAGGCCCTTAGGCATGTGAGGTTACTAATTTCCCGACGTCAGACCTGCTAACATGACTAGTCACAGATTAGACGTGTTCGGGTGTCTGCCCTGTGATGCTTTATGGCTCCGTAACGTCACCGTCTGGGCTGGCCGTCTTCGGTGGGTACTAGAAGAGATTATCCAGCGGACGCGGGGAACCGGCGGTGCCAACGCCGGTGCGGAAGGACTTTGAGTCGGTGCTAAGTCGGACAGGCGTAGGTAGGGCTGGTCGTATTCGTGGCGACGGAGCGGCATGCCTGCTGCCCCCGGTCCTCGCGTGATGCGCCGGGCTCGGCCAGTTCCGTCAGCGCTGTCGCCCGAGGTCCATCTCGTCGCACGCGGCACGATGGTCAACATTGCCGCGATGGTCCTGGGCGCCGTCCTCGGCTTCGCGCTCACCGTGCTGGTCAGCCGCTGGCTTCAGCCGAGGAATGCTGGTGCCCTTTTCGAGCTGATTGCGCTCTTCTCTATTATGTCGAACACGCTCCAACTCGGTGCCGACACTGGTCTGACCCGCTGGATAGCGCGGGCGCGCGCAATCGGCGGCCTCGCCCAGGTGCGCCGGATCGTCGCCATCGCCCTCATGCCTGTCCTGGTCGTTGGCATCCTGGCCGCCGCCGTGATGTGGATGGCAGCTCCCGCGGTCGCGGACACATTCCTGCACGGCATGGACCCTGCGGCTGCCGTGGCCGACGTCCGCATCATCGCCCCACTCGTGCCGCTCGGCGCGCTGTCGACCTGCATTCTCGCGGGGCTTCGAGGGTACGGCCGGATGTGGCCGTACCTCGCCATCGAAGGTCTCGGCAAGCCGACCCTGCGCATGGGCCTTGTTCTTGTTGCCCTCATCCTCGGCCTGGGACTGCAGGGAGCGCTCATCGCGTGGAGTGTGCCCGTCGTCTTCGGGCTCGTGGCAGCCTGGCTTATCCTCGCCCATCTCGTCAGGACGGAGTCGCCGGGCGTCGGGCGCAGGCCGTCACCGCGGCGTGCTGCCGGAATGGCGCGGCGCCTGCCAGCACGTCAGCAAGCTGCCTGGCACCGGCTGGCGGCCGGGTTCCGCCGTCGCAGCCCAGAACGAGGACGTCACCGGGGCCCGCCGCGCCTGGCTGCCGGGCAGCGCGAACGCCTTGCCGCGGGCTTCTGGCGCTTCGCCGCGCCGCGCGGTCTCGCCGGCACGTTCGCGATCTTCGTGACCTGGCTGGACATCCTGCTGGTTGGCGCGATGCTCTCACGCTACGCGGCCGGCGTGTATGGTGCCGTGAGCAAGCTCGCCGTGGTCGGCACCTTCGCCCTCGAAGGCACGCGGCTGGCAATCGCGCCGCAGCTCAGCGCGCTCCTTGCGCGCAAGGAACATGCTCAGACCGCGGATCTCTACCAGGCCGCGACCCGCTGGCTGATGCTGGCATCCTGGCCGATCTACGTAATCTTCATCATTTTCCCGGCGGTCGTGCTCGGCATCTTCGGGCATCGCTACACCGCTGGCGCGGCAGCGCTTATGGTCCTCTCACTCGCCATGCTCGTCAGCCTGGGAACCGGCAATGTGACGGTTGTCCTGCTCATGGGCGGCAAGAGCTCGTGGAATTTCGTCAACGCGCTGGCGGCGCTCACCGTCAACGTCGCGCTGAATCTCGTGCTGCTGCCACGCATCGGCATTCTGGGCGCGGCCATCGCCTGGGCAGCGAGCATTGTAGTGGACAACGTGGCCGCCGTGCTCGAGGTCTGGCTGGTGCTCCGCCTCCGGCCCTTCGGCCCCGGATACGGGCTCGTGGTCGCTGCGACCGCTGGCTGCTTCGGCGTAACCGGGCTCGCGGCGCGTGCCCTTCTCGGCCAGACGCTGCCCGCGCTTGTCGCGGCCACGGCGCTCGGAGTGACAGCCTTCGGAGTGGTTGCTTATCTCTCGCGCGCTCGTTTGCAACTGCCCGGGCTCGTAGCTGCGCTGCTGCCTGGGCGGACCGCTCCAGCGACAAGCCAGCCCGACCGGCAGGTAGCATAGCTCGGGTTATGTCGCCTCAACGCCGCGCCATGCGGCTGCGGAGCCCGCTGCTAAGTGTGAGCCGGCTCCAGTAGGTAGCGCAGCAGGCTGTCATCCGGGATCGGCTGGCCTCTGAGCTTCCATGTGGTCTTGTAGACGGGAACCTCGCCGCGATCAATCTCCGATCGCAGTTCGGCCGAGCCAGGACTGAGCAGGCCAGCCCGGTAGAGCCGGTGCGGGCCATCAGCGCTGATCCTCGGAGTGCGGCGCCAGATGTCGGCGCACTCAGGATCTTCACGAACGAGCTTCTCGAAACCATAGTGAAGCGCGTAGTAAGGAGATACTGCCAGCAGGTCCCGGACAGCGGTAGAGAACCACCACGACCGCGTACGTGGTGAGTGCTCGAGAAGACTCGTCAGCGCCTTCCTCAGGACCCGACGCTCGTCCTGACGGAACACTGAATCACCCCAGTAAGCGAGCATCCGCTCAAACAGGCGACTCACCAGTATGTTGCCGGGCTGGGCGGCGAGGAACCAGCTGGATATGACTCTGTCCGGGCCTGGCCGGTCGAAGGCGAAGAACCCTGATTCCATGTTCGGGGGCAGCCAGCCGTCCAGGGGCTGGACGCAGAAGCAGGTCGAATCCGCCCATACACCACCATGGTGCGCAAGGAGGTCAAGCCGAAGCAGATCGGCCCGATGGTGCACAGGCAGGTCGGCGATGCTGCCGTTGCGATAATCCACTGATGCGAGTCGCGGCAGAGATGCCTCGTCGAGGTTGACCACGCGCCAACCGGGGTTCCGGACGACCCAGGATTCATGGCACTTGCGAACCACATACGGAGCGTTCTCAAGCCCCTGAAACCAGAGGAACCAGACAGTCTTGCCGATGGTCCCCGTGCTCATGACCAATACGGCCACTCCTTCCGAATGCCGACCTGGTCGGTGGGAACGCCCGCGAGAGCGTCACGTGGTGTCCTGTCAAGTCATGCCAGCAGGGTTGGCGGGCGCCAAAGAGCCGTGGCGGCGCCCGGCGGGCGGCCCGCCGCGATCGGGCTGTACCGGTCGGTGGCAATGGTGGCGGCGCTGCCGACAAGTCACCTTACCGGCACGCTCACACGTAGGTTAATCACAGTTATTAGATCGGAAATATAGAAGTTAATAAAAATCTGGTAATGATAGAACCACAGCAGTTAAGTGCGCGCTACCCAGGGCCGACTCGGCGGCGTGCCGCGTGATGCCGACGAGCTTGGCCACCTGGCCTTACATGAGCCCAGGTTAGCCGGGTGCATGCCAGGCCGGCCGGTTGTCGTTGCCAGCCGCCTTCCCAGACGACGCGGGGCCATGTTGTCGATCCGTAGTCGAGGCTGCGCTGTCGCAGGAGATCTTGGATCCACTGAAGCTTGATCACCCTAAAGCATTGCATTTCACGAGGTCAGGGCTGCTGATCCGATAGTGCGGCAGCTGGACAGCCTCAGAGCGGTCTGATCTATGATGCTCCTTGGATCCGCAAAGATGTAAACCATCGCGTTTGGGTAAGCGTCATCCTTATGTTACCAAATCAACGGGGAAGTGAACGGGGTCTCGCGAGCGCCGCCGGGGGGTGAGATGCGGCGAGCGGGGTTCGGCCAGCTAAGCACCATGAGGGGGCAGCACGTGTACGTGAGGCGAAGCCACACCGCGTCAGCTCAGCCGAGTTACGCGTGGCTCCTGGACGTTCTCCTGGGCGGGATGCCCGCGGTTACGTGGGCTGCGGCAGGGGAGCTTCCGGATGGCTTTGAGCTCGCTGAGCAGTTCGCCGTCCTGCCGGCCGGGGCCGGGCAAAGCTTCCTGGTCTCTCTCAAAGCCCGCTCCGGCGCGTCCTCGGCGCTGACTTCCTACAACGCGCTCCGATCACCACGTCGGCGGCTCGCGCGCCGGGTCCTTGGCGTCGGCCTCCGCACTGGCTTCGCGCAGCCCCTGCTGCCAAGCAAGATCGATGTCGGCACGGCAGTCGGCGCGACTTCCGGGCAGCTCTCTAATGCCGTGCTGAGCGAGTACCTGTGCGAGCTGTTTGGCCGCGGCCCGGTCGTTGTCGCCGTCCGGGGCGGCGGTGGTCCGTACCGCAAGCCGGTCCTGCAGGTGTTCGGCATGGACGGGACGCCGCTCGGGTTCGTCAAGGTGGGCTGGAACGACTGGACGCGCGATGCCGTCCGCCGGGAGGCCGCTGCCCTGCGCGCCTGCGCGGGCAGCACGATGCGGCTAGGCGTGCCCGCACTGATAGGCCAGTACGTGTGGCGCGGGCTCGATTTGCTGGTGACGGCACCTCTTCCGCCGGGCGTCCGGCGGTTGAATGCTAGCTCGCGCCTTCCTGAGGTCGGCGTGATCCGCGAAATCAGCAGGCTGTCCGAGGTTTACTTTGGCGAACTCGCCGCCAGCCCGTGGTGGCTCGGCCTGCGGACGAGGATCGCGACCGGCGTGATCGATCCTGCGGCCCGTGCCCAGCTCGATGAGGTGGCGGATGGTGTTGAGCGCCAGCATGGACGCGCGCCCCTCGAGTTCGGGCGCTGGCATGGCGACTTCGTCCCGTGGAACCTGGCCCGGCTCGGGACGCGCCTGTTTGCGTGGGACTGGGAGAGCAGCGCACCGCAGGCGCCTGTGGGTTTCGACGCGCTGCACTTTCATTTCCAGGTGGCATTCGTGGCCTGCGGCCGCTCCGTGGAGGAGGCGGCAGCGCTCGCGGTCCGCAGCGGCCGTCCGGCACTTGATGCGCTGGGCATAGCGGCCGACATGCACAGCCTGGTGGCGACATTGCACCTGCTCGACCTGGCCGTCCGGCACGAGGAGGCCCGTAGCAGTGCGGGTGACATCGATGCCCGCTTCTTTCCGGCCGTGCTGGACGTGCTCGAGCGGGGGCTGGCATCCCCGCCCGGCACGGTACGCCTGCACCCCGCGGGCCGGTCCTCATGAAGGTCCGGTCGTCATGAAGGTCATGCTGGTTTGCTCCGCGGGCGGCCACCTCGCGCAGCTGCACCGGCTGCGGCCCTGGTGGCAGCAGCACGAGCGCACCTGGGTGACATTTGCGGGCGCGCAGACGGAGTCGCTGCTC
>JBKQMG010000251.1:0-2609 GCA_052146815.1 Streptosporangiaceae bacterium | reverse complement strand
GGGCAGCGTGACGCTCAGCCCGGACGGCTCCCCGGTGACGAAGCACACCGCCCGCCCGTCATGGGCGGTGACGTGGGTGTCCGCACGGCCTCTTTCTGCCCGGCCCCGCTTGTTGTTCCAGC
Organism: Streptosporangiaceae bacterium; assembly: GCA_052146815.1. Classification (GTDB taxonomy): domain Bacteria; phylum Actinomycetota; class Actinomycetes; order Streptosporangiales; family Streptosporangiaceae; genus DATJZH01. The sequence goes on along the minus strand of JBKQMG010000251.1, from coordinate 2,487 downwards.
CCTTGCCGGCCGGCTAGGCACCGGTATAGGGGACGAAATGGTCATCGACGTAATACACCCCGGAGGTCACCGGATCCGCCGCCAGCATCGCGGACGCGAACATCGACTGCAGCCGCAGCGGGTCGGTGCGGCCGGCGATCGCGGCCAGCTCAGGCCGCAGCGCCCGCAGCCCCGGCAGCACCGCCAGCCCGGACGGCTCCCGGTCACGAAGCACACCGCCCGCCCGTCATGCGCGGTGACGTGGGTGTCCGCGCGGCCCCGTTCCGCCTTGCCGCGCTTGTTGTTCCAGCCCTTCGCGACTGGTTTCGCGCCGGCGTAGGGGACGAAATGGTCATCGACGTAATACACCCCGGAGGTGACCGGGTCGGCGGCCAGCATCGCCCGGGCGGCCATCTCCTGCAGCGCCAGCGGATCGGCCGCATCCGCGATCGCGGCCAGCGCCGGCCGCAGGGTCCGCAGGTGCGGCAGCACGGCCAGCCCGGCCAGCGGCCCCGCGCACGCAGCGGTCAGGTGCTTGACCTGCTCTGTCGTCTCAGCCCCCAGCGCGAAGCACATGCTGGTCACCGATAGCAGCGCCACATCGGCGAACCGCCGGGGCCGGCCGCCCGGCCGCCCGGCCCCGGCGGCGGACTCCAGCACCTGCCCCGCCCCGGCATGGGCCGTGAACGCGTGCAGCAGCATCGCCCCGGCATACCGCGACCAGAACACCCCGCCGGTGATCAGCGGCCCGCCCGGCCCCGGCGGCGGTGACGGCACACCGCCGTCCGCCCCGTCCCGCCCGGCGCCGGCCGGCCCTCCCGGCTCCGCCACGCCCGCCGGGCCGGCCCAGCGCCCAGGCTCCCCTTCCCCTTCGGCTCGCTGCTGCTCCTGTGGTGAATCTGCCCGCGGCCCGGGCTCCGGCCGCGGTTCCGCCGCCGGCCCGGCGAACTCAAGCTCTTCCTGCCGCGGCACGGCACCGGCCCCCGCGGCCGGCCGCGCGGACAGCCGGCGGGCCACCGTGGTCCCCGCCACGCCCAGCCGCCGGCCGATCTCCAGATCCGATTTCCCCTGCTCACGCCACTGCCGCGCCAGGTCTTGCTGATCCTCCCCCAGCGTCCGCGGCCGGCCCGGCCGGTCCTGGCCGGCCAGCGCCGCCGCGCCACCCCGCGCCGCCGCGGACTTCAGCCGCGCCACATACGTCGGCGTCAGCCCGAACACCTCCGCGACCCGCCAGCCGGGAAACCCCACCCGCCGCAGCGTCACGATCGCCATGTTCCGCATCGCCAGGTCGGTCTCGCCGTATTCGGCGACCACCGTCGAGCCCGCCAGCACCACGACCCGCCCCGCGGCCCGGTGCAGATGCAGATCCCACGGCGAGGGCATGCCCTCCAGCATGAGGGCAACCGCAGCGGACATGCCACCAGCCTACCAAAATCAAACAATTTTGCAGACCAGGGCTGCGATAAAACCGCATGTCAGCAACGCGAGAAGCCTTAACTACCGGAGATCTGGGCCTTTGGCGGGCTCCGTCGCGTCCAGGCACCGTCAGGCGACCTCCTATGGGTCTGCGAGGATCACTACCGCGAATACGACCCGGGCCTGCCCGTCATCCGCTGAGTGAATCCACCAAGCGCTGCGAGGGTCTCAGACCGGCTCTGAGGGCTTGATCATGCCCGATACGTGCCCCAGATCAGCCCACCGCGCGGTGTCTTGCCTGCTCAGGGCGTGGTAGCTCTGTTTCCTGAAAATCGGACGATCGGGGGAGAGACGGGCGTCGACCTCAGAACCCAACGACGGCAGCCTCACCGTGACTCTTAGATCATGATCATGGCAAATACGCGGCCAGGTCGCCGCTGGTAGCGGTGAGCAGTCTCGCATTCACGCAGGTAGGACTCACTGTGGGTATCCGCCAGCACGCTGGACTCATAATCCGCCGGTCGTGGGTTCGAGCCCCACCCGCCCCACTTAAAAGAACTTGAATAAAGGTTTGAAAAATATCGATTTGTTCAGCCTTGGGCATGCAGCTGCGCTGGGGCGAGCCGCGCTGACGAGAGACGGCTGTGGCTGCTTGGGTTAGCTGATCCAGTTCACCTGGATGATGACCACGCGTTCGCCGCGGACGTCGGTCAGGTAGACGAGCATCAACGGGCCTCGCTGGACGGTGCGCAGCCCCGGCGGTTCGCCTGTGAACTCCCGTCCGTCGAGGAGGATCATCGATTCGCGGACGGTTAGTTCCTCGGCTACCTGGGCGGCAGGTGGCAGCTCGTCGAGCAGGTCATCGGTGAGGGGTTCCCAGTGTCAGTCAGCCACCTGCGACCTCGCGGTAGGCCGCCTGGACGATCTCGGCGGCTTCCCGAACTGCCTGGTCCCGCACAGCGGGGTCAGGGCCGGCGAGGGCTCGTTCGGCGGCGTGGAGCCGGGCGGCGACCGAGGGCCGCCAGGCCTCGAGGCGGAGTCTGGCTACTCGAGCAGCGCACGCCCGTTAAGCACGCGGCACTCCGTGACCGC
>JBKQMG010000250.1:0-34358 GCA_052146815.1 Streptosporangiaceae bacterium | reverse complement strand
CCTTGCGGTCCGGGCCCGGCTGTTTCTTGTCAGGAGACGTTCAGGGCGTTGTCGTCGTTGAAGAAGCTGGTGTTGTAGCCGCCGCTCAGCGTCTCCTTCCCGGTGTACTTGATGGTGATCTTCTGGCCGATGTAGGGGGCGAGGGAGTAGGAGTAGCGGCTGTAGCCGCCGGTGGAGTTCAGGTTGGACAGCGTCGCCAGCGTGGCGAGGACCGTGCCGCCTGAGTTCAGGACCTGGACCTTGAAGGTGTCATGCGCTCCGCTGGCCGGGTCGTTCGTATCGATGTCCAGCCAGAACGACAGGTTCGCGTTCTTGCAGCCCGACGGGATCGTGACGGTCTGCGCGAGGGTGTCGGTGTGCGGGCCGCCGTAGCCGTCGAGCCAGGCCAGCCACGAGCCGGAATGCGCCGGGACTCCGTCCGCGGTATTCGCCAGCACGCCCGCGGTGGACGTCCAGGGCGAGATGCTGCCGGTCTCGAAGCCAGGGTTGCCGAGCAGCTGGGCCGCGGTGCAGCCGCCGCCGCCACCGCTGGTGCTGATGACCCAGCTGAACGACGCCGACCCGGACGCGCCGGTCGTGTCCTTTGCCGTGACCGTCACGCGGGAGGTCCCGGCCGTGGCTGGCTTGCCGGTAATCAGCCCGGTGGACGAGCTGACGGAAAGCCCGGCCGGCAGCCCGGCGGCGCTGTAGGTGAGCGTCTGGCCGGAGGCCGAGTCGCTGGCCTTGATCTGCAGGCTGAGTGCCGTCCCCACGGTCCCGGTCTGGCTGCCGGGGCTGGTGACGGTGACGGTGTTGCCGGTCGTCCCGCCGCTGGTGAACGCGGTCACGCCGTCCGGGGTGCCCCAGCCGGTCGGGCCGTCGTAGCCGGTCTCGCCCGTGCACAGGTAGGCGGGGCTGCAGGAGCCGTTCGCGCCCGAGGTGACGTCGAACAGGCTGGAGGTGTGCTTGTAGATGTACGACGACGGATACGTGCCCGCCGCGGGGGTGCCGCCCAGCGCGAACACCGACGCGATCATCGGCGACGAGGCACTCGTGCCGCCTACCTCGAGCCAGCCGCCCTGGCTGTAGCTGTCGTAGACGGCGAGGCCGGTGTTGGGGTCAGCGTCCGCGGCCACATCGTTGTTGGTCCGGTTCGAGCAGCCGGAGCCGGTCTGCCAGGAGGGCCTGGGGTCATCGGCGGAGCAGCCGCTGCCGGTGCCCTCGCCGCCGGAACTGCTGCCCCAGACGGTCTCGGTCCAGCCGCGCGAGTTCGACGCGGTGCTGAGCGAGGTGCCGCCCACCGCGGTGACGTACTGCGAGGCAGCGGGATAATCGACGCCGTAGCCGTCGTCCCCGGCCGAGGCGGTGACGGCCACGCCCGGGTGGTTGTAGTACTCGCTGTCATAGGTGGAGTCGGACGACGACTCGCTGCCGCCGTAGCTGTTGGACACGAAGTCAGCGCCCAGCGATACCGCGGAGTTCACCCCGGTGCCCAGGCTGGCCGTGGTGGCGCTGCTGGTCTCGACCAGGATGATGCGGCAGAGCGGGCATATCGCCGACACCATGTCGATGTCCAGCGACTCCTCGACGTCCCAGCCGCTGCTTCCCGCGCTGGCCGGCAGCGGGCTGGCCGCGCCGTTCTGATTGACGACCCTGAAGCAGCCGGTGCCGCAGGCGGGCAGTCCCCAGTCGGAGCGGTAGGTCGCCAGGTCGGCCGCAGCGTCGGGGTCGTTGTAGGCGTCGACCACCGCCACTGTCTCGCCGCTGCCGGCCGTCGAGGACGGCAGGCTGTACGCGCTCTGCAGGCTGGAAGGCCCGTAGCCGTCACCCGCGGGCGCGGCGTCGGCGCCGAGCACGCGCTGCGAGTGCTGAGCGACATTCGTGCGGATCAGCACCATGCAGGCCATCCGGCCGGGCTTCTTCGTGACCGCGCACGCGCGCTTGTAGTCACGGCTGGCGGCGGGCCCGGCCGCGGCCGTCACCGCGCCTGACCGGGACCGGGCTTTCGCCGGGACGACGGCGCGGATTGCGGGACGAGATGCCGTGACCGGATGCGCGGCGGCGACGGGCCGGGCGCCGGCACTGCCGGCGAAGGCCAGGCCCGCGGCGGCTAATGCGGTCGATGACGCTAAGACAGTCCAGGCGCGAGCGAGCCTGCTGCGGGCCTGACGACGCTGGAGGCCCTGACGGCGAGCGGTGAATGGCAACGAATTCTCCTCAGAACGGCACTGTGCGCAGCGGGACGTTGCCGCGCAGACGGATAAATGGCATGCTGCCGCGGACGTTGTCCCCGCCGCCGCCGTTCTGCCAGGCCCAGGTAATGATTAAAGATCCATTAGGGGAAAGGCGCCTCACAATGGCGCTTATCACTCACTCGTGTCTCAGCAGTGAAACCGAGCTCCGGCTTATCAGCCGGCCCGGCAGGCGCCGCGCCGCCCGGTGGCGCTGCGCGGCCCTAGCTGCCGATTCGGTGCGCGGCCGGCACCGCCTCGCCGGCGGCCGGCGGACCGGGCGGCGTCCCGTCGCCGAAGGGCCGGCCGCCGAGCTGCTCCCGGCCATGCGGGTCCAGCCAGCCGGACAGATCGGGGCCGGCCGGGACAATCTGCGTCGGGTTGATCATTGCGTGGACCACGTAGTAGTGGCGCTTGATGTCCTCGAAATCGACGGTGTCGCCGAAGCCCGGCGTCTGGAAGAGATCGCGGGCGTAGGCCCACAGGACCGGCATCTCCGTCAGCTTCTGCCGGTTGCACTTGAAGTGACCGTGATAGACGGCGTCGAAGCGGACCAGGGTGGTGAAAAGCCGGACGTCGGCCTCGGTAATGGCGTCACCCACCAGGTAGCGCTGGTCAGCCAGCCGCTCCGTCAGCCAGTCGAGCCGGTCGAACAGGCGGGAGTAAGCCCGCTCGTACGCGGCCTGCGACGTGGCGAAACCGGCGCGGTAAACGCCATTGTTGACGTCACGGAAGACCAGTTCTGCCACCTCGTCGATTTCCGCCCGGCGGTCAGCGGGGTAGAGGTCGGGCGCGCCCGGACGGTGATAGGCCGTCCATTCCCGCTCCAGGTCAATCGTGATGCTCGGATAGTCGCTGGTGACGACCGCCCCGGTCGGAATGTCGACGATCGCCGGCACGGTCACCCCGCGGTCGTGGCCGGGCTGGGCCTTCTCGTAGGCGTCCGCCAGCCGCTCGATGCCGAGGACCGGGTCAGCGCCGCCCGGATCCAGGTCGAAGGTCCAGCTCCGCTGATCATGGACGGGACCGGCGACCGCCATCGACAGGACCGGCTCAAGCCCGAGGAGGCGGCGGACGATGATGGCCCGGCTGGCCCAGGGGCACGCCCTGGCCACGGCGAGCCGGTAGCGGCCGGGCTCGACCGGCCAGCCGTCACGCCCGTCCGCGGTGATCCGGGCGTTCAGGTAGCGGGTATCGCGGACGAAATCCCCGTCGTCGCTCATGACTGCACCTTTTCCGCTGTTCGCTGCGGCCTGTCCTGGTTAATGATGCCTCTGCGCCCGGATACCAGCTCGCCCGCGGGGAGCTCCGCCGCTCCCGCGTGCGGCCGGGCTCAGCGGCCGGTGAAACGGGCCTCGCGGCGCTCGGTGAAACTGCGCAGCCCTTCCGCCGCGTCCTCGCTGCGCAGGATGCCCGGCAGCAGCGCGGCGAGGTGCTCGCGCGCCGCCTGCGGGCCGTGATCCCGCGCGGCGCGCGCGCTGGCGAGCGTGCCCTGCACGCCGAGCGGTGCCTGCCGCGCCACAAGCTGAGCGAGCTCGCGCGCCCGGCGGACGTGCGCGCCGGCCGGGACGACCTCCTGGACCAGCCCGATCCGCAGCGCCTCGGCGGCGCCGAACTCCTCCGCGGTGAGCAGGTAGCGCATCGCGTTGCCCCAGCCGAGCTGGGCGGGCGCGCGGATGGTGGCGCCGCCGAACGGCATGATCCCCCGGCCGATCTCCAGCTGGCGGAAGCGCACGTCGTCGGCGGCGACGACGATGTCGGCGGCGAGCGCGAGCTCGATCGAGAGGGTGAACGCGATGCCGCTGACGGCCATGACGACCGGCTTGGGGACCGGGTCGCCCCACACCGCGAACGGATCGTAGCGGCGGGAGCCGGCGATCACGCCGGGGCCGTGCTCGGCGACCGCCGGGCCGACCTCGGCCAGATCGAGGCCGGCCGAGAAATGATCCCCGTGCCCGAACAGCACCCCGGCCCGCAGATCATCGTCGGTGCCGAGGATCTCGTACGCGGCGCCGAGGGCGTCGATGGTCGCCAGGTCGAACGCGTTGCGCTTGGCCGCGCGGTTCACGCCCATGAGCAGCACGTGCCCGTCCCGCTCGACGGTGATCGGCGCAGGCCCGGTCACGACAGCTCCGATCAGCTCGCGGGCAGGTTCCCCAGGCCAGTATCCGCCCGGTCAGGCTGCGGTGTCGATGACCCGCGCCAAGGCCGCCGGCGGCTCAGCTATCGCCGGCGGGCTCCAGGACGAAGACCGGGATCTGCCGGGCGGTCTTCTGCTGGTACTCGGCGTACGACGGGTAGGCGGCGACGGCCCGTTCCCACCACTGCGCCCGCTCGTCGCCGGTGACCTCCCGCGCGATCCTGTCCTGCTTGCGCGGGCCGTCCTGAAGCTCGACGCGCGGGTGCGCGCGGAAGTTGTAGTACCAGTACGGGTGCGTCGGCGCGCCGCCCTGCGACGCCACCGCGGCATAACACCCGTCGTGCTCGACCCGCATCAGCGGCGTCTTGCGCACCTTGCCGCTGCGGGCCCCGAGACTGGTGATGATCACCACCGGCAGGCCGGTGTCCATCAGCGTGGTGCCCTGCGTGCCGCCTGAGCTCTCGTACAGCTCGACCTGGTCGCGAACCCAGGCCTGCGAGCTCGGCTCGTATTCTCCTTCGATCGGCATGACGTCCAGTCAACACCCGGCGCCGGCGGCGCGGGACGCGGGGCCGGCCGCGCGCCGGTCAGGCGCCGGGCGCGGTCACGAAGTCGATCAGCTCCTCCACCCGGCCGAGGAACTCAGGCTCCAGGTCGGTGAACCCGGTCACTGCCCGCAGGATCCGCTGCCAGGCCGCGGCCGTGTTCGCCGGCCAGCCGAGGGCGCGCAGGACGCCTTCCTTCCACGGCTGGCCCCGCGGCACCTGCGGCCAGCCGGGGATGCCCAGCACCGCTGGCTTCACGGCAGCCCAGACGTCGATGAACGGGTGCCCGACGATGAGCACGTGCGGGGAGCTCACTCGCGCGGCGATCCGGGTCTCCTTCGAGCCCTGCACCAGATGGTCGACCAGGACGCCGAGCCGGCGCGCGGGCCCGGGTGAGAACGCGCCGACGATCGCGGGCAGGTCATCGATGCCGCCGAGGTACTCCACGACCACGCCGACGTCCCGCAGGTCGTCGCCCCAGATCTTCTCGACCAGCTCGGCGTCGTGCCGGCCCTCGACATAGATCCGGCTGGCCCGCGCGACCCTGGCCCGGCTCTGCGGCGCGGCGATCGACCCCGAGGCGGTCCGGCTGGGCGCCCGGCCGCGGCCCGCGGCGGCCGGGACCGGCCGGACCAGGGTGACCCGCTTGCCCTCCAGCAGGAAGGCTCCCGGGCTGAGCGGGAAGACCCGCTGCCGGCCATGCCGGTCCTCCAGCGTGACCGTGTCCTTCTCGCAGTAGAGCACCGCCCCGCAGAACTCGCCGGCCCGGTCTTCGACGACGAGCCCGCGTTCAGCAGCCACCTGCCGAAGCGGGTCCTGCCCCGGACGCCGGCGGGCTTCCGCGAGAACGTCGGCTCCGTACTGCTTGCTGCGCACTGATGGCCTCCTCGCCCCGACCATCGCAGGAAAATACCGCAGAAAAGTCCCCCGGCCCGCCTGCCACTCCGTCGCGCAGCGTCCGGTCAGCGAATCATCAGGGCGCCCGTGCGCAGCCGCCCGTGCTCAGCAGCCGCGCCCGGGGGCGCCCACCTCAGTTGAGCGCGGGAGCCGGGCCCCTGGTGAATCGGGCCCGGACCAGGCGGGGGATCGCCGCCCGCCCGCGGATGGGATGGAACCGGTCGGAGGCGCCCTGCAGGGCCTGGTACTCGTCGTCGGCCAGCTGAATCTCGGCGGCGGCCACGTTGCTCTCCAGCTGCTCGACGCTGGAAGCGCCCGGGATCGCGACGACACTGGGCCGGTGAATGGCCCAGGCCAGCGCGATCTGCGCCGGGGTCGCGGAGTGCGCGTCGCCGACCTCGCGCAGCACCCCGATGAGGTCGCCCGCGCGTTCGAGGTTCTCGGGCAGGAACAGCGGGTTGGCGGCCCGGACCCGGTTCGCCGGACGGTGGCCCCGGTGATAGCGGCCCGACAGCAGGCCCTGGGCCAGCGGGCTGTAGGCGATCACGACGCGATCATGGGTGTCCGCGTAAGGGATCAGATCGCTTTCGGGGGCGCGCTCCACCAGGCTGTAGCTCACCTGGTTGCTCAGCACCCGGCTGCCGAGGGCGTCCTCGGCGTCGCGCCAGCGGTCCAGGGAGTAGTTGCTGACGCCGACCTCGCCGACCAGGCCGACTTGCTGCAGCGCCCGCATGCCCCGCATGATCGTGCCGTCCCGGACCACCGGGTTGGGCTGGTGGACCTGGTACAGGTCCAGGCGGCGGACGCCGAGCCGGTTGGCGCTGGCCACCGCGCGCTGCTCGACGACGGGGGCGACCGGCACCAGCGGGAAAAGCTTGGTTGCGAGGAACACCGACTCGCGCTTGTCGCCGAGAGCCCGGCCGAGAATCCGCTCGCTGCGCCCGAAGCCGTAGATCTCGGCGGTGTCGAAGAGCGTCACCCCCAGCTGGATCGCCCGGCTGACGATGGCGTGGGCGTCCTGCTCGGCATACGGGTCGCCGTATCCCCACTCCCTGGACCCGAACTGCCAGGTGCCCAGCCCGATCTTGGAAATCTTCCCTGCCGTCTCGTTTGCCAGATAGCGCATGCCTCCAGTCTGCGCCTCGCCGGATGGGCCGGCTGCGCCGGGTGCCCGCCGGTCCCGGCGTCGCTAGGCTGAAAGTGTGGCGCCCCGTTTCGATCAGCTCCGCACCGCGCGCCTCATCATGCGCCGCTGGCGCGACAACGACCGCGCCGGCTACGCCGCGCTGAACGCCGACCCTGAGGTCATGCGGTACTTCCCGGCGACCCAGGACCGGGCCGCCAGTGACGCCGCCATCGACCGCTTCGAGGAACTCTTCGACCGGCAGGGATTCGGGCTGTGGGCCCTGGAAGTCGCCGATACCGGCCAGTTCATCGGGTTCACCGGGCTGAACCCGATGCCCGAGGGCGTTCCGGGGGCAGGCGGCATGGAAGTGGGCTGGCGGCTGGCCCGCGGGGCCTGGCACCACGGCTACGCCACCGAGGCGGCCACGGCGGCGGTCGATGTCGCTTTCAGCGGCCTTCGCCTCGGCGAGATCTGGTCGATGACCGCGATTCTCAACGAGCCATCCCAGGCCGTCATGCACCGCCTCGGGATGACGCCCTCTGCGCAGTTCGAGCATCCGCGGGTCCCGGACGGGCACCCGGTGCGCCCCCACGTCGTCTACCACCTCGCGCGGTGAGGACCGAGCGGCGCGCGGTGTTCGCGGGCCTGTGCACGCTGGACATCATCCAGCAGGTCAGCCGCGTCCCCGGCCCCGACGAGAAGGTGACCGCGCTGCGGCAGACGATCGCCGCGGGCGGCCCTGCCGCCAATGCCGCCGTCACGTTCGCCTACCTGGGCGGCCGCGCGACGCTGGTCACCGGCGTCGGCGCGCATCCGCTCGCCGCGGGCATCCGCGCCGATCTCGGCCAGTCCGGCGTCGCGCTCATCGACGCGGCGGCCGGTGATGCGGGGACGCCGCCCGTTTCGTCGATCATGGTGACCGCCGGATCCGGTCAGCGCTCGGTCGTCTCGCTGAACGCCGCCGGACGCTCACTGCGCCCGCCCGGCGAGCTGAGCGCCGTGCTGGCCGGCGCCCGGGTCGTGGCGGTTGACGCGCACCACCGCGAACTCGCCCTCGCCGCGGCCCGCGCGGCGCGCGAGCGCGGCCAGTGGTGCCTGCTGGACGGCGGAAGCTGGCAGGACGGTACCCGCGACCTGCTCCCGCTGGCGGACGTGGCCGTCTGCTCGGCTGATTTCCGCGCCCCCGGAGCGTCGACCACCGGCGAGACACTCGATTACCTGCTCGCCCGCGGGGTCCGCTGGGCCGCGGTGACCCAGGGCGCCAGGCAGATCGAGGTGGCGGGCCCCGGCCTGCGCGAGCAGGTGCCGGTGCCGCCGGTCCCGGTCGTGGACACGCTCGGCGCGGGCGACGTCTTCCACGGCGCGCTCGCGTACGCCCTCGCGGCGGCGGACGCGCTCGACGCGGCAGTGTTCCTCGCCGCTCTCCAGGGCGCCGCGAAGGTCGCCGCGCTGGCGTGCCAGTCCTTCGGCACCCGGACGTGGATGCGCGGCAGGCCCGGTCCCGGCTGACTGCGCGGGCGTACGGTAACGGGTGCGTTGATAGGAGGACAGATGGACGAGATCACCGGCCCGTTACTGTCAGTGCGCGGCCACGCCCGCCTGACGGTCGACCCCGACTACGCGGCGCTGAGCACCGTCCTCTCCTCGGTGCGCGGCTCTAAGAAAGAAGCGCTGCAGGCCGCCGCTCTGAGCCTTGAGCGCCTCACCGCTGACCTCGCCGGGCTGGGCGCGGTGGCGCTCAGCACGCAGACCGCGCGCGGCGCGCTTTCCCGCGATCGAGGGACGCTGCGTTAAGACCGCGACGGGCTCACGATTGATGCTGCCGGCGGCGGCGCCGGATCCACAGTCTGCGCGATACTGCTCGGGTGGATCGCAATGTGCTGGGCGATGAGCTGGAGCCGTGCGGGACTGACCCGCTGACGGGTTTCTACCGGGACGGCTGCTGCAGTACCGGTCCGCAGGATCTGGGCAGCCACACCATCTGCGCGGTGGTGACCGCCGAGTTCCTCGACCACCAGCGCAGCATCGGCAACGATCTGAGCACTCCCATGCCGCAGTACCGGTTCCCCGGCCTCGTGCCGGGCGACCGCTGGTGCGTGACGGCGGCGAACTGGCTGCGGGCCTACGGCGACGGCGTCGCGGCGCCGGTCGTGCTGGCCTCCACCCATGAGCGGGCGCTGGACATCGTGCCGCTCGCGGCCCTGCGCCAGCATGCCGTCGACGTCCCGCCCAGCCCTGGCGCCCTGGCCGACTGATGCGGGGGCCGGCTCAGTACGGCTTCTCGGGGCGGCCGATGCGGACGTCGACGCCGGGGGAGTAGTGGACCAGCGGCTGGCCGGCCGGCTGCGGCAGGCCAGCCGCGGTGACGAGCTGGTCGTCGAGGGCCTCGACCCGGGCGCGGTGCAGCGGCCAGGGCTGATGACAGGCCTGCGCCAGGCGATGGCGGGAGCCGGCGGCGCTGAACAGCATCCACCGGGCGGTCAGGAAATGATCACGCTCGGTCAGCTCGCCGTCGGCCAGCCGCGCGCCCACGCTGATCCGGATCCGGCTGTCCGCGGGCCTCGGCGGCGGCCCGAGGCGGCGGCACAGGTAGGCGAACTGCCCGTCGCGCTCGCCGAGCCGCATCGACGACCAGAAATACGGCAGCCGGTAAGTGCTGCGGGCCACGACGACGGCGCCGAGGCGCGCGGCGTCCAGGGACAGGAACCAGATTCCGGTGCGCCCGTGCTCGTCGCGGACGTAGGTCCGCACGTTCGTCTCGCAGAAATTCGACGCCCAGGGCGCGCGGTGCCCGCCCGCCGTGCCGGCCCGCATGTAGAACGGCACCAGGCCCACCCAGGCCGCGCCGCCGAGCGGATCGACCTGAAGGCTGTCCGGCAGCAGGCGCTGGACGACCGCCGGGTCGTAGGGCCAGTGCAGGAAGGTCAGCCGTTCCCAGCGCTGGCGCATCACGGGCCGGTCGATGGTGAACGGGCAGCTCCCTGCGGACGCGGCACCAGATCCGGGCGAGGTCAGATCCTCGGTTTCCATAGCCCCATCATGTGCCATGATCGCCGCGAGGAGCCGGGCAGCAGTGCCTCAGCCAGCAGTGGATTAAGAAAATGCAGTCCAGCCAGAAAGGAGCCCAGCGATGACCGGCACGGCGGTGTCCATCGAAGTCGTCCCCATCGAGAAGCCGGAAGACGTGAACGTCATCGTCGGCCAGGCGCACTTCATCAAGACCGTGGAGGACCTGCACGAGGCGCTGGCGGGCGTGAGCGCCCATCTGCGGTTCGGCGTCGCGTTCTGCGAGGCATCGCAGGCCCGGCTGGTCCGCCGGTCAGGCAACGACGACGACCTTGTCTCCCTCGCGGTGGCGAACGCCCTGGCGATCGGCGCCGGGCACGTCTTCGTGATCGTGCTCCGCGACGGCTTCCCGGTGAACGTCATGAACCCGGTCCGGGCCGTCCCGGAAGTGTGCACGATCTTCTGCGCGTCGGCGAACCCGGTCGAGGTCCTGGTGGCCGTGACCGAGCACGGCCGCGGCGTCATCGGGGTGATCGACGGCTCCCCGCCGCTGGGCGTCGAGACCGGCGCGGACGCGGCCGCCCGCCACCGGCTGCTCCGCGATATCGGCTACAAGCTCTGACCGCGGCGCCGCCGGCGGCAGGCGCGCCCGGCTCTTAGCGGACGGGCCTGCCCGCAGGATGGTGTTCGACGACCGTGTCGGCCGACGGGAAGAAGAGGCTCTCGTGCCCGTCCTTCCACCGGACCAGGTACGGCGGCGCGCCGTTCTCCCCGTGAATCTCGATGATGCCGCCGCGCCGGTCCGCGTCGCCCTGATGGCGTCCCTTGACCGTGAGCTCATCGCCTAGTTCAGCCTGCATGGCTGTCCTCCTTACGACGTCTACCGGGCCATCCTCGGGCGGCGGCCCGGGCGCGGCCAGGGCCGAAAGGCCTCAGCGAGGACGCTGACCCGCCGCCTTCGCAGGCCGGCTGCCTCCGGGCCGATGCACGCGGGCCGGCTCCCGGCTTCGAACTTGTTTTTGAATACCGGTTATCCTGGCGGCATGGACATGGCCTTCCAGGGCTCGCTGCTCGATCTGGGCGGCGAGGTGCGCGTGCCGCCGCTCGGGTCGTCGGTGCAGCGCACGCCCCTGGCCCGCGGCGCCTGGGTGGACCTGCGGCCCGGCTGGCTCACCGGCGCCGACGCCCTGTTCGGCCGGCTGGCGGATGTGGTGCCCTGGCGGGCGGAGCGGCGGCATATGTACGAGCGGATGGTCGACGTGCCGCGGCTGCTGTGCTTCTGCGGCGAAGGCGAAGACCTGCCCGATCCGGCGCTGGAAGAGATGCGCCGGGAACTGGACGTGCGGTACGAGGCCGAGCTGGGCGAGCCGTTCGTCACCGCCGGGCTCTGCCTCTACCGTGACGGCCGCGACAGTGTCACCTGGCACGGCGACAGAATCGGGCGCGGCAGCACCACCGACACCATCGTCGCGATCGTCTCGCTCGGCTCGCCGCGCGCCCTGATGCTGCGCCCGCGCGGCGGCGGCCCGGCGCTGCGTTACGAACTGGGCCATGGCGACCTTCTGGTCATGGGCGGCAGCTGCCAGCGGACCTGGGAGCATGCGGTGCCCAAGACCGCGCGCCCCGCGGGACCGCGGATCAGCGTCCAGTTCCGTCCGCGCGGCGTGCGCTGACTCTCGCTCGTCCGGCGGCCGCTGCGGGCATTTGCCCGGAGGCGGGCAGGATGCGACACTGATTCCGTTTTGGCGGACTTCTGCTCGCGCCACGCTTGGGGGAAGCGATGACGAAACCGGGACGCCGCGGCCGCATCGCCCTGGCGGCAGGGACGCTGGCCTTATCCGCTCTGTCGTCGTTCGCTGCCGCCGTCCCGGCCGGCGCTGCCGTCTCTGGCGCCGCAGCCTCGGCCGCGACCGTCTCGGCCACGGCTGTCTCGGCTAAAGCCGCTGCCGCCCGCCCGGCTGCGGACCCGGTCCCGCCCCGGCGCGAGCGGATCAAGGTGCTCACCGCCGTGCTGAACAACATGCGCAGGCACTACCGCAAGTACGCCTTCCAGTCGCCCGGCCCCCAGGACATCTTCGACTATCAGATCGGCGCGCTGTGGAAGCACGGCATCGACGGGGCGGGAACCACGATCGCCGTGATCGAGGGCTGGGATGACCCGAATATCCGCGGCGTCATCAGGAACTTCGACAAGATCTACGGCCTGCCTGACCCGCACATCACGACGATCTTCCCCTCCGATCACGGCCACCTGCCGGCCAGCTGCCCGCCGGGCATGGTCAGGCTCGGCAGTTACGGCTCGTGCGGGGCGTGGGAGGGCGAGCTTGAGCTCGACGTGATGTCGGCGCACCTGATCGCGCCTTACGCCAGGATCCTGATCTCCGCGACGCCCGCCGATAGCGAGATCACCGACGACGCCGCCAGCCAGGTGGCCCCGCCGGAGATGATGCGGGCGGTGGAGTACATCAGCCGGCATCACCTGGCCAGTGTCATCTCGATCAGCGACGGCACCGGCGAGTCCACCTACAGCTACGGGAAAGATGAGATCACCGCGCAGGATCCGGGCGAGCTGGCGGCAGCCGCGGCGGGAATCCCGCTGACGGTGGCGACGGGGGACTGCGGCGCGGCGCAGAACCTGGCGGTGGCCAACGGGCAGTGCGAGGACACCACCAGGTCCCGCAGCACCGCGGCCTGGGATGACTCGCCCTGGGTCACCGCGGTCGGCGGCAGCGTCCCGAACTTCAGCGCCTCAGGGAAGCGGCTCGGGCCTGATCCGGTCTGGAACCTGGGCGGCGAGTTCTCCGGGGGCGCGGGCCTGTCCGCGGTGTTCGGCCGGCCCGGCTACCAGAACGGCGTGAAGTCCGTCACCCGCTCCGCCATGCGCTCGGTCCCCGACATCACGATGGACGCCCAGGACGGGACGTCCGAGGCTTCGCCGCTGTTCGCCGGGGTGCTTGACCTCGCCGCCCAGCTGAACCACGGCAACGTCGGCCCGGTGAACCCGGTGCTCTACGGCGTCCTCGGCCCCCGCGAGGCCAGGGACGGC
Source organism: Streptosporangiaceae bacterium (assembly GCA_052146815.1). Taxonomy (GTDB): domain Bacteria; phylum Actinomycetota; class Actinomycetes; order Streptosporangiales; family Streptosporangiaceae; genus DATJZH01. The sequence continues at coordinate 21,388 of JBKQMG010000250.1, read as the reverse complement.
ATCGCCGACGTGATCAGGGGCAATGACTCGGTCGTGCGCCACGGCAAGGTCGTGATCAAGGGGTACACCGCGCACAAGGGATTCGACATCGCGACCGGCTGGGGCACGGTCAACGCGAGCAGGCTCGTCCCGAGCCTGGTCGCGGCGACCCGGGCGGACCACCAGGAGCGCGCGGCGCGCCGGCGGGCGGCGGCAGCGCTGGCCCGTCTGGAGCACAGCATCAGGCTGTTCCGTAAGGTCATCGGCTCCGGCCAGTCCGCCACCATGACCGACGGCGGCTACCTTCCCCGCCACCCCGTCGGGCTGCTCATCGACGGGAGGCGGATCGTCATTCTGCACGCGAGCACGCACGGCTCGGTCAGCTACACCATCAACCCCGCCGCGCTGCACCTGGCCGCAGGCCGGCACACGCTCACGCTGACCAGCATGCTCCTGACCGCCACGGCCGGCTTCCGCACCCGATAGCGGCGTGACTTCCGTTACTGGGTGATGACGTCGAATCCCTCCGCCGCGGCAGAATCACGCAGCGCGTGATCGAATACGGCAAAAGACGAGCAGCGCGGGTCAGCTTCCTGCGCGGCGCGGGCGCTTGCGAGCTGGACCGCGTCGTATGCGCGCAGTCCGTGCACGGCGGTCAATCGGGCGGCGTCATCAAGCACGCGGGCCACGGGCGCGATGGCCACAAAGCGGGCATCCGGGCGCAAGCACCGGATGGGGGAACTGCCTTCAGAACAGGTCCGGCTCCCGCGGCGTAGCCTGGGCCTCATGAAGGCGTGGGTCGTGCACGAGCCGGGCCCGGCGGCGGGCGGGCCGCTGCGGCTGGTCGACCGGGACGTCCCCGAGCCCGGTCCCGGCGAGCTCCTGATCAAGGTGGTCTGCTGCGGTGTCTGCCGTACTGACCTGCATCTGGCCGAAGGGGACCTGCCGCCGCGGCGGCCCGACGTCACCCCGGGCCATGAGGTCGTCGGCGAGGTCGTCGCCGCGGGTCCCGGCACGACGCGGTTCTCGGTAGGCGACCGGGCGGGTGCTGCGTGGCTGGCCGGCACCGACGGGTCGTGCCGTTACTGCCGCCGCGGCCGGGAGAATCTCTGCCCGGCGTCGACCTATACCGGCTGGGACATCGACGGCGGCTACGCCGAGTACCTCGTGGCCGCCGACGCCTACGCGCACCACCTGCCCGGCGGCCTGACCGATCAGGAAATCGCGCCGCTGCTGTGCGCGGGGATCATCGGGTACCGGGCGCTGCACCGGGCCCAGCTTCCGCCCGGCGGCACCCTGGGCATCTGGGGCTTCGGCGGCTCGGCGCATATCACCGCGCAGATCGCGATCGCCCAGGGGGCCGCGGTGCACGTCTTCACCAGGGCGCCGGCCGCGCGCACGCTGGCGCTGGAGCTTGGCGCCGCGTCCGTCCAGGACTCTGATGACCCTGCGCCCGAGCCGCTGGACTCGGCGATCCTGTTCGCCCCGGTCGGCGAGCTGGTCCCGACCGCGCTGGCCGCCCTGGACCGCGGCGGCACTCTGGCGGTCGCCGGGATCTACCTCAGCCAGATCCCGCCGCTGGATTACCAGGAGCACCTGTTCCAGGAGCGGGAACTGCGCAGCGTGACGGCCAACACTCGCGGCGACGCCGAGGAATTCCTGCGGCTGGCGGAGCGGCTGCGGGTGCGCGTCTCGGTGACGCCTTACCCGTTTGACCAGGCCGGGCAGGCGCTGGCCGACCTGGCCGCCGATCGCATCACCGGCGCAGGCGTCCTGACCCTGTAGCTCAGGCCTTGCGGCGGCGTCCGACGACGGCCAGGGCCCGCAGCCGCGTCCTGGTTCCCCACGGCGCCCATCCCGCCGCGGCCCCGGCCAGCCTGGTCATCTCCTTGGGCGCGCGGTTCATGGGGCCTCCGGTTCCGGCCCTGAGAGTGTTGTCTTCCCGCCGCCGGGATCGGCGCGCTCAGCCGTCGCTAAACGGACACAGTTTCCTTACCGTCGGCACTAGCCATGGACCTCGCGAAACGGCTAGTGCAGTGGCATGAGGCCGTGCTCGGGGAAGACGGCCGCCCTGGTGGCGATGATGGCCTGGTCCAGGGGATCGGCAGGGTCGTAGCCGCTCTCGAAGGGCGTGTAGCGCAACGGAGCGTTCTCGGTCATGGTCTCGGGCGGCTGCTGCCCGCGGACGCGCGCGGCGGCGTCCTGGCGCCAGCTGGCCGGGATCGGCGTGTCGCCGGGGAGCGGAACGTGCGCGGCGTGGGCGAGCAGATGGGTCCAGCTGCGCGGCACGACCGTCACGGGCTGGTAGCCGCCGCCGCCGGTGGCGATCCAGCGGCCGCCGGCGGCGGTGGTGTGCGCGAGGTGGTGCAGGGCTGCGGCGACGGCGCTCTGGGCGTCGATGGTGATCTGCAGGTTGGCGAGCGGATCTGACCAGTGCGTGTCGGCGCCGTGCTGGGTGACCAGGACCTGCGGCCGGAACGCGTGCAGCAGCGGCGGGACGACGGCGTGGAAGGCGCGCAGCCAGCCGCCGTCGCGGGTGCCGGCCGGGAGGGCGACGTTGACGGCGGAGCCGGCCGCGCCGGGGCCGCCGGTGTCGGCCGGCTCGCCGGTGCCGGGGAAGAGGGTGGCGGGGCTTTCGTGCAGGGAGATCGTCAGGACCCTCGGGTCGTGGTAGAAGGCGTTCTGCACGCCGTCGCCGTGGTGCACGTCCACATCGACGTAGGCGACGCGCTCGGCGCCGGAATCCAGCAGCCACGCGATGGCCAGCGCCGGGTCGTTGTAGACGCAGAAGCCGCTCGCCGACGCCCGCTGAGCGTGATGCAGGCCGCCGGCGATGCTGGCGGCGTGCTCGGCTGACCCGGTCCACACCGCGCGGGCCGCCGTCATCGTCGCGCCGGCGATCAGCGCGGAGATCTCGTGCATGCCGGTGAAGCAGGGGTCGTCCTCGGTGCCGAGGCCGTAGGCCAGCACGCCCGGTCCGGGGTCGCCGCCGCCGGCCTCTTTTACCGCCGCGATGTAGGCCGGGTCATGGATCAGCGCAAGCTCGCTGTCGGTGGCCGCTGCCGGGCTCTGCACCAGCACGCCGGGGGCGGCGAGCACGCCGAGGGCCCCGGCCAGCTCGATGGTCAGGGCCAGCCGCACCGGCTGCATCGGATGACCAGGCCCGAAATCGTAGCCCGCCATCTTCTCGTCCCAGGCCACCAGCAGCGTCTGTGACATGCGCCCGTTCCTCTCCAGGCCCGGGAGATCCTGCCGGCCACGGGCGGCGTCCGGTCGCTCAGCGGGCAGGGCAGTCGACTGTCGTGACGGGCCTTCGCAGTCCACCGTTCCACATCCGGCCGCAATCCTCGACTTCCGGCACCGCGCGGGAAACCGGTACATCGGGAACCGGCACGCCCGCCCGGCGAAACCGGCCGCTCAGGAGGCGGGTGAATCAGCCCTCGCGCAGGATGGCGTTGATGACCTTCGGGGTGCCATAGGCGGGCTCCGCTTCGAGGCACAGACGTTCCATGACGGCCAGGTAGTGCTCAACCGTCTCGCGCTTGTCCAGGTAGAGGGCGCTGGTGAGCTGCTCGAGGTACACCACGTCCGGCAGGTCCGGCTCGGCAAACCGCAGGATGCTGAACGCCCCTCCGGCGGCCGCGTGACCGCCGTACTGGAACGGGACTACCTGGATGGTGACGTTGGGCCGGTCGGCGACTTCCAGCAGGTGCTTGAGCTGCGCGCGCATGACGCCCGGCCGCCCGACCGGGCGGCGCAGCGCCGCCTCGTCCAGCACCGCCCACAGATGCGACGGGTGCGGCCGGGTGAGCATGTCCTGGCGGCTCATCCGCAGCCGGACCCGGCGCTCGATCTCGTCCGCCTGGCCGCTCGGATGGCCCAGCAGGATAACCGCGCGGGCATAGTCCTCGGTCTGCAGCAGGCCGGGGACGAACTGGATCTCATACTCCCGGATGCTGGTGGCGGCCTCCTCGAGGCCCACGTACGCCTCGAACCAGCTGGGCATGACATCCGAGAAGTCGTGCCACCAGCCCTGCGCATTGGCGCTGCGCGCCAGTGCCCGCAGCAGGCTGCGCTGCTCCTCGTCGGTCACGCCGTAGAAAGTGAGCAGGTCAGCGATGTCGCGGTCCTTGAAGGAGACGCGGCCCGTCTCCAGGCGGCTCATCTTGGACGCCGACGCCCGGATCACGTGACCCGCGTCTTCCAGGGTGATCCGCTGCTTCTCGCGCAGGCGGCGCAGCTGGGCTCCCAGCAGGATGCGCTGAACAGTCGGCCCGCCGCTGCCAGGCGGGGCCGTGATACTGCGGACGCGGTAATTGCCCGCGGGTTCAACTGTGCTCATTGCTGCCATTCTGGACGCCAGGTCTGGCTCTAGTGTCCCACATCGGCGGGGGGTACTGGCAGCATGAAATTTAATCCATGCAGCGTGCAGTGAGTGCCTGAATACGGCAGGTGGTGCACGCCGCGTCCGGTGGCCGCGGCTGGTGGCCGCACGCGGGCGCGCCGGGTCCGCGGCAGCAGTGCGGACCCGGCCCGGCCTGTGACCTGCGCTCAGCCCAGCAGGCTGTCGAACTCGCCGTCCTTGGCGCCAAGCAGGAACGCGGCAATCTCGTCGCGGGTGTAGAGCAGCGCGGGGCCGCCCGGGTCCCTGGAGTTGCGCAGGGCGATGCTGCCGTCGGGCAGGTCAGCGACCTCGACGCAGTTGCCGCTGGGGTTACTGTGCCGGCTCTTGCGCCAGGCGGCGCCTTCCAGCCGGGTGGCCGCGATGCCGTTATAGGGCTTCATCACGCAATCCTTTCCGCGCCGACCTGGACCGGAGAAGCACATCGTCACCTGCGGCGACCACTACCGGGGTTCATTAGCCGGACATAACGGTACCTTTTGGTCATTCGCACGTGCATCTGCACGTGCGAATGCTCATGGCACCCAAATGCTAGCGAAGTCCGGTCCTTGTGTCCGGGCGACCGCGCATCACGTAACATGTCACCGGCGGGCGCGGCTGCTTACTATAGTGAGCAGCCGCCGCACTTCTGCTGGGCCGCCTGCGGGCCAGCAGACCGTCAAGCAGGGGATATCAGTGACCGAACAGTGGGACAAGCAGATGGAATCGCTGGGCGACTTCATCCGCAACCAGCGCAAGCTCGCCAATCTTTCGCTCCGGCAGCTGGCCGAGCTGACCAGCCTGTCCAATCCCTACCTCAGTCAGCTCGAGCGCGGCATGCACCAGCCGTCCGTGCGGGTGCTCAAGGCCATTTCCGGGGCGCTGAACGTATCGGCAGAGCGGCTGCTGGCGCAGGCCGGGCTGCTGGACGAGGTGTCCGGCCGGGTCGCCGGCGCCGACGAGCGGGGGCCGGCTGCCGTCGAGGCGGCGATCGAGGCCGACGGGCGGCTGGATGACGCGCAGAAGGCGGCGCTCACGGCTGTCTACCGCAGCATGCTCCGGCCCTGACGCGGGGCTAAGGTCCCGGCGCACGGGAGCGCAAGTCCTCTGATCACCGGGCCCGGCGCGGCGGATGCTGAAAGCAGCAGCAGAGGAGGCGCGCGCCATGTCGCATGAGTCTCATCAGCCCCGCATCGTGGTCGGAGTAGACGGATCTCCCGCGTCGGTGGCGGCCCTGCGATGGGCCGTCCGCCAGGCCGAGCTCACGGGCGCGACGGTGGACGCGGTCACCGCCTGGCATTACCCGACGGTGCTCGGCGGCTACGCCTGGGCGCCGGTGGCGGCCATGGAGAGCCAGAACCTGCAGGAATCAGCCGAGAAGACCGCGGCCGGGGTAGTCGCCGCCGCGGTGGATCCGGCCACGGACGTGCCGATCCGGATCCTGGCCCCCGAGGGCAGCCCCGCGCGGGTGCTGCTCGGCGCCGCGGACGGCGCTGACCTTCTGGTGGTGGGCGGCAGCGGGCACGGCAGCCTGGCCGGAGCGCTGCTCGGCTCGGTCAGCCGGCACTGCGCCCAGCACGCCCCCGGCACCGTCGCCGTCATCCGCGGCACCCGGCGGGTCGTCCAGGCTCCCGCCTGACCAAGCCCGGGGCGGCATCCGCCCCGCCGGGCCAGCCAGGCCGGGCGGCCGTGCTGCCCGGTGCTAGGTCGCGGACCTGGGCGCCGGGATCGACAGCGCGGGATGCGGGGTCCGCAGCGGTCGCGGCTGGGACGGCAGGCCGAACGCCGGATGATCGGGGTGCCGCTCGGCCACCGAAGCCGGGCAGTCGTCAGCCGCCGGGTCGCCGGGCGGCTGGCTGACGATCACGACCGGGCACAGCGCCCGGCTCAGGCAGGACCGCACCACCGGGCCCACGGGGTTCCCGGCCCCCGCAAGGAGCCCCGGCGACCCGAGCACAAGCAGCTCCGCCCCCGCCGACCGCGCCAGCAGAACGCGCTCAGGGACGCCCTCCGCCAGCTCAGCCCCGACAAACTCAGGGATCTGGCGGCCGAATTCGGCGTGCAGTACCGCCCGCAGCTCATCGCTGGCGGCGGCGCGGCGCTGCTGAGGAGTCAGCACGTGCTCAGCTGTCGCGTACGGCGCGGGCCGCGCGGCCGGATCCCAGCACCGGATCACCCGCAGCAGCGCCCCGCGGTGCCTTGCCTCGTCGGCGGCCCAGCGCAGCGCGGCCGCCGAGGCGATGGATTTGCCGACGCCGACAACGATGGTCGGCTGGGTGTCGTCCATCGGCCCTCCCAGTTTGTCTTGCGGTGTATCTCCGGCATCACCGTCAGCGTGACTCCGCAGGGTGGTGCGGACTAGGGCATAAGGTCACCCGCGGCCGGGACCGGCGTCGGCGCATTTCTGCAGCAGCCGTTCCCTGGTGACCTGCAGCCGGGCCACCGTCAGGGCCAGGAACCGGCGGGTGAGCTCGTAGCCGAGCTCGGGATCGTCGGCGCAGGCCGCGCGGACGGCTCTGGCGTCCATCTCGAATGCCTGCATCGGCTGGGTGGTAATGGCGCCGTAGTGCCACTGGTAGGGCGGCAGCTGCCAGGACAGGCCGACCACGTCGCCGCGGCCGAGAGTCTCGATGACCAGCCGGCCGTTACCGGGCACCATGGCGTCCAGGGCGACCTGCCCGGCGTCGATCAGCCAGAACCGGTCAGCGGTGCCGTCTTCCTCGAAGAGCCGGTAATGCACCGGCAGCGAGACGTGCCGGCACATCTCGGCGAGCCGGGCGACGTGCTGCGCCGACATGCCCCGCAGGAACGGCCGTGAGGCGAGGACGGACTGCTCCTGTGCGGTCATCTGCTTCACCCCCTCCGGTCCAGCCCGGCGCTCGTGCCCCAAAGCGCCGGTGTCCCTAGCCGCACGATGCCGCAGGACGTGAACCGGCAGCCAGGGCCCAACGGCCCGGATCTGCGGGATGAACCGCCGGGTGCTAGCCGGCCAGGGTGTCGCGGGTCTGCCGTGCTATCTCCAGGTCCTCGCGCGCGGTGACGACCACCGTGCGCGCCCGCGCCCCGGCTGCGGTGATGTCACCATCGGCCCGGGTGGCGGCGTTGCGGCCGGAGTCGGCGGCCACGCCGAGGAAAGCGAGGCCCTCGGCGGCGGCCGCCCGGATCCGCGGTGCGTGCTCGCCGACGCCGCCGGTGAAGACCAGCACGTCGAGGCCGTTCATGGCGGCGGCCATGGCCGCCGTCTCACGCCGCAGCCGGTGCACGTAGACGTCGATCGCCAGGCGCGCGGCGGCGCTGCCGGCGTCGGCGGCGGCGCTGACCTCGCGCATGTCGCCCGAGCCGCCGGGCAGGCACGCCAGCCCGGCCAGCCCGGAGCGGAATTCCAGCCCGGCGGACAGTTCCTCCAGGGCCAGGCCGTGCTGCTGCAGCCAGACGATCATGCCGGGATCGACGCTGCCGCTTCTGGTCGCCATGACCAGGCCTTCGACCGGGGTGAAGCCCATAGAGGTGTCCACGCAGGAGCCGCGCTGGACCGCGGCCACCGAGGCTCCGGCGCCCAGATGGCAGCTCACGATCCGCAGCCGGCTCTGCTCGCCGCCGGCGAGCTGCGCTCCCCGCCGCGCCGCATAGGCATGCGAGAGCCCGTGAAATCCGTACCGGCGCAGGCCGAAGCGCTCCCGCCAGTCCAGCGGCACGGCATACGTCGCCGCCGCCGCCGGCAGCCCGGCGTGAAAGGAGGTGTCGAAGCAGGCGACCGCCGGGACGTCCGGCAGCAGGGCGCCGACGGCCTTGATCCCGGCCAGCGCCCGGGGCTGGTGCAGCGGGGCGAGGTCGGCGAGGGCGCCGATCGCCGTGATCACCGCGTCGTCGATCACGACCGGCCCGGTAAAGCGCCGGCCGCCGTGCACCACGCGGTGGCCCACCGCGTCCACGCCGCCGAGGCCGCCGACGAAGTCGGCCAGGCCGCCGTGCCCGGTGTCCCCGTCCCACTTGTCGATGGCGGCGGACTCGACCACCGCATCCACCCGGTCGAGCAGGCTGAGCTTCAGGCTGCTCGACCCGGCGTTGACGACCAGGACGCGTCCCGCGGGGGACTCGTCCGTCACTGCGCGGCGTCCTGCGCGCCGGGCTCGGTGATGGCCGGGACGGGAACCGGGCCCGGCTCGCCTGCGCCGCGTCCCCACGTCCAGTCCCGCACCTCGGGCAGGTCCTCGCCGTGCACCTGGATCCAGGCACGGTGCCTGGCCCGCATGTCGACCATCTGCTGGCGCAGCCAGGCGGCCTTGTTGCCGAGGCCGGGCACCCGGTCAATCACGTCCATGACCAGGTGGAACCGGTCCATGTCGTTGATCACCACCATGTCGAAGGGGGTGGTGGTGGTGCCTTCCTCCTTGTAGCCGCGCACGTGGATCTGATGGTGGTTGGCGCGGCTGTAGGTGAGCCGGTGGATCAGCCACGGATAGCCGTGGTAGGCGAAGATCACCGGCCGGTCGGAGGTGAACAGCGCGTCGAACTCGGCGTCGCTCATCCCGTGCGGATGCTCGGTGGCGGGCTGCAGCCGCATGAGGTCCACGACGTTGACCACGCGCACCCGCAGCTGCGGCATGTGCTGGCGCAGGATGTCAGCCGCCGCGAGCACCTCCAGTGTGGGGACGTCGCCGGCGCAGCCCAGCACGACGTCGGGTTCCTCGCCGTCGGCGTCGGTGCTGGCCCACTCCCAGATTCCCGCGCCGCGGGTGCAGTGCAGGATCGCGGCGTCCATGTCCAGCCAGTCCAGGCTGGGCTGCTTGCCGGAGACGATCACGTTGACGTAGTTGCGGCTGCGCAGGCAGTGGCCGGCCACTGACAGCAGCGTGTTGGCGTCCGGCGGCAGGTAGACCCGGACGACCTCGGCCTTCTTGTTCATCACGTGATCGATGAAGCCGGGGTCCTGGTGGGAGAACCCGTTGTGGTCCTGGCGCCAGACGTGCGAGGTCAGCAGGTAGTTCAGCGAGGCGACCGGGCGCCGCCACGGCAGCGACCGGCTGACTTTCAGCCATTTGGCGTGCTGGTTGAACATCGAGTCGATGATGTGGATGAACGCCTCGTAGCAGGAGAACAGGCCGTGCCGGCCGGTCAGCAGGTAGCCCTCCAGCCAGCCCTGGCAGGTGTGCTCGGAGAGCATCTCGACCACGCGCCCGTCGGCGCTCAGATTCAGGTCGACCGGAAGCTGATCCTCCTCCCAGGTCTTCCCGGTCACCTCGAGCACGGCGCCGAGGCGATTGGACTCGGTCTCGTCGGGGCCGAAGATCCGGAAGTTCTGCGCCGGCGCGTTCAGCGCCATCACATCGCGCAGCATGTCGCCGAGCACGCGCGTGGGCTCGGACGTCGTCACGCCGGGATCGGGGACGGGCACCGCGTAGTCGCGGAAGTCGGGGAGCCGGAGATCCCGCAGCAGCAGCCCGCCGTTGGCGTGCGGGCTGGCGCCCAGGCGCCGGTCGCCGCCGGGGACCATGGTGAGCAGGTCCTCGCGCGGGCTGCCATCGGGGTTGAAGAGCTCTTCGGGCCGGTAGGAGCGCATCCACTCATCCAGCTGCTGCAGATGCTCCGGGTTGGTCGCGACCTCGGCCAGCGGGACCTGATGCGAGCGCCAGGTGCCCTCGACCGGCAGGCCGTCCACGAACGCGGGCCCGGTCCACCCCTTGGGGGTGCGCAGCACGATCACCGGCCAGTGCCGGCGCGGCGGCGGCCCTGATCCGAGGCGGGCGTGCTCCTGGATCGAGTGAATCTGCCCGACCGCGGTATCGAGGGCGGCGGCCATCTGCTGGTGCACGCTCGCGGGCTCGTGCCCGGTCACATACAGCGGCTCGTACCCGTAGCCGCGCAGCAGCGCGTCGAGCTCCTCCTGCGGCAGGCGCGCCAGCAGCGCCGGGTTAGCGATCTTCCAGCCGTTCAGGTGCAGGATCGGCAGGACCGCGCCGTCCCGCGCCGGGTTCAGGAACCTCGTCGCGTGCCAGCTGGTGGCCAGCGGGCCGGTCTCGGCCTCGCCGTCGCCGACCACGCAGGCCACGATCAGGTCAGGGTTGTCGAACGCCGCACCGCAGGCATGCGAGAGGGAATAGCCAAGCTCGCCGCCCTCGTGAATCGAGCCCGGCGTCTCCGGGGCGACATGACTGGGCACCCCGCCGGGAAAGGAGAACTGGCGGAACAGGTGCCGCAGGCCGGCCTCGTCCTGCGGCACGCTCGGGTACACCTCGGTGTAGCTGCCTTCCAGCCAGCTGTTGGCCAGGGCCGCCGGGCCGCCGTGGCCGGGGCCGATCACGCACATCATCGTCAGGTCATGCACGGTGATCGCGCGGTTGAGGTGGGCCCAGATGAGGTTAAGGCCCGGCGAGGTGCCCCAGTGCCCGAGCAGCCGCGGCTTGATGTGCTCGGGTCGCAGCGGCCCGGTGAGAAGAGGGTTGTCCATCAGGTAGATCTGGCCGACCGACAGGTAGTTGGCCGCGCGCCAGTAGCCATCCAGGATGGCCACGTCGGCGTCGCTGAGCGCCAGCTGCTCGGTGGTGCTCACGTACTCCCGCTCTCTGTTTCAGTTGCAGGTATTCGGCAGTCAGTCTCGTGCGCTGCTGACCGGACGGTCAGCGCCCGCGGACGACCGTCACCGGGCACCCGGCGTTGCTTACCAGGTGCACGCTGACTGAGCCGACGAGCATGCCGGTGAAGCCGCCGTGCCCGCGATTGCCGACGACCAGCAGGTCGGCCTTCTCGGACTCGTCGAGCAGCACCTGAGCCGGGTGCCCGTAGCTGATCCGGGTCTCGACGGCGCCGTCCGGCGCGTCGGGGATTACCTCGGCGACGGTGCGGTCGAGGGTGTCCTGCATGTGCTGCCTGACGTCGTCAGTGACCTCGGCCGGCGCGACGCCGACCGGCGCCGGGCCCACGGCGGCGGGATAGTGCCACGCCATGACGGCGCGCAGCGTCGCGCCCGTCGCCTTCACGTAGCCCGCCGCCCAGCGCAATGCGGCCACCGATTCGGCGGAGCCGTCCACGCCCACGACCACGAGGGGTGCCGCAGTGCTGTCACTGGCCATCGTGCCTGCCTGCCTTCCGGTCGGCTGTCGGCGCCCGGACAGACGCCCGGGCCCCCTGGAAATGACTATCAGAATGTGACTCGGGTGATCTAGAGTCCTTGGTCCCGGCGACCCGAGCCCTTGCGGCCTGGCGACCGCCGGGTCAGTGCGGGCGGCCGGGCTTACAGCTCGCCGGCCAGCTCCGAGGTCCACACCACGACCCGGGTGCGGTCGCCGCGGAACAGGTCCCGGGCGAACTCTAGCGGCAACCCCGCGCGCGAGTAAGCGGTGCGCTCGACCAGCATTAACGGCGCGCCCTCGGCCACGTTCAGCGCCTCGGCCTCGGCGACGCCGGCGGTGACCGGCTCCAGGCTCTCCCTGGCCCGGTGCGGCCGCTGGCCGTAGCGCTCCTCCAGCAGCTCGTACAGCGAGCCGTCGAGGCCGCAGCCCAGCATGTCGGGGAACAGCGCCGCAGGGAACAGCGAGCGCTCCAGCACCATGGGCGCGCCGTTGGCCAGCCGGATCCGGCGCACGTCGTGCACCAGGTCGCCCTCGCCGATCCGCAGGGCCGCGGCGGTCCGCGGGCCGGCCGGTGCGCTGACCGCGCGCAGCACCCGCGCGCCGGCCACCAGCCCGTGCCGGCGCAGCTGCTCGGAGAACCCGGCCAGGGTGGTCAGGTCCTGCTCCACCTTGGGCTCGGCGACGAACGTGCCGCCGTTGCGCCCCACCGACCGGGTCACCAGGCCGCGCTGAGCCAGCTCGCCGAGCGCGTGCCGCAGCGTCATCCGGCTGACCCCGAGCCAGGCGGCCAGGTCGTGCTCGGTCGGCAGCCGGTCACCGGGCGCCAGCCGGCCGACGGCGATGGCGCCGGCCAGCCAGTCCTCGATCTGCGCGTGCACCGTCGTGCCCGGCCCCCGCACGATCGTCGGCGGCTTCCTGGCCAGCGCGCGGGGCCAGGCCAGCGCCGGGCCGGGCCCGGCCTGCTGCGGTGGCGGCATGCTCAGCGCGGCTCTCCCCCCGTTCGGCTTGGTCAACGCCAGTCTGTCAGTCAGCGCGAGCTGTCCCGCCTGCGGGCACCGGGTCGTCCGGGGCCGGCGCGACCACGGGCGAGAAGGTCTTCGTCCGCCCGACCGCCAGGTAGTAGATCAGCCCGACCAGAGCGATGAAAACGGCCACCGTCCACAAGATCGGGATCTTGTTGAGGAAGCTGAGGCCCAGGCTGAGCGCTCCCGCCGTCTGCTCAGGCTTGGGGTTGCTCGCCGCCCGCGGCCAGGCAAAGTTGATCAGCATGGCCCCGCCGTACAGCAGGGCCAGGACGTTGACGGCTACGCCCCAGCGGCCGAGGCTGAACGGCGCCTTGATCTTCGGCCAGCCGCGGGTGCGGGCCCGCATGATCACCAGGTTGCCGAGGAAGTAGCTGAGGTAGATCATCCCGGACGCGGCGATGGCGATGATGCCCGCGCCGGAGTACTTGATGAACGGGATCGCGGCGAGCACCGCGATCGCGATGCAGGCCCAGACGGGCGTGTGCAGGCTCGGCGCGACCTTCGAGAGCGGCCGGGAGAACGGCAGCTGGTTGTCGCGCGACATCCCGAAGCACAGCCGGATGGTGGCCGCCATGATGGACAGGCAGCAGACGAAGATCGCGGCCGACACGACCAGCAGGTAGATGGTCGCGAATGCGGGCGAGAAGTTCGCCTCGATGATCTGCGCGGGGCCGTCGCCGAGGCCGCCGTTGGCGGTAATCGCCGCGTGCAGGTTGGGAATGGCCACCAGCACGCCGATCAGGAAGATCCCGCCGATGATGAACGCGCCGATGACCGAGGCCAGCACCGCCTTGGGCGCGGCCCGGCGCGGGTCGCGGGTCTCCTCGGCCAGGGTGGAGGCGGTGTCGAAGCCGTAGATGACGAACAGGCTCATGAACATGGCGGCCAGGAAGGAGCTCGGCCCGACATGGAAGCCCCCGCTGTTTCTGACGATGTGGAAGCCCTGGTGGTTGTGGAAGGCCATCAGGATCAGCGCGAAGACGAACATGCCGAGGATCTCGAACAGGACCCCGGTGTTGTTGATGATGGCGACGAGCCGGACCCCGTAGATGTTCAGCACGGTGATGACCACCAGCGTGATCAGTGCGACGACCAGCTGGGTGTGCAGGCTGGCCGCGTTCAGGCTGTGCCAGCCCATGCCGTTCAGGGCCGGGATCAGCGCCAGCGGCAGCGTGGCGACGACGGCGGTCACGGTCAGGATGCCGGCGAACAGGTAGATCCACCCGGAGAACCAGGAGTACCGCCGGCTGGCCAGGTACTTGGTCCACTGGAACACCGAGCCGGCCACCGGGTAGTGGCTGGAGACCTCCGCGAAGTTCAGTGCCACCAGGAACTGGCCGAGCGCGACCACCGGCCAGGTCCAGATGAACACGCCGCCGAGCGTGGTCAGGCCGAGGGCGAAGAGCGTGAAGATTCCGGTGGACGGCGAGATATAGCTGAAGGCCACGGCAAACGAGCTGAAGGTCCCGAGCGAGCGCTTGAGCTCCTGCTTGTAACCGAACTGGGCCAGATCAGCGGAATCGCGCTCGTGCCCGCCGGGCGCTTCGGTGCTGGCGCTCATGAGACGGGTCCTCCCGTGCGAAGGGAACTGCGATGGGACCGCGAGATGACCGGTAGCGTACGGTCGCGCTGACTAACTGTCCAGACCCTTTACCGGCCGCCGCGAAGCGCCTAGCCTTCGCTCAATGGCCCTGGATGAGCTTTTCGACACAGTGCCGAGCCTGGCCGCGAAGCCTCGGTCGGTGCGCGAGCTTCCCGGCGGCCTGACGAACCGGAACTACCGCGTAGTCACGCCCGATGGCGCGTTCGTCGCCCGGCTCTGGGCCGGGTCCGGCGAGGCGCTCGCCATCAACCGGGAGCACGAGTACGCCAACTCGGTCATCGCCGCCCGCGCGGGTGTCGGCGCGCCCGTCATCGACTACCGGCCGCAGGACTGCCTGCTGGTCATCGGCTACCTCGACGGCCGCACGTACACCAAGGCCGACGTGGCCGACCCGGCGAACACCGCGCGCATCGCCGCTGCGTGCCGCCGCCTGCACGCGGCGCCGCGGTTCGGCAACGACTTCGACATGTTCGACATCCAGCGCCGTTACCTGGAGGTCACCCGGTCGCGCGGGCTGCGGGTGCCCCGCGGCTATGACCGCTACCTGCCGCAGCTGGACGCGGCGCGGGCGGCCCTGGCCGCGCGCGACGAGGGCACGGTGCCGTGCAACAACGACCTGCTGGCCGGCAACTTCATCGACGACGGCGACCGGATCTGGCTGATCGACTACGAGTACTCCGGGAACAACGACCCGTGCTTCGAGCTCGGCAACATCGCGGCCGAGTCCGGGCTGCCGCGCGACGCCCTCGCCGCGCTGGTCACCGCCTACTACGGGCGGCCCCGGCGCAGCCGGATCGCCAGGGCGCAGCTGTTCGGCCTGGTGGCCCGGTACGGCTGGACCCTGTGGGGCGCCATCCAGAGCGCGACCAGCCCGCTGGAGTTTGATTTCTGGTCCTGGGCAATGGAGAAGTACGAGGCAGCCGCCGCGGGGTTCAGCGGGAAGAGGCTCGGCGAGCTGCTCGATGAGGTGCAGGGAGACGACTGATCGTCATGTCCATGGATGCGCAGCCAGCGTCAGGCGAGCAGGCAGGCGCGCCCGGGCGGCCGGCCCTGCCCGGCCGGGCCCGGGTGGTCGTCATCGGCGGCGGCGTGATCGGCACCAGCGTCGCCTACCACCTGACGCTGCTCGGCTGCACCGACGTTCTGCTGCTGGAGCAGGGCCAGCTGTCCTGCGGGACGACCTGGCATGCCGCCGGCCTCGTCGGGCAGCTGCGGGCCTCGGAGTCGGTGACCCGGCTGGTGCAGTACTCCACTGCCCTGTACGGCGCGCTGGAGGCCGAGACGGGCCTCGCGACCGGATTCCGCCGGTGCGGCGGCGTCACCGTGGCGCGCACCGCGGACCGGCTGACCGCGCTGCGCCGCACCGCCGCCACCGCCGAGGCCTTCGGCCTCGAGTGCGAGCTGATCAGCGCGGTGCGGGCCGCGGAGCTCGTGCCGGTGATGGCGGCCGGCGATCTGGCCGGGGCGATCTGGCTGCCCGGCGACGGCCGGGCCAACCCGACCGACCTGACCGCGGCCCTTGCCCGCGGCGCGCGGCAGCGGGGCGCGGTCATCGCCGAGCGCACCAGGGTGACCGGGATCCGCCTGGCCGCCGGCGCCGTGACCGGCGTGCGCACCGACCGGGGCGACGTCGAGGCCGAGATCGTGGTGAACTGCGCCGGGCAGTGGGCCAAGCAGGTGGGCGCCATGGCCGGGGTGACCGTGCCGCTGCATTCGGCCGAGCACTTCTACGTCGTGACCGAGCAGATTGACGGCGTCGCGCCGGACCTGCCGATCCTGCGCGACCCGGACGGCTACACCTACTTCAAGGAGGAAGTCGGCGGCCTGGTCGTCGGCGGCTTCGAGCCGCAGGCCAAGCCCTGGGTAGCGCCGGACGCGCTGCCGTATCCGTTCGAGTTCCGGCTGCTGGAGGAGGACTGGGACCATTTCTCGGTCCTGATGGACAGCGCCGTGCACCGGATCCCGGTGCTCGCCGACACCGGGATCAAGAAGTTCTACAACGGGCCGGAGAGCTTCACCCCCGACAACCAGTTCATCCTCGGCGAGGCGCCGGGATGCCGGAACTTCTTCGTGGCCGCGGGCCTGAACTCGGTCGGCATCGCGTCGGCGGGCGGAGCCGGCCTGGCGCTGGCCGAGTGGATCATCGAAGGCCAGCCGACCAGCGACCTGACCGCCGTGGACATCCGGCGGTTCGCCCGGTTCAACGGCAATAACCAGTGGCTGCGGGACCGGGTCGGCGAGGTTCTCGGCCTGCACTACGCCATTCCCTGGCCGAACCGGGAGCTGGAGTCAGCCAGGCCGCTGCGCCGGTCGCCGGTCTACCCTCAGCTTCAGGCGGCGAACGCCTGCTTCGGCACCAAGATGGGCTGGGAACGGGCGAACTTCTTCGCGCCGCCCGGCGAGCAGCCCGTCATCGACTACTCGTGGGGCAGGCAGAACTGGCAGCCCTGGTCGGCCGCGGAGCACCGGGCGGCCCGCGGCGCCGTCGCGGTCTTCGACCAGACCTCGTTCTCCAAGTACCTGGTGACCGGACCGGACGCCGAGGCCGCGCTGCAGTGGCTGTGCACCAACGACGTCGGCGTCGCGCCGGGGAGCACCGTCTACACCGGGATGCTGGGGGAGCGCGGCACCTACGAGGCCGACATCACCGTCAACCGGCTGTCGCAGGATGAGTTCCTGCTGGTCAGCAGCGCCGCCGCGGCCGTGCGCGACCAGGACCACATCATCCGGCAGATGCCGCCGGGCAGCCGCGCGGCCGTCACCGACGTGACCTCGGCGCTGGCGGTCCTCGGCGTCATGGGCCCGGCGTCGCGCCAGCTGCTGTCCCGGCTCACCCGCGCGGATCTGAGCGACGACGGGTTCGCGTTCGCCGCCAGCCGGGAGATAGACCTCGGCTACGCCACGGCCCGCGCCACCAGGATCACCTACGTCGGCGAGCTCGGCTGGGAACTGTACGTGCCGGCCGAGTTCGCCGCCGGTGTCTACGAGGACCTGATGGCGGCCGGCGCGGACCTCGGCGCCGTCAACGCCGGCTACTACGCCATCGAGTCGCTGCGCCTGGAGAAGGGCTACCGCGCGTTCGGCCGGGAGCTCACCCCGGACTACGGACCGGTGGAGGCCGGGCTGCTGTTCGCCTGCAAGCTCGGCACCGGCATCGGCTTCCTCGGCCGGGACTCGGTCGAGAAGGCCAGGGCCGGCGGCCCGCGGCGCCGGCTGGTGTCGATCGTGCTGGACGACCCGGCGCCGGTGATGTGGGGCGGCGAGCTGCTCGTGCGCGACGGCGCCGCGGCCGGCCAGGTGACGTCGGCCGCCTGGGGGGAGACACTGGGCGCATCGGTCGGCCTGGCCTACCTGTGGCGCCCGGACGGGGAGGTCGTCGCGGCCGGCTATGCCAGGGAGGGCCGGTACCAGGTCAACATCGGCGGCGAGCTGGTGCCCGCCACCGTGCACCTGCGGCCGCCCTACGACCCGGCGGGCCAGAAGACCGGCCGCCGGCCGCGGCCCGCGGCGGTAGGAGACGGCGGCAGCGGGAAGTAGCAGGCGGGGCACGGGCAGCCCGAAGGAACCGGGCAGCCGGACGGGACCGGGGGGAACCAGCAGGCGGGGGATCGCAGGGCACGGGCCGGCAGCGCAGCAGGCCAGACAGGAGCGCGTGATGACGATCGGCGTCTTCGATTTGTTCAAGATCGGCATCGGGCCCTCCAGCTCGCACACCGTCGGGCCGATGAAAGCCGCCGCGATGTTCGCCCGGTCGCTGCGTGACGATCAGCTGGCCGGCCAGACCGCCCGGCTGCGGGCGGAGCTGTTCGGCTCGCTCGGCGCCACCGGCCACGGGCACGGCAGCGTCAAGGCGGTGGTTCTCGGCCTCTCCGGCGAGCAGCCCGAGCTGGTCGACCCGGCCGCGGCCGGGCCGCTGGTCGCCCGCGTGCGCGAGACCGGCGTGCTGCCGCTGCCCGGCTCAGCCGGGATCGCGTTCGACGCCGACGAGGACGTGATCCTGCACCGGCGCAAGCGGCTGCCGTTCCACCCCAACGCGATGCGCTTTGCCGCCTTCGACGGCGCGGGCCGCGAGATCAGCGCCCGGATCTACTACTCGGTCGGCGGCGGGTTCGTGCTGACGCAGGACGCAGCCGGCCAGCACAAGCTGGTGCCGGATGCGACGCCCGTTCCGTATCCCTTCACCACCGGCGCGCAGCTGCTCGCGCATACCCGGCGGACCGGACTGCCGATCAGCGGCGTGATGCTCGGCAACGAGCTGGTGCGCCGGGACAAGGAGGCCGTCTCCGACGGCCTGCTGAAGATCTGGTCGGTCATGCAGGAATGCGTGGCACGCGGCTGCGAGGCCGGCGGCGTGCTGCCCGGCGGCCTGCGGGTGCGGCGGCGGGCCGGGGCACTGCGGGAGAACCTGCGCCGGACGGGGGATACCGCGGACCCGCTCTACGCGATGGAGTGGGTGACGATGTACGCCCTGGCGGTCAACGAGGAGAACGCCGCGGGCGGCCGGGTCGTCACCGCGCCGACCAACGGGGCCGCGGGCATCATCCCGGCGGTGCTGCACTACTACACCCGGTTCGTGCCCGGCGCCGACGACCAGGGCGTGGTCAGGTTCCTGCTGACCGCGGGCGCCATTGGCGTGCTGTTCAAGGAGAACGCGTCGATCTCCGGCGCGGAAGTCGGCTGCCAGGGCGAGGTCGGCTCGGCCTGCTCGATGGCCGCGGCGGGCCTGGCCGAGGTGCTCGGCGGCACCCCGGAGCAGGCGGAGAACGCCGCCGAGATCGGCGTGGAGCACAACCTGGGCCTGACCTGCGACCCGGTCGGCGGCCTCGTGCAGATCCCGTGCATCGAGCGCAACGCCATCGGCTCGGTGACGGCGATCACCGCGGCCCGGATGGCGATCCGGGGCGACGGCCAGCACAAGGTCTCCCTGGACAAGGCGATCAAGACGATGCGCGAGACCGGCGCCGACATGAAGGACAAGTACAAGGAGACGGCCCGCGGCGGCCTGGCGCTGAACGTCGTGGAGTGCTGACCGGGGGGAGCCGGGGCCGCGGCGCGGCGGGAGATAAGGCGCGCACGCAGATCGCGCAGCCGGAGAGCCAGCGCAGGGAGATACCGTGCAACTGGCCGCATTCTGCGCAGGTCAGAGCACTCCCGAGGTAGTGGCATTGTGTGAAGCATGACGAGTTACCTCGCCGCCCCGGCGCTGGGCAGGCTGCACGGCGCCCTCGGCGGCTTCGGCGGCGGCGGGCTGGCCCACTGGCTCGTCCGCCTGTTCATCTGGCATCTGATCTGGCGCTTCGGCCTGCGCATCTGGCACATCCACACCTACGGCCCGATCATCATCGGCGTGATCGTGCTCGGCGCCGTCGTCCTGGCTCTCCTGCGGTCACGCAACGGCCCTGGCTGGTGGCGCCGCAGCGGCAGCGGCACCCGCTCCGGCGACGGCGACGCCGGCCCGCGCGACTGGTAATCCGGCTTGGTCGACGTGGCGAGCCATGGCATGGTAATTGCATGGCGCCCGAGAAAGTGGCCTGCCCGAGACGGCAGGGTCACGGCCGCCCGGGCTGGGCCTGACCATGAGCCGCCGCCGTCCGCCCGCGCCCGGCGCGCCGGGCGACGTGCCGCCGGCGATGGCGCTGCGCCCCAGGGCGATGCTCATCAGCGCCGTCAGGGACCCGTCGGCGCCGCCGCTGCATCCGGCTCCGGCGGCCACGGCCCCGCCTGCGGGGCGCCTGCCGGACGCCAGCGGCGCCGCCGGGGCGGCTGGAGCCGGCGCGTCGCGCGCCGCCGCTGCTGGAGCCCCTGATCTGCCCCTGCCGGCCCTGCTGTCCCAGCTGCTGATCGCGTTCACGGTCGAGTGCGACAACGAGTTCGAGCACCGGATGGAGCACCGGACGACGCGCGGCCCGGCCGCCCGCTCGCGCCGCGGTCCCTGGCTGATATCGCTGCCGATGTGGGCGAACTTCCTGCAGTTCCTGCCGGCCGAGGGGAGCTGCCTGCGCGACGTTGACCAGGCGGCCCGGCTCACGAATCTCGCGGGCCTGGAGCGCTGGGGGTACGTCACCGTGCAGCCCGATCCGGCGGACCCCCGGCCAGCGCCGCCGCGCCGCGACTGGATCGTCGGTCCCACCGCGGCCGGCCGGCGTGCTCAGCAGACATGGCGGCCGCTGCCGGCTGTCATCGAGGGCCGATGGCGGCAGCGGTTCGGCGCGGGAGAGATCGCCGGGCTGCGGGAGTCGCTGCTGGCCCTGCTCGGCCAGATCGGCCTGCCGCTGCCGCGTTATCTGCCGGTGGTCAGCTATGCCGACGGGATGCGCGCGCCGCGCGGGCCGTTCGAGGGGCCGCCGGCCGCCTTTCCCGCCGGGGAAGACGACGGCTCGCCCGACCTTTCCGTGCTCCTGTCCCGGCTGCTGCTCGCGTTCACGATCGAGTACGAAAGCGAGTCGGCCCTGTCGCTGGCGATCAGCGCCAACGTGCTGCGGGTCCTCGCCGGCGACGGCGTGCTCATCCGGGACCTGCCCCGGCTGAGCGGCGTGTCGAAGGAGGCAGTCAGCGCCTCGACGGGATTCCTGGAGCGACACGGCTACGTGGCGACGGAGCCGGACCCGGCCGGCCGCCGGGCCAGGATCGGCCGCCTCACTTCGCGGGGCCAGCGAGCCCTGGACTCCTGCCGCCGGCTGGCCGGCGCCGTGGAAGAAAGCTGGACGGCCCGGTTCGGCTCGGGCAGCATCCGCGCCCTGCGGCAGTCGACCCTGCGGCTCTACGGCCAGCGCACGGACGGGCAGCCGCGCCTAGCCGGGGGACTGGCGCCGTATCCGGACGGCTGGCGGGCGCACCCGCCCTACCTGGCCCAGACCACGGCCATGATCCGCGACCCGGTCAGCGGGCTGCCGCGCTATCCCGTGGTGTCCCACCGCGGCGGGTACCCAGACGGCAGCTGACCCACATCAAGATATATCTGGACACTCCACCGCCGCGACGTATCGTAATACCACCGGCAGCGCAGCTGGGGAAAGGGCGGCGCAGACCATGTTCGAGAGGTTCACCGACCGGGCGCGGCGCGTTGTGGTCCTGGCCCAGGAAGAAGCCAGGATGCTCAACCACAATTACATCGGGACCGAGCACATCCTGCTCGGCCTGATCCACGAGGGCGAGGGCGTGGCCGCCAAGGCCCTTGAGTCGCTGGGGATCAGCCTGGAGGCCGTGCGCCAGCAGGTCGAGGAGATCATCGGCCAGGGCCAGCAGGCACCGTCCGGGCACATCCCGTTCACGCCGCGGGCCAAGAAGGTCCTGGAGCTCTCGCTGCGCGAGGCGCTGCAGCTTGGGCACA
>JBKQMG010000249.1:0-2754 GCA_052146815.1 Streptosporangiaceae bacterium | reverse complement strand
GGCAGCGACGAGGGTCCGCCAACGTCCAGTCGCTGTGGACGGCGCACCGGCCGTGATTAGCTGGGCCTACGGCATCAGGCGGAGACGGGGGCGGCTTATGACACCACTGCCGCGGTGACCCGTGTCGCGATGTCGCGATAACCATTACGGCGGCACCAGCTCAGGATATAACGCTCATGTTCACCGCACCATCGGTAAAGGGTGTGGCTCTTCTGGGGTGATGCAATATGCAGCGTTTTAGTGCGCCTGGTGGTCCTGTGTCCGGTTTTGCCGTGTCGGTACGTGCGTAAAGGGCTCCTTCTCGTTACGGTCCCGGTTGTCTGACGACCGGATCGCAAAAGAAGGAGCCCGATGCAAGGGTATGTGCCTGCTCAGGACGGGGTGTTCGCGGAGTCGAGGAAGTGCTTCCGGGAGCTTGAGGACTGGGCGGCGTCGGAGGAGGCGGCGGGGCTGCAGCACGCTGAGCTGGAGGAACAGCTGGAGGTGCGGGGCCGGGAGCTGCTGCGGCGCGTGTTCCAGGACCGGCTGGACGCGACGGCTGCGGCCGAGGAGCGGCGGCATGACGTGACCGGGGAGGACGGCGCCGTCCGCACGCGCGCGGAAAGGGGCCGGGCCCGGCCGCTGGTGACGAAGTTCGGGCAGGTCATCGTGTCGCGGATCGCCTACCGGTCGCCGGGCAGGAGCAACGTGTGCCCGCTGGACCGGGGGCTGAACCTGCCGGAGGAGAAGCACTCCCACGGGCTCCGCAGGCTCGCCTCTGTCGAGGCCGCGCGCGGCTCGATAGAGGCTGCAGGTGCCGCGATCACCCGCGCGACCGGCGTGAGGGTAGGAAAACGGCAGGTAGAGGAGCTTGCCCGCCGCTGCGCCGCCCACGTGGAGGCGTTTTACCTGCAGCGGGTGATCAGGCCTGCGCCGGACGGGTGGCCGCTGGTGCTGACCTTCGACGGGAAGGGCATCGTGATGCTGCCGGAAGCGCTGCGCCCGGCCACCGCGAAGGCCGCGGCATCCGCGGAGGGCAAGCTCGCGACCCGGCTGTCGCCCGGGGAGAAGAACGGCCGGAAGCGGATGGCCGAGCTGGCCTGCGTCTATGACGCGGTCCCGGTCCCGCGCACACCGGAGGATGTCATCAGCACGCCGGCGCAGAAGCGGCGCGAGAAGAAAGCGCAGGCAGCGAAGCCGAAGGGCAGGGGAAAGCCGCGGGAGCCGCAGGCGCGGGGCAAGTGGCTGACCGCCTCGGTCACCGACGACATCCCCGCCGTCATCGCCGCCGCCTTCGACGAGGCCGAGCGCCGCGACCCGCAGCACAAGCGCGAATGGCCCGTCCTCATCGACGGCAACAACACCCAGATCGAGGCCGTCACCGCCGAGGCCGCCCGGCGCGGCATCACGGTCACGATCGTCATCGACTTCATCCACGTCCTCGAATACCTGTGGAAGGCCGCCTGGTCCTTCTTCGACAAGGGCGAGCCCGCCGCCGAGGAATGGGTCGCCGCCCAGGCCCGCACGATTCTCCGCGGGAAAGCAGCCCAGGTCGCGGCCGGGATCCGCCGCCGCGCCACCACCTACGGCTACTCGCCCGCCGAGCGCGCCGGCGCCGACGAAGCCGCCCGCTACCTGGACAACAAGAACGGCTACCTGGACTACGCCACCGCGCTGAACAAAGGCTGGCCCATCGCCACCGGGATCATCGAGGGCGCCTGCCGGCACATCGTCAAGGACAGAATGGATATCACGGGCGCGAGATGGGGACTCGAAGGCGCCGAGGCCATCCTGAAGCTCCGCGCCGTCATCGCCAGCGGCGACTTCGACGCCTACTGGCCCTTCCACCTGCGCCAAGAACATAAGCACATCCACGGAGCCATTTACCGCGAAGACCTCGCCCCCGCAGCGTAACCAGCTCACCTCAAAAGAGCCGCACCCATTTCAATTGTATTGCGCGCCTTGCGTGCGGTCCTTAAGCGTCTCGGCGTGGAATTTGACCCGCCCTTCAGGGACTTCGCACGCTTCCGCGACTACTGGATCAGCCAGCGTATGGACGGCTCCTATGCTCCTCGCAGAAACTACCTGAACGAGTTGTTTGACCCCGTCTCCTCACAGCTCGAGCAGCTCGAGGACCAACAAGCTACTGCATCCGTACGCGGCGTTGACGGCCAGCTCAAGAACATCATCTTAGCCTCTACAGGCGCCAAGCCGCGGATTGTCTTTCGGGATGCCATTAACAACGTCGTTGAGGTGGTCGGGAATGCGGAGTACTGCCTCTTCTACGACTGGCCGCTGAGCGAGGCCGGGCTGACGTGGGTCGAGCTGGTCGACTGGTGGCGGGGGAGTAACGGCTTTGAGGACCAGGACGACGTTGAGGTGGCCCGTAGCCTGTACCGGAGGTTGGCCGCGTCGCTTGGTAGCCCACCAGAGAAGTCGCTGTTTCGGACCTACTACGAGCACTACGGTTCGGCCGAGGATGCAGGGCAACCGGCGCTACTGCCTCAGGTCTACCTTCACTACGACCCCAGGACTCGCCGAGAGCGTGGGGGAGGGCCGACCGTCCTTATGCGCGAGCGTATGGACTTCCTTCTGCTTCTACCCCATGGCGTGCGGATCGTACTGGAGGTGGACGGCAAGCAGCACTACGCGGAGGGTGATATCGCCTCGCCCAAGCTCTACTCGGAGATGGTGTCCGAGGACCGGCGGCTACGGCTACGCGGCTATGAGGTGTACCGGTTCGGCGGGTATGAGCTATCTCGTCCGGGCGCAGCC
>JBKQMG010000248.1:0-3907 GCA_052146815.1 Streptosporangiaceae bacterium | reverse complement strand
CTTCGCGCCGGCGGCGTCCTCCCCGTCGGCGCGAAGGCCGTCACGATGCCGGCCCGTGCCTTTTTGCCGCCCCTGCCATTGGTCGCAGTGCCGTTGGTCGCGTTGCATTGACGATCGTCGGCGGCTCGTCATACTGTCGCGTATGTTCGGGGCTCACGGAGGCCGCGGACATACCGGGAGGCCGCGTGCGCATTGCCGTCGCCGGCGGCGGCCCCGGCGGGCTTTACTTCGCCGCGCTGGCCCGCCAGCTCGACCCGGCTGCCGACATCACTGTGTGGGAGCGCAATGCGCCGGGCGACACGTTCGGCTTCGGCGTGGTGTTTTCCGACGAGACTCTCGGCGGCATCGAGAACGCCGACCCCACCGTCTACCGGGCAATGGAGCGCGAGTTCGCCCGCTGGGACGACATCGACGTGCACGTCAAGGGCCAGACGATCACCAGCGGCGGGCACGGATTCGCGGCGATGAACCGGCGGCGGCTGCTGGCGATCCTGCGGGAGCGCTGCGACGAGCTCGGCGTATCGGTCTGCTACAAGCAGGAGGCGCCCCCGGCTGCGGCGCTGGCCGCGCAGTACGACCTTGTCGTCGCCGCCGACGGGGCGAACTCGGCCGTGCGCGCCGAGCTGGCCTCCGCGTTCCGCCCTGAACGTGACATCCGCCGCTGCAAGTACATGTGGCTCGGCACTGACCTCGTCTTCGATGCTTTTGCCTTTTACATCGAGCAGACGCCCTATGGCGTCATGCAGATTCACGGCTACCCCTATGACGCCACCGGCAGCACGTTCATCGTGGAAATGCATGATTCGGTCTGGCGGGCGGCGGGATTCGCCGGCCTCGCCCCCAGCGGGCTCGCGCCGGGCGAATCAGATCAGGAGTCGATTGCGCGGATCACCGAGATGTTCGGCGACGTGCTGCGCGGGCACCGGGTGCACGCCAACAATTCCCGGTGGATCAGTTTTGCCACGCTGCGCTGCGCGACCTGGCGGCACGGCGACGTGGTGCTGCTCGGCGACGCGGCGCATACCGCCCATTTCTCCATCGGATCGGGCACCAAGCTGGCCATGGAGGACGCGCTGGCCCTCGCCGCCTGCTTGCGCGAGCACACCGTCCTTGACGGCGCGCTGGCTGCCTACGAGGCAGAACGGCGGCCCGTCGTCGCCTCGACCCAGCGGGCGGCGCAAGCGAGCCTGGAGTGGTTCGAGAACCTCGGCCAGTACATCGGCCAGGAGCCCGAGCAGTTCGCCTTCAACATCATCACCCGCAGCCGCCGGGTCACTCACGAGAACCTCCGGCTGCGCGACCCGGAGTTCACCGCGCGGATCGACGCCTGGTTCGCCGGCCACGAGCAGCGGCGCGGCCTGGGCACCGGCGAGGTCGCGCCGCCGATGTTCCAGCCGATGCGGCTGCGCGGCCTGGAGCTGAAGAACCGCGTCGTGGTCTCGGCGATGGACATGTACTCGGCCGCGGCGGGCACGCCGTCGGACTTCCATCTGGTCCATCTCGGCGGCAAGGCGCTCGGCGGGGCCGCGCTGGTCATGACCGAGATGGTGTGCGTCAGCGCGGACGGGCGGATCACGCCGGGCTGCGCGGGGATGTACGCGCCCGAGCATGTCGAAGCGTGGCGGCGGATCTGCGACTTCGTGCACGACTCGTCGACGGCGAAGATCGGGCTGCAGCTCGGCCATTCCGGCCGCAAGGGCTCTACCCGGCTGATGTGGGACGGCATCGACCTGCCGCTGCCCGCCGGCAACTGGGAGGTGTGCGCGCCGTCAGCGATCCCCTACCGCGAGGGAGTCAGCCCGCTGCCGCGCGCGCTCAGCCTGGCCGAGATGGCGCAGATCAAGGAGCAGTTCGCCGCCGCGACCCGCGCCGCGCTGGCGTGCGGATTCGACCTGATCGAGCTGCACTGCGCGCACGGCTACCTGCTGTCGTCGTTCATCTCGCCGCTCACCAACCGGCGCGAGGACCGCTACGGCGGCTCGCTCGCCGCCCGGCTGCGCTATCCGCTGGAGGTCTTCGCCGCGATGCGGGCGCAGTGGCCGGCGGACAAGCCCATGACGGTGCGGATCTCGGCCACCGACTGGTACGAGGGCGGCATCACCGGCGACGACGCCGTGGAGATCGCCCGTGCCTTCGCCGCCGCCGGAGCGGACGCCATCGACGCCTCGACCGGGCAGGTGACGCCACAGGAGCAGCCCGCGTTCGGCCGGTCCTATCAGACGCCGTTCGCCGACGCGATCCGCCACAGGGCCGGCATCGCGACCATCGCGGTCGGCGTGATCTCGTCGTACGACGACGTGAACTCAATCATCCTGGCCGGCCGGGCCGATCTGTGCGCGCTCGGCCGCGCGCATCTGCATGACCCGAACTGGACGCTGCACGCCGCCGCCGCGCAGGGCTACAGCGGGCCCGCCGCCGACTGGCCCGTGCCATGGCGGCCCGGCAGCGCGCCGCCGCGGACCGGCCGGACCGACGGGCCGCGCCCTCGGCTGCAGCTCATCAGGGAAGGCGAGCCGCGCACGCGGCACGCTCGCTGGCGTCCCTGACGAAGGCCCGCGGCATGCTGCCGCGACACGGGCATGCGGCACGAGCCAGTGCCATCGCACGAGCCAGCGCCGTCCGGCGAGCGAGTGCCGGGCCGACGCAGCGGATCAGCGCCGGGGCAGCTATGAGCGCCTCGGCAGCGACCGGTGACGGCCGACCCGGCGCTGTCCCTCGGCGTGCAGGAGGCCCAGCACCAGGGCCCAGCTTGGCTCGCCGTGCTCGCAGGTACCGGCCGGGTCCACCCAGCAGCCGTCCCTGGCCTCGCAGCCGCCGCATTCGACCATCCAATGGCGGACTGTCGCGGCAGTCGGTGTCCCCGGCATTGACATTTCGTCCCCCAAACATCGATCAGCCGGTATTGAAGTCCGCGTCCCTTTCTTTCCGTCCCGCCCAATACCGCCGCGTCTTTCGAGCTGCTCCGCGGCTGGGCGCGGATTCCTATCGCGCTGACCAGTTATCTGCCTAATGCTTCGAGGAGCTTACTCCTCGGTGCCCTGATCAGACAGTGTTCCGCGCGCTTGCGCGCTATCAAACCAAATCGGCCAGAGCAGCCGCTTGAAATCGCGGACCGCCGCACTGAAAGTGCAATATCAGGTTATAAAGTATTAGACACCAGCGTCGGCGTGCCGTGCGCGGAAAGGAGTCCCGAGATGATCAAGCGCGTTAATCCGCCGTCGCTCGCCAGGCCGTCCGGCTTCGCCCACGCGGTGCGGGCCACGTCAGGGACCATGGTCTTCCTGGCAGGCCAGACGGCGCTGGCCAGCGGCGGCACCATCGTGGGCACGACCGTGGCTGACCAGTTCGAGCAGGCGCTGGGAAACCTGCTCACCGCGCTGCGCGCCGCGGGCGGCGGCCCGGAGCATCTGGCCAGCCTGACGATCTACGCCGTGGATCTGGCGGACTACCGTGCGCACGCGCGGGAGATTGGCGCGGCCTGGCGGCGGCTGGCCGGCCGCGATTACCCCGCGATGGCCGCCGTCGGCGTCACCCGGCTCTGGGACCCCGCAGCGCTCGTGGAGATCCAGGGCTATGCGGTCATCCCCTGACGAACTGGCCGGTCGCGGCGGGCCGACCCGTGATGGCGGCCACGTGGGCGTGCGCGGGCGCGGCGAGGACGGCCTGCAGCGCGGTGAAGGTCTCAGCGGCCCGCAGGCCACGCCAGTCCGGCGGCAGCAGCTCGGGCGGCAGGCCCGGGTCCAGGAACGGCAGCCGCCGCCACGCGGTGAGGGCGCGCACGTAGTCCGCGAACGCCTCGCTGGCCGGCCAGCGCTCGCGGCGGGCCGGCCCGCCCTGGTACGCGGGCCCGGCCGGCTCCCCGCCCGGGGCGGGGACCGCCCCCCCGGCCGGGGACGAGAACGCGAGT
>JBKQMG010000247.1:0-8552 GCA_052146815.1 Streptosporangiaceae bacterium | reverse complement strand
CGGTGCCGATCACGCGCGCACCCCGCACCACGGCGAGCTGAACCGCGGCGCTGCCGACGCTTCCGGAGGCGCCGTTGATGAGCAGCTTGCTGCCGCTCCCGACGCCGAGCTGGTCGAGCGCGCGCGTGGCCGTCTCGATGGCGGCCGGCAGCGCGGCAGCGCCGGGGAAGTCAAGCGACGGCGGGATCGGCGCATAGTAGGACAGCACCGCCAGCTCGGCCTGGGCCGCCCCCTCGGCGGAGAAGCCGAACACGCGATCGCCGACGGCCACGTCCGCAACGCCCTCGCCGAGCTCGTCGACGACGCCCGCCGCCTCGTGGCCCATGGTCTGCGGGAGCTCCCCATCCATCAGGCCCTTGCGCTTCTTCCAGTCGCTCGGGTTGACGCCGGCCGCGTGCACCGCAATCCGGATCTGGCCGGGCCCCGGATGCGGATCGGGGAGATCCACGATCTCGAGGACCTCCGGGCCCCCGAACTGGTTGAAACGGACTGCCTTCAACATTCGCTCCGATCTCGACTCAGGGTGTCGCGGTTGCTGCGCGTACGACAGCCTGCCAGCCTCGCGTGCCGGGCCCGAGCTCGGCGCCACGCGCGGGCCGGGCCGTCCGGCCGCCCCTCGCCCCGCGGCCCGCCGGTAACGGCTCGGCGGGTCAGGAACCGGCAGGGCCGCGAGCAGGAACGGCCGGGCCTCCCGCCAGATCGCGCGCTACAGCTGGTCCTCGCCTGAGCGCTTCGCGGACATGGGCGAAGGCTATGTCCGCCTCCGACAGGGGCACCTGCCTATCCGCGCGCGTGACACCCCCATGATGCGGGATCGGTACGGCGCCGCCCCGATCCCGACCTGACTACCACCATGGCAGAAGAAGCCGAAGGCTCAACAACCGTTCCAGGGATCCGGACCAAGCGAGATCGGCTCCCATCTAGCTCCCAAAATCGGACACCGAGCCGGGTGCCGTGACTGCTTGATCCGGGCATGGTGACCTTGACCTGCGGATCTCTGGGTGGAGCTGAGGGGATTCGAACCCCTGACCCCCTCGATGCGAACGAGACGCGGGCGGTCGCCCGATGTGGCCAAGCGTGGCGCACTGGGGCCTTGAACTGCGTTGACTGTGGCTGGACGTCGCCTGGCGTCGCTGAGTGCCTGCCGCGGTTGGCTCCCAACATGGCTCCCAGCAAATTCATTAGCAATGCTAACGTTCGAATGCTCAGGCGGTGTGCATCTGGGTGCGGCGGACCGCGGGACAGAGGCGTCAGAGCCGGCCGCCCGGCACTGAGCGCTATGCGGCGGGATTCGTGGCGATGTCGCTGACCGGCAGCCGCACGGTCTGGTCCACGAAGTCGGCTGTCAGGTCAAGCCGCCCGCCCAGCGCCTTCACGTGTCGCCGCAGCCTGATCAGACGTCGCTCCAGCATCCCCGGTGATCTCCTGGCCGCCGGTCCAGATCTGGCCGCCGTCCACGGTGTCGAGCCCGGCCATGCAGTGTATGAGCGTGGACTTGCCCGAGCCTGACGGGACTATCACGCGGTGAACGAGCCGACCGGGATTTCGACGGAGACGCCGACCAGCGCGCTAACGCTTGCCAGGCCAGTCCCGTAGATCTTGGTCCTCGGCCCGGGCGGCGGACGCTGTCGAGGTGGTCGTCATCATCCGTTCCTCTCGCGGGATTCGCTGAGAGAAACGCTGACCCCCGATGGCTCTGCACCGCATCAATCCGCAGTGCCGTTCGGGGCATCGATCCGTGGACATAGCGCCCGGCTTGATCGATCTCAGGATGGAGACCTGGCGAGTGATGGTGCAACTGCCGGGCTGTGGGGCGTCCAGGTGTGCGTGCCGAGAATCTCATCCACGGCTCTGACCAGCAAAGTTGCTCGCCCGGCGCTCTGCCCGTGATGCTCACCGGTCATGTGCCTGCGGTTCGTTTTCCTCCTGATCACGCGACTAGCAGCAGGCCTGCGGCTGTCCCGGCGCGAGGAGGCGTGGCAGACCGCAGAGATCTTGATCCTGCGCCACCAGCTCGCGGTCCTGCAGCGGCGGCAGCCGCGCCGCCCGAAGCTGAACTGGGCGGACCGGGCCCTGCTCGCGGCCCTGCTCGGCCTGATACCGAAAGCACGCCGCCACGGATTGCGGCTGCTGGTCACCCCGGACACGATCCTGCGCTGGCACCGCGATATCGTCCGGCGCCGCTGGGCCACCAGGTCCATGCGGGGCAGGACCGGCCGGCCTGCGATCCGCCGGAATATCAAGGCACTGGTCCTCCGGCTCGCCCGCGAGAACACCGAATGGGGCTACCGCAGGATCCACGGCGAGCTGGCCGGGCTGGGAGTCAAGGTCGCTGCGTCGACCATATGGGAGATCCTCAAGACCAACGGCACCGGCCCCGCGCCGCGACGGACCGGCCAGCCTGGCCGCAGTTCCTGCGTTCTCAGGCCGAGGCGATCCTGGCATGCGACTTCTTCACCGTCGGCCTGCCCGGCGGCACCCGGGCTCACGTGCTGGCCGTGATCGAGCACGCGACCCGGCGCATCCGCATCCTCGGCGTCACCCTGCACCGACCGGGGAATGGACCACGCAGCAGGCACGCAACCTGATCATGGACCTCGGCGAGCAAAACGCACCGAGTCAAGTTCATGATCCGCGACCGCGGATCGAACTTCACCGCCGCGTCCGACGCGGTCCTCGCCGGCGCCGGGATCCGGACCGTGCTGGGCAACGTGCGGACGCCCCGCATGAACGCGATCGCCGAACGCTGGATCGGGGGATGCCGACGCGAGCTCCCGGGCCGCACCCTCGTCTGGAACCAGCACCATCTGCGGCGGATCCTGCGCGACTACGAGAGCCACCACAACCAGCATCGGCCGCACCGCTCCCTGCACGGGCGCCGCGCCGCTGACACCGCTGCCCGAACCGGTCGATCTCGACCAGTACCGCGTCCGAAGACATACTCGCCTCGGTGGCCTGATCAACGAATATCGCCTGGTCGCATGACGTGGACGGGGTTATCGGCACCCACAATCCAGCCAGGTCAGCTATTTGTAGGTACAATGCTTTAATGCAGGTACGCCTACATGGAGTGTGGACGAATGAGCGCCGTCTCGGTCCGAGAGTTCTCCTACAACCCCAGCGCCGTGTTCGCCCGCGTCGAGCGAGGCGAGGCGATCGAGGTTACCCGGCACGGCAAGATCATCGCCGTGGTAGTGCCCGGCTCGGGGATCCTCGGCCGGTACGCCCCGCTCATCGCGAAGGGGATCATCAGGTTGAAGCCGAAGACCACCAGGGATCTCGACCAGATCCCGAGCTACACCGTGCCCGAGGACGCATCGCCCCTTGACGTTCTTCTCGCAGAGCGGCAAGCGGACGACCGGTGATCTACCTCGATGCGTCAGCCCTGGTCACGCTCGTCACCGGCCGACCTTACGCACCCGAACTCCGCGGCTTCCTAGCTCAGTCGCCCGAAATGCCCATGGGAACCAGCACGATCGGCTTCATCGAGACAGTCCGCACCCTTGACAGGGTCGGCAGCTACCCGACGGCGATGCAGGATCTGCTGGCCAGTTTCACCGAAATCCTGGTGACCGACGAGATCCGAGACGCGGCAGCGAGCCTGCCGGGCGGTGTCAGGACGCTCGATGCCGTACACATCGCGAGCGCCCAGGCCATCGGCGACGCACTCGCTTCCCTGGTGAGCTACGACAAGCGCATGCTCGATATTGCTCACTCCATCGGCATTCCTACCGCCGCGCCCGGCATGAGCAGGTAGCCCACACCAGTGATGGGCAGGGCTTCCGCACGCAGGAAGGGCACGGCTCCCGCCGAGACGCCCACTGCTGCCGCGCCGACGGCGTAGCGCTGCGCGGCGCGCGAAGCTGGCTTGCGGCACAACTCCAACATCCGCGCCATAGCCACGGCGGGCACTGTGACGTTAGTCGATCGCGGAGGGCGGGAGGCTGGTGTGGTGATCTGCCCCGAGCTGGTGCGCGGCCGAGCCAACGAGCGCCAGCAGGTCCTGCATGAACGTTTCCCGCACTTGCCGTATAAGTTCCTCGCACCGATCGGCGAGGTCGCCGCCCGGCCGCGGATCGACGATTTGGCAACCCACGCTGGCGCGCTGACCTACGGCTCGTTCCTGGCGATCCCTCCGCTGCTGCTGTTCGCCTCGTCCGTCGTGGGCTTCGTGCTGGCCGGGCACCCGGAAGCCGCGCAGAAAGCAGTGCAGGAACTGGTCGGCCTGGTGCCCGGCCTCGGATCACTGGTGACCGAACAAGTGCAGGCCACTATCAACGGGCGAGTGACACTCGGGGTGGTCGGCGTGCTCGGGCTGTTGTGGTCGGCGTCGGGCTTCGCGAGCCGGCTACGGCATGCTCTGGGCGTGATCTTCCGCACTGAGTGGGTCGGGCTGCTGACCGGGCGGATCCGGGGCACCGTGATCGGGGTCCTCATGGTGGCGGCGTTCGTTGCCCTGGCTCTTTTCACGGGGGTTGAGGCTCGGCTGCAGGCCACCCACCGGACGACGATCGCGAGCTTGTTCCAGGCCGCCGCCTTCGCGTTCGGCGGATTCGCGCTTTTCCTGATTACCTACCGCCTTCTCACGCCCGGGAAGGGCCTGAGACTGCGGGACCACCTCCCCGGCGCTGTGGCTTTCACGATCGCATGGCTAGCGCTGACGGCCGTCGGGGGACTGGTGTTCACGCAGCTGATCCAGAACTCGACCGCGCTGTACGGAACGATCGGCGGGATCTTCGGCCTGCTCGCGTTCCTGTACGCGACGATGTGGTCATTGCTGATCGGAGCCGAACTGTCTGCCGTGCTGGTGAGCCGGCGCGCGAACTGACCAGAGCAGAGCGACCCGGGATAGAACCAGTGCTTCCGCGGCCCGGACTTCCGGCCCTGCCGTCCGTGGACAATCCCGTGGAGCGTCGGTGGCAGCAGATCTCGCAGGGAAGACCTGTCCCCGTAGCCCTGTTGTGTGCCCTGAGCATCCGCTGCCAAAGCGCAAACTGGATGTGCTCACGGAGGAACTGCGGCACCGCCGACCAGTCGTAGGAAAGCCTTACCTCGGTCTCGGACTGGCTGACCGGGGTGAGGTCGTAGCGGCAGGTCCAGCCGCCGAACTGCAGGTTGCCGTCGCCTGCGACGTCCTGGCCTGGCTCCCAGGAAATGGCGCGCGGAGGGTCGCACACGAGAACCTTGTTCGCCATCTGGTAGTCCTTGTCCGGGTGGTTGTCGTGGTGCATGGCCATCCGGAAGATCTGGCCTGGCGCGGTCAGGTGCTCGGGATCGAGCGCTTGCCTGACCCAGCCCGTGCCGTCGATGGCGGGATGGCTCGCCGGATCTGCGAGTATCGCGAATATCGCCTCAGCGGGCGCTTTGATCGTGATGGTCGCGCTGACGGTCTCATCTGGCATTGCGGCTCCAGTTCGCTTCGGTGGTGTGGCGACGGGCAGGCGTATCCGCGGCGGGGGGTCATCAGCCGGCCCGCCGGTCAGGAAGGCGGCGGCTCGGATGTCACCATCCAGACGTGGCCGTCGGGATCGGAGAATGCCCCCGCGTAGCCCCACGGCTGCTGCGCGGGCTCGGTTACGATGTCGGCCCCGGCTTGCCGGGCCTGCTTGATCAGCGTGTCCACCGCCACCGCTGTCCCGGCGTTCAGGCTGACGACGCACTCGCTGTGTCCCTGTGGAGCGACCTGGCGGCCGCCAATCACCCAGCCGAACCCGCCGGCCGGTACCAGCATCAGCCGCACGCCCTGGCCGAGCATGAACTGCAACGGCTCAGGGACACCGTCCTCAGCGGGTTCGCCGATGGGGTCGAGTCCGAGAGCGTGCCGGTAGAACTCAGAGGATGCCCGGCGGTCAGCGATCGGCAGGCTGATGACCACGGGTGTAAAGGTCATTACCGTGTTCTCCTCGGCGTGGTGACCGGATCTCGCTGATACAGACGGCGGCTGGCGGCAGAACTCATCGCGGCTGCCTTCTGCTGAGGAGCCGGAGCCTTTGGGCGCTCTGACAGCGGCGGCCGCGGCAGTCCTGCTCACGCGGGCGTCGTTCCGTCGGCTTGACTGTCGTGGCGATGTAGCCGGACGCGCTGGCCGGCTGCGGCGAGCAGCGTCTCAGCAGCTGCCCATCGCGGCGAGGAGTTCCTCGCTGGGCGCTGCGCCCGGTTCCGGGTCCCCTTTGATCATCAACATCACCCGCATGTCTTGCTTCCTTCCCGTCTAAGCCGGGCCACGGGCGGTCTCAACCGAGTGTGCACCGTGCGTCTGACTGAGTCGAGGTGAGCCGAGTATGTCAATGCCCTCCATGGGGAAGCACGATATGAGGCCGGACGCTGCGGCGAGCAGGGGCGGTTCTCCAGCCAGGTGGAGAGCACCCATCCTGCGGGCGGGCGCTGACAGCAACGATGACAGCAACAGCAGCAGCCAACGCCTGCCTCGGCAGCAGCCCGCCACGCTTGGCCGTCGTCTCTACGCTGGACATTTGCGCGGCCTGAAAAGCGGAAGGTCGCGGTCCTCTGGGGAGGGGCTAGCCGCGAGGGGGGAGCATGTACAACGCCAGCAGGTAGCAGCACAAGGCTCCAAGGGCCAAAGCGCCATGATCAGCGAGCTGATGTTCTGGCCTGGGAAGTCGAGGAAGCTCGCACCCTTGAAGCCCGCGCCGATGGTTAGCATGGCCGCGAGCACGGCGCTGACCGCTACCCGGCCGGTTCGCAGCATCACGGCACGCACGGCGACCGTGATAGCGAAAAGGATCACCGCCAGGCCAAGTGCACCGTGAACCGCGAGCGAGATTGCGCCGGAGCCGATTGCCCAGGCAACACTGCGGAACGATCCGGAGAAGTAGTTCGCCGGATGCGCGCCGGGATGATGGGCGGGCACCGTGACGTAGAGATTCACTATCGTCCCGACGGCTACCTGGATCACCACCAGGACCGCCGCGGTCAGTGTCATCCGCCGCAACGCATCGGTGCCAGGCGGCGTGGCGTCTTTGGTTCCGCTTACGTTGGTCTCGATCACCCAGGCAACGGTAGCCCCGGCCCGGCCGGTAGATCCCGGTAGATCGGCCACGCGTCCTTGGGCCTAGAGCCTGCGCCTGGTGGGTCAATGGGGGCAGGAAGGCGGCGGCCGTACTCTCGGTGAGCGGGCTGAGGATGGCCAGGCGGGCCTGAAGGTCGGCGGCAATGCTGCACGATCTCGGGTGCGAGCTCTTCACTCAGCCAGGAGCCTGGGCTGGTTGGCAAGCTCTCCTTCAAGGCGCTCGGCGAGTCCGCCAACCAGGAGGAACAACCGAACGAATATCGTGGCATGTGAGGAGGCAGCCATGGGTTTCTATGGCGAGCGAGTCCTCCCGCGGATCCTCAACGCCGCGTGCGGCACAAAGATGGTCGAGCCGCTGCGACGTCGGGTCTGCGGGGGTCTCGCGGGGGACGTGGTCGAGATCGGCTTCGGCTCGGGACTCAACGTTCCCTTCTACCCGGCGGCCGTCACCCGGGTTGCCGCGGTCGAGCCCTCCGACGTCAGCTGGCCGCCAGGCGCCTCAGGGCGGCGGCCGTCCCGGTGCAGCGGTCCGGGCTGGACGGCCAGTCACTGCCCTTCGCCGACGACAGCTATGACGCCGCCCTGTCCACGTGGACGCTATGCACGATCCCCGACGTCACCGCCGCCCTCGCCGAGGTGCGGCGGGTCCTCAAGCCCGGGGGGACCCTGCACTTCCTCGAGCACGGGCTGGCCCCCGATGAGCGGGTCCGCCGCTGGCAAAGGCGCTTCAACCCGCTGGAGCAGCGGATAGCTGGCGGATGCCACTTCACCCGGCCCGTCATCGACCTGTTGACGACGGCAGGCTTCATCATCCAAGAGCTCGACGTCTTTTACGAGAAGGGAGCCCCGAAATTCGCGGGCGCCGACTCCCTCGGCACCGCAATGCCTCCCTAGTGTCGCGTGAGCGAGAAATCTTGACCTCTGATTACCATTCGCCGACGATGGTTTATGCCGTTGACTGTGAGCGTGGAGGTTCCGACGCGCGACCGCAAGGTCCTGGCCTCGTGGACACGGTCGCCGTCGATCCGGGCCGGGCTGGCCCGGCGGGCCTGGATCGTGCTCCTGGCGGTCCGCAGGATGGATACGAACCGGCCGAAGAACACGACCTTCCCGCCGTGACGGTCAAACAGGTAGCGGGCCACCTTCAGCTTCCGCTCGTCGAGCCGCACCCTGGGCCCGTAGCGGCGGGCGAGCCGGTAGCCGCCCCTGCTTCCGATCCAGTAGCCAACGTTGTCCCCGGTGATCGCGGCGGCCGCTGCTACTGCACAAATCAGCCAGGCGGACAGATGGTGGGTGTGCCCGGCATACAGGCCCGCGACAATGAGCGCGGTCTCGCCGGGCACCGGGATGCCGAGGCTCTCCACGGCTATCAGGCCGAACAGCGCCCAGTAACCGTGAGGGTTATTCACAGGTAATTCTATAAAACTCCAGGGCAATGACGGCAGAGATCGTTTCGGCGAAGCTAGCGAGCGGTCGCCGATAGTCTACGTGGAGGATTCGCCAGGTCTTCAGATTAGCGATG
>JBKQMG010000246.1:0-2561 GCA_052146815.1 Streptosporangiaceae bacterium | reverse complement strand
GCCCGGCAGACATCGTCGCCGTGCACGCCGGGCAGATCCCGGTCCAGCACCACCACGTCATAGCGGTTGACCGCCACATGCTCCAGGGCCGCGGCGCCGTCCAGAGCCACGTCGACGGCCATCCCCTCCCGGCGCAGCCCGGTCGCCAGCGCCGCGGCCAGGATCTCGTCGTCCTCGGTCACCAGAATCCGCATCGCCAGCCCGCCACTTCCTGCGGCCGCGGCATGTCAGCTAGCCGCCCGCTTCCCCAGGATCGCAGGCCGCAGGTGTCAGCCCGGTGACATTTCCCGTCACCGTGCTGTCACCTCCCATTCTGTAAAGCTGGCTCATGCCGGAGCCGGAACGAGGACTCGATGACCGCCCGGCCATGAAGGAGCGACGCGATGAACGACAAGACCGGCGGTAACCGGGGCCTGCGGCGGGCGGCAGCCCTGGCTGTCATGGCAGCCGTCGCCCTGCTGGCCACGGCGTGCGGCTTCGTGCATGTGCATGTCGGGTCCTCCGGCGGCTCTGCCTCGGCAGGGTCGGCGACCTACCGGGCGGATCTTGCCTACGCGCAGTGCATGCGAACCCACGGCGTACCGGGCTTCCCCGACCCCAGCCCATCGGGCAGCATCAGCATCAGCGGGCACCCCCACGGCAACAGCCCCGTGGCAAAGGCTAATGACGCTTGCCAGCACCTGCTGCCGGCCGGCAGCACGCGGACGGGCAGCGCCACAGCGCCGGCGACAGCCAGCCCGGCTGGCGCCGCGGCGGCTGACTGCCCGGGCTCCCAGCCGTGTTACACCCCCTGGGGGTTCCGGGTCGCCTACGGCATCCAGCCGCTGCTGGATCGCGGGATCGACGGCCGCGGCGTCAAGGTGGCGCTGCCCGAGGAGGCCGAATCGGGGCCGGCGCGGCCCCAGCCGGTCTCCAGCCTCCTGCAGTCGGTCACCGACATCCGGCAGGACCTGGCGGACTTCGACCGCCGGTTCGGGCTGCCCCCGGCACGGATCCAGGTCATCACGGGCCTGGCGGGGCCGTCCGCCTCGCCGTGGCTGGCCGGCGTGGAGGAGGTGGAGGACACCGAGCTGGTGCACGCCGTCGCCCCGGACGCCACCATCCGTGAGATTCTGGTCGGCCGGGCGGAGGTGAGCACCCCGGCGAAGTTCGCCGCCACGTTCGCCGCGTACGTGCGGGTCGCGGTCCGTAACGGGGAGGTGATGTCCCAGAGCGGCATCGGTCAGGACTTCAGCGTGGGTGAGGGCTCCTGGACCAGCGCGGAAGTGGCGACCATGAACTCGGCGCTGGAGTACGCCGTGGGCCGCCATGTCACCGTCGTCGTCGCGTCGGGAGACGACGGCGCGATCGGCAACGGCTCGTCCGCGCCGGTCAGGGAGGTCAGCCTGCCCGCTTCCGATCCGCTCGTGCTCGCGGCGGGCGGCACCAGCCTGACCGCGAGCCCGGTCAGCGGCGCGTACATCAGCGAGACCGTCTGGAGCAACCCGGGTAACCAGCCGTCCGCGTCGGGCGGCGGGTTCAGCCACCTGTTCGCCCGGCCCGCCTACCAGGACGGCGTGCCGGGCATCGGCGCCAGCCGGGGCGTGCCGGACGTTGCCGCGGACGCCGCGGGCACCACCGGCATGGCGCTCGCGTTCAGCGCGCCAGGCGGCGGCTACCTGCTCATCGGGGCCGGCGGCACCAGCGCCGCCGCGCCGTTCTGGGCCGCCCTGATCGCCCTGGCCGACCAGGAGGCCGGGCACCCGCTCGGCTTCGTCAACCCCGCCATCTACCGCATCGCCCGCGGCCCGCTGTACCGGAAGGCGTTCCACGACATCACCGCCGGCAGCAACACGGTGGTCCTCAACGGGGTCACGATCACCGGCTACCAGGCCGGACCCGGCTGGGACCCGGTCACCGGCTGGGGAACCCCCGATGCCCAGGTCCTCATCCCCCTGCTGGCCCGCTGAGGCACCGCGACATGTTCCGGGCCTTCCCCGGGCCATTGCCCCGGAACCCGGAACATGGCCGGCTCGCACAGCCTCCGGCCCCAGTGGGGAGCCGGGGTCAGCAGGGTGCGCTCAGGCTCAGCTCAGCCAGCGGGCGGGATGGCCAGCAAGGCCAGCTCGGCCCAGAGCTCCTCGGGGACATGCTGGGTCAGCAGCCGTGCCGTCTCCGCGATGCGGGACGGCGCCGAGACGCCCACCACCGTCGAGGTGACCCGCGGGTCACGGGCGGAGAACTGCAGCGCAGCGGCGGCCAGCGGCACGCCATGTGCGGCGCAGGCGCGCTGCAGGGCCCGGACCGCGTCGTGGACGGCCGGGCCGGCCTGCTCATAGGCGTACCTCGGCTGGGCATCGGGGCCCTGGGCCAGGATGCCGCCGCCGTAGGGCGCGGCGTTGACGAACGCGACCCCGCGGCGGACCGCGTCGTCCATCAGCGGCTCGGCGCTGCGGTCGATCAGCGTGAACTTGTTGTGGCCGAGCCCCACATCAAAAACGCCGGTGGCGATGAACTCCCCCAGCATCGCCGCGTCGCCGCCGGCCACGCCGAGGTGCCCGGCCACGCCCTGGTCGCGCAGC
>JBKQMG010000245.1:0-11099 GCA_052146815.1 Streptosporangiaceae bacterium | reverse complement strand
GCTGGCCCGCGCGGGCCAGCACGACGAGGCCGCCCGGCTCGTACCGGACTCCGTCCTCGACCGGTTCGCCTTCTCCGGGACGCCGGAGCAGGTTGCCACGCAGGTGGCCGCGCTTTTCGAGGCCGGTGCCACGCGCGTCGAGTTCGGGACTCCCCACGGCCGCACGGCAGCGCACGGCATCGAACTCCTCGGCCGGCGCGTTCTGCCTGCGGTCCTTGCCTGAGAGACGCCGTCTAGCAGGGCAGCCGTAGCCCGTCCAGGCCGCTTGGGGCGGTTTGGGATCGTGAGACAACCGTCTCATAGCTCGCGACTACGATCTTGAGGGCGGCTGCTGCTGCCGCCTTCCAGATCAGGACACTCCGCAGCACCCCGGTCGGCCCTCGAGTCGACCGGTGCACCTGGATGAGGGCGACGATGCTGAGCAGCCGATCATCTCAGGCCCTAGTACGGCAGCCGGTGCGTCCAGAGATCATGGAGGTGATCGTTTAGCGGTCATGACCTGATCGGAAGCTCGTCGTCGCCTGCCGGTGGAAGTCCGGTCCGGGTAATCGCCAGGGAGCCCGGTAGCAGGCTGGCGGTCTGGTCTGGAAACGGGCCGGGCCGGAGCCCAGCGTCGAAAGCCCTTTGAGGGGAAGCAACTGAGCGGTCCGCAGCGCAAGCGAAGCCTGCCGCGTCGTCAGGCACCGAGAGAGAGCCGAGCCGGGCGCTGCTGGCCGATGTCCCCGGGCTGGAGCGCCGCAGCATCGAGGTCGTCATCGCCGAGACCGGCGCCGATATGAGCTGGTTCCCCAGCCCGGCGCAACTGGCCTCGTGGGCGGGCCTGTGCCCGGGCAATCACGAGTCGGCCGGGAAGCGCCGCAAGGTGGCCACCACGCAGGGTAACCAGTGGCTGCGGCGCACCCTGATCGAGTCGGCCCGGGCGGCGGCTCGCACCAGGGACAGCTATTTCGGCGCCCAGTACCGGCAGATCGCCCGCCGCCGGGGTCCGAACAAGGCCGCCGTCGCGGTCGCCCACAGCCTGCTCGACGTGATCTGGCACATGCTCACCACCGGAGAGGTCTTCACCGACCTGGGCGCGGATTACTTCACCTCCCGCCAGGACAAGGAGCACCAGACCCAGCGCCTGGTCCGGCAGCTGGAGAAACTCGGCTACACCGTGCAGCTCGCCGCCACCGCATAACTGCGCCAAGACCCTCCGGCCAGGGCTCCGCCCCGGCCGGCTGCCGCGCGCCCGCTGGCGTCCGCATTTCACCCCAGATCGAGCACCGGTTGTTCTCCCACATCACGATGAACTGGCGTGGACGGCCGCTGACCAGCCACGACGTCGTCGTCAGCACGATCGCCGCCACCCGGACCCGCACCGGCCTGCGCGTGGAGGCCGAACTGGATCCCAGCGCCTATCCGCTGGGCATCTCAGTCAGTGCCGAGCGCATGAACAACCTGCCGATCGCAGCACACGCCGCGCACGGGACGTGGAACTACATGATCCGCCCGCCTGGCCGTGACAGCCAGCGCGCCACCGAAGGCGGCGACAGTAACCACCACCGTTCACAGGCCCTGCATGCGCTGGCCGATCCGAGGCTGACCGGCATGAGCCGCAGCACGCTGGACCAGCTAGCCGCCAGCCTGGCCCCGGCCCAGAGAGCCCGGGCTGAGCAGCGCTTCTTCGAACAGCGCGGCGGCCCGCGGCGCCAGGCCAAGGGCAACCATGGCCGGCCCCTGCTCACCGATGCCGCCAAGATCCTGATCACCGTCATCTACCGGCGGCAGGTCTGCTCCCAGCTGGTGCTGTCGGAGATGCTCGAAGTCAACGAGTGCTCCATCGGGAAGGCGATCACCGAGACCAGCGGGCTTCTAGCCGAGCGCAGGCACGCGATCACGCCTGCCATCCTGCGCATCACCAGCGCGGGCACACTCCGGGACTTCCTGACCACCGGGATCCCTCCCGCCCGGCCGGACCGGCTGGCAGCGCTGGGCAATCCGGCATTGACCGGGATGAGCAGGCAGGGCCTGGCGGACCTGATCCAGCGGCTGTCCCTGCGGCAGGCCGCCGAGGCCGAACGCCGCAAACACCAGCGCCGGGGCGGTGACCGGCTCCCCGGAACCCGCGGCGGAATCATCACCGAGAAAATCACCGACGCCGAACGCGTCCTGGCGGTCATCCTCGGCCAGCGCAAAGTCTGCAGCTGGGCTGTCATTGCCGAGCTGTTCCAGGTAAGCCGGCGCACCATAGGCAACGCCACCGCATGGGTGCGCCCCTTGCTGGAACAGGACGGATGCACGATCACCCGATCCGCAGCGCGGTATCCCACAGCCACCGCGCTCCTCAGCACCACCGCAAGACACACAGAGAGCCCGGCCACACCGGAATCGCCACGTTGATTCTTTACGGCCCCAGCGGGTGCGGCAGTGCTGCCAGGCCGCGCCGGGCAGCGCCGCGGCGATCGCGTCGCGCAGCCCCTGGTGGCAGCCGGAGGTGACCATCTGCACTCCGGTCAGGCCGCGGGCGACCAGGCCGCGCAGGAACGCCAGCCACCCGGCGCCGTCCTCGGAGGAGGCGACGTCGATGCCCGGGCGTGCACGTTCACGGTCCGCCCGGCCTCGCGGACCTTCTGGGTCAGCGCGCCGGTCCGCGCGAACGTATACGGGCCGCGGTCCAGCGGGCGGCTGCGGAAAGCCTCCGCCAGCTCATCGAGCCCGGCGGCCATCACCGGCACCTGCGACTTCGACAGCCCCGTCACCCCCCGCGAGGCGGCGAGCTTCTCCGCCCGCCGGGCTGAAACGCCCGGCAGGCAGCTGGTCGCCACCACGCTCGCCAGCGCCCGCTCAGCCCGGCGCCGGTGCGCCGGGAACCCCGGGAAGCAGCTGCCGCGGCGCAGCCGCGGGATCGCCAGCTCAACCGTCCCCGCCCGGGTATCCCGCTCCCGCCGCCGGTACCCGTTACGGGGAGTTCACCCGCTCCGGGGTGACCTCCCCGTACCCGGCATTGCAGCGGACCTCCACGTCCGCGTCCGTCATCTTCCGCGCGAACTCCCTGACCATCTCCCGCAGCACATCCGGGCTCGCCGATGCCAGGGTCTCCTCGAAACGCGCGCCGGAAACCGGCACAAGGTCACGTGCGGCCATCTCGTATCTCCTTCGTCTCGACCTCACCAATTCGAAGGATCACGAGGTGGCCGTCTCACGTCACGCCGACACGCCCAGGAACAGGCAGACCTGTCACACCTGGATCAGCTACCCCCTACACCACTCCGTGGACGTGAACTGACCCTGGCGCAGGGGCATGTTTACGCGGGTCCCGCGGAAATCTCACGGACCGCGTAGGCGGCAGCCGGGTGCAGCGAGGTAGCCTCGTTTGCAGGTGGGCCGGGAAGTCTGGTCGGCGCGAAGTCCGTATCTGTTCTCGCGCACCGGAGTACCTGATGATCAGTGTTGTGCCGGGTGCGCTGGTCGTCGGCACCAGCGGCTCGCCGGGCAGCCTTCCCGCGTTGCGCTGCGCGCAGGACCTGGCGCGCCGCAGTGGTGTCCCGCTGCTGGCCGTGCTTGCATGGGTCCCGCCCGGCGGCGATCGCCGAACGGCGCTGTCCCTCTGGCCACCTGCGCCGCCTTTGGGCCGAGGCCGCCCGGCAGCGGTTCATCGCCGCGCTCGCCGCCGCTTGGGGCGGTGTCCCGCCGGACCTGGACATCAGGCCCGTCGTAATCCGCGGCGAGCCGGGACCGGCGCTCGTCGAGATCGCGAGCTCGGGCGATGACCTCCTGGTCGTCGGCGCGGGCCGGCGCGGCGCGCTGACCCGGATGTGGCACGCCAAGGTGAGCCGCTACTGCCTTTCGCATGCCCGCTGCCCGGTGCTCGCCGTCCCGCCCGCCACCGCCAGGGGAATGGGCCTCGGCCTGGCCGGGTGGGCGCTGCGCCATCGGGAACTGACCCTGGACCGGGCGCTGCGCGACTGGGACGCCGCCGCATAGCCAGCGGCGTCCGCAGAAGGACCGGCCTGGTTACGCTCTCGCCTGCTGCGGCCGGCTAGTCGCGGCGGCAGCGCTACTATCAGTCTTAGGTGAGCCGGGAAGCCTGGTCGGCAGCAATGCGCGCATGGCAGTTCGTGCGCTGCTCCCGGGGAGGCTTGCGATGTGGTCGAGGGCGCCAGCGCTGAGGCGCTGCCGGTGATCGGCAGGCTGCTGCGCGGCTCGGACCGGCGCCGGGAGGTGCTGCGCACCAACCTGTGGCTGGTTCCGGCCGTCGGGGTCGCGGGCGCCGTGTTGCTCTTCGCCGTGACGTATGCGCTGGATCGGGCCGCCTTTGACCGGGATTTCGGGCTGCCTGGCTGGGTGCTGAGCGGGTCTGCGGACGCGGCGCGGCAGATCCTGACCGCGATCGCGGCGGCGATCATCACGGTCGTCGGCGTGGTGTTCTCGATCGTGATCGTGGCCCTGACCCTGACGTCTACCCAGTTCGGCCCGCGGATGCTGCGTAACTTCATCCGGGACCGCGGCACCCAGGTCACGCTGGGGACGTTCGTGGCAACGTTCGTCTACGCGGTCCTGGCCCTGGGGTCCATCGGCCAGGGCGGCCCGGGCTTTGTCCCGCACATCAGCATCACCGTGACCCTGGCCCTGATGGTCGCCGACCTCGCGGTGCTCATTTACTTCCTGCACCACATCACGACGCAGATCCAGCTCCCGCAGGTGATCGCCGCCATCGCCGCTGACCTGGCGGAGGCGACCGAGCTCCAGGCCGGCCGCGGCGCGGCGGGCTCGGGCGCCGGCTCGGCCGCGCAGGCGCTCGCCGATATGGACGGGCCGGGCGGTGAGGTGGCGGCGCCGCGCAGCGGCTACCTGCAGTACATCCAGCACCGGCAGCTGGTCCGGCTGGCGTCCGAGCTGGGCGTGGTGATCCACCTGTGCTACCGGCCGGGCCACTTCCTGGTGCAGGGCCATGCCTACGCCACGGTGTGGCCGGCTGAGGCCGCCGGGCGGGTGGCGCGGGAACTGTCCCGCGCGCACGTCACCGGGCCGTACCGGACCCTCGCCCAGGATGTCTCCTTCGGCGTCGACCAGCTGGTAGAGATCGCTATCCGGGCGCTGTCCCCGGCGGTCAACGACACGTTCACGGCGCTGACCTGCATTGACTGGATCGGCGACAGCCTGTGTAAGGTGACCGGCCGGTGGCACCCCATCCGCGTCTACCGGGACGGCGGCGGGGCGGTGCGGCTGGTCACCACCGAGGCCACCTACGAGCGCCTGGTTCAGCGGGCGTTCGAGAAGATCCGGCAAAGCGGCAGGGGAATGCCCGCGGTGCTGATCCGCCAGCTCGACGCCCTCGCCAAGATCATGGAGCGGACCACCACGGCGAAGGACCGCCAGCTGCTGCTGGACCAGGCCGCGATGGTCGGCCGGCTCAGCCTGGCCTCGGTGCACGAGGAATCTGACCGGGCTGACATCGACCGCGCCTACCAGGCCG
The DNA here is from genome assembly GCA_052146815.1 of Streptosporangiaceae bacterium. GTDB lineage: Bacteria > Actinomycetota > Actinomycetes > Streptosporangiales > Streptosporangiaceae > DATJZH01. The sequence goes on along the minus strand of JBKQMG010000245.1, from coordinate 5,641 downwards.
TGCTCCGCGTCCACGCTGAGATCACGCAGACACAGGCAGCGCCGCGCGGCGGCGAACCCGGAGCGCCGGCAGCTCAGGCCTCGCGACACTGGAACAGGTAGCGGCCGGCCGGGCGCCCGGACCGGATTGATCCTGGGCGGCTGCTCACCGGGTACGCGGCGCCTGCGCAACTGTCGTGCGCGAGCCTCGGCGGCCTTGACCGCTACGGAAAGGGCGCGTGTCGCCTGCCCGTGGCCGTGCTCTACCGGGGCAGGAGCGGTGCCTGTTGGCAGCCGCATCAGGCGGGTCTGGGATTCTAGTCAGGTGAGCCTGTCGGGCTCGAAAATACGATCATGGTGGTGACCTGCGGGTTCTTGTGGCGGCGTGTGAGGCTGTCAGGCGGCGATCTGGTACTGGCTCGTGAGTCCGCCGAGCACTTGCTTTCGGCGGATCCGGTGCTCGGCGAGGTTGATGTCCGGCGGCCGGGTGTGAGCTTGAGCCGGTGCGAGCTGGCCAAGGGCATGATGAGGCCGGGCGGTGTTGTAATGCAGCAGGTATTCGGTCAGCACCCGGCGCAGATGGTGCTCATTGACGATCAGCAGCCGGTCGAGGACCTCCCGGCGCAGGGTACCGATGAACCGTTCGCAGATGGCGTTCGCTCTTGGCGCCTGCGGCGGGCTGGCGAGAATCCTGATGCCGTCCGCCTTGAACACGGCGTCGAAGGCGTCGGTGAACTGGCCTGCGCGGTCCCTGATCAGGAACTTGACTGGAGTCGCGCGCTGGCCGAGGTCCATCATGACGCTGCGGGCTGCCTGTGTCGTCCACGCGCCGTCAGGGTTCGCGGTGATGCCGGCCAGGTGAACGCGGCGGGTGTCGTGCTCGATGACGATGAGGGCGTAGATGCGCCGCAGCAGCACGGTGTCCACGTGAAGGAAGTCGACGGCGAGGATCCCGGCGGCCTGGGCGGTCAGGAACTGCTTCCAGGTCGGGCCCGGGCGGCGGGGCGCTGGATCGATCCCGGCACGATGGAGGATCTGCCGCACTGTGGAAGCAGCGATCGGGTGGCCGAGTCTGACAGGCTCACCTTGGACGCGCCGATGTCCCCAGCTCGGATTGTCTGTCGCGATGCGGATAACGAGCTTCCGGATCACGGCTGCCGTGGGCGGTCGTCCCCGACGCCGTCGGCTCGTGAAGTCCCATTTGCGTCTGACCAGGCGCCGGTGCCAGGCGAGCAGCGTCGCCGGGGTCACGGCGAACACCTCGCCCCACCGTTGCCGGGGGATCAGCCGGGAGAGCGCCGCGAGCCACAGCCGGTCGGCCGGCTCATAACGGACCCGGCTGATCTGGCGGCGTAGCACCGCGTTCTGGTGCCGGAGCACCAGGAGCTCGGCGTCCTTGGACGATTCATGCCGGGCCATCACCATCAGACAGCTGAGCAGGCAGCGAGCGAGCAGGTAGAGAGCCGACAAGATCACTCAGAGATGATCTCAGCCTGTAGGCCAGGCCAGATCGAGTAATCGAGCCCTACACCATCGCGGGCGCCAACTTCACCGGCCGGTGGGTGTTTGTCGTCGGGGACGTCAGCGGCGCCGCTATCACCGTGGTAATCATCATCCTGGTCAGTGGCGCGCCCGTAAGCGAAGAGATCGAGGCAGTCGAAGGCGGCGCTTTCCATGCAAACGATCACACCTGGGCCGAGCCCATGCGAAAGCCCGAGGCTAGAGGATGTTGATCGCGCGGGAGATCACGAGCGCGGCCAAGGCGAGCGACGCTGCCGCTTCGAGCATCATGAGGGCCTTGGCCCAAGGCTTGATCGCTGAAGTCTCGGCAGGACTGAAGGCGGTAGAGGTCCAGAACGACAGGGACAGATAGTCAAGGAACCGCGGCACCCAGCCGGGGGTCACGTAGTCCGTATGCTGCATCTCCGGGAAGACAAACGCCGGGTTGAGGTCCGGGTGATGTGCGCGGGCGGCGGCGCCACCGCGATCGAGGTCCCAGTACCACAACGCGAATGCGATCACGTTCGTGGCCCAGATCACGCCGCCGGTGGCCAGCTCCCCGGCGGGGTTATTCGCATAGAGCTTGCTGTTGGTCAGGATGTCCGCCACTAGCCGGCCGGCGGCCAGCAGGTTCGCCACAGTGATGACCGCGATGACGATGCCCATGAGGACCCGCAGCCAGGTTTTCTGCCGGTCAATACGGCCCGGGTCCCCGGCGATCAGCACTCCCAGCAGCGCGAGCAGCACCACCGGGATCACCCATACGGGCTGTACCCGGTACCGTGCAGGCAGGATCACATGCAGGCCGGCGACAGCGATGATGGCCAAGGCGACCGGCCACCAGCGCTCGCCCCTTTCGGCAGCCGGGGCCAGTTCGATCGCGGACCGGCGCGGCGTCTCCCGCTCGGCAGGCATACTCCATGATGATCGCGGCATAGCTGAAGTCAACCCTGCGGCCCCAGCCCCCTGCCGCCAAAAGGCACTGGCCACGGCTTGTGGGGTGCCAGGCTGTGGTGCGGGCCTTGACCTGCCCTTTCATGCTGCTCGGTGTGTTCGCCGGTGCATCCGCAGTGTCCGGAGCAGGAGCCGGATCAACGCGGCGAGGATCGCGCGGTCGGCCTAGTCCAGCGGGGGCTTGGGCCTGGTGCGGCGCAGCACAGCGATCTCGTGGCGAAGCACGAGCAGCTCGATTTCCTTGGACGCCGCAGAACGGCTCAGCAGGACCAGCCATCCGCAGAGCCGGGAGAAGATCAGATATAGCAGGCGAAGGGGCACGGCTGATCATCATGTACTCCGGCTGACCCGGGCGCATTGCCGCAGCCCAGAGGCCGTGCAGACTCTTGGCACCCCGCAGGCAGCGCCGGCCCGACAGCCTCGATGTGATCGCGGCGGTGATGTGATCGGTGGCGGTGATGTTGCCTCGGGCGTTCCCCGTTGGGATCGGCGCCGGGCGTGGCGGCCAGATCGGCGGGCCAGCGGGCTCGGCGGAGAGACAGTTTCAGGCCGCCGGCGACACCGTCGGCGCCCGGCTGCCCGCAGAGCCACTCCGCGAAGGACCTGGATTCATCCGTGCCAGGTTGCACGCCGCCGGGCAGGGCCTCGGCGAACACAAGCGCGGCGGTGGCTTGGAGTTCGCTGCGCAGCAGGTCGGCGGCGCCGGTCGCCTCGAAGCCCAGGGACCACCAGTCCTGACCATTCACGCGGACCTCGGTGAGTTCCACCCCGCACTCCGGCTGCTGGCCCGGCCCGGGACGCGCGCCACGAGCGGCCCGCTGGCCCGCGAGAACCGGCTGATGCGTCTGTCGGTGAAGGTTCGCGGGGGCGGGGCGCTGGAGGTGAAGGTGTACCGCGGCAGCCCGGGAATCCTCGAGGTGGCCGGCCGTGCCCGCGGACGCATGGAGTCCTGGCAGAAGTGGTCCTTTCCTTTCAGCCCACCCGTCCAGGACCGCGGCGCCCCGGCTGGCTGGAGGGCAGTACGCAAGAGGCAGCAGGTCGTCGCCGAGCTGGTCCAGGGTGTAGGCGGGGCGGCCGGCGTAACTCTGGAGCGAGGCCGTGAGATGGCGGGGTCGCTGGCGGTCCAGCCGTTCACCAGGCGGGTACTGCTGCACGCGCTGTCGTTCTCCGGCAAGGCGGTCCACCTGGCCGTTGACAGCGTGTCAGACAGTCGCTTCGCGGTGGGCCGGCACCGGCCGGGCCTGCTTCTCGGGGTCATGGTGGCAGGTGTGGACCAGGCGCCTTCGCTCGGGCATGGCGAGGGCTGGGGCGAAGCTGCGCGCGGTGGCCCTCTGGCAGCTGAGCAGGTCCGCCGTGAGCTGTCGGTCTGATCACGGGCCTTTTTGGAGCGTAGGCGGGTACCGGCTGCCGGGATCCTGAGGCTCCTTGGCGGCCCCGTCCCGTGGTCGGCTCGCCGCCTGGCTTTACGTGACAAAGTTCTTCGGCCCAGGCCCTTGACTTTATGCCATAAAGCAGGCTCTGCTTTATGGCATAAAGTCGATTCAGGGAGGCATCATGAACCACACACCCGACACCACCGCCGCCGACAACGGCGGCAACTTCGACCCCCAGCAGGCCGCCGCCCTGCTGGACCAGACCACCCAGCAGGCGCGGCGCCAGATTGAGCCCGCACAGCCGTGGCTCCTGGTGATCAGGGGCGTCCTGGTCCTGGCCGTCTGCGGCGCGGTCTGGCTATCAGTGCGCGGCCAGCATCCCTACAAGGGCCCGACTGCCGCGGTCCTTCCCTTCGTGTTCGCATTCGTGGTCCTCAACTTCGGCGCGACAGTCGCGGTTGCCAAGCGCGCGACCGCCGGGGTGAGCGGGAGAACCCGGCTGCGCCCGGCCGAGGTCACCGCCCTCGCTGTGGTTTGGGTCGGCGTGTTCGCGGTCATGGGGGCGCTGGCTGGCGCCGGAGTGAGCCGCTCGATCGTCTACGGGCTGTACCCGGCCACGGTGCCGCTAATTGCCGCCGGCCTGGCCTGGGCGGGCATCATGGCGGCACGGGCAAACTGGCGCGCGTGCGGCACCGGGCTCGGGGTCGCCGTCGTCGGCGGAGTGGGCGCGTTCGCGGGACCGGCCGGGGCATGGGCGGTCGCCGGCGTGGGCCTTTGCGTCGTGCTCCTGGGCAGCGCCGCCGCCATTGCCTGGCGGCAGCGCCGCAGCGTGGTCCGGCCATGAACACCGACGAGCTCGACCCGCTGATCCACGTGCCCACCCGGCTGAAGATCGTCGCGACGCTGGCTGCACTGCCAGACGGCGACACGCTCTCCTTCACCCGGCTGCAGGACATGATCGGGCTCACCCCCGGCAACCTGATCATCCACCTGCGCAAGCTCGAAGACGCCGATTACATCAGCAGCAAGAAGACCAGCAACGGGACCGTGTCCATCACCACCGTCGCTCTCACCGGCCACGGCCGCAAGGCACTCAACGCTTACACCCAGGCGCTGCGCGACCTGCTCGGCGGCCTGTGACTAGGCCAGGCCGACCATGAGCACCGGCGCACTTGACCCGCTGATCCACGACCCGGGGCGGTTGCGCATCGTCGCGACGCTGGCGGCACTGCCCGACGGCGACGCGCTGTCCGTCACCCGGCTGCAGGACATGATCAGGCTGCCCCCCGCCAGCCTGATCACCTGCCTGCGCGAGCTCGGCCGCGCCGGATACGTGCGGACGGGAAAGACCGGCGGCGGTGGAGCGCAGATCACCGTCGCCCTCACCTGCGACGGCGGGCCGCGCTGGATCGCTACACCGCCGTGCTGCGGAAGCTGCCCAGGGTGGCCAGGGAGGATCATCAGGCCCCAGCATCCGGCGTGCGCGCTGGCGATGCTGACCGCGACGCGGCAGCCGCGGCCCTGGGTGAGCACTTCGCGCAAGGCAGGCTGACACTCGATGAACTAAACGCGCGACTTGATGCCACGCTGACTGCTACCACGCACGGCGAGCTATCCCAGGCCGGCCGGGATCTGCCGGACCTGACGGTGCTGTCGGCCCAGGTCAGCTTTCCCCGAGGGAAGCGGGCAAGACCAGGGCACAAGCCCGGCGGTCGCGTCCAAGATCCGGTGTAAATGAGACGACGGGCGTAGGTTCCCCTTCAAGAGCTACCAACTCATCGAAGGAAAGGACCTACACCCGTGCCTGTTCGAGTATCGCCTACCGACCGTGTCCAC
>JBKQMG010000244.1:0-12924 GCA_052146815.1 Streptosporangiaceae bacterium | reverse complement strand
TAAAAATAAGAAGAGATAAGCTCAGAAAAAGACACGGAAGATCATATTTCGACAGAAACTTTGATAAAGAAGATGATAATGTTTCAGTATTTGCCTGAGGATCAGAGGGCACGGTACCGGAGGTTTGTTCTAGACAACTACATATGCCGAGGTCCCCGGACAACCGGTGCAGGTAGCGGGGGCCTCGGCGCGAACGCTGGGAGGCGCTCATCTTGGACACTACAGTGCTCGGTGAGCTGGCCGACCTGATCGGGCCGTCCGAGAGCGACCGGGAGAACTGGCGCCGCATCACGGGTGCCGTTAACGGTGCTGTCACCAGACCTAAACGGCGGTGATCAAGGCCCGGTGACCTAGGTCTGTCGCAGGAGGTTCAGCCTGCGGCATGCAGGCCGGGCGGGAACGGGCGCGGGCACTGGCCTCAGCCCTCGCCGGGGGAGTGCCGGTCCGTCCTCTGGCCGGCGCGTGGCTGGTCAGGAAGGTCCAGTTCGCCACCATGAACATGCTGTCAAATTCTGGAAATAGGTTGCTAGTTTTTGGATGCGAGCGTAGTGTGAGCGACACGCACCGGAACTCAGCCGCTGAGGGCGGCGGACCAGCCGTCGCCCCGGCGGTGGCGGACGGCACCGGGCTGGCCCGGGCCAGGCAGCGGTTCCTGGCGGCGCAGCCGCTCGAGCCGGGCCTGGTGCGTGACACGATCTTGGCGTCCTGGCAGCGTTCGCGGCGGCGGAATGTCGCGGCCGGCCACATCGACCCGTGCTACGTTCGCGATCCCGGCCCCGGCACGCCGCTGACCCGCAGCGCCCTGCCGGTGCTGCAGAGCCTGCTGGGCGAGGGTCTCGAGGGCCAGCCGGTCAGCGTCATCCTCACCGACGCGCGCGGCGTGGTGCTCTGCCTGCTGACGGCCGACCACGATCTGGAGCGGCACCTTGACAGCATCCAGCTGGCGCCGGGCTTCAGCTACGCCGAGGAGTTCGCCGGCACCAACAGGATCGGCACGGCGCTGGAGAGCGGTCAGGCGGCGCACGTGTTCGGGCACGAGCATTACGCCGGCCAGCTGGTGGACCTGGCCTGCGCCGCGGTGCCGATCCGCCACCCGCCCATCGTGCCAGCCGCATCAATGAAGGGGAGACACATGCCCAACACATCGATCTACGTTCCCGATGACCTCGCGGAGCTGGTTCGCCACTACGGACTATCCGTCTCCGAGGTAGCGCAGGCCGCGCTACGGGAAGCGGTGAATGAGTCGGGCAGGCACTTCAGGCGTGAGCTGGCCTATGTGGTGCTGGAGCATGTGAAGTGGCGTGAGGTGGTGGCCGGGAACTATCCGGATGACCCGCGCAACCGCCAGGCTGTGGCCGCTCTGCGTGCCCTGGCTGAGTACATCCTCGCCCTGGAGCCCGGTGACTCCCGGCTCGTCCATCTGCGCGACAGCGCCGAGCACGCCAGGCAACTCGACTCCTACGTGCCGGAGACTGGCGAGACCTGCGGGAACTGGGGGCGCACGCTCGGCAGCTACGGCTTCTATGAGGACTGCACGCCGGAGGAAGGACTCGGCAAGCTCACCGAGGCCAGCGACAAGGACGACGCCGAGTGGGCCGCCCTGGGCGGTGAAGTCCTGGCGGAGGTGACACGGTCCGTCGCGCGCAGCTTGGGGTTCGCCGACCAGGACGCCACAGCGGATGTGGACCCCGAGGAGGCCGCCCGAATCGTCAGAGGACGGCGAAGGGGAACGTACATGTATAAGTCAGCCTGATCCACCCGCACAAGGCTGTGGGGTGCGGAAACTGGGCCAGTTCCGCTGACCTGCGGGTCCAGGGCCTGAGCAGGCTCAGGCGGCGGGCATCCTCGATAACTGTGTTGCGGTCCTTCCTCTGCCTCATCCTCGGTCGTTTCTTCCAGTTCCTGGTCCTACTCGGGCGCGGTCACCGGGCTAGGGAGATCAAGATTCTCGCGCTCCTGCATCAGGTCGCCGTCTTGTGCCGTCAGGTGAGCCGGTCCGATGCACTCTTCGTGACCCCGGCGACGTTGCTGCGCTGGCACCGTGACTGGTCGCCCGGAAGCGGGCCTACCCGCCGAAAACGTGCGGGCCGACCGCCGGCACAACGGGGGCCGTGTCCTGCTGGCCGCGCTCTCGCCGCTCGAATTCTCGATTGGGTGGTTGACCTGCACTGTTGCCAACAGACTGGACCTCGCCTCGGGCGAACGCGATCGCCGGGCGCTGGGTGGACAGCGAGCGCCGCGATTGCACCGGCCGGCTCCTGATCACCGCGAGGACCGCTGGTGTCGGTTCACGAGCAGACGATGCACACCAACGCCTCGGCAGCCCGGCTCCCGCAGCCCTCCGACCACACGCTCCCGTGGAGCCTGCTCGGCGGGCCTGTGGGCCGCTCATCGGCCCGAAGCGCGCGACCGGCGGCATGCGTGTATTCTGGCGTTGAGCTTGACGCGCTGAGCACCGGACGGGTCACCGCGAACCTGGCGCCGGGTCCCGCACGACTTCCGCACGGAGCCACGCGTCCGGCGCGAACACCGCCAGATCCATCTGTGCTCCTGTGTGCTGACGCTGAATCAGCAAGAAGCCGCCAGCGGTGACGCTGAATGTGTCCGCTTCGTCGTAGGTCATCTCGCTGTGTGGTGCCGGGGCGCCGCCCAGATAGACCTTGACAGCCATGACCGGCACTCCTTTGTATGCGGCCGGATATGCAACACCGGCTACAGTACTCTCGCAGCCGAGCGCTTTCCGCGATCACGTGACCGGCGTGGCCAGCAGCGCCTGCCCGGAAGATCAGCCAGCCCGGACGGCCTGCCGGGAGGCCACCCCGGCATCCACCGGGCAAGGCGCCGGACCCCGCGCCACCCAGCACGCACACGCACACGTACGCGCCGCTGGCTTTCGGGCCCGGCCGGCACCGTTGTCGTGCGCCTCGCCACCGACCCCGGCGCGCTCGTAGGCGCTTGCCGTCGGTGCGGAGCTGGTCGTCGGGCGGCCGCCAGGATGCCTCCCGGGAGCCCGCCACCGGCGTGCCCGGTGCAGATCTGGAGGGCCTGATCGGCGATCGGCCGACTCGCCAGGCTGCCGGGCCGGTCAGGCTCCGCCTGGTCGCGGCGGCTCCCGCCGGCGACGACCAGGAGGTGCTCGTCAACCCAGCAGACCTCGGGGCCGGGCAGGCGGGCCAGGAACGTCTCGATGGACGCGCGCAGCTCATCCGGCGGGTAGAGGGAGAATGTCGAGTAGTGGCGCCCCTCGGCCTGGGCGCTGAGCCGCCCGGCTGTGCTCATGCGTGGATGGGTGAAGGTCTGTGTCGTGACGACCCTGAGCCCGGTGGTGCGCCTGACGGCGTCCCGGAGCGCGGCCTCGCTGTGCAGGCGCTGCTCGTGCTCGGTGAAACCCGGGAAGTAGCGGCCCCAGATCGTTCGCGCGTTCTGCTCCGGGGTGCGGGTGTAGATGAAGAGCTGGCCGCCGGGCGCCAGCACCCGGGCGGCGGCGGTCAGGAAGCGGCCGAGGTCGAAGTGGTGAACGCAGTTGAACGCGGTGACCAGGTCGAGGCTGGCGGTCCGCAACGGCAGCTCTTCGGCGGCTGACAGCAGCGGCACCACCCCGAGGGGGCGGCCGTGATTGCCGGCCTTGAGCTGTGCCAGCATGGCCGCTGAGACGTCGCTCCCGACCAGCAGCGAGCCGCCGGGCAGCAGCCCGCGCAGCAGCCGCGAGTACCGTCCCGTCCCGCAGCCGACATCCAGGCCGGTGACGGCGCGGTCAGGCAGCATCTGGCGGATCCTGCGCACCGGCGCCTCGTCAGTGGTGCGCAGCGACTCGTAGACCGCGGCTACCCGCTCGAAATGGTCGCCCACGGTCACGTCCGGCACCTCCCTGCGCTGAGCCTGCTGGCAACCAGCATGCGCTCACCCTGCTCAGTTCACGCACTGTTCACCCGCTATGATGCGACATTAGCGCCAGCAGCCCCCCCCCCCGACACCCGAGGAATCACCAGCGGCTGGTGGGGCGGGTGGGGCTCGAACCCACGACCGGCGGATTATGAGAACGCTGATCCGCTTCGCCAGCTTCGCTAGCTGCGCGGACGTCACTCCAGGTGCGCCAGGTTCCCCGCTGCTCGCTCGTTTCGCAGGTTCGCCATTGGCAGCCCCATTGGCACGATCTGGCCAGCGCGACTCCCCGGCCGCGAACAGCGCCCGCGAGACGGTCACGCTGAGCAACATGAGCTCCGAACCAGCGGCCGGCACTTACCGACATGCAGGATGCTTCCGCGGCCGATCCGGCAGCCATGTCCGCTGCCGCGGCCGTGCCTGGCGGACGGCTGACGGCCGGAGCGCCTACGCTAAGGCTTTGTCGCCGATTCCCGGAGCCGCCGCCATCTCTGTACCGCAAGCCGAGGGCCCGTCAGCCCTGGACCGTCCCGCGTGCACCCCGTCGGCGATCCGGGCCGTCCTGGCACTCAACGCCACCCCCGCAGTACTCGCTCGCTACGACCAGGAGCTGGACGCGGCATTCGAGCAAGCCAGGCACGACCGCGATCTCACCCCCCTGATGCAGGCCGTCCGGCGCTGGTGGTTCGAGGCCGATTTCTGGCGCGACCCGGCCGCCCAGCACGAGTTCCTCGCCCGGCTGGATCAGTACGTGACCGAAGGGCCGCCACCGGAAGAGGACTGCATGACCCGCGAGGAGATCCGCGCCCGGTACGGCGTCTGAGTTGTTCCGGTGGCGGCTGGCGCCCCCGGCCCGGCAGGAATTCGGCAGCCTCCCCCAGCCCGCCAGGCAGGCGCTGGCCGAGTTCCTGGACGCGGCGGTGATCGTGGACCCGCTGCACTACCAGCGCCGCCCGGACGAACCGACGACTCCGGGCAGGCTGCGGATGCTGACCTTCGGCCCGCAGGACGACGGCCTGGTCACCTTCCTGCCTACCCGCCCGACGACCTCGTGCTGGTCGTCAGAATCCAGTGGCTCGGCGAGTAAGGACGCTACGCGACGTGATCGGCCGTCATATCGTGAGGAGCAAATAGCCGCCGATCCGCACGGCCGACACTCGCCTAAACGATCGTGACTCCCGGTAGCGCTTGGCAAGCTCGGGGTTTTGCGCCCTCGTCCTAGCCGACATCAAGCCTCCTAAGAAACGGCTGGCGCGGACCATCAGGGAACGAGCTGTGGATGTCGAGCCTGTGGGACCGGCGCCAGCGCGGGAAGCGCATCTACGCCTGCGATTCGTTCCGCGGGTTGCAGGCTGCCTACGAGAACCTGCCAGCCGGCAACTTCGCGACGCCAGTGCCGAGGCTCGCGCTGGTACGGATCGTCGAGGGATTCTTCGAGGAATCGCTGACGCCCGAGCTTGCGCGCCAGGTAGGAATGACCAGCCTCGCGCACTTCGACCCGGACCTGCACTGCTCCACCGCATGCGCGCTGGCCTGGCTGACTCCGCTGCTGCAGCCGGGCAGCTCGCTGCTGTTCGACGAGTTCCTCGGCGAGGACCCGGCCGAGGAGCGCGCGTTCCTGGAGTGGGCGCAGCGAACCGGGATCAGGACGGCGATGCTCGCGATGTTCGGCCTCGAGCCGACCTCGCGTGCCTGCCGGTAGCCGATCTCCCAGCGACGCTGCCGATCCGGACGCGGCGGTTCGCATTCAGACTGGCGGCTGCCGGCAAGCCAGGAGCGATCTATGTGCTGCACCGGTAGTTTTCAGTGCTATGAAACGGTCCTTGGTGCTGGACATCGACGTCGAGTCGATGCAGGAGATAGTCGAAGCGGCGACGTTCGAGCGCGGCCTGGACTACGCGGCCACGGGGAATGTGATCGCCGCTCAGTGGGAACCTTCACGTAACGCACTCATCGGGGTTGTCCGTGGCAGCAAGAACCTGGTCTACGCCACGACGGTGATCTTCACTTCGGATGAGGGCGTGCTGTATTACCTGGACTCAACCTGCAGCTGCCCCGTCGGCGTCGACTGCAAGCACGCGGTGGCGCTCGCGGTCGCTTCCGATACCAATGTCTCCCCCGCTGACCTGCAGGCCGACCGGGTGCGGCGCTATGGCGGCGCCTCGAGCGTGAAGCTGGCCCAGCGCGGCAAGACCGCGACGGCCGGGCCGGCGCTCTGGGAGACCTCGCTCGGGCCGTTGCTGGACGCCGGGCTGCCGGATTCGGCGCTGAAGCCGTCGCAGATTCCGCTGGCGATCGAGCTGATGCTGGTGGCCCGTGCCCGGGTCCCCGCTCCCCGGGCACCCTATGGCTACGCCGCACCGCCTGCGGCCGCCGTATCGCCGGGCGGACTCAAGCTGGAGGCCCGGCTGATGCAGCAGGGCAAGAACGGCTGGATCGCAGGGCAGCTGGCCTGGTCCAGGCTGGAGACGCTCGGCTACTACGGGGACTACTCCGATGCGCAAGTACGGGTGCTCGCCGAGTTTTACGTCACCTACCAGGCGCGGAGCTCGCGGCAGTCCTACAACTACTACTCCACTGATGAAAAGCGGCTGGATCTGACGACGTACGAATCACGTCAGCTCTGGCCGCTGCTCGACGGGATCGCAGCCGCGGGCGTCCACCTGATCTATCCGCGCAAGCTCGGCGCCGTCCGCCGGCACGGATCCGTTGCGCTTTGCCTGGACATCACGGCGCGGTCGCCGGATTCACTCGCGATCGCCCCGGTGATCCTGCACGACGGGGCGGCTACCGGCGCGGTGCCGCTGGCTTTCATCGGCGCCGATGGCCACGGCGTGGTCTGCGCCGACCCGGCCGAGATCGACCCGGGCGGCGAGCATAGGTCGACGCGGTTCTGGCTCGCGCCGCTCGACCAGCCCGTTCCGAAGGCGCTGCGGCAGCTGGCCGTGGCGGGCCAGCGGCTCGACGTCCCGGCAGCGGACGTGCCCAGGTTCCGGGACCGCTACTGCCCGCGGCTCCGGCGGCTGGCGACGATCATTTCCTCCGATGAATCGTTCAGCCCGCCGCGGATCTCGGGGCCGGGTCTCGCCCTGGCCGCGGCCTTCGGCCCGGACCACCGGATCGAGGCCCGCTGGTACTGGACCTATCAGGTCGGCGAGACGCCGATCCGGGTCGTGCCTGGCGAGACCGGCGACCCGAGCTACCGCGACTTCCCGGCCGAGCGTGCCCTGCTGGCCGGGCTCGCCGAGAGCGGCGTGGCTCTGGAGAGCTACGGACTGGCCCGCTGGACCGGCGTTCCCGGTACGCAGGAACTGGCACTGACACCGGGCACGCTCTCCGGACTCGGCGCGATGCGATTCAGCACGGAGCTGCTGCCCATGCTGAACGATCATCCGTCGGTCACAGTCGAGGTGACGGGGACTCCAGCCGACTACCGCGAGGCCAGCGACTCGCTGCGGATCTCGGTCTCCACGGCCGAGGTCACGGGCCAGACCGACTGGTACGACCTCGGCGTCTCGGTGACGGTGGACGAGCGCGAGGTCCCGTTCGCTCAGATCTTTATGGCACTGAGCCGTGGCGACAGTCACCTACTGCTCGACGACGGCGCGTATTTCTCGCTGGAGAAGCCCGAGCTCGCCTCACTCGCGCGGCTGATCGAGGAGGCGCGGGCGCTGCATGACGGGCCGCCCGGCGAGCTGCGGATCAGCCGGTTCCAGGCCGATCTCTGGGACGAGCTGACCAGCCTCGGCGTGATCAGCCACCAGGCCGCCGCATGGCAGCGGCAGATCGATGGGCTCCTCTCGCTCGACGCGATCGAGCGGGCCGAGCTCCCGGCCGGCCTGCACGCGGAACTGCGGCCCTATCAGCTCGACGGGTTCCAGTGGCTGGCGTTCCTGTGGGCGCATCAGCTCGGCGGAATCCTCGCCGACGACATGGGGCTGGGCAAGACGCTCCAGGCGCTGGCGCTGATCTGCCACGCGAGGGCGGCCGAGCCGGCAGCGGCGCCGTTCCTGATCATCGCGCCAACCTCTGTCGTACCGAACTGGGTGGCGGAGGCGGGCCGGTTCGCGCCGGGGCTGAAGATCGTCGCGGTCACCGAGACCGAGCACCGACGTGGCAAGGAACTCAGTGCGCTGATCGCCGGCGCTGATGCGGTCGTTACCTCCTACGCGCTGCTGCGGATCGACTTCGAGGCCTACTCGGGGCTGGACTGGTCGGGGATGATCCTGGACGAGGCGCAGTTCGCCAAGAACCATCAGGCCAAGGTCTACCAGTGCGCCCGGCGGATGGCCGCGCCGTTCAAGCTGGCGATCACCGGCACGCCGATGGAGAACAACCTAATGGAACTCTGGGCGCTGCTCTCGATCGCGGCGCCAGGGCTCTTCCCCACGCCGGCCAAGTTCAGCGAGTACTACGCCAAGCCGATCGAGCGGCAGGCCAACGCCGAGCTCCTCGGCCAGCTGCGTCGGCGGATCAGGCCGCTGGTCCGCCGCCGGACGAAGGAGCAGGTCGCGGCCGACTTGCCGAGCAAGCAGGAGCAGGTGCTGGAGATCGAGCTACATCCGCGCCACCGCAAGCTTTATCAGACGCACTTGCAGCGGGAGCGGCAGAAAGTCCTCGGGCTGCTCGACGACATCAACGCCAACCGGTTCACCATCTTCCGGTCCCTGACGCTGATGCGGCAGCTCGCACTGCACGGCGGCCTGGTGGCCGCCGAGCACGCGGACCTGCCGAGCGCCAAGATCGACGTGCTCATGGAGCAGCTGGCCGACGTGGTCGGCGGTGGCCACCGGGCGCTGGTCTTCAGCCAGTTCACCGGGTTCCTCGGGAAGGTACGGGAACGGCTGGATGCCGAGGGCGTCGCGTCCTGCTATCTGGATGGCAGCACGCGGAACCGGGGCGCCGTGCTGGAGCGGTTCAAGGAGGGGACGGCGCCGGTCTTCCTGATCAGCCTCAAGGCCGGCGGGTTCGGGCTGAACCTCACTGAGGCCGACTACTGCTTCCTGCTCGATCCGTGGTGGAACCCGGCGACCGAGGCCCAGGCAGTCGACCGGACGCACCGGATCGGCCAGACCCGGAACGTGATGGTCTACCGGCTGATCGCCAAGGACACGATCGAGGAGAAGGTGATGGCGCTGAAGGAGCGCAAGGCCGAACTCTTCGCCAGCGTGCTCGACAGCGGCGGCGTCTTCAGCGGCGGCCTGGACGCCGAGGACATCCGCGGCCTGTTCGCCTGAGCGGCGGGGTGTTCGTCGGTAATAGCGACAACATGGCCTAAAGTGCGCCGATTTGCAGATGCAGGTAGTAGTTTCAAGCGGTACGACAGACGTGGCCGTCACGGGCCGGGCTCCTCTCCTACGCCGTCGGGCGCGTCTACGCTCCGGCGAGCTCCTGGCCGTTCGGGCTCGGGGGCTGGCGACGCGGACCCGTCAAGAGCCTGCGCCGCGCCGCCAGGCTGCTCCAGAAGCCGCTGGCGCGTGCTGCCACTGCCCTGGGCGCCAACGGCTTCAGCATTAGCGTCGGATTCCCGTGGGGAGTATCGGCGGGACTGTCCTGGCCAATTCCGTCGATCGCCTTAGTGCAGGATGCCCCGCTCCCGGCTCCGGAGACGCAACCTCCTGCCGAAACGCCATCCGGTACAGCGAGCAATCTCGATTGCCCGGCCCGAAGTGCGACTCTGGCAAGGACCGGCGGACCCCGCCACAATCGGCGAAACTGGCAGAGCTCTGCCTTTGCAAGGTGCCTGATGAGCGATGAGCTGCAACCTGATGACCAGCCAGATGCCCTGGGCGATCGGGGGCCTCCTGGTGCCAGCGAACCGGCATCGACCGGGCAGCTGCGGGACACCAGTGTGTTCATTGCCGTCTATCAGACGCTGGCCGTCCGGCGCGGCGGCCACCTGGACCTGCTCTGGCGCGTGCCCGCATTCGTGCTGACCGCCGAAACCTTCATCTACGCCGGCATTTTCGTCATCACGCCGAAACAGGCGATCGTGGTACTAGGTCTCTTGGGAATTGCTACGGCCGTCCTCGGCGCAATGACGATGCGGCGGGCTCACCTGGCCGGCAACGTCGATGACCATGATCGTCAACCAAGGACACAGCCAGCTAATCCGCGACTCGGCGCCTCGGCGTCCTCCAGCGCTGTCCACACCGGCCGCCCCGCTGACAGCCTGCCGTCAGCCCTCCGCCGTGTCCTGGCGGCAGTAGTCGCATGTGAAGCTGGCGATGTCGGCGAACACCTGGCCGACCGACCGCCGGATGCCGTGGCTCTCCAGCAGCGCGGCGGCCGTCTTGCGATAGCTCAGGCCGTCGCGGCATCGCAGCCGGTGCGCCAGGTTGACCGCGCGGTTCCACTCGACCCCGCGCAGACGGCCGCCCGGCGGGTGCAGCTTGCCGTCCCTGCGCCGCTCGACCACCACGACTGAGGCCATGCCGTTCAGCGCTTACTCCGCCCGCGCGTTATGTCGAGCTGCGGGTGGCTTCACCGGACGGCCCGGTTGCCGAAAGTTGCCACCGCGCTGCCCAGCAGCCGCGCGCGCCGGGGCCTGGCCGGCTCGGCAGCATCAGTTCCGCCGTTCAGCCAAGCCCATCACCGTCCAGGTCGTGTTCCCCGAACCGAGCCGCAGGGCGTGGCCAGTCGCTGAACGTTGCCATCGGGTCAGCGCGACCATGCGCGTGCCGGGCCTGGCCGCCTGGCCGGGCCGTCTCGCGGTATTCAGCCAGCGCCGCGCGATGACCCGCGCAGGCCAGCACCGGCCCCAGACAACGCAGGTCAGGGCACGCACCCGCCAGAACAAAACGTACATTTCGATCAGTGGGGCGGGTGGGGATCGAACCCACGACCGGCGCGGATTATGACTCCAGTCTGCCAGCAGGATGTTCCGTATCATCTGAGCTGCGCCGATGCGAACTGCCGCGATCAGGACTGCACTCATTTGGGCACGTATTCGGCATGATCAAGCTCGACGCGGGCTTGCCAATCGGCCGAGACGATCTCTCGGCCCCTCTGGTCAAAGCTCGACGGCCTCAGCCCGAATGCCGTCATCCCGCGGCCTGAGCGTGGACCGCGATCCGGCTTGCGCGGCGCTTCCGCGCGACACGGACTATCTCCGCGCGGCGGCGCAGACCCTCCAGGGTCAGCACGTCGTCGGCCACGCCTCAAAAGTAGCGCTTCTCGGCCTAACGGCGGTACGGGCGGGATCCGGCCCGCCGAGCCTGGCAAGTCGGCTGTCGTCATGTCGTGCCGCGGGTCAGCGCGTTCTACGGCGTGGTGACCTACATGTACAGGAACGAGCGGGATCACCTAGTAGTTCACTTCCATGCCTATTATGCGGGCCGCCGCGCCTCGGTATCAGCGGACGGAGTGATCCTCGCTGGCAGCCTGGAGTCCCGCGTACTCGGAATCGTCCGTGAATGGCGAACTTGCAACACGATGCGATCGTCGCCAACTGGGAGAGGGCCAGGAGAAACGAGCCACTGCTCCCCATCCCGCCGCTGCCTTAAGATCGAGGACATGGACGAGAACTACCTCCCCGTCGTGGTAGGCGCCGCACTGGTCGGTGACCGCGTGCTGCGGCTACTGTTCAGCGACGGCACGGTCGGAGACGTCGACTTCTCATCCGAACGATGGACTGGGGTGCTGGAGCCGCTGAACGACCCGGCATACTTCGCCCAGGCTGCCGTTGATCCGGAGGCGGGGACCGTCGTGTGGCCCGGCGGCATCGACTTGGCTCCCGAGCCGCTCTACGAGCTCGCCAAGGCCCACCCTCTCGTGGCAGCCTGACGCTCGCGGCCGAAATGACCGCAGGCGCGCGGAACCTGAAATCTGCTCGACCTGGTGATCCTCAATGCGATCGAGCGCCGGACTGGCCATGACGGTCGTTGAATAGGCGGGTACCGATGACAGTCCGACACGACCGCTGACAGTCGCTCGCGTTGCTGCATCTGAGTGCTGCACCGCTTTCGCCCAGCAGTTGGGCTGGCGTGTCCAGAAGCCGCGGATCAAGAGCTTGAGCGGAGCGCGTTGACGAGGTTCCATTGGCGTTAGCGCCGCAGGTCAGGCAAGGCACGCGTACGTCTGTGAACTGGGCCGTACCCAGATGAACTGCAACCCAAATTGCAGCCTTGGCGTCCTGATGACGGGCACGCTGGCCTTCCGGTTACGAACCACGCTCGTAGGCGGCCAGGTCAGCAACACCGACCGGATACAGGGGCGGGCTGGCCGCCCCGGCTGCACGCCAGATAACCCGGGTACTGCCACGCGCATCCAAAATGGCCTGCTCGCCTATCTTGTAGGCAGCCTCATCGGCGAAGGCGGCGGTAAAGACGAAGACGATCTCATGCTGCCTGCTGCCGCCCCACTCGAAGATGTTCTCCAGCACCCCCGCTAGCTGGACCGCGAGGAGGGCCTGCCCGATCTCCTCCTGGAACTCGCGGTGCACCGTGTCCAGGGCGTACTCGCCGAACTCGACATGACCGCCGAGCGGCCGGTGAAACAGCTCACCCGACGGGTTCGCATCCTCGGACACCAGCAGCGCGCCATCGCGTGGCCGCCGGATCAGCACCATCGCCTTGACGACCTGGCCTCTGGGTTGCACGGGTATGTCCTATCACTCCGGGCTGTCAAAGGCGCCGGCCGGGTAGATCCGCCCAGGCGATTTGGCTGGTCAAAATGGGTAGTCAAGGGCGGATGGCTGAGCCGCCAACCTTCCGCTTTCAGGATTAAGGATCACCGTGCAGGACTGGCCATGATGGTCTTTCTGCCTGCTCAGCGATCTGCGGTGTACGCCGATCGACGCTCGTATGCGTGGGTGTATGAGACTACGAATGAGACTGAGCGGCGGCGCGGGCACAGCTGGCTAGCCGATCAGGCGGCACAGCCGGACTCTATACCAGCCACCGGCCGAACTGGCCCGGTCGCGTCCAAGATCCGGTGTAAATGAGACGACGGGCGTAGGTTCCCCTTCAAGAGCTACCAACTCATCGAAGGAAAGGACCTACACCCGTGCCTGTTCGAGTATCGCCTACCGACCGTGTCCAC
>JBKQMG010000243.1:0-33577 GCA_052146815.1 Streptosporangiaceae bacterium | reverse complement strand
TCAATTCGTGATCTCGATCGATCGGCCTGCTCATATGCGTCCGGCAGGCGGCTCCGGCGGCCGGGCCTTCGGGGCGGGCGGCCGCGCCGGGCCGTCCGGCCGCGGCGCGCCGGGGCCGGGGGGCCGCGCTCCGAACGCCAGGACGGGCCAGCCCCGCTCGCGGGCTATCTTCCGCAGCGCCCGGTCGGGGTTGACCGCGTGCGGATGACCCACCGCCTCCAGCATCGGCAGGTCGGTCACCGAATCGCTGTAGGCGAAGCACTCGGCCAGGCGGTAGCCGCGCTCGGCGGCGAGCTCACGGATCCGGGCCGCTTTGGCCTCGCCGTAGGCGTAAAACTCGATCTCGCCGGTGTAGCGGCCGTCAGCGACGGCCATCCGGGTCGCGATGACGCTGGAAGCGCCGAGCAGAGCGCCGATCGGCCGGACCATTTCCTGGCCCGAAGTGCTCACGATGATGACGTCCCGGCCCGCTTCCTGATGGGCGGCCAGCAGCGCGTAGATCTGCGGGTACACCAGCGGCACGATGATCTCGTCGAGATGCCGCCGGACGATCTCGCCGATGCGGTCGGCAGGCCAGCCGCGGCACAGCTCGCCCACCTGGAGCCGCAGGCGCTCCATCCGGCGGTGGCTGGCGCCGCCCAGCCGGAACACGATCTGCGCCGAGGCGCCGCGCAGGGCCTCGGTCCGGGTGATGAGCCCGTACCGGTAGAACGACGACGCGAACGCCAGCGTGCTCGATCGCGAGATGATTGTCTTGTCCAGATCGAAGAAAGCGGCCTGAGATTCGCTTCCGCTCTCGACGGAGGTGCCCACGATCCGGCAGCATAGGCGAACGCACGATATCTCCCGTCCGTTCAACGTGACCGGCTGGTAACTCTGGCCCGTTACACGTAGGCTTTCTCGGGACGGAACCGGCTCTGCCCCCCCGGAGTCGGACCGTACGGCGACCCCCGCTCTCCCCCCCGGCGGGGGTCGCCTCATATCCGGGCTAGGTCGCAGTCGCCGCGGTGTCCCCGAGCAGGCGCCCGAGCAGCGTGGTCGCGCCCCGTTTGGAGAGCGGCTGATTGCCGTTGCCGCACTTGGGGGACTGAATGCAGGACGGGCAGCCCGCCGAGCACTCGCAGCACGCAATGGCCTGCGCAGTCGCGGCCAGCCACTCGCGGGCCATCGCGAAGCCCCGCTCGGCGAAGCCCGCGCCGCCCTCGTGGCCGTCATAGACGAAGACGGTCAGCCGGCCGGTGGCCGGGTGCAGATCCGCCGACACCCCGCCGACATCCCAGCGGTCGCACGCGGCCACCAGGGGGAGCAGCCCGATCGACGCGTGCTCGGCCGCATGCGCGGCGCCCGCGAGATCCACCCCGGCCGCGAGCAGCCCGGCCCGCTGCTCAGGATCAATCGTCCACCAGACCGCGCGGGTGCGCAGGCTGCGGGCGGGCAGGTCGAGCGGCTCCTCGCCGAGCGGCTGGCCGGTCTCCGCGTGCCTGCGCATATACGACACCACCTGGCGTGTGACCAGCACGTCGCCGAAATGAACCCCGGCTGGTCCCCACGCCGCGCCGCGCAGCTCGCGGCTGATCCCGATGCCGGTCAGCTGCCGCGCCGAGGTGGAGTAGCCGGGGTCGGCCGCCTCGACGAGCGCGACGCAGCCGGCCAGGTCAAGCTCCAGCACCTGGTACATCTCGCTCTGGTGCGGATACACGGCGCCGGTGTGCGCCAGGACGTGGGCCGATGGCTCGTCCATGGTCCCGACGAGCCGGCCGGTGGCTGCCTCCACGATGCGCACGGCCGGGCCGCCGGTGCCGCGCAGTCCGGTCAGGGCGCCGGCGCCCCGCCGAGTCCAGAACCATTTGTCGCCGCGCTGGCGCAGCGTCCCGTCCCGGCTGAGCCCTGCTGCTACCGGTCCGGCGGCAGGGCCGAACAGTTCCAGATCCGCCGCGGTCAGCGGCAGCTCGGCAGCGGCCGCGCACAGGTGCGGCGCGAGCACGTACGGGTTGGCCGGATCGAGGACGGTCGCCTCGACCGGGCGGTGCAGCAGCGCCTCGGGATGATGCACGAGGTAGGTATCCAGCGGGTCGTCCCTGGCGATGAGCACGGCCACGGCGCTGCGGCCCTGGCGTCCCGCGCGCCCCGCCTGCTGCCACAGCGCAGCTCTGGTTCCCGGCCATCCGACGATGAGGACAGCGTCGAGTCCGGCGATGTTGACCCCCAGCTCAAGCGCCGTGGTGGTGGCCATGCCGGTGATCTCGCCCGTGCGCAGGGCCTCTTCCAGGGCGCGCCGGTCCGCGGCCAGGTAACCGGAGCGATACGCCGCGACCCGGCCGGCGAGCTCGCCCGCGCCTGCTTCCGCCAGCCGGCGGCGCGCTCCGAGGGACAGCGCCTCGGCGCCGCGCCTGGACCGCACGAAAGCCAGCGCCGGCACGTCCGCGAGCACGAGGTCGGCGAGCATCCCGGCCGCTTCGGCGGTGGCGGTGCGGCGCACCGGCGCCCCCGCCTCGCCGCGCAGCGAGGTGAGCGGAGGTTCCCAGAGCCCGAAGGCGAGCTCGCCGCGGGGCGCGGCGTCGGCGGTGACCGCCTCGGCCGCCACGCCGGTCAGCAGCACGGCGCAGCGGCCGGGCTCGCTGATGGTCGCGGACGCGAGCAGAAAGGCCGGGAAGCCCTCTTCCGCGCCGCCCGCGGCGTGGTGCGCGGCCACCCGCCGCAGGCGGCGCAGCACATGGGCGACGTGCGAGCCGAACACGCCGCGGTAGCCGTGACATTCATCGACGATCACGTACCGCAGCCGGCGGAAGAAGCCGTTCCACCGCGTGTGTCCGGGCAGCAGCGCGTGATGCAGCATGTCGGGCGTCGTGAGCAGATAGCTTGCGTGCGCGCGGGCCCAGGCCCGGTCCGCCGCCGGGGTGTCGCCGTCGACGGCGGCGGCGCGGACGCCGCGGATGCCCAGCGAGCGGATAACCCGCAGCTGATCAGCCGCCAGCGCCCTGGTCGGGGCGATGTAGAGGGCTGTGCCGCCCTCCAGGACCGCGGTCAGCGCGGGCAGCAGGTAACCCAGCGACTTGCCCGAGGCGGTCCCCGTGGCGATGATCACGCTGTGCCCGGCCCGGGCATGCTCGGCCGCAGCCGCCTGATGGGCCCAGGGCCCGGTGATCCCGGCCCGCCCGAAGGCGGCGGTGACCTCGGCGGGGGCCCAGGCCGGCCACTGCGCCCGGGAGCCATTCCTGGCTGGCAGGTGCTCGAGGTGGGTGAGGCGCCCGGACTGCGCGCCCTGATGCAGGAGCCAGCGCGCGGATCGCGGCCCCGCAGCGGCGTGCCCGGCCCGGGCCGCGGGAACTGGTTGCTCGTCCGGGACGAGCGGCGTCACTGCTGTCATCGGGTTTCAGTGTGTCATCACGAGGCAAGGTGCCTGGAACTGTGATCTGGTATAGACATGACGTCAGAGCGTGGCCGAACCTGCGACCGGGCGCGAAGATGCCCGGCCGCGCGATCGGTCATGCCTGATCGCTCATTCGAGAGCCTTATGGCCTGGAGGATTTTGTGGATCTGAAGTTGGACCACCACAGCAAGGACGGTATCGAGATCGTCGATGTGGAAGGCGAGATCGACGTCTACACGGCACCGCGCCTGCGTGAGCTGCTGATCGAGCTGGTGAACAGCGGTTACTACCAGCTGGTGGTCAATATGGAGAAGGTGGAGTTCCTCGACTCGACCGGGCTGGGCGTCCTGGTGGGCGGCCTGAAGCGGGTCCGCGCGCACGATGGCTCCCTCGACCTGGTGTGCACGCAGGAGCGCATCCTCAAGATCTTCAGGATCACCGGGCTGACGAAGGTGTTCGGGATACACGGCACCGTGGACGAAGCGATCACTGCGAGAAAGTCCGAGAAGTAGGCCAGGCAGCTGCCGCGATATGGCCACGGTCGAAGTCAGTTTCACCCCGCTGCCCGCTCATGTGCGCACTGCCCGCCTCGTCGCCACGGCGGTGGCCCGGCGCAGCGGCGTCGCCGAATCACTGCTCGATGAAGTGCGGCTCGCGGTGGGCGAGGCGTGCTCGCGGGCCGTCGAGGAGAACCGGCGCAGTTCGCCCCCGGAGCCCGTCCGGATCGCGCTGACGGAGCAGGGCGGGCGGTTCGAGGTCGAGGTAAGCGGGACCGGTGGCCCGACGGGGGAGAAAGCGGAGCGGGCCGGCGGCGCGGCGGCCGGAGGCCAGGGCCTGCCGCCGGGTTTCGGCATCGCTGTCATCGCCGGGCTTGCTGATGACGTCCAGGTCCGGGAGACCCCCGCGGGGACCAGCATCCGGATGAGCTGGCCGTCCGGCGCCGCTGAGGAAACAGCGGGCCCCGGCCAGTAGAGCGCCCGGTGCGGCGCGCACGGTGCGTGACGACGGTGTTGCTGCTGTCCTCGCCTTTCGGTTACCGTTCCATCACGAACGCGCCGGGGATGCACCAAAACCGGGGTCGTCCTACCGTTCGGGGATACCGCTGCGTAGACTCCCGGCACCACCCTGGTGGCATTCCTGGACGATTGTTCGAAGTGTCCGCGGCCTCAGGACGTGAGAAGGTACCCGGGTAGCCGCATCGAGTGATGCACGCATGTCCCTGTCAAGGAGGACAGATGTCGATGCTCAACCCCGCTCTGGCGGCCGGAGCGCCCACCGTCACCGGCAGCAATCTGGGCTGGGTATTCGCGGCACTGGGGGTAGCCCTGCTGGCGCTGGTGGTTGCCGCAGTGCTCGTGCGGGAAGTGCTGGCCGCCAGCAAGGGTACTGTCAAGATGCAGGAGATCGCGCTGGCGGTGCAGGAGGGCGCGGCGGCTTACCTGCGCCGGCAGTTCAGGACGATCGCCGTCTTCGTGGTGCTGATCTTCTTCGTGCTGCTGCTGCTGCCCGCCACCGACGAGGCGGTGCGCTGGGGCCGGTCCATCTTCTTCCTGGTGGGAGCGCTGTTCTCCGCGACCGCCGGCTTCGTCGGCATGTCGCTGGCCGTCCGCGGCAACGTACGGGTGGCCGCCGCGGCCAAGGACTCAGGTGAGCGATCCGCGATGCGGATCGCGTTCCGCACGGGCGGCGTGGCCGGGATGTTCACCGTCGGGCTCGGCCTGGCCGGCGCGGCCATCGTGGTGATCATCTACCGGGCGAACGCCTCAAGCGTCCTGGAAGGCTTCGGCTTCGGCGCCGCCCTGCTCGCCATGTTCATGCGCGTCGGCGGCGGCATCTTCACCAAGGCCGCCGACGTGGGCGCCGACCTGGTCGGGAAGGTCGAGAAGGGAATCCCCGAGGACGACCCGCGCAACGCCGCGACGATCGCCGACAACGTCGGCGATAACGTCGGCGACTGCGCGGGCATGGCTGCTGACCTGTTCGAGTCGTACTCGGTCATGCTGGTCGCCGCGCTGATCCTCGGCAAGGTGGCCTTCGGGTCGCAGGGCCTGGTCTACCCGCTGATCGTGCCGATGTGCGGCGTCATCACCGCGATGATCGGCATCTTCGTCGTGGCGCCGCGCAAGAACGACCGCAGCGGAATGACCGCCATCAACCGGGGTTTCTTCATCTCGGCGATCATCTCCCTCATCCTCGTCATCGGTGCCACGTTCCTGTTCCTGCCGGCGAAGTTCAGCCAGCTCAAGGGCGTCGGTCCGGCCATCCTGATCCACAAGGGCGACCCCCGGCTGCTGGCCATCGGCGCGGTCCTCATCGGCCTGGTGCTGGCCAGCGCCATCCAGCTGCTGACCGGCTACTTCACCGAGACGAACCGAAAGCCGGTCATGGAGATCGGCGAGAGCTCCCTCACCGGACCCGCCACGGTGATCCTGGCCGGGATCTCGGTCGGCCTGGAATCCGCCGTGTACTCCGCCCTGCTGATCGGCGGCGCGGTCTACGTGGCCTTCCTGCTCGGCACCGGTAATGCCACCATCGCGCTGTTCGCGGTGGCGCTGGCCGGCACGGGGCTGCTCACCACCGTCGGCGTCATCGTCGCCATGGACACCTTCGGCCCGGTCTCCGACAACGCCCAGGGCATCGCGGAGATGTCCGGCGAGTTCGAGGGCGAGCCGGCCCAGGTGCTGACCCGCCTGGACGCGGTCGGCAACACCACCAAGGCCATCACCAAGGGCATCGCGATCGCGACGGCCGTGCTCGCCGCGACGGCCCTGTTCGGCGCGTTCCGGACGACCGTCGAGACGGCGCTGAAGACCGCGGCCGGCTCCGCCGCTCACCTCGGGCCGTTCAGCCTGTCGGTCGACCATCCCAACGTCCTGGTGGGGGTGATGATCGGGGCGGCCGTGGTGTTCTACTTCTCCGGCCTGCTGATCATGGCGGTGGGCCGCGCCGCCGGGCGAGTGGTGTACGAGGTGCGCGAGCAGTTCCGCAATCACCCGGGGATCATGGACTACACCGAGAAACCCGAATACGGCCGGGTCGTGGACATCTGCACTAAAGACTCGCTGCGGGAACTGGCCACGCCCGGTCTGCTGGCCGTGCTCACGCCGATCGCGATCGGGTTCGGCTTCGGCTACGCGCCTCTTGGCGCGTTCCTGGCCGGTGCCATCGCCGCCGGCGCGCTGATGGCGGTATTCCTCGCCAACTCCGGCGGCGCCTGGGATAACGCGAAGAAGCTGGTGGAGGACGGGAACTTCGGCGGCAAGGGCTCCGAGGCGCACGCGGCGACGGTCATCGGCGACACCGTCGGCGACCCGTTCAAGGACACCGCAGGCCCGGCGATCAACCCGCTGATCAAGGTCATGAACCTGGTATCGCTGCTGATTGCGACCAGCGTCGTGCAGTACAGCACCAACCATGCGCTGCGGGCCGGGGTGTCGATCGGCGCGGTGGCCATCGTCGTGGCCGCGATCGTGATCGCCAAGCGGCGGTCGACCAGCCTCACGGCGGGCGGCCCGGGCAGTGCCGAGGGCGGCCCTGGCGGGGAAGCGGACACCGAAGGCAAGACCTCGGCGGGTACCGCGACCGCCTGACGCCGGGGCGACGGGCCGGGCGGCCCGCTCAGGCCAGCGCCCGGCCCGGGCACCTGCTGTGAGTCCCGGCGGCCTGCAGCCGGGGACTGGATCGTGACCGGCGCGCTCAATGCGGCGGTGCCCGCGCGCCGTCGTGCCGCCCGCGCCGATGTGGCGGAGGATAGAAACATGGACGGCGGCCAGCGGCTGATCGTGATGCGGCACGCGAAGGCGGGGGATCTGCCGGGCGGCCCGGACGCGGAGCGAGCCCTGCGGGGCCGCGGCCGGCAGGATGCCGCGGCCGCCGGGGCGTGGCTGCGCGACCACGGGTTCGGGCCCGATGCGGTGATCTGCTCGCCGGCCAGGCGAGCCCGGCAGACGTGGCATTACGTCAGCGCGGAGCTCAGCGGGACGCTGCGGGTCACGGTCGACGATCGCCTCTACGAGGCCGGCGCGCGCCAGCTCGCAGGCATCATCGCCGCTACGGCCCCGGAGGTGGCCGCTTTGATGTACGTGGGCCACAATCCCGCGGCCGCGGAACTAATCGCTTTGCTGACCGGCACTGAGATTGCCTTCCCGAGTGCGGCGATCGCCGTGATCGACCTGCCGGGCCCGTCCTGGGAACAGATGGCGGACGGTGACGGCGTACTCACCGCCTCCTGGACGCCGCGGCTCTGATCAGCCGGACGCCGCGGCCGCGGTGCCGGAAAGCCCGGCCGCACGATCGGCGGCGGCATCCTCCGCGTCTTCGGCGTCAGCCGCCTCCACGTCATCACGGGAGATGCCGAGCAGATACAAGATCGCGTCGAGGTGCGGGACGCTCAGCGACGTGTCGGCCGCGTCACGGACGGCGGGCTTGGCGTTGAACGCGATACCGAGCCCGGCCGCCTCGATCATGTCCAGGTCGTTGGCGCCGTCGCCGACGGCGACCGTCTGGCTGACCGCGACGCCGGCGTCGGCCGCGAACTCGCGCAGGGCGCGGGCCTTGCCGGGGCGGTCGATGACCGGGCCGGTCACCTCGCCGGTCAGCTTGCCGCCGGAGATCTCCAGCGTGTTCGCCGCCGAGTAATCGAGGCCGAGATCGGCGGCCAGCCAGTCGGTGAACTGAGTAAATCCGCCGGAGACGATGCCGCACCGGTAGCCCAG
This sequence comes from Streptosporangiaceae bacterium, assembly GCA_052146815.1. Taxonomy (GTDB): domain Bacteria; phylum Actinomycetota; class Actinomycetes; order Streptosporangiales; family Streptosporangiaceae; genus DATJZH01. The sequence goes on along the minus strand of JBKQMG010000243.1, from coordinate 25,492 downwards.
CCGGTGCAGGGTGCGGATCAGGGTCCGGGCTCCGGGAGCGAGCCGCACTTCGCTGAGCACCTTGCCGATCACCGCTGCGTCCAGGCCTGCCAGCTGCCGCACGCGCTGGCGCAGGGCGGTGGTGAAATCGATGTCGCCCCGCATGGCGGCGGCCGTCAGCGCGGCGACTTCTGCCTCGCGGCCCGCATGGGCCGCGAGCAGGTCGATTACCTCATCCTGCAGAAGGGTGGAGTCCACATCCATGACCACCATGCGCAGCGCGCGCCGGTGCAGGCCGCCGCGCTGCACCGCGACGTCCACGCCGAGCGCCACGGACTCCCTGGCCAGCTCGGCCCGCAGCCTGGCCGGCTCGGCGCCGGACACCTCGAACTCCAGGCAGGTGACCGGCCGATGGGCGAGCCGCCCGATCCGGTCGATGTTCGCGCCGCTGGCCGCGATCCGGCCGGTGATCGCGGCGATGACCGCGGGCGTCAGCGGGCTGCCGAGCACGGTGATGTGCAGCCGGCCGCGGCGGCTGGCCGGCTCGGCGGTGCCCAGGGTGATCTCGGCATCCATCCCGAGGTCCGCCGCCAGGCGGGTTACCTCCCGGTGAATGGCCGTGAGGTCGGGAGCGTCGTCGCAGTGCAGCAGGACGCCCAGCACCAGCCGCCCGCGGATGACCACCTGCTCGACGTCCAGGACGCTGAGATGGTGCGCCGACAGGCCGGAAAAAAGGCGTGAGGTGACGCCGGGCCGGTCGCGTCCGGTCAGCGTGACAAGCAGCGTGGTCTGTGGGTCGGACATGGCGCTGCCCACGCTACTCATAGCCGGGACTTCCGGCACGCGGGGCGCCGACGCGCACCCCCTCTGATGCCGTAGGTTCGAGCTGATAATGATGGTGGCGGCTGAGAGGAGCCGGATGTCGGCGGAGGTGCTGCGGCTGCGCGGGGTGGGAGTCCGCCACGATAAGTCGATGCTCCTGCGTGACGTCGACTGGACCGTCCGCAGTGACGAGAGCTGGGTCGTCATCGGGCCCAATGGGGCGGGCAAGACCACTCTCCTGCAGGTGGCGGCGGCGATGCTGGCGCCGACGGAAGGCAGCGTCGAGATACTCGGCGAGCGTTTGGAAGACGCGGACCTCACCGACCTGCGGACCCGGATCGGCTTCGCGAGCTCAGCAGTCGCCGATCAGGTTCCGGCTACCGAGAAGGTGATCGACCTCGTCCTCACCGCCGCCTACGGCATCCTCGGCCGGGACTTCGAGGCTTACGACTCCTTTGACCTGACCCGGGCGGTGGAGCTGCTGGATGCGCTGGGCTGCGCCCACCTCATCAGGCGCCGCTTCGTGACGCTGTCGGAGGGCGAGCGAAAGCGGGTGCAGATCGCGCGGTCGCTGATGGCCGATCCCGAGCTGCTGCTGCTGGACGAGCCTGCCGCCGGGCTCGACCTCGGCGGGCGTGAGGATCTGCTGCACCGCGTCGCCGGGCTGGTCGGCGATCCCCGTGCCCCGCTGATGATTCTCGTCACTCATCACGTCGAGGAAGTACCGCAGGGCTTCACCCACGCGATGCTGCTACGCAAGGGCGCAGTGCTCGCGGCCGGCCCGGTGCAGAGCGTTTTTACCGAGCGCAACCTGTCTAAGTGCTTCGGGGTCCCGCTGCTGATCGAGCAGCACTCGGCCCGGTGGACCGCTCGCGCTGCCCGGCTGCCCTGAGCGATCAGCGGCCGCGGGCCGGGCGGGCCGCCCGGGACCGGCCGGACTTTCCGCTCTGTCCCCTGACCTACGATTCTGATCATGCGAGGACCGCGTGCATCCTGCTGAGATACTGGCCATCTTCGCCGCTGGGATCGCCGCGGGCGCGGTCAATGCCATCGTCGGCTCTGGCTCGCTGATCACCTTCCCGACCCTGCTGGCCTTCGGCTTCTCGCCCGTGGTGGCCAATGTGTCGAACAACGTGGGACTCGTGCCCGGCAACCTCAGCGGCGCCTTCGGCTACCGGCGCGAGCTGGCCGGGCAGGGAGGCCGGCTCGCCCGGCTGGGACCGGTCGCGGCGGCAGGCGGACTGGTCGGCGCGGTCCTGCTCCTGCGGCTGTCGCCGAGCACCTTCGCGCTGGTCGTGCCGGCGCTGATCCTCATCGCGTGCGTCCTGGTGCTCGTCCAGCCCAGGCTGTCGGCGTGGGTGGCGGCGCGGCAGGAAGGACACGGCGGCAAGGCGCGGGCCGGCCTGATCGCCGGGGTCTTCCTCTCGGCGATTTACGGTGGCTACTTCGGCGCCGCGCAGGGCGTCCTGGTGATCGGGCTGCTCGGGACGTTTCTCAGCGACAATATCCAGCGGATCAACGGCGCGAAGAACGTGCTCGTTATGCTGGTCAACGCCACCGCGGCAGTGATATTCATCGTGTTCGCGCACGTCGCGTGGCTGGTCGTGCTGCTGATCGCGGCAGGTTCCACCATTGGCGGCCTGCTCGGCGCGCGGCTTGGGCGGCGCCTGCCGCCCATGGCGCTGCGGATCTTCGTGGTGGCCATCGGCGTCATCGCCGTCGTCAAGCTGATCTTCTTCTGAACCCGCTCCCGCAAGGCTTTCCGGCCGCGGGACTTCCGGGGCCCGCCCCCGGAACACTGCTTGAGGCACCCCGCCGAAAAGCGCCTGGTCAGTCCATGCAAAACTACTTCGTGGGGGACCCAAAGATGATACGGGGGACCGGCTCATCAGGCTCGCCCTGGCGGTGGTGATCATGCCCCGCCAGGGCGGGCTGTTTTTGTGACGCTGTTATTTGTGACAGAGCCGAACCGCCGATCCCGCCGCGCCGTGGCTTCTCGGCCCGTGTCGCGTCCGCCCGGCCCCGTGTCTTGCCTCCCTTTCCGCGGCTCCCCGTCCCGCCGGTTTACTGGGCGTGCGCGGGCGAACTCCTCTGGTGACCCTGCTGGCAACCGGCGGTGACCGTAGGGACACACTTACCTGTGACAGGCGAGATTCGCCCGCAGCGTTACGAGCCGCACGCCGGGGGCGAGTCGTAGGCCAGCCGTGCGCTCTCTTCGAGAAGTAAGCCGGGCCCGAGGAGGCAATCTTGTCGGCTGACCGGGAAGGCGGGAGCGCGACGTTCAGGGATGTCTTCGCGCTGGCCGAATTCCGCGCGCTCTGGACCGCTCAGGTGCTGTCGGTCGTCGGCGATCAGTTCGCCCGGGTGGCGCTGACCCTCCTGGTCTACGACAGGACGCGATCTGCACTGCTGGCCGCAATCACGTTTGCCGCCAGCGTGGTCCCCGTATTCCTCGGCGGCATTTTCCTGGCCGGCCTGGCCGACCGGTTCCCGCGCCGCCGCGTCATGATCGTCTGTGACCTTGGCCGCCTCGTTCTGGTCGCCGCCATGATCGTGCCTCGGGTGTCCGTGGCGGCACTGGTCGTGCTGCTCTTCGCGGTGACCATGCTCGGACCGCCCTTCACCTCGGCGCGAGCGGGCGTCTACACCGAGGTGCTGTCGGGCGACCGGTACGTCGTCGGCATGGCGGTCACCCTTACTACCTATCAGCTTGCTCAGGTACTCGGCTTTGCTGCCGGAGGCGCGCTCGTCGCGCTGGTCGACGTCCGCGGCACGCTGATCGCTGACGCGGCGACTTTCGCGCTCTCCGCCCTGATCGCCAGGATCTGGGTCCGGGCCCGCCCCGCCGCGGCCGGTGTCAGCAGGACCCGCCATCGCGAAGGCATCGCCGAGGGCTTCCGGCTTGCCTTCCGGCTCCCGGCCCTGCGTACGCCGATGCTGTTCGGCTGGCTGGCGCTGTTCTACAACGCGCCGGAGGGCGTGGCCGCGCCGCTGGCCAGATCGCTGGGCGGTTCAGCGGCCTCGGTGGGGTTCATTCTGGCGGCGGGGGCCCTGGGCGCTGCCCTGGGCGGCCTGGGCTATACCCGGCTTGTGCCCGCCGAGCACCGGCTCACCTCGATGCGGGCGCTGGCGATCGCGGCGTGCGGGGCCCTTGCGCTCTTCTGGCTGCGCCCGGCTCTGCCTGAGGCGCTGGCGATCCTGTTCGTATCCGGGCTATTCGACTGCTTTCAGGTGGCGGCCAGTTCTACGTTCGTCCGCTCAGCGCCGCCTGAGCATCGCAGCCAGGTCTTCGGCATCGCTCAGGCCGGGATGAGTCTGGGCCAGGGCATCGCCATGGTGCTCGCGGGGGCGGCGGCGCAGTCACATGCGCCCGCTACCGTGGTGGCCGCGAGCGGTGCGCTCGGTGCGCTCACCGCGGCCATGATCCCGCATGGCCGGGCAGCCCGCGATTAGCCAGGCGCCCCGCCAGATCATTCTTGCCTCCCCCCTTCCGTCCACCAGGCGCGGACGGCAACCGCTCATCATGCGACGCGGGCGGGTCAGCCGCCCCAGTGGGTGCTCCTCATGCCGGCTTCCTCCTTCCGGGCTGATGCGAGGTGGTGGTCAGCGGGCGGGTCAGCCGCCCCAGTGGGTGCTCCTCATGCCGGTGTCCTCCTCTCACGTAGCAGCCGGATGAATGGTGTGCCGTAGGGGGCTCAGCCGCCCCAGTGCGTGCTTTTCATCGGCGGCCTCCCTTCGTAGCGCACATTGCTTATCCGCAGGTCAGGGCCAAGGTTACCGGACAGATGCAACATGCTAAATGGCATGTTGCAATTGCAAATCTCAGCTTGGGGCATTGTCCTGCGAAACGGCGCGGGTCGGGACATGGGCGGTCAGCGCCGGCAGTCGAGGCGCCGCACCTGCCGCCAGAGCCGGACAAAAGGTACGCTGGTCAGCAATGAGTAGCCAGAGCTTGACAATGAGCTAATATGTGGTGGGAGAATGCAATGCGTCGGCTTGAAGCCCCGCCAAGGGCTGGAGCGCGACGTTGATGTGCCCCAGGCGGCCCTGAAGTACCGAGGAGAGCCGATGACCCGGAGTTGGTGCAATCGTGTGCACCGGGGGGTCAGTTCAGTGCGGGCGTGGCCGGTCATGACCCTGCCGCGAAGGCTGCTGCTGTTCATCGCCGCGGTCGTCGTCGCCGACGCCCTGGCTCTGGTGCTGGCGGCCCGGGTATCGGTAATCCGCCCGGCCGATGTGCTGCTCTTCGGCGCCCTGCTGCTGTGCGGCGCGGTCACGATCGAGATGACCCGGCGCGGCGGTGAGACAGCCCTGATGGTTAAGGATGTCTGCGGGGTCTGGGAACTGCCCATGGCGATCCTGCTTCCCCCGGTATTCGCGCTGCTCGCCCCGCTCCCGCGGCTGGCGCTGACCCAGTGGCGCATCCGGCAGATCGCCCCGCACCGACGGGTGTTCTCGGCCGCGGCAATCAGTTTGTCCTACGGAAGTGTATATCTAGCTTTCCACGAACTTAGCCAAATTATGACCATATCGCTGACGGGTGGAGGCAGTCTCCGGGCGTCCTTCTGGATACTGGCCGTCGGTGGTTCTTTTGCCCTGTCGTGGATGGTGAACACCTGCCTGCTTGCTCCCGCCATCAAGTGGTCAGACCCATCGGCGAACCTCCGCGAGATGTTCACGGCTGCTGAGAGCCTGCGGAACGACCTGACCGAGATCTCCGTCGCCACCGTGGTCACGCTGGCGATCGCCGTGACCCCCGTCGCTCTCGTCTTTGCGCTGCCGTTCGTCACCTTGCTGCAACGGTCTTCCCGGCACGCGCAGCTCGTGGACGCCTCCCGGATGGACGCGAAGACCAGTCTGCTCAATGCGGTGACCTGGCGCCGCGAGAGCAGCGCGGAAGTGAGCCGCGCCCAGCGGACCGGCTCGGGCCTGGCCGTCGCGCTTATCGATATCGATCACTTCAAGGCGGTCAACGACTCCTACGGTCACCTGGCCGGGGACGACGCGCTCCGCGCGATCAGCGAGACCCTTCAGTCGGCCGTGCGCGAGTACGACCTCGTCGGCCGGTTCGGCGGCGAGGAATTCGCGCTGCTGCTGCCGCAGACTGACGAGACCGGAGCCCGCGCGATCGTCGAGCGCATCCGTGCCCAGGTGGCGGAGCTCAGCATCGAATCCGCGAGTACCCCCGGCATCGAGCCGATCACGCTGACGGTGTCAGTCGGAGTGGCGGTGCTGGGTCCGGCAGGCGAGGAGCTGACCGAGCTTCTCGCGGCCGCCGACGCGGCGCTGTACCGGGCCAAGAACGCCGGCCGCAATCAGGTCTGGCTGACGACCGATTCCGCTTCGTTCGCGGTGGCTGACTACGAGATGGGCCTGCTCTAGGCCCCGGGCTCGCCTGCCCGGCTGCGCTCTGCCGCTCTAATGCCCGGGGCTCGGCGGCACGTCCAGAGCCGGGTTGCGGTCGAAGAACCCGACGGGCTTGAGCCAGAACGACGTGCTGTCCACGGGCATGACCGGCCAGTCCTCCGGCCGGGTGATGTGATGAATGCCGAAGACGTACCAGAGCACCACGTCGGTGTTCTCAATCGGCCTGTCCTGCGCGGTCCACCGGGGCAGGCCGGTGTCATGTTCGCTGAGGTTAGGGAAGTCACCGCACGGCCACCGCTCATCGGCGCGGTACGGAGTCACCCACAGGGTGTGCCCGACCACCTCGGCTCGCTGGAACGCCGGGGACGAGTGGTCGAGCATCGCGGGGAACGAGCCCGCCGGAATCAGCTTGTAGGCCACAGGGCTGCCCAGGCCGTTCCTGGTGCTGTTGCTGACGACCTTCCAGCTCCGCTGGACCTGCCAGTCGTAATCCTGGCGTCCCTCGTGCTCCGTGCGCAGCGGCGTGTCATGAACCACCAGCCCCAGCCCATGCGGGTTGGCGCTGTCCACGGGCAGCGCCGCCGACTCCGATGCGTACACCGTGTTGTCGGGCCCGTCTATGTCCAGGTCGAGCCGGGCGACAATGAAGTGCTGGTGGAAGGGCGCGTAAGTACGCTCATCGACCAGCGTGCCGCAAGGGGGCTGGCTGCCCTCGGGGAAGGACGAGGTGACCATGATGCCAGTGGCCTGCACCTCGCACTCGATGCTGCCGTCCTGGTAAAAGCGCCAGTAGACGAGGTACTCATAGTTAGCCACGGTGGCGTGGAACGACACCACCAGGCGCCGCGAGCGCCGGACCTCCGTGCCGGAGGCCGCGTCCACGTGCTTCCACAGCACCCCGTGATCTTCCTCATGAATGCAGATGGCATGGCGGATCGTTCGCGGATCGCCGGCCGTGTCATGCAGCACGGCGTCCAGGTACGTAATCTCGCCCAGGCAGTCGCAGCCGCGCTCGAGCGACGTCGTCATGAAGCCCAGGCCCCATTCGCCGATGTCGAAGGCGGTGCGCCGGTAGTGGTCGGCCGTGGCGTCACGGTAGGGAACGATCATCTCGGCGAAAGACAGCCGGTGGGCCACCGGGCGCAGTCGCTGCCCGTCACGGAATCCGACCGTGTGCAGCACCAGGCCCTCGCGGTAGTTGAAGCCCAGCCGCATCTGCCAGTTCTGCCAGGACAGCAGCCGCCCGTCCAGGCTGAACGAGGTTCCCTCAGGCTGGGTGATGTGCAGCGGCTTCACCTCCCGCAGCGGCGAGGGAATCAGCTTGGGCAGGTACTCGCCCATGACTTCCGGCCGCTCGGGCGATGCGCCGTCCTCCAGGCTGTCCTCGATATCCAGCAGGACCATCCGGCCGAGGTCCACGACGGGGTGCAGGCCACTGACGTGATGGGCGTACGGGTTGCCGTCCTCGCTGCCCCGGTACCACACGTCTGACCAGCCGATCCGCAGGCCGCGGTAGCGCTCGGGAACCAGGGCCGCCCCGTAGGCCCAGACGTCAGTGAGCACGCGGCGCAGGTCGGTGATGCCGCGGCGGGCCAGGGCCGCGGCCAGCTGCGGGTCGTTGTGCAGCATCTCGTCGCACTCGTGCCATTCGTCCAGCGTCATGTTCGGCTGCTGGCCCGCCAGCTCCTCCCACTCGATGACTGCGTCATCAGCCAGCGAGACCAGTGCGCGGTAGGCCTCGCCGGCTGCCCGGTTCCAGCAGATCGCAGTGGCCTTGCGGGGCGCCAGGGCGCCAGTCTCATGTGCGCGCACGGCGGCCTTATCGGGCTCGGCCAGCTCGATGGAGGCGAACCGCCAGCGCGCGTCCAGGCCGCGGTCACGCCCCAGGGCCGCGGCGACCCGCCGGAACTCCTCGGCGGTCAGCGGGTCGAGCGGATGCGGTGCACCCGCGGCATCATCGGGTGCGATGCGACCGCCGACAGCCCCGGAGCCCGCCTCCCCCGGCTCTTCGTCATTAGCGGCCTGCGGCACTGATGTGCTCATGGATCGCCTCCCATTCCTGGCCGTTATTGTCTCCTGCTCGACAGCGGCCGGCGGCTGCAGGCCGCGACGGCGCGCCGGAGGGCGCCGGAGGGCCCTGATACCGGAGTACGCGCAGGAATCGGCATTACTGACAGTGATAACGGCTAGAAGAGGGTCGGCAGGCCTAGGCGTAGCCGCACAAGCCCGGCACCATGCTGGGCAATGGTCTGACCAGCATGCATGGGCATAATGCAAAAGGACGCCCGCTCTCTCGGCGCGCCCCTAAATCATCCTAAAGCTAGACAAACCTAGCTACACCAAGTGACATCTCACAGGAGGGTCGCAATGAAGCGCATTGCCTTAATCGCCACAGGTGCCGCAATCGCCGGCGCCGCATTACCACTGGCTGTCCCAGCCGGTGCTGCGGTAGCGGCCAGTGCTGCGCCGGCAGTCCGGTCGGCGGCGCACGGCCCTGCACTACCCAAGATCATTATCAGGATGAACGGCAAGAAATCAGCGTCAGCGGCACGCTGCCGTCCGGCGGCGTCCAGATAGTCGCCGAAGTCAGCCGCGAGCCGCAGGGCAGCCCGACACTAGTCCGCCTCGATCCAGGCGTCAGCGTCAGCAAGTTCCTCGCCGCGCTGCCTGCGATTGCGGCCGGCCAGAACAACATCGACGGCATCTCGATCGTCTTCTCCCCGCAGGCCGACAAGGGCACCAGCTCGGCGCAGGCGGACCTGGCAGCGGGCCTGTATGTGGCCCTCGACGTCGGCGGGCACGGCGGCAAGCCGCCGCTCACTGTCTTCGTGATTCACAAGGCTGCCCACCCGGACATGCTGCCGAGGCCCCAGGCCGCCCTCGCCTCGATTGAGTTCGGCTTCCGCGGTGCCGGACGGCCGCATGATGGCGAGCTGGTACGGTTCGGCAACCACGGTTTCCTGGTGCACATGATGATCGGGATCCGGGCCCGGAGTGGCGCAGGCGCCCGCGAGATCGCCCGGCTGCTGAAGGCGGCCAAGGACGGCAGGGCGCAGCGACTCGCCACAGCGTTCTACTCCTTCTTCAATGTGCTGACTCACGGTGCCTACCAGCAGGAAGTGATCCGCAACCGGCCCGGCTACTGGGTACTGGCCTGTTTCATGGACACCCAGGACCACCGTGAGCACACCCAGCTGGGGATGGAGCGCGTCATCCGCATTGTGAAATAGCACGGCAGCTCGCTGGCCCCCAGGCAGCGGTACAGGTACCCGGGATGGCCAGGCCAGCAGGGAATACCCGACCCGTGAGCATTGACGCGGTAGTGGTCGCTCAGGCCCGAACGGCCTCGCCGCCGCCCTGACGCTGGCCAGGGCCGCCGGATCCGCGTCCAGGGCGGCTGGCCGCTCTGGACGTGCTCACCGCTTGGCTCCGTCCCGTCGCTGGCTGGTTACCCGGAAGACAGGCGGCGCTGGCCTTGCCGGAGGGCCTGTCCCGCTACGCAGCGGCACGCTACCATCACGGCTCAATGGCAAAGATCCGGGTGGCGCTGGCGGAGGATCATGCCCTGCTGCGGGAGGGCATATCCCGTCTGGTCGCCGCCAACGAGGATTTCGAGCTCGTGGGTGTTGCCGCCGACCTGCCGCAGCTGCTCAAGGTGGTCGGCGAGCAGACCCCCGACGTGGTCGTCACCGATATCCGGATGCCGCCCACCGGGACCGATGAGGGCGTGCAGGCCGCCGCCTGGATCTGGGAGCACCATCCGCGGACCGGAGTCGTCGTACTCAGCCAGTTCACCGCCCCCGCGTACGCGGTAGCCCTGCTGGAGCGCGGCTCCGCCGGCCGCGCCTACCTGCTCAAGGAGCGCGTCGGGAGCGCTGATGAACTGGCCGGTGCCATCCGCGCCGTGGCCCGGGGCGGCTCCGTCATAGACCCGCTGGTGGTCGATGAGCTGGTCCGCGCCCGGTCCCGGGAACGCCAGTCGGGCCTGGCGTCGCTGACTCCGAGGGAGACGGAGATCCTGGCCGAGATGGCCCAGGGCAAGAGCAACTCCGCGATCGCCGCAGCCCTGTTCGTCACCGAGCGCGCCGTGGAGAAGCACACTAACTCGATCTTCATGAAGCTCGGCCTGTCTGAGGAGAAGGACGTCAACCGCCGGGTTAAGGCGGTGCTGGTCTACCTGAGCCAGCGGGGCGGGAACTAAGGCGCCGCCCCGCCCCCGGGGAAGGTTGCCACACCCTGCCATGGAGGGCAGCACCATGGGTCGACGGGGGCGCGCATGCCAAGCTGGAGAGGTGGCCCGCTCGCACTCTGTCCTGGTCGTCGACGACCAGCTGCCGTTCCGCTCGGCAGCGAAGGCCGTGCTGCGCCGGATGGAAGGCTTCGAGCTCGTCGGCGAGGCCGCCAGCGGCCGCGAGGCAGTCGAGCTCGCCGGCAGGCTGCACCCAGATCTGGTGCTGATGGACATCAATATGCCGGAGATGAACGGGATCGAGGCCGCCCGCCAGATCACCGCCGGGCATCCGGATGTGATCGTCATCCTCTGCTCGACGTATGACGCCAGTGATCTTCCCGGCAGCGCCGCGGCCAGCGGCGCGAGCGGTTACCTGAACAAGGAGCAGCTCAGCGCCGACATGCTGCGCCGGATCTGGGCCGGCCGGCAGCCCGGCGTGTTTCGCTCCGCCTGACCGCCCGCCGGCGGGATCAGGCCAGGGGTATCGTGCCGCGGATCTGTGCCCCGTGACCCGGCTCGGACTGCCAGCGCACTGTGCCCCCGATGGCGCCGAGCCGGTCCGCCATGTTCACGAAACCGTGGCCCTGGCGAGCCTGTCCCGGGTCGAATCCCGGGCCGTCGTCGCTGACCGAGAACAGCAGGCCGCCCGATTCCTCCCACAGCCGGATCTCTACCCGGGCATCCGGCGCGTGCTTGGCGGCGTTCTGCAGGGCTTCCAGGCAGCAGAAATAAACCGCGGCCTCGATCTCGGCGGAATACCGGCCGATCCCGTCGCCGGCCACGTCGACGGCGAGCGGGCTGCGGCTCGCCGCCGCGCGCAGTGCCTCGCCAAGGCCGCTGTCCGCGAGCAGCGGCGGGTAGATGCCGTGCGCGAGCTCGCGCAGCTCCTGGATGGTGCGCTTCACTTCCACGGCGATCTCGTCGATCGCCTCCGCCGCCGCCTGCGGATCCTCAATGACAAGATCACGGGCCAGGCGCAGGTTCACCGCCAGCGCGACGAGGTTCTGCTGGGCGCCGTCGTGCAGATTGCGCTCCACGCGGCGCCGCTCAGCGTCACCGCTGGCCACGATCCGGGCCCGCGACTCGCGCAGCGCCGTGGCCTGGCCGCGAAGCTCGTCCAGCGTCGTCTGCAGCGCCGCATCCAGCTGTGCGTTGTGGAAGGCGAGGCCGACCTGGCGGGCAAGCTCGGTCAGCACGCGGTCGTCATCCTCGGAAAAGCTGTCCGCCGTGGCGGGCCGCTCGACGACGATCAGGCCAAGAAGCTCGCCGCCGTAGCTGACCGGCGCCATCCGCAGCTGCACCTGCTCGCGGCCTTCCAGCAGGGCCGGAAGCCACACCGATACCCAGGCGCTGCCGGAGACTCCGGCCCGGGTCACGACCGGACGCTCGCGCGGCGTGACGACAATCGAGCGGGGTCCGGCGTCGGGCACTGACACCGCGCGCTCCAGCACGTCCCCGGTCCCGGTGTAGACCTCGGCTCTGGTCAGTGCCATGGTCTTGCGCAGCGACTCGGCGAGCTGCAGCAGCAGCTCGTCCATCGGGACCGCCCTGGTCAGGCGGCTCCCGAACGTGCGAAGAGCCTCGTCGGGTGCCTCTTTCGCGCCGTAGACAAAGCGGGTAGCCGAAGCGGCCAGCCGGTCCCGGGCCGGCAGGTAGCCGATCGCCGCCACTGCCGCCGCCAGCATCGACAGGCCGAGAACGCCGCGGTCCGCCGCGTCCTGAGGCGGCATGCCGATGCCGAACACGATGACCAGGTAGATGGCCGCGACTACCAGGCTGAAGCCCGCGATCGAGAGCACGTGGACGAGGACACGGCCGCCCGACGGCCCCAGCCCGCGCAGCTCCCCGGCCATCATGCCGAGCGGAAGGAAGATCGCACAGCCGGCCGCCGCGGCGGCGACGTGTCCTGGCCAGCCGACGAGCAGATGCAGGACGGCGGCGATCAGGGCCGAGTCGGCCGCCAGCACGGCGCCGACGGCCATCCACTGCAGCCGCTCCCGGTCCCGGCCCGCTGACGCCAGGTAGCGCAGTCGCACGGCCGGCAGCGCGCTCGCCGCGGCCAGGGGCCATGCCACGGCCACCGCCGCGGCCGGCACCGGCCGGCCGGCGGCCACCAGCGCGAGGCCGGCTGCAGCGGCCGCGGCGAAGGCCAGGCCCGCGCCGACCCGCCTGCCCCGGCTGCCGAGCCGGCCGTCCGGGAGGCCGAGCAGCAAGTGCACGGAGATCGCGATGATGAACGGCACGGCCAGCGTGGCCACGGCCCGGGCCGCCTGATGCTGACCGCGGGGGACTTCGTCCCCGATCCGGGCGGCAGTCAGCGCGACGGCGGCGGTGAGCGTGCCGAACGCAACCTGCCACTGGGCCGCCCGTTCGGGTGCCCTGGCCAGGATGACACCCGACAGCGCGCCGACCAGCACCAGAACGAAGGCCACCGTCTGCAGGTCCGTGAGCGCGCTGGCCGCGGACACGCGAAGCCCGGTCACCGCGATCACGGCAGCCGTCACCGGCAAGAGGATCCCGGCCACCACCCGCCGCGTGATGCTGCCGCCCTGCCGCCCGACCAAGTCGGCCGGCTCGCTGACCGCTGCGGTCGTCATCATCTTCGTGTTCATCGTCACTCCGCTCGCAGCACGTCAGCCGCCGGCGTTCGGGCGGCGCTCCGGCCGGGAATTGCCGCGACCACGTTGGCCAGCAGGAGCGCGGCCAGCCCGGCCAGGACAAGGGAGCCGACCGGGATGGTCGGGTCGGGGACCGCGGACAGTTCGCGGGCGAACAGCAGCCACAGCCAGCGGCCTGCTGCGATGCCGAGCGGCACGCCGATCAGCAGCCCGGCCGCGGTGATCGCCGAGGACTGCCAGGCCACCGCGGCCGCCAGCTGCCGCCGGGTGAAGCCGAGCGTCTTCAGCAGCGCGAAGTCGCGGCGGCGGCGGCGCACGGAAGCGACCAGGGTCAGGCCGAGCGCAGCTACTGCGCCCGCCGCGAGGCCGCTGGCCAGGGTGGCGGGCATCCGGCCCATCGACTTGTAGTTCACGATCTCCGCCGGCCGCTGGGCGGGCAGCACTGAAGTCGCTTGGATGTATTTGACGACATCACCAGCAACAGCGGCGGATTGTGGCGATGATGCGTCCCGATTAAGCTGTCGGCTGATCCGGTCGAGTGAGTGCACGCCAGCCGACGGGCTCACCCCCGGGCGCAGCCGGACGAAGATCGCGTTGGGGCCGGCGATCGGACCGTAATAGTCCAGGGCCGCCGCGGAGACCAGCTGGGTGGAGAAGATCGCCCCAGTGCTCATCGACGCATGCACGCCGAGGACGTCGCCGATCGTCGGCAGGGCGGCGGTGCCAACGATGCGCAGGCGCACCAGCGGGACCATATGCCCTTCAGAGACGGTCACGATGCCGCCCACCCGCTTGTGCAATTGAGCCAGCGACGCTGGCCCGAGCACAATCTGCCGGTTTCCGTCCAGGCTGTGGCCGGACAGCAGGCGGGGCGCAACTGCGGCGCGGACGGGGGAGGCGATGGCCGGGATCGTCTGGCCGTCGATTTCGACCGTGGCGAAATAGACACCGGTGGAAGCGGCCACCAGCCGATCGCTCGCCAGCAGGGGATCGGCCCATCGGACCGGCAGCGGCCCGTAGCCGTCGACCGAGTAGAGGGCATCACTGAAGTTCCACCCGTACAGGGCCGGATGCGAGATCAGCGCGTTCAGGCTCGCGCCGAAGGTCAGCGTGGCCGCGCCGACCCCCACGGCCAGTACCGCCCCTGCCAATACTGAGCGGACCGGGACCGCGGTGCGGCCGCGGCCCGGCTCCATTGCGAAACGCAGGCCGGCGACGCCCGATGTCGGCAGGCCGACGGCCAGGGCCGCCCGGACCAGCCCGGACCCGCGCTCACGGGCGAGGCGGTCCGCCCGCTGGCGCGGAGCCTGCCGGTAGGCCAGGACGGTGGCCGCCCCGCCTACGATCAAGACCAGCCCGAGCCCTCCGAGGCCGAGCACAGTCCAGTCAAGGTAGACACCACCCGCCGGTTCCACCTGGGTCACCGGTCCGAACAAGGTCAGCGGGGAGAGGCTGGCGGCTACCGCCATCGCCAGCAGCGAGCCGACGGCGACGGCACCCACGACTCCCAGCAACCCGTCCGCAGTCGTTGCCGCAGGTCCGGCGCCCAGCGCGCGCAGAACATCCGTCTCCCCCACGCCGGCGCGCAGCTGCCGGGAGATGGCCTGAATCCCGATGATCACTGCGGCGAGCACCGCGATCACTGCGAAAACCGCGAGGGCTACGGCCTCCGGGCGGATTGCCCGCTGCGCCTGTGCCTCGATGGCGGAGGTTACGTAGATGACGAGCTGGCCGCCGCTCTCGGCCGTGGCGGGGCTGGTCTCCAGGAGACGGGCATAGTCCTGCTCGGCCGTCGCGTCGCTCCGGCTGCCGCCGGTCAGCTGCAGGCCGGCGTAACTGCTGGCAGAGCAGCATGAGCCGTACGCGCGCAAAAGGGCCGGCGTGCCCACCAGGAACCCGGTCCTGTTCGTGTCGATGTCGTCGTGGACGATCTGGATGTTCAGTACGCCCAGGCCGACGACCGTCAAATCAAGCTTCCGGTAAAAGGGACTGAGGCTTTTTGCGTTGTCCTCATCAATCCCCACCGGGATGCGCGAGCCGAGGTGCAGGCCGAGGACCGCCGCGGCTTCGGTAGTGGCGATAACTTCGTCGGGCCGCTTGGGGTTAGGCCTGCGGCCCTGAACGATCGTGAGCCGGTCCTGGTCGGAAAACAGGCCGTTCGGACTGGCGATCAGCTCTACCTGGGTTATCAGCGGGGTACCGATGTTTCCGCGCGGGGTGAGAGTCACGGCGTTGAACTGGTCACCCGCCTCCACGCTGCGCACGTGCGGGAGCGCGGCGAGCCCTTTGACCAGTCCCGGCGCATAACTGTTCGCCTGCGGCACGACCAGGAGGTCGGAGGGGTTAGTGCTGGCCAGGAACGTCGGGTATGACGCATCGGTGCGGCGCGCGGCTGTCATGGCGGCCATGGCGACGCCGCCGATCAGGCCGATGAGCAGTGCGAGGGCGAGGTAGCCGCCCCAGCGGCGGCGGAAGGTGGCACGCAGCCGGTACCACGCCACGCGCAGCCACTGGCCGGTCATGGTGACCTCCTGGCCGGTGTCATTCGGACCTGAGCACGATCGCGGGCCGGGTGCGGGCAGCGCTCCGGCCGGGGATGGCTGCGACGAGATTGGCCAGGATGAGCGCGGCCAGGGCGGCCAGGACAATCGAGCCGGCCGGGACGGTCGGCACTGGCACTGCCGACAGCTCGCGGGCGAACAGCAGCCAGAGCCAGCGGCCGGCCGCGATGCCGAGGGGCACGCCGATCAGCAGGCCGACGGCGACCACCACCGTCGACTGCCAGGCGACGGCCGCGGCCAGCTGCGCGCGGGTGAAGCCCAGCGTCTTCAGCAGCGCGAAATCACGCCGGCGTCGCCGGACTGACGCGATGAGCGTCAGCCCGAGGCCGGCGACCGCTCCGGCGGCCAGCGCGCCGGCGAGGACGGCCGGCATGGCGCCCATGGTCCTGTAGTTCACGATCTCGGCGGGCCGCTGGGCAGGCAGCACGTTGGCCTGGAGCTCCAGCGCGGTGGTGCCGCCCTTGGCCACGATCGCCGGCGAGTGCACGAACGCGTTGTACGCGCCGGTGATCTGCTGCAGCGACCGCAGGCCCGCGGCCTGGCTCACGCCGGGCCGCAGCCGCACGAAGATGGCGTTGGGCCCCGAGTAGCGCGGGCCGCCTTCATCCAGCGCCGCCCGCGTCACGACCCCGGCCGCCATGATCGCGCCCGTGGCGAGCGAGGGATGGATGCTGAGGGTGTCGCCGATGGCCGGCAGGGCGGCGGTGCCGACGATCCGCAGCCTGCCGTGCCGGATCACCGGGCCGAGCTGCACGGTGACGAAGTCGCCGATCCGCTTGTGCAGCTGGGCGAGAGTCCCCGGGCCGAGCACTATCTGGCCGGGCCCGTCAAGGCCATGACCCGACAGCTGGCGGGGGGCGACCGCCGCGTTCACAGGCGAGAGAATGGCAGGGACCGTCTGCTTGTCGACCTGGACGGTCAGGAAGTACACGCCGGTAGCCGCGGCCACCAGCCGGTCGCGGTGCAGCGGCGCTTTAGTGAGCGAGGGCGGGAACGGCCCCCATCCATCAGTGCTGTACAGGGCGTAGCTGAAGTTCCAGCCGTACAGACCCGGATGGGAGACGAGGTAGGCCAGGCTCGCGCCGAACGTCAGGGCCGCGGTGCCCACGAGGACAGCGAGTATCGCGCCGGCCATGACCGAGCGGACCGGCACGGCCGTGCGTCCCCGGCCGGCTTCCAGCGCGAACCGCAGCCCGGCGACGCCGGCGGGCGGCAGCCCGGCGCTCAGCCCGGCCCGGACTGCGGCCGACCCTCGCCCGGCCGGCTGCCGGCGGGCGGCGGCCCGGTGCGGCGCCTGCCAGCAGCCGGTCGCGACTGCGAAGCCGCCCAGCACCAGGGCCAGGCCCAGCGCGCCGAGCCCGAGCACCGTCCAGTCCAGATAGGTCCCGCGGCCCGGTTCCACCTGACGGACGGGGCCGAACAGTGAGAACGGCGACAGGCCGACAGCGACTGCTACCGCAAGGAGGGCGCCGGCAGCGATCGCGGTCAAGATGCCGAGCACGCCGTCCGCCGTCGCGGCGGCCGGCCCGGCGCCGAGCGCGCGCATGATCGCGGCGTCGGCAGCCCTCGCCTGCAGCTGCCGGGACACGGACTGGGCGGCGACGACCAGGGCGACAAGCCCGGCGATGATCCCGAACACGCCTAGTGCTATCGCCTCCGGGCGGATGGCCCGCTGTGCCTCGGCCTCGATCGCCGCAGTGTCATAGACCTCGAGGAGCTGCAGCACCTGACCCGTCTGGCCGGAGTAGAACGAGCTGGTGGTCTCCATGTTCTCGTATTCCTGGCCGACAGCTGCCTCGACGCGGCCGCCGCCCGCCACCCGCAGGCCGACGTAGGACGTGGCGGTGCAGCAGGGAACGAACTCCCGGTCGAGGGCTGGCGTCCCGATCAGGAAGCCGGTGCGGTTGGCGTCGATGTCGTCCTGCACGACCTGGGTGCTGACCACGCCGATCCCGGTCACCCGCAGGTCGAGCTTCCGGTAGAAGGGCGGCAGGCCTGGCTTGCTTATGGTCCCGGACCAGACGCCGATCGGGATGCGCGAGCCGACGTGCAGATGCAGCAGGGCGGCGGCCCTGCTGGTCGCGATCACCTCGTCCGGGCGGACCGCCCGGTGCCCCGACACGATGGTCACCCGATCCTGGCGGGAGAACATGCCGTCGCTGCTGGCGACCAGCTGCACCTGGGTGAACAGGACGGAGCCGAAACCGCCGCGCGGCGTAAGGGTCGCGGCGCTGAGCGCGTCCGCGCTTGCCAGCCCCCGCACGTGCGGAAGGTGACGCATCTGAGTGAGCAGATGCTGGTAAAGCCGGTAGGCCTGGGCCAGCGTGGTCGCTTTACTGAAGTTAGCGTTCGGCTGGGCGATAACCGCGGAGGGGTTCGTGCTGGCGAGGTAGTCGGGGTAGGAGGAGTCGGTGCGCCGGGCGGCGGTCACCGCGGCCATGGCGGTGCCGCCGAGCAGGCCGATCAGGATGGCAAGACCAAGCAGGCCGGGCAAACGCCGGCGCAGGGTCACGCGGCCGCGGTACCAGGCGACCCGCAGGGCACCGGCGTGCATGGCTAGCGGGCCGGAGCCGAGACGGCCGGGCCGCGGTCGGGCTGGCCCGCTTCCGGTACCGCCACGATCCGCCCGTCGAGCATCCGGACGATGCGCCCGGCCGCCCCCGCGACCTGGGCGTCGTGGGTGACCAGGACGATGGTCTGGCCGCCGCCGTGCAGCCGGCTCAGCAGCTCGATGACCTCCTGCCCGCCGTCGGAGTCCAGCGCGCCGGTCGGCTCGTCCGCCAGCAGCAGCGTGGGCTCGTTGGCCAGCGCCCTGGCGATCGCCAGCCGCTGGCGCTGGCCCCCGGACAGCACGCCGGGAGCGGCGGCCGCCTTGTCGCCGATGCCGAGCAGGTCCAGGAGGTCGCGGGCCCTCGTCTCGGCCATCCGCCGCTTGCTGCCCGCGATCACCGCGGGCAGCGCGACGTTCTCCAGCACCGTCATCCCCTCCAGCAGATTGAAGAACTGGAAGATGATGCCGATATGCCTGCGCCGCAGCCGGGCGAGGTCGTCTTCGCCGCGCCCGGTGACCTTCTCGCCCGCCACCATGATCGTGCCCTCGTCCGGGACCTCCAGTCCTGCGACCAGGTTCAGCAGCGTCGACTTGCCGCAGCCGGACGGTCCCATCAGGGCGACGAACTCGCCCGCCGCCACGGTCAGCTCGGCGCCGCGCAGCGCCCGCACCGGGGCGTTTTCCGCCTCGAAGGTCTTGCGCACGCCGCGGACGGTCAGAGCCGGCAGCTTCTCGTTCATCACGACCCCATCGGGCTAGTCATCGGATCAGCGGAACTGCTGTGCATCGCGGCCGCCACGGCGGCGCCGAGCTGAGCGAGCTTGTACGCGGCAATCGGCGTATCCCGGCCCTTGACCAGCTGGGCGGGCAGCGCGACGGTGCGCGCGGCCAGCGTCAGCGCCTTCCTGGTGGCCTCGGACAGCACGGTCTCGCCGGCCGCGGCGAGCTGCTGCAGCCGCTGGGACAGATTGACCGTGTCGCCGACAAGCGTGTACTCGAGCCGTTCCTCCGAGCCCAGCAGCGCCGCGGCCGCCTCGCCCGTGGACAGCCCGATGCCGAGGCCGAACGCCGGCAGCCCGGCCGCCGCCCACCGGTCGTTGATCTCCGCCTGCAGCGAGTGCATGCCGGTCGCGGCGACCGCGGCGCGATCGGCGTGATCAGGCTGCGGGAACGGCGCGCCGAACACCGCCATCACTGCATCGCCGACAAACTGCATGACCGTGCCCCCCTCTCCGAGAATCGCACGATTCATGGCCGCGCGGTGAGTGTTGAGCTGCCCGGCGAGCTGGCTGGGGTCGGCATGCTCGGCGATCGTGGAGTAGGACCTGATGTCGCTCATCAGCACGGTCACGACCACCCGCTCGGTCTCCCCGATGCGCTGGGCGCCGCCGCGCAGCTTCTCGGCCAGGCCGCCCGGCAGCAGCCGGGACAGCGTCTCACCCTGCTCCTCGCGGTCCACGATGGCCCGATGCAGCAGCCGCAGGCGGGTCAGCGCCGCGGGGCTGCCGGTGGCGACGCCCGCGGCGAGCTTCACGAAGACGGCTTCGACCTCGGCGTCGATGGCCTCGGGCGGCGCATGCCGGGCCGCCGCGATGGCCTTGATGGGCTTGCCCTCGGCCACCATGCCGAGCAGCTCTTCCTCGGCCGGCAGCAGGCCTCCCGGCGCGACCACCGGGCGGACCAGCGCCTCCACAATCGCCGGATCCAGCGCGGTACCGCCGGTGGCCACGCTGCGGATGGCATCGGCGAGCTGATTGCCCTCGGCAATGCGGTCCTTGAGCAGGTAGCCGTACCCGGCCGAGCCCTCCGCCAGCAGCGACACGGCGTATTCCGGGTCGTCGTACTGGGAAAGGACCACGACGCCGGTTCCCGGGTGCCGCTTGCGTACCTCCTTGGCCGCGTCGATGCCCTCGCGCTGGAACGAGGGCGGCATCCGGACATCGGTGACGAGCACCTGCGGCTCGGCGGCGGCGCAGCCTCGGACCGCCTCGTCATAGTCGGCGGCCACTCCCACCACCCGCAGGTCGGCGTTTCGCTCGATGAGCGCGCGCACTCCCTCGCGGACGATCAGGTTGTCGTCGGCGAGGAAGACGTCGATGGCGCGCTGAGGCGCCCCCGCGGACTGCTCCATCCTGCTAGTTCTCGCACACGTCAGCGGTAACTGCCAGTGAGCAAGCGCGAGGAAGAGCAGTGGTGCTAGGCCCACCCTGCGGATGCCTGGCACCATCCTGGCCGATGCCTTGACCGGCGGGCACGGTCTTAAGGGGCCAGGTTCGGCCTGATAGCCCGACCGGCAGATAGGCATATCGCACAAAATTTGACTACAGCCGGTCACATACCCGAAGGAGAGGGACATTGAGGCACATTGCTTCCATCGCCGTGGGTGCCGCGGTAGCCGCGGCCGCGCTGTCACTGGCGATCCCGGCCGGCGCTGCCCTGGCCACCAGCGCGGCCCCGGGTGCCCGCACGGCAGCACACGGATCATTGCTGCCCAAGATCACCATCACGATGAACGGGAAGAAGATCAGCGTCAGCGGCGCGCTGCGCTCCGGCGGCGTCGAGATCATCTCCAAAGTCAGCCGGGAAGCGCAGGGCAACCCGACGCTGATCCGGCTCGACCCCGGCGTCACGCTGCCTCAGGTGCTCAAGGCCGCGGGCGGCGACCCGAACAACCTCGCTCTCATCGCCTCCGTCGTCTTCAGCCCGCAGGCGAACAGGGGCACCTCCACGGCGCAGGCCTACCTGGCGCCCGGCTCTTACGTGGCGGCGGACATAGGCGGTCACGGCGGCAGGCCGCCCCTGACGACTTTCGTGATTCACAAGTCTTCCTCGCCGGCCGCTCTGCCCCGGCCGCAGGCCACCACGGCATCAATTGAGTTCGGCTTCCGCGGCCCCGGCACGCTGCGTGACGGCGAGCTCGTCCGGTTCGCCAACCACGGCTTCCTGGTGCACATGATGGTCGCCGCGCAGGCCCGCAGCGCCGCCGGCGCGCGGCGCATCGCCCGGCTGCTGAAGGCGGGCAGGGACAACAAGGCCGGGCACCTGGCGATCGGCCAGTACACCTTCTTCAATCTGCTCACCCACGGGGCCTACCAGCAGGAAGTTGTCCGCGCCCATCCGGGTTACTGGGTCCTGGCCTGCTTCATGAACACCCAGGACGGCCGCGAGCACACCCAGCTCGGGATGGAACGCGTGATCCGCATCGTCAAGTAGCCAGCAGCTAGCTGCCGGCATCAGGGCGGCCCGGTCCTCGGGGGCGGGCCGCCCTGGCATGTCCGGCCGCAGTGGTGCCAGTGACACCCCAGCGACGCAGGCCAGCACCCTGGCTCCGCCGCCGGGCGGCGCCGAGCATGGCAGCATGCGCTACGAAAGCTCAGTCACCTCGCTGTCATGGATCCCGTCGGAAGCCGTCGAGGGCAGTACCCGGCTGGCGTTCGATGCGGGCTTCACCCACTATGACGACCCGCCGCCGGATCAGCTGGACGATCTCGAGGCCCTGCGGGCGGCCGACCGTTTCCGGTTCGGCAACGTCCTGCGCGGCTGGATCGACGTCGACGCCTCCGGATCGATCACCGACTGCGGGCACAGCGGCGGCGGCCTGATCGGCGCGACGACGGTCCGGCTCGGCGGCCTGCACCGCACCTTCCAGGCCGTGCTGCTCCCCGATCTGCGCAGCGACCCCGAACTCGGTGACGGGTGGGTCCGCTTCACCCAGACGGTGGGCGGCCGGACCGGCCTGCCCGCTCCGCGCCGGGTCAGCCACCGGCCGTACGTGCAGTGGCAGGCTCCGCTGGTGTGGACCACGCTGACGCTCACCCTGCATGCGAACGGGCAGGCGGAATGCGCGATGACCGGGGCCAGCCGGTTCCCCCGGCACTGGGTGTACGACCCGGCCGGCAGGCTCTCGCGCAAGTCCGGCCTGACCGATTTCCGGGACTGGTACCGCCAGTCCTTCGGCAAGCACTCTCCGTGGGGGGACGAGGACTCGGCGGCGCTTGTCACGGCCGTGGAGACGGCCCTGGAGCGGTCCCTGTCCCAGCAGCTCATGCGCGGCGGCGCCGCTCCGAAGGTCGGGCGGCTCAGGGCCGGCGACGTCCTGGTGCGCCAGGGCGAACCCGGAGCGGCGGTCTACCTGGTGCTGGACGGGGTCGTCCGGGTCGAGCGCGACGGCGAGTGGCTGGCGGAATACGGGCCCGGTGCCCTGCTCGGAGAGCGCGCGCAGCTGGAGGACGGCAGCCGGACGGCGACGCTCACCGCCGTCACCGCCTGCCGGGTCGCGTCGGTCGATCCCTCCCGGCTGGACCCCTCCGCGCTGGCGGAGCTGGCCGGAGGGCACCGGCGCGAAGACGCCGGCCGAGGCTGAGCGTGCGGCTCTACTTCTGCGGAGTGCGTGGGTCGACGCCGGCGCCCGGCCCGGAGTTCGTCCGCTACGGCGGCCACACCTCGTGCCTGGCCCTCGCCCACGACGATGGCAGGCCGGTGCTCGTCCTGGACGCCGGAACTGGCCTGCGGCGGGTCACCCCGCTGCTCAGCGGCCATCCGTTCAGCGGCACGATCCTGCTTACTCACCTGCACTGGGACCACGTGCACGGGCTGCCGTTCTTCGCCGCGGGCGACCGCGACGATGCCCGCGTCACACTGCTGCTGCCCGAGCAGGAGGACGGCGTCACCGCCGAGGCGGCGCTGGCCAGGGGCATGTCGCCGCCGCACTTCCCGATCCCGCCCAGCGGACTGCGGGGCCGCTGGACCTTCGGCAGTGCCGCGCCCGGCCAGCTGAAGGCCGAGGGCTTCACGGTCGAGGCGCGGGAAGTGCCGCATAAGGGCGGCCGGACATTCGGCTACCGGGTCAGCGACGGCCGATCGGCGATCACCTACATCCCCGATCACTGCCCGACTCTCCTCGGTTCCGGCCCTGATGGCTGGGGCGAATACCATCGCGCCGCGCTGGACCTGGCGGCCGAGGCGGACATCCTGGTCCACGACGCATTCCTGCTGCCCGCGGAAGTGGCAGCGGAGGCGTCCTTCGGCCACGCGGCGGCCGATTACGCAGTGGCCCTCGGGCGCCGGGCGCGGGCCCGGCGGGTCATGCTGGCCCACCACAGGCCCGACCGGACCGACGAAGCGCTCGATCAGCTGGGCCGCCGCCTGGGCCGGGGGCATGCGGCCGTCATCGTGGCCGCCGAGGGCGAGATAATCGAGCTGTGAACTGCCCATCGCCGCACTTCCTCCGCTCGCGCGGGCAGGCGCGAGGTGGCTAGCGCTCCGCCGCGATGCGACGCGATTGTGGTTGGCTCCGGGCCGAACGGGCTGGCGGCGGCGGTCACGCTGGCCAGGGCGGGCCTTGCCGTGCACGTCATCGAAGGCGCGGACACGCCGGGCGGCGGCTGCCGGACGGCGGACCTGACCCTCCCCGGTTTCCGCCACGACGTCTGCTCGGCCGTCCACCCGCTCGCCGCGGCGTCGCCCTTCTTCACCGAGACTGACCTGGCGGGGGCTGGCGTCAGGCTGCTGACCCCGGAGGTGGCATTCGCTCACCCGCTCGACGGCGGCCGGGCCGGGGCCGTGACCGGCTCAGTCGCCGAGACGGCGCGCCTTCTCGGTGCGGATGCCGGTGCCTATCAGCGGCTGTTCGGACCCCTGGTCCGTGACGCCGGGTTCATCCTGCCGACGGTGCTGGCCCCGCTGCGGTCCGTCCCTGCTCACCCGGCTGCCCTGGCGCGCTTCGGTCTCGAGGGACTCCAGCCCGCCACCCGGCTGGCCCGCCGGTTCTCCACTCACGAGGCGAGCGGCCTGCTTGCCGGAGTGTGCGCGCACGCCATCCTGCCGCTGGACACCCCGCTCACCGGCGCGTTCGGCCTGATGCTCACCATGATCGCGCATTCCGTCGGCTGGCCGGTGGTGGAGGGCGGAAGCGCCCGCCTCGTCGGCGCGCTCACCGGCGAGCTGGCCTCGCTGGGCGGACAGGTGACCGCAGGCCAGTGGATCAAGAGCCTGGATGATCTTCCGCCCGCCAGGGCGACGCTGCTGGACGTCACACCGCGGCAGTTCGCCGAGCTGGCCGCCGGCCGGCTGCCGGCCAGGTATGCCAGGTCCTTGGCCGAGTTCAGATACGGGCCCGGGATCTGCAAGGTCGACTGGGCCCTCGACGGGCCGGTGCCGTGGACCGCCGCGGCCTGCCGGCAGGCGGGCACTGTGCATGTGGGCGGCACGTTCGCCGAGGTGGCCAGGGCCGAGGCCGAGGCGGCGGCGGGGATCCACCCGGAGCACCCGTTCTGCATCCTGTCGCAGCCTGGCGTGGTCGACCCGTCCCGTGCCCCGGCAGGCAAGCAGACGCTCTGGGGGTACTGCCACGTGCCGTCCGGGTCGACCGTCGACATGACCGACCGGATCGAGGCTCAGATCGAGCGCTTCGCGCCCGGCTTCCGGGATCTCATTATCGGCCGGTCTGTCCGGACGGCGGCGGAGATGGAGCAGCGCAACCCGAACTACGTGGGCGGCGATATCGGCGGCGGCCTGGGCACGCTGCGCCAGACGGTGCTGCGGCCGGTAGCCCGGTGGAACCCGTACCGGACTCCGCTGCGGGGCGTCTACCTGTGCTCCTCGTCCACTCCGCCGGGCGGCGGAGTGCACGGAATGTGCGGCACCTGGGCCGCGCGCGCTGCCTTGGCAGACCTGGGCGTCCGCGCCCGGCCACGCTAGCTCGCGCGGGCTGAGCGGCCCGCCAGCCAGGTTCAGGGACCAGCGGGCCACCTACCGCAGGCGGCCCGCCTGCTGACGTCGGGCCGCTATACCGCAATCCTCGCCGGTCCCGGGCCGCGCGCGCATCCCCAGAACGTGCAGGATGACGCCAGCCCCCTGCGCAGGAAAGGCAAATTCGGGCCGAGATCAGCCTGAGCCCGGTCACGGCCGCCACCGGGCGTTTCGCGCACCGTCATCCTGGGGTCAGCGCGGTCCGCACGCTCGAAGACCTCGCTGACCTGGCGGCTGCCGCAGTAACTGCCCGTTCTGGCCGTCCTCCCTGTTCAGTTCGGTACCGGTCCTGCCGACGCGAGGTGGCGGGTGAGTTCGGTCCGGGACGCTACGCCGAGCTTGCGGTAGGCGCGGGAGAGGTGGAATTCGACCGTGCGGGTGCTCAGGAATACGGCTGCTAATCTCGGCGTCAGTCCGGCCCCGGCTGACGAGCAGAGCGGTCTGCAGTTCCTGAGGGGTCAGCTGCTTGCCGGGGTTACCGGCGCCGGTCATGGGTTCGCCGCCGGCGCGGAGTTCGGCGCGCGCGCGTTCGGCCCGGGGGCGGGCGTCGAGCCGATCGAAGATCTCCGCCGCGGCGCGCAGCTGGACGCGCGCGTGACGCCGCCGCCGGGCA
>JBKQMG010000242.1:0-22226 GCA_052146815.1 Streptosporangiaceae bacterium | reverse complement strand
GGCCTCGCACAGCTCGGCGAGGCACAGGTAGAAGGCGTTTGCCGCCAGCACCAGGCCGATCACCCCGCCGGTCTTGATCAGCCCGGTGGACGCCCCGTAGTTGCCTGCGGCGAGCACGAACAGGGCGGCGGTCAGCAGCACCAGCGCCGTGATAACGGCAATGCTGGTGCGGAACGCGGCGATGAGCATGATGGCAGAGAAGATGCCGAAGCCGTACAGCAGCAAGCCGAGCGCGTGACCGACCTGAAGCAGTGGCACGGCCTTGAGGAAGAACTCGGCGAAGGCCCAGATGGACAGCCAGAAGGCGCCGAAACCGGTGAACAGCACGCCGCCGAAGGTGTTCCCCACACGCAGCTGGATTACCCCGGCGATCAGCTGGGCCAGACCGCCGAACATGAGCGCCACGGCGAAGACGACCGGGGTAACCGCAGCGGGGATGATGTTGGCGTTCACCATGCTGAGCATGAAGGTGGTCGTCGCGAAGCCGGCCAGGGCGAGCGGTCCGGAGTTGCCCCACGCCAGTCCGCTGCCGGTCACGGGAGCCGCGGCAGGGGCTGGCTGGGCTGTCGGCTCGATGTGCTGTTCGGTGGAAGTCATGTGATCCTCCTGGCAAATCCGACTAGGTTGCCGCGAGCGTGTGCCCTTCTCGCGCGCACAGGAAGGGTCCTTGGTCCCGATAACGGCCATGCGAAATAAGCGCCGTGCCCGGGGCTGCCACGCCCCGTCCTGCTGTGCTCACCCGCTGGTCAGGGGCACGGGCGCCGGCCCGATGATGTTGTCGGCATTCATCCGGTTATCGAGGAGCTGTGGCGGCGGTGAAGAGCGCGGGAGGGCCGGGTACCGTGCAGCCCAGAACGCTGACCACCGCCGGAACTCCAGGAGCGTGCATGCCCTTTCCGAGTGACCTCGAGATCGCCCGCCGCGCCCAGCTCAAGCCGGCCGACGACATCGCCAGCGAGATCGGCCTCGGCATGCACCTGCTCGAGCCGTACGGCGAGCAGGTCATGAAGATCAAGCTGGCGGCCATCGAGGAGCTGGCCGATGCGCCCAGGGCCAAGTACGTCGTGGTCACGGCGATCACCCCCACTCCGCTCGGCGAGGGCAAGACCACCACGACCGTCGGCCTCGGCCAGGGCTTCCGGCACATCGGCAAGCGGGCGACGGTGACGATCCGCCAGCCCTCGATGGGCCCGACGTTCGGGATTAAGGGCGGCGCGGCCGGCGGCGGCTACAGCCAGGTCGTCCCGATGGAAGTGCTGAACCTGCACCTGACCGGCGACATGCACGCCGTCACCGCCGCGCACAACCTGCTCGCCGCGATGATCGACAATCACCTGTACCAGGGCAACGACCTCGGGCTCGACGTGGACGCCATCACCTGGCGCCGCGTCCTGGACGTCAACGACCGGGCGCTGCGCAACATCGTGATCGGGCTCGGTCCCCGCGCCGACGGCGTGACCCGCCAGACCGGCTTCGACATCACCGCCGCCTCCGAGGTGATGGCCACCCTGGCGCTGACCTCGTCGGTCGCCGACCTGCGGCAGCGGCTCGGCCGGATCGTCTTCGGCTACACCGCGGCCGGCTCCCCGGTCACCGCGGAGGAACTGCAGGCCGCGGGGTCGATGGCGGTGATCCTGCGTGACGCGATCAAGCCCAACCTGCTGCAGACCCTGGAGAACACCCCGGTGCTGGTCCACACCGGGCCGTTCGGCAATATCGCCACCGGGAACTCGTCGGTGGTGGCCGACCTGATCGGGATCAGGACCGGGGACTACCTGATCACCGAGGCCGGTTTCGGCGCGGACATGGGCGCCGAGCGTTTCTTCAACATCAAGTGCCGCACCTCGGGCCTGCGGCCAGACGCGGCCGTCGTGGTCGCGACCGTCCGGGCACTGAAGGTGCACTCGGGCCGGTACAAGGTCGTGGCCGGGCGCCCGCTGCCGCCCGAACTGCTGGCCGAGAACCCCGACGACGTGCTGGCCGGCGCGGCGAACCTCCGCAAGCAGCTGGAGAACGTCCGGCTGCACGGCGTGCCGCCGGTCGTCGCGATCAACGCGTTCCCGACCGACCACCCGAGCGAGCACGCGGTCATCCGCGCGGTCGCCGCCGAGGCGGGCGCCCGGTCCGCGGTGTGCACGCATTTCGCTGACGGCGGCCGCGGCGCCGTCGAGCTTGCTGAGGCAGTGGCCGAGGCGGCCGCCGAGCCGGACCAGTTCCAGCTGCTGTACCCGGACGAGGCGAGCCTGCGGGAGAAAATCGAGACCGTCGCCAGCCGGGTCTACGGCGCCGCCGGCGTGAGCTATTCCGCGCAGGCCGCCAGGCAGCTCGAGACCTACGAGCGCGCCGGCTTCGGCGGCCTCCCGGTCTGCGTGGCCAAGACCCACCTGTCCATCTCCTCGGACCCGGCCCTGCGCGGCGCGCCGACCGGCTGGACGCTGCCGGTCCGGGAGGTCCGGGCGTCGGTCGGCGCGGGGTTCGTGTACCCGATCTGCGGCGAGATGCGCACGATGCCGGGCCTGTCGAAGAACCCGGCGGCGGCGCGGATCGACCTCGACGAGGACGGCGAGATCATCGGCCTGTCGTGACCGATCAGCCGGGCCGGCGGCTCACCGGCGGAAGCGGCCGAGCAGACTGCGGATCTCGCCGGGCTTCTCCTCGGCGCCCGGCCGGACGGGCTCTCCGGCCGGGCCAGGCGCGGTGAATTTACAGGATGCCGGAGGCGATGGCGTCACCGATCCGGTGCACGCGCAGCGCGTTCGTCCGGCCGGGCGTTCCCGGCGGGCTGCCCGCGACGATGACCACGGTGTCGCCCTTCTCGCAGCGGCCAGAATCCAGCAGCGCGGTCTCGACCTGCCTGACCATGTCGTCGGTGTGCAGTACGGGAGCGACGATGTAGGTCTCCGCGCCCCAGGTGAGCGCCAGCTGACTGCGCGTCGTCGGCTGCGGGCTGAACGCGAGCAGGGGTATGGGCGAGCGGTACCTCGCGAGCCGTCTCGCTGTCTCGCCGGACATCGTGAAGGCGACCAGCGCGGTGGCTCCGACCACGGCACCGACCTCCGCGGCGGCGCGGGCGATGGCGCCGCCGGTCGTCGTCGGCACCCGGGTCAGCGACGGCGCGGCGCGCAGGCTGTCGCGTTCGGCCGCCACGATGATCCGCGCCATCGTGGCCACGGTCTGCGCCGGGTACTGGCCAACGCTCGTCTCGGCGGACAGCATCAGGGCGTCGGCGCCGTCAAGCACCGCGTTGGCCACGTCTGACGCCTCGGCTCGAGTCGGCCTCGGCGCGGAGATCATTGACTCGAGCATCTGCGTCGCCACGATGACGGGCCTGGCCTTGTCCTTGGCCAGCCTGATCGCTCGCTTCTGAACCATCGGCACCTGCTCGAGCGGAAGCTCCACGCCCAGATCGCCGCGTGCCACCATGAGCCCGTCGAAAGCCTCGAGCACCTCCGGCAGCGCGTGGACCGCCTGCGGCTTCTCGATCTTGGCGATGAGCGGCAGCCGGGCGCCGACCTCGTCCATGATGGCCCGGACGGGCGCGGCGTCCTCGGGTCCCTGGACGAAGGACAGCGCGATCATGTCGGCGCGCAGCCCGAGCGCCCAGCGCAGGTCCTGCTCGTCCTTCTCGCTCAGGGCCGGCACACTGAGCCTGGCCCCCGGCACATTGAGCCCCTTGTGATCGGAGACCGTGCCGCCGACGAGCACGCGGGTCTCGACCCGCTCACCGCGGGCGGCCGTCACCTCCAGGACGACGCGGCCGTCGTCGACGAGGATCTGGTCCCCCGCCCGGACATCGGCCGCCAGGCCGGGGTAGGTGGTAGACGCTCCGGCGCTGTCGCCGGGAACGTCCTCGCCGGTGATCGTGAACGACTGGCCCGCCGCGAGCCTGACCGGGCCGGAGGCGAAGCTGCCCAGGCGGATCTTCGGCCCCTGCAGGTCGACGAGCACGCCGACGCTCCGGCCGGCCTCATCGGATGCCCTGCGAACGGCCCGGTAGACCTCGAGGTGACCCGCCTGACTGCCGTGGCTCATGTTGAGCCGGGCCACGTCCAGTCCGGCCGCGACCAGCTTGGCTAGTTCTTCAGGGCTGGAGGACGCGGGGCCGAGCGTGCAGACGATCTTCGCGCGGCGGCTCATGGTCGGTGCCCTTCCCTTGATGATCGCTGCGTCCAGCCGAATCGGCTCGTGGCACCATCGCCGCTACCTGGGGGAACCGGCTGTAATTCCGCTTCGCCGCCATTTTAGGCTCGGCGCGCGCCGATAGTGATTTGCGTCACACACAATTCACATAATGGTCACAAGGCCGGTGTCCATCATGGCTGAATCACTGGGCTCAGGGCAGCTGCCTGGCGCTTCCACAGCCGGCCGGAGGCCAGCCGGGCGCCCTCGCTGATCGCCGCCAGCTTGGCCCAGACGATGTCGGGGTCAACCGTCGCCAGGCCGGCGAAGGTGGCAGAAGCCGCAGTCGGTGCGCTCCTGGTGATCGGCCGCCGGTCGCTCACCGGTCTGGCACGGTCCCGGTTTCGTACCAGAACGGGCACGGGCCGAAGCCGCCTGCCGCCGTCTGCCGCAACCATCCCGGCTCGGCCGCGTCTGGCCCGGAGGCCTGCCCCGGTACGCTGGCGGCGGCCCGCCGCACCGGGCGGGCCAGCCAGCGCGCTGTCGTCATGTGCGGGACCGGCCGGAGGGCACGCGAGAGCACTGCAGGTGTCCAGGGGAGCAGCGGTGGACTTCATCCAGCCGGTGACCTGGCACGAGGCGCTGGCCGCGAAATCGGCGCTGCCCGGTGCGCTGCCGCTGGCCGGCGGAACCGACGTCATGGTCGAGCTGAACTTCGATGTCCGCCGCCCGGAGGCGCTGCTGGACCTGACCCGGATCGGCCCGCTGGCGCAGTGGACGGCCGACGGCGGGGCCGTCCGCATCGGCGCGGCCGTGACGTATGCGCGGCTGATCACCGAACTGGGGGAGCTGCTGCCCGGCCTGGCGATGGCCGCCCGGACCGTCGGCTCACCGCAGATACGCAACCGCGGCACGATAGGCGGCAATCTCGGGGCGGCGTCCCCGGCCGGCGACTGTCATCCGCCGCTGCTCGCCGCGGGAGCGCAGATCGAGGCCGAGTCACTGGACCGCGGGACCCGGCTGATCGCGGCCGAGGATTTCTATACTGGTCCCAAGCGCAACGCGCTGGCCCCCGATGAGCTCATCCGCGCGGTCGTGGTGGTCCCGCCGCGCGGTCCCCAGCAGTTCAGCAAGATCGGCACGCGCAACGCCATGGTCATCGCCGTCGCCGCCTTCAGCCTCGCGCTGCGGCCCGGCAGCCGGGCGGTCGGCACAGGCATCGGCTCAGCGGCGCCGACGCCCCGGCGTGCGCACGGCGCGGAGGATTTCCTCGCCGGGGCGCTGGCCGAGGCGCGCCTGTGGGACTCGCGCCGCGAACTGCCCGCCCCGGTCGTCGCTGAGTTCGCGGACCAGGTGCGCGCGGCGGCCGCCCCCATCGACGACGTCCGCGGCACCGCCGCCTACCGGCTGCACGCGCTTGGCGTGCTGGCCCGCCGCACCCTGTCCTGGGCCTGGTCGGATTACTGTCGGCAGGCCGGGAACGAGACGGCCGGGAACGACGCGGGGAGGAACTGACCGGATGCGCATCACTGCGACCGTGAACGGGCAGCGACGGCAGGCCGACGACGTCTGGCCGGGCGAGAGCCTGCTGTATGTGCTGCGCGAGCGGATGGGACTGCCCGGCTCGAAGAACGCCTGCGAGCAGGGCGAGTGCGGTTCATGCACCGTGTACCTCGATGACGTGCCCGTGTGCGCCTGCCTGGTCGCGGCCGGCCAGGCGCAGGACCGCGACATCCGCACGGTCGAGGGGCTGGCCGGCGCCAGCGGCCTGCATCCGGTCCAGGACGCTTTCGTCGAGGCGGGCGCGGTGCAGTGCGGGTTCTGCACCCCGGGCCTGCTGATCGCGGTCCACGACCTGCTGCGCCGCAGCAGCGAGCCGGACGATCCCGAAGTCCGCGAGGCCCTCGCCGGCAACCTGTGCCGGTGCACCGGGTACGAGAAGATCCTCGAGGCCGTCCAGCTGGCGGCGCGGCGGTGGACGGATCGCGGCCGGTGACGGGGCTGGTGCTGCGCGGCTGCCAGGTGCTGACCATGAACGGCCAGCGCGACGAGTACGCCAGCGGCTACGTCGCCCTCGACGGCAACCGGATCACCGAGGTCGGTCCCGGCCCGGTTCCCGGCCGCCTGGCCGCGGCCGCCACCGTAGACGCCGCCGGCTGCCTGGCCACGCCCGGCCTGATCAATACCCACCATCACCTGTACCAGTGGGCGACCAGGGGCCTGGCGGCGGACGCGTCGCTGTTCGGCTGGCTGACTGAGCTCTACCCGGTGTGGGCGCTGCTGGACGCCGAGCTTGTCCGGGTGTCGGCCACCGCAGCCCTGGCCTGGCTGGCCCGGACCGGCTGCACGACCACGACCGACCACCACTACCTGTTCCCGGCCGGGGGCGGCGATGTCCTGGCCGCGACCGTCGACGCCGCCCGCCACGTCGGGCTGCGGTTCCATCCGACCCGCGGCTCCATGGACCTGGGCGCCAGCGCCGGCGGCCTGCCACCCGACAGCGTGGTGGAGGACCGGGATCAGATCCTGGCCGCGACGCAGCAGGCGATCGACACGTTCCACGACCCCGCGCCGGACTCGATGCTGCGGATGGGGGTCGCCCCCTGCTCGCCGTTCTCGGTGACCCGCGAGCTGCTCACCGAGGCCGCCGGACTGGCCCGCAGCGCCGGCGTGCGGCTGCACACGCACCTGGCCGAGACCGCGGCTGAGGACCGGTACTGCGCGGAGCGCTTCGGCTGCACGCCGGTCGAATACCTGGACTCCCTGGGCTGGCTCGGCCCGGACGTCTGGCTGGCGCATGTCGTCCACGCCGGTGATGACGCGATCGCCCGGCTCGCCGCCACCGGCACCGGCGTCGCGCACTGCCCGTCCTCCAACGGCAGGCTCGGCTCGGGCATCTGCCCGACCCGGGACCTGCTCGACGCCGGGGTCAGCGTCGGCCTCGGCGTGGACGGCGCCGCCTCCAACGAGGACTGCTCGCTGCGCAGCGAAGTCCGGGCCGCGGCCCTGTTCGCCCGGGCAGCGCGCGGCCCGCAGGCGATGCCGGTGCGCACGGCGGTCGAGCTGGCCACGCTCGGCGGGGCGCGGGTGCTCGGCCGGGAGGCCGACCTTGGCTCCCTCGAGCCGGGCAAACTCGCCGATATCGCCCTGTGGCGACTGGACACGCTCCCGCACGCAGGCATCGCCGACCCGGTGGCCGCCCTGGTGCTCGGCCCGCCGCCGCCGCTTGAGCTGCTGCTCGTGGGCGGCCAGGCCGTGGTGCGCGGCGACCGCGTCGTGACCGCCGACGAGCAGCAGGCCGCGGCAGACGCCGGCCGCGCCGCCGCCACGCTCGCCGCCCGCGCCCGCGGCGCCCTGGCCTGATCCCCGGCGGTCAGGTACCCCGGATTCTGGGCAGGCGTATCCGGATTGACCTTCGATATCGTGACGTCATGACGGACGCCGAATCAGGCCGGGCGGGGGCGTGAGCACGCCGCCGGGGGCGCCGGCCGCGACCGCGGGAACAACGGCGGGCGCCGCGGGGATCGGCGCGAGCCCGCGCCGTCCCGACGGCACGCCGAAAGTGACCGGGCAGTTCGCCTACGGCAGCGACCTGTGGATGGACGCCATGATCTGGGGCGTCACCTTGCGCAGCCCGCATCCGTACGCGCGGATCCGGTCGCTGTCGGTCGGCGCGGCCCTCGCCACCAGCGGCGTGCACGCGGTCCTGACCCATGCCGACGTTCCCGGCGCGAACCGGTGCGGCCTGGACCGGGCGGACCAGCCGGTCCTGGCCGACGAGGTGGTCCGCTACCAGGGCGAGCCCGTGGCCCTGGTAGCCGCCGACCATCCGGAGATCGCCCGGCAGGCCGCGAAGAAGATCGCGGTCGACTACGAGGTCCTCACGCCGGTCACCGACGCCAGGACGGCGCTGGACCCGGCGGCCCCGCGGCTGCACCCGGGCGGGAACCTGGTCCGCCACCTCAAGATCCGCAAGGGCGGCCCCGCCCCCGCGGCGGACGTCGTGGTGGCGGGGGCTTACCAGATCGGGATGCAGGACCAGGCGTTCCTCGGCCCCGAGGCCGGCCTGGCCGTGCCGGACGGGGGGGGCGGCGTCGACCTGTACGTCGCGACTCAGTGGCTGCACGCCGACCAGCGGCAGGTCTGCGCCGCGCTCGGGCTGCCGCCGGACCAGGTCAGGCTGACGCTGGCCGGCGTCGGCGGGGCGTTCGGCGGCCGCGAGGACCTGTCCATGCACGTGCACGCCTGCATGCTGGCGCTGCACACCGGCAAGCCGGTCAAGATGGTCTACAACCGCGAGGAGTCCTTCTTCGGCCACGTCCACCGCCATCCCGCGCAGATGCGCTACGAGCACGGCGCCACGCGGGACGGGACCCTGGTCTACGTCCGGGCCGAGATCTACCTGGACGGCGGCGCCTACACCTCCAGCACTCCGGCGGTGGTCGGCAACGCCGGCACGATGGGCATCGGTCCTTACGTCGTGCCGAGCGTGCACGTGGACGCCTACGGCGTCTACACCAACAACCCGCCCTGCGGCGCGATGCGCGGCTTCGGGTCGGTGCAGGCCGCGTTCGGGTATGAGGCGCAGATGGACAAGCTGGCGGCGGCACTGGCGCTGGACCCGGTCGAGCTGCGCTGCCGCAACGCGATGACCATGGGCAGCGAGGCGCCGACCGGCCAGATCGTGGACAGCCCGGCTCCCGTCGCCGAACTGCTGCGCCGGGTGCAGCAGATGCCGCCGCCCGCCGCCAGCGGCGCGACCGGGACGGCGCCTGATCTGCGGGCGCTCCCCGGCGGGGTCGCCAACAGCACGCACGGCGAGGGCGTGGTGCGCGGGGTCGGCTACGCGGTGGCGTACAAGAACGTCGGGTTCTCCGAGGGATACGACGACTACTCGACCGCGCGGGTCCGGCTGGAGATCGCCGGCGGCGAGCCGGTCGTGACGGTGCACACGGCCGCGGCCGAGGTCGGCCAGGGCCTGGTGACGATCGAGCAGCAGATCTGCCGCACCGAGCTTGGCGTGGACCAGGTCGCGGTGCACCCGAAGAACACGGCCGCCGGGTCGGGCGGCTCCACGTCCGCGTCCCGGCAGACGTACGTGACCGGCGGCGCGGTCAAGGCCGCCTGCGAGCTGGTCCGCGAGCGGGTCCTCGCGATCGCGGAGCGCCAGCTGGGCCGGACCGTGGCGGATCTGGAGCTGCGCGACGGCCTGCTGACCTCGGCGGCTGAGGGCACGCTCGGGTCCCTCGCGGACATCATCGGCGCCGAGGCGATCGAGGAGACGGTGGTATGGCGGCACCGTCCGACCTCGCCGGTCGATCCGGAAACGGGCCAGGGCTTCGCGCACGTGCAGTACGCCTTCGCCGCGCACCGGGCGGTCGTGGACGTGGACACTGAGCTCGGCCTGGTCAAGGTCGTGGAACTGGCCTGTGCGCAGGACGTCGGCCGGGCGCTGAACCCGCAGGCCGTCGTCGGCCAGATCCAGGGCGGCAGCGCGCAGGGCCTGGGCCTGGCGATCATGGAGGAAATCCAGGTCTCCGGCGGCCTGATCCGCAATCCCTCGTTCACCGACTACCTGATCCCGACGATACTGGACATGCCGCCGATGCCGATCGAGGTGCTCGAGTACCCCGATCCGAGCGCCCCGTACGGCCTGCGCGGCGTGGGCGAGGCGCCGACGATCTCCTCGGGGCCCGCCGTCGCCGCGGCGATCCGCGCCGCCACCGGGCTGGATCTGGCCCGGATTCCGATAAGACCCGACTACATGACGGGTACCTCGTGACCATCCCGCCCGGCCGCCGGCCAGGTGCCCTGGCCGGGGACCACCCAGCCTGCCGGCCATGATGAGCCGCGAGCTTGACCTCGTGGTCCGGGCTCGCCGGGTGGTCCTGCGCGACGGCATCCTGGCCGCGGCGATCGGCATCAGGGACGGGCGGATCGCCGCCGTCGGGCCGTTCGACGACCAGGCCGCCGGGCTGCCGCCTGCGACCGAAACGGTGGTGCTGGCCGACGATGAGGTGCTGCTGCCGGGCCTGGTCGATACGCATGTGCACGTCAACGAGCCGGGCCGGACCGACTGGGAGGGCTTCGCCACCGCGACCAGGGCCGCGGCCGCCGGCGGCATCACGACGATCATCGACATGCCGCTGAACTCGGTCCCGCCCACCGTGGACGCCCCCGGCCTGCAGGCGAAGCGGACTGCCGCGTCCGGCCAGATCCACGTGGACGTCGGCTTCTGGGGCGGCGGCGTGCCGGGCAACGCCGGCCGGCTCGCGGAGCTGCACGCCGGGGGAGTTTTCGGCGTCAAGGTTTTCCTGGCCGATTCGGGCGCGCCGGAGTTCCCGCCGCTGGATGAAGCGGGCCTGCGCTCGCTCATGCGCGAGGCGGCCGGGCTCGGCATGCCGGTGATCGTGCACGCGGAGGACGCCGCCGTCCTCGAGGCCGCGCCGCGGGCGGCCGGCCGCAGTTACGCCGCGTTCCTGCAGTCGCGCCCGCCCGCCGCCGAGATGACCGCGGTTTCCGCGGTCATCGACCTGGCCGCCGCGACCGGAGCGCGGGTGCACGTCCTGCACCTGTCCAGCGCCGGGGCCGTCCCGCTGATTGCCAGCGCGCGGCGGGCCGGCCTGCCGGTGACCGCGGAGACCTGCCCGCATTACCTGGCGCTGGCCGCCGAGGACGTGCCGGACGGTGCCACCGTGTTCAAGTGCTGCCCGCCCATCCGCGGGCACGTAAACCGCGGCGTGCTGTGGGAGGCACTGGCCGGCGGGATCATCGACTGCGTGGTCTCCGATCACTCGCCCTGCCCGCCTGAGCTGAAGCAGCCGGAGCGGGGCGACTTCGGGGCGGCGTGGGGCGGGATCTCGTCGGTGCAGATCTCGCTGCCCGTGGTCTGGACGAACGCCCGGGCCCGCGGTCACTCGATCGCCGACGTGGCGCGCTGGATGGCCCTGGCACCGGCCCGGCTCGCCGGTCTCGCGGGGAAGGGCGCCATCGCGCCGGGCTACGACGGCGACCTGGTGGCGTTCGCCCCCGACGATCGTTTCGTGGTCGAGCCGTCCCGCCTGCTGACCCGCCACAAGCTGACGCCGTACGCGGGCCAGCAGCTGCTGGGGACCGTGCGCCGGACCTGGCTGGCAGGCCGGCCCGTCTCCGCAGATGAGCCTCGCGGCCGCCTGCTCGCCAGAACGCAGGCCGGCCGATGACTAAGACAGCGCCGATAAGGAAAACAGCGCCCATGAGGAATCAGCGCCGATGAGGAAGCAGCCGAGAGACGGATCGGGACCGGCTGAGGGCGCCGAGGCCGGTGTCACTGCCCATTCCGCCAGCAGCGCAACACCGGAAGGCAATGGCATGTCCGAATCCGTCCGCCTGGCCCGGACTGCGGGGCGGCCCGACTTTGCCAGCCTCCCCGACCTGGCCGCCCGGCAGCTGGGCGGCAGCGTGGTCGATGCCAGCGACGAGCTGTTTGCCGACAAGGAGAACCTGATCACGTCAGGACCGCCGGCGTTCACCGCGGGGGAGCTCGGCAATAAGGGCAAGGTCTATGACGGCTGGGAGACCCGGCGCCGTCGCGATCCTGGCAAGGGCGGGCCGGATCATGACTATGCGATCGTGCGCCTTGGCGCCGCAGGCATCGTGCACGGCGTCGTCGTCGACACGACGCATTTCCGCGGCAACTATCCGCCGGAGATTTCCGTCGACGCCGCCGCGGCTGACGGCTACCCGTCGCCGGCCGAGCTGGCCGGCCTGACCTGGCATCCGCTCGTCGGCCGGACCGCCGCCGCCGGTGACAGCCTGAATTACTACCCGGTGAGCGAGCACCGGCGGTGCAGCCACGTCCGGCTCTCGATCTACCCCGATGGCGGCGTCGCCAGGTTCCGGGTGCACGGACAGGTCGTCGCGGATCCAGTCTTCCTGACCGGCACGATTGATCTGGCCGCCGCTGAGAACGGCGCCACCATCGCGCGCTGCTCCGATGCGTTCTACTCCTCAGCTGCCCATCTCCTGCTCCCTGGCCGGGCCCGGCACATGGGGGAGGGCTGGGAAAACGCGCGGCGGCGCGGCGGCGGCCACGACTGGGTCATCGTCCGGCTGGCTGCGGCAGGCATGCTGCGGCACGTCGAGATCGACACCTCCTGTTTCATCGGCAACGCGCCCGGCTGGGTCCGGGTGCTTGCTGCCGACGACAGCGGCGCGCTGCCCGGTGGCCCGGTTCCCGGTAGCGCGATTCCCGGTGACGTCGTTCCCGGTGGCGCGGCTCTCGGTACTGCCATCCCCGATGATGCCGTCCCCGATGGCGCCGAACCCGGCCCCGGCCCAGACGGCGGCGAGTCAGGGGGTGACTCAGCGTCGCCGTGGTGGGAGGTACTGCCGAAGACCCGCGTGCAGCCCGATACGCGGCACCGGTTCGTCGTGACCAGCCCCCGCACCGCCACGATGATCCGGCTCGACGTGATCCCCGACGGCGGCCTGGCCCGTCTGCGCGTTCACGGTTACGTAGCCCCCGAGGCCCTCACCGTGCTTCGCCGCCGGTGGCTCGACGCCCTGCCGTAAGCCCGGCCGGCTCGGCTGTCCTGGCAGCGGGCCCGGCTGACTCGCCTGGCTCTGCGGGCTCGGCTGTCCTGGCCGGGGGGGGCGTACCTGCAGCGTGCGCGTCGCGTACAGCACGAACAGGGCAGAGAACGCGAAGTTGAAGAAGTTGATGACCGCCCCGGCCGTCAGCGATGAGCGGGCGATCGCCGAGTGCCGGATGAACCTGGCCCCTGCCGTCAGCGCGCCCCGGCGCGCTGCCGATCATGGTGGCCCGGCGGTGCCCCGCCGGTCCACCCACGCGCCCGCGGGCACGGCGAAGAGCAGGCTCGGCAGCCACACCAGGGCGGTCAGCAGGCCCATCTGGGCGGAGCCGGCGCGCAGCACGAGCACGGCCCACCAGCGGCAGGGCGATGGAGGAGATCTGGTCCCCGAACATGGAGATCGTCTGGCCGGCGCAGGTGGAATGAGCAGCTCGCCGAGCTCTCGCCGGGCAGTTCCCCGGCTCTGGTGGCCGTCAGCGGTCCTTCGGTGCGCAGCAGCGTGAGCAGCGTGAGCAGCGACAGCCTGATCGGGTGGGCCAGTGCCCGGAGCGCTCGCGGGTCAGTGACCCGCTTGACAGATCGTGCCTCGTCTTCAGCCATAGCTTCCCGGTCAGCTCTCCGAGGAAGCAGCCGCTGCCCGGACGCTACCGATATAGCATCCGAAAATGGCATCGCGGCAGATGGCAGCGTGCAGTTCGGCCGGAGAGGCGTCATGGCAGCGTACGACTTCGTGATCATTGGCGGCGGCTCAGCGGGAAGCGCTCTGGCGAACCGGCTCTCCGCCGATCCGTCCAGCCGCGTGCTGGTGCTGGAGGCCGGCCGGCCCGATTACCCGTGGGATGTCTTCATCCATATGCCGGCCGCGCTGACTATCCCCATCGGCAACCGGCTCTACGACTGGCAGTACGAGTCGGAGCCGGAGCCCTACATGAACGGGCGGAAGATCTACCACGCCAGGGGCAAGGTGCTCGGCGGCTCGAGCAGCATCAACGGGATGATCTTCCAGCG
Source organism: Streptosporangiaceae bacterium (assembly GCA_052146815.1). Taxonomy (GTDB): domain Bacteria; phylum Actinomycetota; class Actinomycetes; order Streptosporangiales; family Streptosporangiaceae; genus DATJZH01. Next base: position 8,526 of record JBKQMG010000242.1, on the reverse strand, counting down.
CGGCAACCCGATGGACTACCAGCGCTGGGCCGCCGATCCGGGCATGGCGGACTGGGATTACGCGCACTGCCTGCCGTACTTCAAGCGGATGGAGAACTGCCTGGCCGGAGGCGATGAGTACCGCGGCACCGAGGGGCCGCTCGTCCTCGAGCGAGGGCCGGCCACCAATCCGCTGTTCACGGCCTTCTTCGCCGCGGTGCAGCAGGCCGGTTACTCGCTCACCAGCGACGTGAACGGCTACCGGCAGGAAGGCTTCGCCGCGTTCGACCGCAACGTCCACCGGGGCAGAAGGCTCAGCGCCGCCCGGGCCTACCTGCACCCGGTCATGAGCCGCGCCAATCTCACGGTCGCCTGCAGGGCCTTCGTGCGGAAGATAATCTTCCAGGGCAGCAAGGCGGTCGGCGTCGAGTTCAGCCGGGGCAGCGGATCGCCGCAGCGCGTGCGGGCCAGGGAGATCATCCTGTGCGGCGGGGCGATCAACTCGCCCCAGCTCCTTCAGCTGTCCGGCGTCGGTGACCCCGGGCTGCTGCGGCCGCTCGGCATCGATGTCGTCGCTGCCCTGCCGGGCGTCGGCGAGAACCTGCAGGATCACCTTGAGGTCTACGTCCAGTACGCATGCAAGCAGCCGGTCTCGGTGGCGCCGGCGCTGAAGTGGCGTAACCGGCCCATGGTCGGGGCGAAGTGGCTGCTGCTGCGCAGCGGTCCCGGCGCGACCAACCATTTCGAGGGCGGCGGCTTCGCCCGCAGCAACGAGGACGCGGCCTACCCCAACCTGATGTTCCATTTCCTGCCGATCGCGATCCGCTACGACGGGTCGGCGCCGGCCGGCGATCACGGGTACCAGGTGCACATCGGCCCCATGTACTCCGATTCGCGCGGCTCGGTGCGGATCACCTCCGTCGACCCGGCGGTGCACCCGGCGCTGCGGTTCAACTACCTGTCCACCGAGAACGACCGCCGGGAATGGGTGGAGGCGATCGCCGTCGCCCGCCGCATCCTGACCCGGCCGGCCTTCGGCCCCTACAACGACGGCGAGATCTCACCGGGACCCGGCGTGGCGACTGACGAGCAGATTCTCGACTGGGTCCGGCGCGACGGCGAGACCGCCCTGCACCCGTCGTGCACGGCCAGGATGGGCACCGGCGGCGACTCGGTGGTTGACCCGGCCAGCATGCGGGTGCACGGCGTCGACGGCCTGCGGGTCGTGGACGCGTCGGCGATGCCGTACGTCACCAACGGCAACATCTACGCGCCCGTGATGATGATCGCGGAGAAGGCCGCCGACCTCATCCTGGGCAACACGCCGCTGCCGCCCTCCAGCGCGCCGTTCTACCAGCACCACCGCGACAGCGCGTCAGCGACGGCCGGCTGACGGGCTGACGCGGCCGGCCGGAGGCCGCCAGCCGATCCAGGCCAGCTGCTGCCCTGCGACCGGTGGCCAGGCCGCTGTCGTCAGCGGGGCATGATCCTGCACACTGGCCGGATGACCGATGCACCCGATCCGCGCGATCCCCGCGGGCTGCGGCCCGACGCGCCGCTGCTGGACGCCTGGCTTCAGTTCACCGCGCAGGCCGAGGCGGGCCAGCTCACCCCGATGAGCGTGCCGGGCCACAAGCAGCGCCGGGACCTGGTCGGCGCTGTCGTCGCGGGCGACGTGCCTCTGTACGGCGGCCTTGACTCGATCAAGCACGCCGATGTGCTGCGCGCCGACGCCGAGGCGCGGGCCGCGGCGCTGTGGGGCGCTGACTGGTGCCGGTTCTCCGTGGCCGGCTCGACGCACGGGAACCAGGCCCTGGCTCTGGCCCTGGGCATGCCGGGCCAGGAAGTGATCGTCACGCGCATTCTGCACCGGTCGCTGCTGCTCGGCCTGGTGCTGGCCGGGCTGCGGCCGGTCTGGGTACGGCCGGAGATGGACCCGGCGTCCGGGCTGCCGCGGGCGGTCGCGGTCGAGACGGTACGCGCGGCCCTGGCCGCTCATCCCGATGCCTGCGGGGTGTTTCTCGGTGATCCGTCCTACGTCGGGACGACAGGTGACCTGGCCGGGCACGCCGCTGTCGCGCACGAGGCCGGCGTCCCGCTGGTCGTTGACGCGGCCTGGGCCGCGCACCTGGGCTTCCATCCGGACCTGCCGCCGCATCCGATCGCCGCCGGGGCCGACGCGATGGTCACCAGCGCGCACAAGGCGCTGCCCGCCTACACCCAGGGCGCCCTCGTGCTGGCCCGGACGCAGCGGCTGGATCCGGCCCGGCTGAACCGCGCATTCGAGGCGACGCACACGACCAGCCCGGCGGGCTCGATCATGGCGAGCACTGACGCCGCGCGGGCGCTGCTGGCCCGCGACGGCAAGGAACTGTGCGCCCGCCTGCTGCGCGTCGTGGCGACGATCCGGCGCAGGCTCAGCGAGGTGCCGGGCGCCGGCGTCCTCGAGGGCCCTGGCGTGGAGCCGGCCAAGCTCGTGGTCCTGCTGGCCGGGACGGGCGCGCACGGCATCGCCGTCGAGAACGACCTGATCGCCGCCGGGATGCCGGTGGAGAGCGCCGACCGCGACACCGTCATCCCGATCGTGACCATCGCCGACGACGAGCGGCAGGCCGCCGCGTTCACCGACGTGCTCATCGCGTCGATCGAGCGCCACCGCGCGACCCCGCGCCACCCCGTAGCCGCGGCCGCGTGGACGGTCACTCCGCAGACGGTCCTGCCGCCGAGAGACGCATTCTTCGCGCCGAACGAGACCGTCGGCGCCGATGCCGCCGTCGGCCGGGTCAGCGCCGAGCTGATTGCGCCGTACCCGCCCGGGGTGCCGGTCCTGGCGCCGGGGGAGCTGATCACCGCGGCGGCGCTGGCGGCCCTGCGCGAGGTGCACGCCGACGGCGGCCGGATCGCCTACGCGGCCGATCCCACCCTCGGCACGCTGCAGGTCATCTGCGACTGAGAAAATCGAGATTCATCTGCGACTGAGAAAATCGAGATCCGTCCGATGCCGAGCGACTGGAGGGGCCATGAGTTTTGCCTTGACCGCTGCCGAGCGAGAGCAGTTCCTCGCCGGGGTGCACGTCGGAGTGCTGAGCGTCACCGTGGGCGAAGGCCGCGGTCCGCTCACCGTGCCCGTCTGGTACAGCTACCAGCCGGGCGGCACGGTCAGCGTGATCACGGGCCGCAGCTCGCGCAAGGCCCGGGCCGTCGAGGCCGCCGGGCGGATGAGCCTGTGCGCCCAGGACGAGGCCCCGCCTTACACCTACGTGAGCGTCGAGGGCCCGGCTGTAATCGAAGAAGCGGAGTTCGAGGAGCGGCTGGCCATGGCGCACCGTTATCTCGGCCCCGAGGGCGGGGATCAGTACATGGCCGCCAACGCCGACTCGGGCCGCGAGGAAATCGTGATCCGGCTGACCCCCGGGCACTGGCTGTCCGCTGACTTCGGCAAGCAGTCAGGCTGACCGCCCTCGCGACCGCCCTCCCGGCGAAGCGCTGAACCGCCCTACGACTGGGCTCAGCGCCGATATTGGCCGGCTGAACGAGCGAACAGGTAAAGCTAGAGGTGCTGGGAGCCGCTACCTTTACCGGATCATGAACTCGGGGGCGATGTGGCCGGGTCAGGGGGAGCGCCGCTCAGTCTGAGGGCGGCGTGACCGAGTTCAGGGAGCGCCGCCGAGCCGAGCTCCGCTGAGCTGAGGGCCGCACGGGCGGAACCGGCGATGTCTCGCAGAATCTGCCCGGCCCTGGCCGGGCGGCCGTCCGCCGGCGCCCCGGCCAGGTTGATGTGCACGAGCGCCGCGCCCGCCCGCGCCCCCGCTTCGGCGAGCAGCACCGCGGTGATCGCATCGCCGCGCAGCTGCGGGGTCGCGCTGGCGGCCAGATCCGCCGCCAGCCGGGCGACGGCCGCCGCCAGTTCCACGATCTGCATGGGCACCGCAGCCGCCTCGGCCAGCGCGCCGGCGATGCCCGCGCTGCCCTCCCGGCGGGCGGCGAGCACCGCCTCGTAGGACTGCGCATCGGCCTGGATGAGCGAGGCGGCCGCGTCGCTCAGCCGCCGCGCCTGCGCGGCCAGCCGCTGCGCTGTCCCGGCGCTGAGCTGGCGCGCCGACAGTCCCGCCGTCATCGCGCACAAGCTCGCGCCGAGGGACACCGACAGCGCCGCCGCGCCGCCGCCGCTGGGGGCGGGCTCAGCCGCCGCCAGGGCACCGAGAAACTCCCGCAGCGGCATGTCCAGGTATCCGGCCGCTCCGGCCGGCCGTTGATCTTGAGGCGCGCTCATCCCCCGGTCATCTCGCGGGCCCCGGACTGGCGCTCAGGCGCTCAGCCCCGGAGATCACCGCTGCCGCCTGCGCTTCGATCGCGTGAGAGACAAGACCGCGACCGCCGCGAAGATCAGGAACAGCGCCAGCGGCAGGTAGGCCAGGATCGTCCGGATCGTGTCGTTCATCTGGCATACCTCGGGGCGGGATAGAGGACGGTCTTCGGCTCGGTGAAAGTCTCCATCGGGTACCGGCCGCCGACCCGGCCGCGCCCGCTGACGCTGCCGGCCCGGCCGCCGAACGGCAGGTGCGACTCCCACACGTTCGTGGATGCGTTGATGTTGACCCAGCCGGCTCTGGCCTGCTCGGCGAAGGCCAGGCCGCGCTCCAGGTCTCCGGTGAAGATAGCAGCGGTCAGGCCGAACGGCGAGGCGTTGGTGAGTTCCAGGGCGCGCGCCGCGGACGGGACCTCCACGACGGGAATCACCGGCCCGAAGGTCTCCTCGCGCTCGATCGCCATGCCCGGCGTGACGCCGTCGAGGACGGTCGGCTCGGCGTACAGCGAGGTGGGGAACCCCGGTGCCCGCGCGCCGCCGCAGCACAGCCGGGCGCCGCCGGCCACCGCGTCGGCGATGTGCCGGTCGAATTTGGCGGCGGTCGGCTCGTTGTTCAGCGGGCCCATGGTGGTCGCGGCGTCGAACGGGTCGCCGAGCCTGATCTGGTCCTTGGTCGCGGCCGCCACCCGGTCCACGAACTCTGCGCGCACGGCCGCGTGCACGAGGAAGCGCTCGCCCGCGGTGCAGCTCTGGCCCGCGCACAGGTAGGCGGCCTCCAGCGCCGCCTCGGCCGCCAGCCCAAGGTCGGCATCCTCGAGGATCACCATCGGCCCGTTGCCGCCCAGCTCGAGCAGCTGCGTCTTGCCGGCCGCCCGGCCGGCGACGCTCGCTCCGGTCGCCGCGGAGCCGACGAAGCCGACGCCAGCGACGCCCGGATGGCCGGCCAGCGCGTCGCCGGTGACCGGGCCGGGGCCCGGCACGAAATTGAAGACGCCAGCGGGCAGGCCGGTGTCTGCGATGACCTCCGCCAGCACGGCGCAGCAGGCCGTCGTGGACGGGGCCGGGACCCACACCACTGTGTTCCCGGCCGCCATGGCCGGGGCGAACAGCTCGGCGCCCATGGTGTAGGGCCAGTTCCACGGGCTGATCACGCCGATCACGCCGAGCGGGACCCGGCTGGTGAGAACCCGGCGCGCGGCGGAGGTGGACGCGGGCAGCGAGCCCGCCATCCGCTTGGCGTCCTCGCCGGCCATCCGGAAATACTCGGCGAGCTCGTCGACCTCGTCCAGGGCCTCGGCGGCCAGCGGCTTGCCCTGATCGCGGGTCAGGACCTCAGCAAGCTCGTCGCGCCGGGCCCGGACCGACCCGGCGATCTGCTCGCACCACCTCGCCCGCTCGAACGGCGACGCGGCGGCCCAGTCCGGCCAGGCGGCGCCGGCGGCGGTCACCGCGGCGTCGACGTCGCCGCGGCCTGCGATGGCCACCGAGGCGAAGGCCTTGCCGGAGGACGGGCTGACCGCCTCAGCCGTGCCCGCCTCGCCGGGCCGCCAGGTACCGCCGACGTACAGCAGGTGCTCGCGCATCACGGCCCCGCTCTCGCCGGGCCCGGTGAGGCCGGCCGGGCCGCCGCCTGCTCGACGCAGAGCCTGCCCAGCTCGGCCAGGGAGCCGGCGGGCATCCGGTAGGCCGGCCCGGAGATGGACAGGGCCGCGACGCAGGCACCGGCGTCATCGAAGACCGGCGAGGCGACGGCGACCAGGCCCTCTTCCAGTTCGGCCACGGCCGTGGCATAACCGTCGCGCCGGACGGCCGCCAGCGCGGCCTCGAGCGCATCGCGGGAGGTGATCGTCCACTCGGTATACCGGTCCAGGCGCGGCGGCGCCGTGATCGCGCCGTGCGCCAGCAGCACCTTGCCGTTGGCCACCGCATGCGGGGTGGTGCGCCGGCCGATCCATCCGCCGGAGCAGCTGAGGATGAAGGTGCTCGGCACTTCGGCGATGTTCAGGATGCCGCCGTCGTCGGGCACGGCGAGATTGATGGTCTCGCCGGTCAGCTCCGACAGCCTGTTCATGGCCGGCTGCATCGAGGCGGCGAAGTCAAAACTGCGCAGCGCGAGCCTGCCCAGCCGGATCACCTCCAGGCCCAGCCGGTACCGGCGTCCGGACCTGGCCAGCAGCCCGGCGCGTTCCAGGACTGCCGCCAGCCGGGACGCCGTGGACTTGTGCACGCCGATGGATCTGGCCATCTCCGTGACGCCGAGCTCGACCTGCGCGTCGTCGAAACTCGTGAGCAGGGCGAGCACGCGCTCAGCGGATTGATACGTTGCGCCCGCGGCAACAGCGTTCTCCGGCACGCAACCAGAATGGCCGCGGTTCTGTACCCAAGTCAACCAGCCCGAACCCGGCGCTTTACGCCTTCCCGGATGTATTGTGCCGTTGACACCAACGCCCTCCGTAACCGCCCGTCCGCCGCAGGGAGCAGACGTGGAAAACCAGACCCCCGGCCCGGCGGACACTGCCGCGCAGGCGCATGACCCGCTGCCCGAGGCCACTAGCCTGGCTCAGGGCGCGACGGCCGCAGGTCTCGGCCTGAAGCTGCTCGGCGGCCTCGGCGTTCGTGTCGTCTGCCCGGATTTCCCGCCGCGGCTGCGCCGTGACCAGGACATCGATTTCGCCTGCCTGTCCAAAGGCCGCAAGGACGTCGCCGCCTACCTGGAGCGCAGCGGCTGCCAGCCGGACAAGCGGTTCAACAATCTCAACGGCGACCGGCAGATGTACTTCAACGCCCCGTCCGGGCGGCCGATCGACGTGATGGTGGACCGGCTCACGATGTGCCACACGCTGGATCTGCGCCCCGGGTTCACGCGCCTGCCGCTGACGGTCGACGCCGTTGACCTGCTGCTTTCCAAGCTGCAGATCATCGAGCTCAACGCGAAGGACGCCCGGGACATCCTGCAGCTACTCGGCGCCCTTCCGCTGCGAGCGGCGGATGGCTCCGCGGCCGGATCCGCTCCGTTCATTGACACCGATCGCTTCGCCAAGGTCCTCAGTGCCGACTGGGGATGGTGGCGGACGGTGACCGGCAACCTGACGAAATTTCCCGCGCTGGCGGGCGACAGCCCCGAACTGCTGCCGCCGAACCCGCCGTTCGATCCGCTCGAGCAAGCCCGGCGGCTGCTTGAGCTGGCCGATTCCGCACCTAAGGGCGTCAAATGGAAGCTGCGCGCGAACGTCGGCGATCGCGTCCGCTGGTACGAGCTGCCCGAAGAAGTGGGACATTGACTCGGCCAGCGATTATTCCGTCACAATTAGTGCTTGACGGGCGGTTGCGGCAGATGCTACACCGTTGCACAGGAAGCGCTGTAAAAGGCATAGTGAGCCCATGAAGATCTTCTTTGCCACTGATATCCACGGGTCCGAGGTCTGCTGGCGCAAGTTCCTCAACGCCGCAGCCTTTTACAAGGTCGACCTAGTCGTGCTGGGCGGCGATGTCACCGGCAAGGTGATGGTGCCGGTGACCGCCCATTCGGGCTATTGGACGGTCTCGCTCGGCGGCGAGATCTACCGAATGGACACCCAGGCCGAGCTCGACGAGATCAAGCGGCAGATCCGCAACAAGGGCTCCTACCCGGCCATCGTCACCCCGGACGAGCTGACGCACCTCAGCGCTGAGGAAGGCGCCGTCGACCGCCGGTTCTCCGAGGAGATGATCAGCTCGCTGGACCGGTGGATGGACATGGCCGACACCAAGCTCGGCGGCGGGGACATCCCGTGCATCCTGAACGGCGGCAACGACGACATCTGGGAGATCGACGACGTCATCGAGGCGTCGCCGTGTGTGACCTTCGGTGAGGGCAAGGTCGTCGAGCTCGAGGGCGGGTTCCAGCTCGTCTCGATGGGCTGGACCAACCCCACGCCGTGGGATACCTTCCGTGAGGCATCCGAGCCGGAGCTGGCCACCAAGATCGAGGCCGTGACCAGCCTGGTGCCGGACATGGAGCGGACGATCTTCAACTTCCACGCCCCGCCCTACGGCACTGGCCTGGACGAGGCCCCGGCGCTGGACTCGACCCTGCGGCCCACGCACGGCGGGGCAGTGATGAAGCCCGTGGGGTCGACCGCCGTCCGGGACGCCATTCTCCGGCATCAGCCGATGCTGTCGGTGCACGGGCATATCCACGAGAGCCGGGGGATCAAGAAGATGGGCCGGACGCTGGCCATCAATCCGGGCAGCGTCTA
>JBKQMG010000241.1:0-7793 GCA_052146815.1 Streptosporangiaceae bacterium | reverse complement strand
CCCCCCCCACGGCGCGCGTGGGGATGGGCCGACCGCGGATCTTGCCGGCCGGCCTGGGGCTAGCGGTGCTCATGCCGCCGGACATGGCACCAGTCCTGACTTCGGCGCGGCAGGGACTGGCGGAGTGCGCAGACTGCCGCCAGGCTCACATCGAGCCCGCGTGGTCCGCCCCGCTGCTCCCCCGCCGCGACTGCCCGCCGCCGGGGATGAGGAGAATGACGATCGTTATATCCCGCCGCCACCGCCCCCGCTGCCGAGCCTGGATCCCGTCGCCAAGGGAGCATGGGCGGCCTTGTGCGGCGGCCCGGCCTACCTGCTGCTGGCGACGCTCGCAGGCTGGCCCGTCTCAGGCCTTGCCGCCCTGCTGGCCGTGACAGCGTTTGTCGGCGGCTTCGCTGTGGTCGTCGTGCGGATGGGCGACGGGCCATCGCGAGGCGACGGGCCGGATAACGGCGCAGTCCTGTTATGCGGCGAGGCGAGACCGCCAGCTAGCCGGTCCCGCCGCAGCCCGGCCGCACGCTACTCGGCCAGAAACGACGCGACCCGGCATGATGCGGCCAGCAAGGACCCGGCCGGGCACGAACAGGAAGCTCCTGCTCAGCCAGCACCCGGACGTCATGAACGAGGCCGGCGCGGTGTCAGCGAGTCCTGGCGAGGTCGGCGGCGCCGATGAGCCCGGCGTCGCTGCCGAGTTCGGCCAGCCTGATTTCCGCGGCCTTGCGGTAGTGGCGGCCGGTCAGGCCGGCCTCGAAGGCCTCGCGGGCAGGAGCGAGCAGCAAGTCGCCAGCGTCGGAGACACCGCCGCCGATCACAAAGCAGCTGGGATCGAGAATGGCCGCCAGGTCGGCAAGGCCCTCACCGAGCCAGCGCCCGACGATCTCGAAACAGCGCAGCGCGCCGGCGTCACCCTCGCGCGCGGCCTGAGTGATCACCGGTCCGCTGACGGCATCGGGGCTGCCTCCGCATAGCTGGAGCAGCCGCGCGGCCCCGCCCGGCGACCGCCGGGCGAAATCGCGAGCCTCGAAGACCAGGGCACTGCCGCTTGCGTACTGCTCCCAGCAGCCGCGGTTGCCGCAGCCGCACAGACGGCCGTCGGGCACGACCCGGTAATGACCCGGCTCGCCGGCGATGCCCCACCGGCCCCGGTAGAGCTGCCGGTTGATCACCAGGCCCGCGCCGATGCCGGTGCCCACCGTGATCAGCATGATGTCGTCGTGCCCCCGGCCGGCACCGAGCGTGGCTTCGGCCCACGCAGCGGCGTTGCCGTCGTTCTCCACGAAAACCGGCCGGCCGACCCGCTTCTCCACCTGGTCTTTCAGCGGCTCGTCGCGCCAGGCGAGGTTGGGCGCGAACACCACGCGCGACCGCGTCTCGTCCACGAATCCCGCCGCGCCGATCCCGACGGCCTCCGCCGCATGCCGGCCGAGCAGCTCGTTGACGGCGTCGCTGATCACCGTGGCGGTCAGGTCCGGGCTGGCGGCCGGCGTCGAGCGCCTGAGCTTCTCGACGATCTTGCCCTTCTCGTCAACAACGCCGGCCGCGACCTTCGTACCCCCGACATCAATCCCGATGGTCAGGCCCATGCACCGGCTCCTCCGAGCTGGCCTCGCCCGGCTGGTCGGGCCGCCCGGCCCGCGAAAGGGCGGCGTTGAGAGCCTCGAGCGCATCGGTGACCGCCATCGCGACGGCGTCTCCGGCCCCGGCGAGCTGCGATCCGACCCCCGGACCGGACTCCCTGAGCCTGCGCGCCGCCCGGCAGACCGGGCACCAGGCGCATTCGGGCGCTTCCGTCGCCTGACCAGGCGGCGGCTCGGTGGTGACCGTGCCCCAGACGTCCTCGGGCTTGGCCCGGTCCGCCCCGAGAGTCTTGCGCACCTGGCCGCCGAGCTCGCGGCGCAGGTTCTTCGCGCTCGACTTGATGAGCCAGCGCTGGAACTCGTTCAGCAGATCATTGCCCTGCGCGGCCGCGCCACGGGACCGGGGAGCGGGACCCGGCCACCGGCCAGGCGGCGGCTGGCTGGCCGGCCGCGACGGGCCCGGCTGGCGCGATGAGCTATTCGGCGCCGCTGACTGCCGCGGCTGCTCGGCGACAGGAGGGCGCTGGCCGGACAGCTCCGGGCCAGCGTCCGGCAGGTCCGGCAGGTCCGGCGCGGGCTCGGGCAACCTGGGCAGGTCCGGTCCTGGATCTGGGAGTCCCGGCAGATCAGGCCCTGGCTCGGGGAAACCCGGGCCCGGCTCGGGCAGACCCGGCCCCGGCACGGAGAAATCCGGCCCCGGCTCGGGCAGACCCGGCCCCGGCTCGGGCAGCTCCGGCCCCGGCTCGGGCAGGCCGGGGGCGCCGGCCTTGTCCCGTGAGCTCGACGCCGCGCCGTTCTGGCTGCCAGCGTCACCGGGCTGGCTGGGCCGACGGTCGTCGGCAGGTTCCTCAGTCACTCACATCTCCATCTGCTCCTGCGCTGACGCCCGCTGACCCCGCCTGCTCGGCGCGGGCCTTCAGTCCTTTCAGCGCAGCATCGATAATCGCCTTCTCAGCGCGCCGCTTCAGCATCCCGATCATCGGCACCCGGATGCCCACGGCGAGCTCGTACCTTACTTCCGTGCCGCCGCTAGTCTCGGCCAGGGCATAGGCGCCGGACATTTCGGAGATCATGGTTCCCTGCTCGGCGAGCTCCCAGCGGACCAGCTCGTCGCCGTCCCATTCGTATCGCAGCACGTAGCTGTCCCTGATCATTCCTGCGTCAAGACCGAAGCGCACCTGCCGCGCACGTCCGTCCGCCCCGGACTGCAGCACCTCCGCGGAGCGCACCCCCGTGGCCCACTGGGGGTAGACCGCGAAATCGGCAATGACGCTCATGACAATCTTCCTCGGCGTCGCGACCCTGATGCTCGAGGTGGTCTTGTCCGCCATGGACGGAGCGTACCCTCGCCGGCGCGCCGGCATTCCCCTGCTGCGCCCGGACCGCGCCGTGGCCGCCAGCCCCGGGCTCCGCAGCCGGCGCGCGTCAGCGGCATGGCGCCGGGCCGGCCGCGGGCACCCGTCCGCTGCCCCCGGGGCGGCATGATCACCATTGCAGGACGTAGGGCGTCGCAGTCGCGCGGAAGTGGCCCACGTTGACGCACTCGGTCGCGCCGATCCGGAGCTGGCGGACTAGGGGCTGATGGACGTGGCCGAACAGGGCATACCGCGGCTGGGTGCGCCGGATCGCCTGGAGCAGCGCTTCGCTGCCGCGCTCGGCCCGGCGGGCCACCGTGTCATAAAGCAGCTCGGGCACCGCGGGCGGGATGTGCGCGCAGAGCACGTCGACCGAGCCGATGGCCTCGACCTTTGCCGCGTACACGTCGTCGTCGAGCTCGCACGGCGTCCGGTACGGCGAGCGCAGGCCGCCGCCGACGAAGCCGAACGACCATCCGCCCAGCTCCACCCGCTGACCGTCCAGCAGATGCTGTCCCGGCCGCAGATGATCAGGCCACAAGGCGGGCAGGTCAACGTTCCCGTAGGTCAGGTAGGACGGCACCGGCATCGCCCCGAACAGCTCCGCGTACTGGCGCGACGCCGCTGCGACCGTGTGCTGGCGCCTGTCGCCGCCGAGCTGCTGCCACAGCCGCGTCGACATCGCCCTGGCCTCGTCGAAGCGCTGGGCGGTCCGCAGCGCGATGAATTCCGCCGCCGCCTGCGCCCCGAACAGGTCAGGGAAGATGCCTCGCGCGTGATCGGCGTAGTCAATGAACAGCAGCAGATCTCCGAGGCAGAACAGGGCATCCGCGCCGTCGGCCGCCGTCTTCAGCGCATCGGCACGCCCGTGAACGTCGCTGACTACGTGGACCCGCATGCTTTCCACAGTAGGCACGCCGGGCGGCTCGCGCCGAAACTGGGCGGCCGGACTGTGCCCGCGCGGACCCGGCGTTGTAACGTCCAGGAAGATCTGGACGAAACGCGGCCAGCCAAGGGAGCCTCGTGCGCGAATACGTCATGCCGGCCCTGGTGGATGTTCCCGCCTCGACAAGCCTCGCGGACGTCGTGTTCCGGCGGGCCGAGACGGAGCCGGGCGCCGTCGTCCTGCGCAGGCGCGCTGGCGCGGGCAGCTGGCAGGACGTGACGGCCGCGCAGTTCTGCGCTGAGGTCACCGGTCTGGCCAGGGCGCTCATCGCCGCGGGCATCGAGCCAGGCGAGCGGGTCGCATTGATGTCGCGTACCCGTTATGAATGGACGCTCATCGACTACGCGATCTGGGCCGCTGGCGCTGTCACCGTGCCGGTGTACGAGACGTCATCCGCCGAGCAGGTGGAGTGGATTCTCGGCGACTCATCGCCGCGGGCGGTCTTCGCCGAGACCGATCACCACCGGGACATCATCGCCAGCGTCCGGGACCGGCTGCCCGAGCTGCGCGAGATCTGGCTGATCGATGACCTCGCGGCGCTGGCGGACACCGGCGCGCAGGTCTCAGATGAGCAGCTGCGGGAGCGGCGGACCGCCGCCATGGCCGGTGATCTGGCGACCATCATCTACACCTCGGGCACCACCGGCCGGCCCAAGGGCTGCGAGCTCACGCACGCGAACATGATCTCCAACGTGCGCAACGCCGTCGAGGGCGCTCTTCCGCAGATCTTCGAGGTCGCCGGGGCCTCCACGCTGCTGTTCCTGCCCCTCGCCCATTCGTTCGCGCGGGTCATCCAGGTGGGCTGCGTGGAATCCGGCGCGGTCCTCGGGCACTGGCCGGACGTCACCACGCTGGCGGAGGGGCTCCCCGAGTTCCGGCCCACCTTCCTGCTCGCAGTGCCGAGGGTGTTCGAGAAGGTCTACAACAGCGCCCAGCAGCAGGCCTCGTCGAGCACGGCGAAGGCCAGGATCTTCGCCGCCGCGGCCGAGACCGCCATCGCCTGGAGCATGGCCGCGCAGCGGGCCGCCAGCGGCTCGGGCCATGGCCCGGCCGCCGCCCTGCGCGTGCGGCACGCGCTGTTCGACCGGCTCGTGTACGGGAAGCTGCGGGCCGCGGTAGGCGGCCGGGTGCACTACGCGGTATCCGGCGGGGCTCCGCTCGGCGAGCGGCTCGGCCATTTCTTCCATGGCGCCGGCATCACGGTGCTCGAGGGTTACGGCCTGACCGAGACCGCGGCCGCGACGACAGTGAACAAGCCCGTTCGAAACAAGATCGGCACCGTCGGGCAGCCGCTGGCCGGGGTCGCCATCCGGATTGCCGACGACGGCGAGGTCCTGGTCAAGGGGCCCAATGTCTTCCCCGGCTACTGGCGCAACGAGGCGGCAACCGCCGAGGTGCTGGATCCCGCCGGCTGGCTGCACACCGGCGACATCGGCACGCTCGACGACGAGGGCTTCCTGCGGGTGACGGGCCGGAAGAAGGAGATCATCGTCACCGCAGGCGGCAAGAACGTGGCGCCCGCAGTCCTGGAAGACCGCATCCGCGCGAATCCCCTGGTCAGCCAGTGCATGGTCGTCGGCGACGGCCGTCCCTACATTGCCTGCCTGGTGACGCTGGACCCCGAGGGGCTGGAGTTCTGGAAGAAGCAGCATGGACGTCCGGCGGAGGCCAGCCTCGCTGATCTCGCCGATGACACCGAGCTGATCACCGACATCCAGCAGGCCGTGGACGAGGCCAATTCGGCTGTCTCGCGGGCAGAGTCGATCCGCAGGTTCCGGGTGCTGAGCGTGGACTTCACCGAGGCGACCGGTCATCTGACCCCGTCACTCAAAGTGCGCAGGAACGTAGTGGGCAAGGACTTCTCGGCCGACATTGACGCGCTCTACCACTGACGGCTAGGCGCGAAGGCTGCGGGTCAGACCACTGAGGGGGCCAGGGTCGCAAGGCCGGAAGGGCCCGGGTCAGCCTGCCAGGATCTCGTTGAGCCGCTTCGCCACGAGGCTCCACCGCCATTCCCGGTCGACCCACGCCATCCCTTTTTCGCCCATGGCCGCAGCGCCGGCCGGGTCGCTGAGCAGTTCGATGACCCGCTGCGCTACCCCGGCGGTGTCCCGGCCCGGCACGACATACCCGGTCTCCCCGTTGATGATGGCGTCGGGCGCGCCGCCAGAATCGCCGCCGATCACCGGCAGGCCGGTGGCGGAAGCCTCCAGGTAGACGATGCCGAGGCCTTCCATATCAAGGCCGCCACGCCGGGTCCGGCATGGCATGGCGAAGATGCTGCCTGCGTCGTAATAGGCGGGCAGTTCCTCCCACGGCACCGGGCCGGTGAAGATGATGGTGTCCGCCACGCCGACTCGCTCGGCGAGCCTGCTCAGCTCAGCCCGGTAGGGCCCGTCCCCCACCAGAAGCAGTACCGGCTGGTGGGCGGCGGGCTGCCGGGCGGCCGCTTCCAGCACCCGCGGCCAGGCCCGGACCAGGGTGTCCTGTCCCTTGCGGGGAACCATCCGGGAAACGCAGACGACCACAGGCTGGGCGGGCCCGATCCCGAGCCGCTGCCGGATCGCGGCTCCGCCCGCCCCTGGCCGGAACGCCTCGGTGTCCACCCCCGGCGCCAGCCGCACCATCCGCCCGGCCGCCTGCGGTGACAGCGCCCGGGCCAGCCGGACGCGGACGTACTCCCCCAGATACGTCATCACGTCGGCGTTGTCGCCGATCCGCCGCAGCAGGGTCCTGGCTCCCGGCAGCACGGCCCATCCGGCCTCGTGCCCATGCGTCAGGGCGACGATCCGGCAGGCCCCCGCCTTGCGCAGCGAAGGCGCCAGCAGCCCGAGGGGCGCCGCCGCGCCGAAAAGGACGGTGTCACACTCGTGCTCCGAAAGAATGCGGGCGGCCCGGCGGGCCACGGACGGGACCGGCAGCATGAGCGACGTCGGGTGGCGGATCACCGGAAACGGCTGCCGGGAATCGAACGCGACAGCGCCGTCCCAGGCCGGCGCGTAAACGGCGACTGAGCCCTCGGGCAGCCGCGAGGCGAGTGCGTGCACGAACGACTGGATCCCGCCGCGGCGCGGCGGGAAGTCATTGGTCACGATCAGGACTCTCGGCATCGCCTTCCCAGTACTGCGTTGTGCTCGCTCGCAGGCTGGCTTGCCCGAGCCAGCTGCTCCCCTGGCGCGTCGGGCAGCACGCCGATTCGGTGGTCGAAGCCGGCGGTCCGAGTCGGTGGCTCGAATCAGCGGCCTGACCTAGCGGCCTTCCGGCTCGTCACGACCAGCCTCCCTGCCAGATCGCGCAGGATGCCGTGACGAGGCGATACTAGCCGCCAGCCCGGACAAATCCGGCGCTAACGCAGGAACCCCGGCCGGTTGGCGCACAGAGCGCTGACGACGCGTCGTTAGCAACAGCATGCACCCGCGCCCTGAACCGGCGAGCGGCGTTAAGCCAGCTCCGCCTTTCGGACTCATGATCTGCTTTCCAGACGGGCTGGCAGTGGTCGGCACCCAGCCCTCAGTGGAAAGAGTGGCTTCATGGACGATTTGGCGTCGCCGGGGCGTCACGCGGTTTCCGGGAGTGCTCAGGCCAGCTGGTCGACCTGTACGGACGGATAGCGGCCCTTCAGCTTGGTGGCGAGCGTCGCCAGTGAAGCGCCGCTGGCCTGGGCAAATGCTGCGAGGTAAGCATCGGTCCAGAGTTTGTGGCTGTTGTCGTTCTGGGCGGAGATGGCCCGGACGAATTGCTTCAGCGGCACTCGCAGCACCCTGGCCATCAGGCCATTGTCTGGGCCGCCGCTTCGGATCCGCTGGCCAGGGCCGCCCCACTGGGTCCGCCGCAAAGCTTGCCGTGGGTCCCGTGCTGTCCCCCATCTCGCGAGCGCCAGCAGCCTGCACGCAGAGCGGGGGACGGCCTAGAGGC
>JBKQMG010000240.1:0-4375 GCA_052146815.1 Streptosporangiaceae bacterium | reverse complement strand
CGTCGAGGACCTGGATGGTCCTGGTCTCCTTGCGCCCGCGCCCGGTCCCGGCGCTCTTGTGCGTGACGGGACCGATGCCCAGTCCAGGGCATCCAGCCGCTCGAACAGGCCTTTCTGGCTGCCTTTTGCGATCACTTATGAAGTGGGCGAGGAGCTCCGCGCTGATGAAGGTGGCGTGGGAGCGGACAGTGTGCCCGGCATCCATGGTGAGCACCCATCCGGCGAGGTCCAGGTCGCGCAGCAGCGGCTGGAACTCGGGGACCTCGTTGGTCTTGGGGCCGATCAGCCGCTCGGCGATCACCACCGCCGCGTCGCCCGTGGGTGGCGGCGGCGAGCAGGTACGGGATCATCCCGTCCGGCCCGATCGCGCCGCGGACCGCCTGGCCGTCGATCGCGAGGGCCGGGAGCATGACCGGCCCGGCGACCGGGAAGGTCACCGGCCCGGTGGTCCCGGTCCTGGCCATCAGGTACGCCCCGGTGTGATCGGCCAGTCCCTGGGCTCCGAGCAGCGCGAAGACCCGCTCCGCGGTGTCCGGGTGCGGCGCTCTGCGCCCGGCCGCGCCGGGCCGGCGGTCCAGCGCGGCGAGGAGCTCCGGCGGGGCGCAGCTGACGCCTGTGTCTTCTGGCTGCTAGTGCCAGCTCGGCGGGCCGGGCCGAAGCCGGAGAGACTGCGACGCTGGGTCAACCCCAGCGGCATTGATGATCCAGGCGTGCAGGACGTCCAGAGCGCCGCTGCGGCAGATGTTCCGCAGCTGCGCACAGCGGCTGGCCAGCTGCCAGCAGCAATCCGGCCGCAGCGATCACGGACGGTCTGATCTTCGTGACCGTCGCCATGCTCCTAGCTCCCGCCCTGGGCCTGTCCCCCGCGCCATCACCTTCGAAGTCATCACCTCAGCCCAGCTCCACGGCTCCTGAAACGGGAACCCGGACATGACTGCCACACGGCCAGCGCTGCTTGGTCCCGGCATAGCTGCCCCGCAATCAGGTGACCACGACCGGTACCTGGCAAGCGACCGGCGCGGGGGCCCGGCCGTTTTTGTCCGTCGAGGAGTTTCGCCAGTAGCGTGGTTGCAGTGCTGAACGGAACCTACCGCGATCTGTTCCCGGCGATCGCTCAGTGCGCGGCCGCGCTTACCTGCTGCTGTTCGTCGCCATGTCCGTTGCGGGGCGCCATAATCCCGTTGATCGCCCGATCGTCGTCCAGCAGGTCCGCGCGGCCGCCTCCATCCTGGCTTTACTAATGCGCTGGCGGTCTCGCTGTTCGGCCTCGTCTCAGGGAACAATGTCGGATATCCGGCCATCGTAGTGGCTGTCATCGGCAGCCTGTTTACCGCTGCGGGGACACGCTCTATCTTCTCCGGCCATTTGCCGTGGCGCCACGTGCCGCGGCAGCTCGGATTGATAGCCATCCTTCTGCTGACGTTCGCCTTCGAGCTCGCGGTCGGCATTGATCTCATCATTAATCCTCACAGCGCTGGCGCTGAACACAACCTCAGCAACCTCCTGATCGCATTGCTGATTATCGGAATCGCACGCACGTGGGAACTCGTCGGGGATAGGGACACGGGCATCATCGCCTCGATCGCGGTGCTCACGGGCATGAGCGCGACTCAGATGGCACCCCCGCCGTCCGTGCCCCCGAGCCGATCGAGACTAACCCTGATCATTAATGCCGACGGGATGCGGGCTGATAGCGGTGGCTGAGCCATGCTGTGGGTGTTGATTTAGGGTCCGGGTATGATGGTGGCCGGGCGGGGTGACGGGGGTTCCACCGCGGGCCGATTCATCTCGGTAGACGTTTCTGCCGACTCCATCGGCCGGGCCCGGCGACGAGTGGCGAATGCCGGGCTTGCCAACGTCAATTCTTACCAGGCCGACCTCTTCGCGCTGGCGTCGTTCGACCATGCCTTTGTCTGCTTCGTGCTCGAGCACCTGGCCCAGCCGGCGCGGGCACTGCAAATCCTCCGGACCATGCTCAAGCCCGGCGGCACCATCACGATCATCGAAGGTGACCACGGTTCCGCCCTGTTTTATCCCGACAGTCTCGCCGCTCACGCCGCTATCGAGTGCCAGATGGAACTGCAGCGGCGCGCCGGCGGAGACGCCTTGATCGGGCGACGCTTGTATCCGCTGCTCGTGGACGCCGGCTATTCGTCCGTCGAGGTCTCGCCGCGGATGATCTATGTCGATGCCTCCCGGCCTGAAGGCCGTCGCTGCCGTAGCTCCAGCAGCCGGGAACACGCCCCGTGACAGGGGAAAGGTCCCGCCGGCCGGATCAGTCCACGGCAGCCGTCGGCGCCTCGCCGCCTCTGCCTCGGCGCTCAGCGGCTGCTTCTTACTCGTCACGCAATCTTGTGTCACGGTCATCACGGCACGTCCTCGCAGGCCATCAGGCCTAGCGTGATCGGGCCGGAACACCGTCGGCGGGCTCGCCGGACGCGTCCCGCCGTGGCCGCGTAATCCCGGCGCCTGCCGTTACTTCTGGTTATGGTTCGTTGCTATGGGTGATTGAGCAGCGACGGGGGCGTCATGCTGGACAGCAGGGCAGGGCATGAGATGGGCGGGGGCGCTGCGGGCAGTGGTTCGCCTCGCGAGGACGGGAGCGGCCCCGCCGCGGAACCGGTGAGCCGGCGGGCGGCGCTGGCGGCCGGGGCGCTGGGCGGCGGGGCCGTCGCGGCGCTGGCGGCCGGGGCGGCGACCACGGCTGGGGCTAGCGCCGCGACGGCCACCGCGGGGGCGGGGGCACCGGCGGGAGCTGGTGAGTTCCGGCCGTTCGCGCTATTCGCCCAATCGGACATGAACTTCGAGACGCTATTCGCGCTAGGCGGCGCCGGTTACGGGATCTCTGAGATCGGCGAGATCGTCACCGCGGTCAATGAGATCAACGCGCGCGGCGCGTCGTACCAGGCCTACTTCGACTGCTTCCGGGCGACGGCGCAGCGGGTCGTCGGCCTGGCCGACAGGGAGCGGGCGGCGGGCCACGTGGTCAGCGCCCGCGGTGCCTACCTGCGGGCCGCCACGTACTACGACCTGTGCCTGTTCTTCGTCCTCGGCACGAGCTACCGCGCGCGCGAGGCCGTGGTGTACGCCGCGATGCAGCGGAACTGGAACGCGGCCACGCAGCTGTTCGACCCGCCGTTCGAGTACGTGCGAATCCCGTACGGGAACACGTGGCTGCCCGGCTATTTCCTGCGTCCGGACAAGTCCGGGACGGCCCGGCCGACCGTGATCATAAACACCGGCAGTGACGCGCAGAACGTGGACATGTACGTGTTCGGTGGCGCAGCGGCGCTGGAGCGCGGTTACAACGCGCTGATCTTCGAGGGCCCGGGCCAGGGCGGCGTGCTGTTCGAGCGGGAGATCTTCTTCCGGCCGGACTGGGAGCACGTAATCACGCCAATCGTGGACTGGCTGATCGCCCGGCCCGACGTGGACGCTGGCCGGATCGCACTCACGGGCCTGAGCCTGTGTGGCGAATCGGTGATCCGCGCCGCGGGCTTCGAGCACCGGCTGGCCGCGGTCGTGTCTGATCCCGGCCTGCTCGATGTCTGGCTGGCCTATCCGGCTTTCCTGCGCAAGCTGTTCGCGGGCGGGGCGTCGAAGGCGGAGGTCAACCGGGCCTGGAAAAACGAGATCGTCCCGCACCTCAGCACGCAGGAGAAGTTCTTCTTCGCCAAGCGCTCGGAGCTGTTCGGACAGCAGTACCTGACCGCCGGCCGCGCGGGCCGGGTGTTCACCGACCTGTATGACCTAGGCGAGACGCTCATGCGGCTGAACTGCAGGTCGACGGCACCTGAGGTCACCTCGCCCACGCTGGTGACCTACTACGAGGAAGACGTCTTCTTCCCCGGCCCGTGGCAGGCCCGGGCGGTCTATGACCTGCTTCCCGCGAACCTGCCCAAGCAGTTCCACAGGTTCACGGTGGCAGAGGGCGCCGAATACCACGACGCGCCCATGGCGCCGCAGACCCGCAACCAGGTGGTTTTCGACTGGCTCGACGGCATCCTGGCCTGACCTGACCCTAGCGATGGCCGCCACGCGCTCGGCGAACTGCGCCGCCCTGTGGACCTTGAGCGCTGATAGCGGGGCGGCCGGGAGGCCGATGGTGCGACTCTTGGCAGATTTCAGCTCGGCCAGGACCAGCCCGCCTCCAGTGCGCACGCGGCTCTGCTCGACAGGGGCTCGCAGCTTGGAGGAAGACGGGATCGGGCCAGGATCCAGCGGAATCTGGCTGCAATACGCGGGTTACGGCCTGGCCGGCAGTTTGCGGACTGATGGGGTGAGCAGTGCGGTGAGGTTGGCCAGGGCCACGAGGCTGCCAGCGCAGGTCAGGGTGCGCTGAGTGCCGAGGATGGCTGATATAGGGCCGACGAGA
>JBKQMG010000239.1:0-4509 GCA_052146815.1 Streptosporangiaceae bacterium | reverse complement strand
TTCGGCACGAGTGCCGAAGGGCGCCACCCGCCAGTCCGCCCCTACCGGTCGGTTTAATGAGCTTCGGGTGGTTTGTTCTTGACCGCCGGGCCCCGCGCCTGGCTAGCGTCAGTGAGCGCCCGGCGCGGGGCCGGCCAGCTAAAGCGGAAGCGAGGCGCTCTTGCCGGCGCAGTTCGGCCTGAGCAGGCCCAGTGCTCCCCGGCCTGCGTGAAGGTGATCTCGCGCAGCACCAGCCGGCTGTCCCGCACCAGGTCCACGTCCTGCGTGCGCAGGACGGCGTGCGGATCAGCGGGGGCGGCGGAATCGGCCAACGGGACCTCATGTTCAGGCGGGCGCCGGCAACAGCCGGGCAAGATCACGGTGGATAGACGGTACGTCATGGCCGGCCGGGCTGTCGTCACGGGCCGGGCAGGCCCCGCGCCTACTGCCTGGTGCACCGTTCCTCCGCCGGGGGCGGCAGGCTGTTGCTCGTCATTCCCAGCGGCGGAAGCCGCCCTCGGTGCTGATGACCTGCCCGGTGATCCATTCGGCCTCGTCGGTGGCGAGCCAGGCGATCAGCCGGGCCGGGTCGTCGGGGGTGCCCCAGCGTCCCAGCGGGAAATGACGGCGGACGGCCTCGCGGGCCTGCGGCGTGGCGTAGCCGGTGTCGACAGGGCCGGGATTGATCGTGTTGAGGGTGATGGCCTTCGCCGCGACGGTGTCGGCCAGGGTGCGGGTGATGGACGCCAGAGCGCCTTTCGCCGCGGCGTAGGCGACTTCGTCGCGCATCGGGCCGAGGTCCTGCCCGGAGGTCATGAAGATGATCCGGCCGCCGGGCCGGCCGTCGTGCTGCGCCGCATGCGCCTGGGCCAGCAGGATCGCCGACCGGGCGTTGACCGCCCAGTGCGCGTCCAGCATGGCCGCGGTTACTGCGGCGAGCGGGCCGTCGCCGCCGCTGCGGGCGTGATTGCAGACCAGGATGTCCACGTGCCCGAACGCGTCCCCGGCAGCGTCGAAGAGCTCGGCGGGCGCGTCGGGCCCGGCGAGGTCGAGTTCGAGGTGACGCAGTTTCGCCCGGCCCGTCAGGACCCCGGCCACGCCGCCTGCGACCGCGTTGATCCCGTCCGGATCCCCGCCCCAGGGCTGGTCGTGATCATGAGGCGCATAGTGATGCAAGAAGAGACTGGCCCCGAGGCCAGCCAGGCGCCGGGCAATAGCGTATCCGATGCCTGCTCTGCGGCTGACTCCGGTGACCAGGGCCACTCGGCCCGCCAGCGGAAAGACCTCGCGCTGCAGAGGAGACGAATCGAAGTGCTCGGATGTCATGGCGCCAGTGTCGGGCAGAGAGTGCTGCGGGACTGCCGTTTTGCTCCGTCCTTATGACCAGGACTCAGCAGCCGCCGGCAGGCCCCAGGGTGAGCCGGGCACGATAGGTGCATGTGCGCCGCGGATGAGCCGGGCCCGGCTGCCTCTCACCGCGAGGGGCCATGCGCGCGGCGCTGCAGGCCTGGGGTGAGGTGTCCGACATCAGGCCAGTCGGCGGCGGGCACCGCAACACTGTCCTGGCCGTGCGGATCGGCGGCCGCCAGCGGGCAGCGCGGTGGTCCAGGCGGCCGCCGGCAAGTCTGGACAGGGAGATCGCCTGCTCGGCTACCTGGCGGATCGCGGGTTTGCGGTGCCCGCGGTTATCCCGGCGCTGGACGGACGGCGGCGCGTCGGCGGGATCGTGGTGCAGGCGTGGCTCGGCGGCGTGCCGCCGGGCCAGGCGGACTGGGCGGCGGTGGACGCCGAACTGCGGCGGCTGCAGCGGCCACCGCCGGCTGGCCGCGCGACCGGGATTTGCGTCCACGCGCGAGCTGTGCGTGGCCCGCCGTGGCGGCGACGTGGACCTGTCGGCGATGCCGCCTGCGGCCGTCGCGGCCTGCCGGGCACATGGGCACAGCTCGAGGGCATGCCGCAGGCGGTGATCCACGGCGATCCCGGTGCTTCTAATATCCGCGTCAGCAGGCGGGTGTCGGCTTCCTGGACTGGGACGAGGCGCGCGTCGACTATGCGGCCCTCGACCTGGCCGAAGTGCCCGGTATCAGCCTGCCAGCCGAACAGGCGGCCGCCGCCCGGACCGCAGTGACCGCCTGGGAAGCCGCGAACGGCTAGCTCGTCGAGCCTGCGTACGCGCGCCGGCGGCTGGCGGTCCTGCTGGGCGGAGCGAACGGCCGCCCGTGAGGAATGCGAAAGCGCAGCGAGCCCCCAAACCGGTCGATAAGCTCTCCGCGATAAGGAGGAGCCCATGCCCGTGCTTCGGTTGGCTGTGAGTCTCGGTTCGATCGCCCTCGCGGGAGCGGCCCTGGTGGGAACTGGCGCCGCGCAGGCGAGCGTGCCAGCCATCGCCTCGTCGCATCACGGGATCCTCCCGCTGAAGAACCCGGCCAGGAGCCTCGCGCCGGCCCCGTCTTTCCTGTCGTTGCCGAGCTGCGCTGGCGGCCGGGACGGGACGCGATGCAACGCTGACGTCCTGAAGGCGATCACCCGGGCGCGCAAGGTGCTGGAGAAGATGGGCCGCATGTCCTTCTCGCTCTCGGCCTACGAGAAGCTCAGCCCCGCTGAACAGCTCTTCGTCACCGTCAACCTCGAGCGCACCGAGCGCGGGCTGCCCGCCGCCGGAGAGCTCACCAGGTCGCTGGACAGGATCGCGCAGGCCGGTGCGGATTCCGACACCGACCCGTCGCTTGGCGAGGTGCCTAACCCGCTGCTCGGCGGCGGAAGGCCCGCGGATATCGGCGGCAACTGGGCCGGCGGGTGGGATAACGCCCTCGGCGCGGACTACGCGTGGATGTACGACGACGGGCTCGGCAGCGGCAACGGTGACTGCACCAGGACTCACAAGTCCGGATGCTGGGGCCACCGGGACAACATCCTCGGCACGTTCGCCAGTTCCTCGATCTGCGGGGGACAGCGGCACAGCCTGGCGATGGGCGCAGGCCACGTGGCCAAGGGCAAGGCTTACGGCGACAGCGAGACTGAGCTTCTCGCTGGTGTCTGCGGCCGGGCCCCGACTGACGCCATTCTCACCTGGCGCAAGGCAAAGTCCCTGCTGCACATTTCCTGACAGCGCGCGGCGCCAGGGTTCTCCAGGTGAGTTATCCCTGGCAACGGACCCATACAACGAGCCGCGTGGGCGCCTCTGATCAGGCACGCCGTCTCGAGCTGGCTGTCGTTGATCGGCTGTCAGTCCGAGGATCTACCGTTGGGGACCACTCTGTCGCCTGCGAGATCGCGGACGGAGGGTGCATGACAGCACACCCCGTAGAACCCGGACAACCCGGTCGAGATCCTGCAGTTGCTCCCCGAGGATTATCGCGCGCAATTCCTCGACGAATACGACAGAGCGGTCCAAGGTGCACGGCGGCGGTCATTCCTGGTCCGGCCACTCGGCTAGTTCCTGCCGGGCGTACTCGCTACCTGCGTTAGCGCGCTCGCGCACCCTGGCCAGCCAGCGGGTCAGCCGCTGCCGGGCGTCTTCGTAGCCAAGGTCCGCGGCCAGGCGAACCACGTGCATCTGGTTCTGGCCGGCCAGCCACCGCGAGAGATCGCGCCGTTCATCACCATCCGCAGCAAGGATGAGTTCCCGCAGTTCGTCCAGGCGATCATGCCGAGCCAGCCACTCAGCCAGCTCCATGAGCGCGTGGTGGTCGCCCGCGCCTGCACGCCGCCGAAGCTCGCCCTGCCCAGCCACGCCAGCCAGCGGGCCAGCCAGAGCTGGGCGACATCGTCTCCGGCGTCGGCCAGCGGACCGATCACCACGATGGCCTGATCCGGCTCTGTGGTCGGCGAGCCAGCTGGCGGATGGCATGACCGGACCACGTGTCGAGCCGAGTGGAATGCGGCACCGCGGTCAGTCTGGCGCGCGCTGTACCATGCGGGACATGGCTAACTATGGAGCCGGGCGCGGACGGGTGATCAGTTACGGAACTGGCTCAGGCCGCAAGGAACACCGGCGCCGCCCGCTGTGCGCGGCGGACGTCCTGGCCTAAGAGCGCCCCGTCGACCCGTATTCGGCGTTTCACGGGCGGCGCAGCGCCTGACTTTGTGAGCGATGCTGGCAAGACGCGGCGGTTTTAGCGCGCGCTCGCGATCGGCTGGCCGTATGGCGAATATCGAAGCCGCTGATGTCAGGGCGGTGTTCGGCGTCATCTAGGGCCTTGCGTAACCATGCTGGCGGTTGCCGTTGTGCTGCCGGGATTTGACCCCTCGGCGCACACATCGTGATCGAGAGACCGCCTCCCCGGAGACACGCCAGAAGTCTCTTCTCTGAGTTTCGTTGCGGATTTCTGCCTCCTGAAGGAGCGCACGGGTGAAAAGCCAGTTCGCAATCTTGCGGCAGCGCACGTTCCGCCATGTATTCCTGGGGCGCGCTGTGTCCTTGCTTGGTACGGCGATAGCGCCTATCGCGCTGGCGTTTGCCGTTCTCGGCCAGCCGGGCGGCTCGGCCACAAAGCTCGGGTTCGTCATGGGCAGTGAAGCGGCCGCGCA
>JBKQMG010000238.1:0-22460 GCA_052146815.1 Streptosporangiaceae bacterium | reverse complement strand
CCGCCCGGGCCCAAGGCCCGGGCGGCCCGCCGGACGTCAGGCCAGGCGCGTGGCGAAGGTCAGCTCTGCTTGGTCTCCCAGAAGACCTTCGCGATCTCGTCGATCTTGGCCAGCAGCTCGTCGGCCTTGGCCACATCCGTGCTGCCCTTGGTGCCGGTGGCGCCGGCGGCCTTGGTGGCCTCGTTGAACAGCTGGTTCAGCTGCGGGTACTTCTCGAAGTGCGGCGGCTTGAAGTAGTCAGTCCACAGCACCCAGAGGTGGTGCTTGACGAGGTCGGACCGCTCTTCCTTGATGATCAGGGCGCGGGCCCGGAACTCCGGGTCGGAGTTCTGCTGGTACTTCTCGCAGATACCGCGGACGGATTCTGCTTCGATCCTCGCCT
Source organism: Streptosporangiaceae bacterium (assembly GCA_052146815.1). Lineage (GTDB taxonomy): Bacteria > Actinomycetota > Actinomycetes > Streptosporangiales > Streptosporangiaceae > DATJZH01. Next base: position 22,078 of record JBKQMG010000238.1, on the reverse strand, counting down.
GCGCCGGGTCGTAGACGCCGCAAGGAAGGTCGCAGTGAGCGTGCGCGGTGACCTTCGGCGCGAGGAGACTTGCGAGCATCCTCATGGATCTCCTTCTCTCATGACAGATCATTGGCTACCGGATTCCGACAGTACCCCGTTCGCTTCCAGGCATTCAGGGAGGGATGCATGCAGTGGCCGCTCTGGCGGGTGGCCGTGGCCGAGCAGTCCATGCAGCCGGCGCTGCAGCCGGGCGACTGGCTGCTCGCCCGCAGGCCCGTCCGGCCCGGCAGGCCGGTGCGCCTGCGGGCCGGGCAGATCGTGATCGCCCGCCATCCGCAGCGCTCCGGCATGCTGCTGGTGAAAAGGGCCTGCCGGCGCGAGGGCGCGGGCTGGTGGCTGGAGTCGGACAACCCGGCGGCCGGCGCCGTCGACAGCGGGCAGTTCGGCGCGGTACCCGCCGAGCTCATCGAAGGGCGGGTGCTGCTGCGTTACTGGCCGCTGCGCCGGCCCCTGACTCGCTGACGGGGGTTATCCGGCCACGCTCAGCTCCGGTGCCGAAAGCCGCGGGCCCCGCCCCCGAGGAGAGGGACGGGGCCCGCGGCTTTGATCTGGTGCCGGTAAGCCTGCCGGGCTAGTGGCGGATGGTCTTCTCGACGGGCTCGGCGGCCTGCCTGCCGACCAGGTCCAGCATCTCGTTTCTGGACAGCTTCACGGCCTGCGCCCAGTAGTAGATGATCAGGCTGAACACTGCGACGACCACCATGTCCCACCAGAAGGGGATGTTGAAGGTGTTGGTCGGCGGCTGCGGGTGCAAGTCGCTGGAAGCGGCGCCGCTGAACTGCCCCTGCCAGGAGATGATGCCCATGCCGATCAGGTACACCGGCAGCCACTGCGCGGACCGCCAGTCCAGCGGCGGCCGCTCCTTGTCGAACGCCATCGAGGTGCCGATCAGCACGTAGCCGATGACGATGGCGATGGCGAGCTTCCAGAGCACCTCGAAGCCCGACCAGTAGATGATCAGGTTGGCCATGATGAAGGCGAGCGGTGCCACTACCTTGGCGGCCGGCAGCCGGTAAGGCCGGGGCGCCTCAGGAACCTGGCCGCGGAACGCGGCCAGGGACAGCGGCGCTCCGGCGTACATGAGCACCGATGCCGAGGTGACCAGGCCGACCAGGGAGTGCCAGCTCGGGAACGGCAGCAGGAACACCAGGCCGAACACGAAGGCCATGATCAGGCTGAACCAGGGCACGCCGCGCGCGTCGGTCCGCTGGAAGATCTGCGGGTAGTACCGGTTACGGGCCAGGCCGTAGCCGATGCGCGAGGTGGACGTCTGGTAGATCAGGCCGGTGCCGAACGGAGAGACGAACGCGTCGATCCGCAGGATCACCGCGAGCCAGCTGAGGCCCACCACGCCGGCCAGGCCCGCGAACGGCCCGATGGCAATTGGGTTGGTGGAGGGAATGCCCGCCCAGCCCTTGGGGCCGGAGATGAGGCTGTGCGGGATCGCGCCGATGAACACCAGCTGAAGCAGGCAGTAGATCGCGATGCCGATCCCGGTGGCGAGGATGATCGCCCGCGGCAGGTTCTTCTGCGGGTTCTTGATCTCGCCGGCGAGCTGGTCGGCCTGCTCGAAGCCGAGGTAGGCGAACACGATCCCGGCCGACGGGATGGCCGCGAACAGCGCCTTGATCCCGTACGGCATGAAGCCGCCGCCCGCCCCGAGGTTGCTGACTTTGAACTTGAACGCCAGCACGATGATGGCCAGCACCGGGATCGCTACCTTCCACCAGGTGATGCCCGCGTTGACCTTGGAGAACAGCCGCATGGCCAGGAAGTTGATCGCCGTGAAGATCGCCAGCAGCACGACCGTCATGGCGAACCCGAGCCCGGTGACGTTGCCCGTGGTGGAGTCATACAGGCCGTGCCAGTAGAAAGACCCGTACTGCATCACCGCGAAGCACTCGATCGGCGCCACCGTGACCGCCTGCAGCCACGAGAAGAATCCGAACGAGATGCCGGCGATGCTGCCGAAGGCGAAGTGCGGGAATCGCGCCGTGCCGCCGGAGACCGGGTACATCCCGCCCAGCTCCGCGTGCACGAGGGCGAGGACTACGACGATGACTCCGGCGATGACCCATCCCAGCAGGGCCGCCGTCCCTGCCGCCTCCGCCGCGAATAGCGCGCCGAACAGCCAGCCGGAACCGATGATCGAGGTCTCAGACGCCCACGTCGCGCCGATCAGCCCCATCTCACGTCTGAGACCGACGTCTGCCGGTCTCGGAGCGGTAGCTACCGACTCAGTTGCCATGGTCGAACCTTCTTTCGGGTCCGCGTATGTAGGCCATACGGCCGTTGAGTAGGCCTCATGGTAATGATCGTCCCAAGTCCTGAGAAGAAGCGGCCTAGCATCAGTTTGGTAACGCAGGTCACACGGCAGGTGTGCAGCCAAAGATTTCCTCACGGGCAACAGCCGCGTTACATCCCGGCGACAATCGGTTGTCCCCGCGCGCCGGCCGCGCCGGTCCGGCCAGGCCGCCGCAAAGCCGGTCAGCACCTGCGATTCGGGCCGTTAAGCCCAGGGGCGGCGTCAGCTCGCCGCGTGCGCGGCCGGGCCGCCGCTGCCAGTGCGCCGGCCAGGCTCGATGGGCATCACGTTGGTGCGGGTGGCGCTGTGCTCGCCGCAGTAGCGGCGGGGCCCGCTGGCGCTGGCGTCAATGAACGCGCGCGGGCAGGAGGCGATGGCGCACAGGCCCATGCGCTCGACGCCGAACTGGGCGGCGAACATGGTCAGCCCGAATACCGCGGCCGCCGCGTAGCGGCCGGTCACCGACCCGGTGGGGGCCAGATGCAGATGCCAGCACTCGCTGTCGTGCCTGACCAGCTCGGGATGGACGGGATGCTGGATCAGCAGCGCGTTCAGCCGGTCGCCGGCCGTCTGCTGGGCGCCGCTGGCGGCGGCCGCGAAAACCAGGCACAGCTCCGCGCGCAGCTGGCGCAGTGCCTCGAGGTCGTACCCGGTGACCGGCCCGGCCACGGACGCGAAATCGACCGCGAACGCGCGGAACGTTTCTGGACTGCCAATCCGGTCGGGCTCGTCGTCGGCATAAATCGCCGTATTTACGAGGCGCACCGCCAGGTCGGCGTAGGACGTGAGATTCACTCCGGTCCTTACCTGGGGGAATTGTTGGGCCGCTTCCCGCGAGAATTATGGCACATGATCACGATCGTCGGCTGGCGTTCGGTGCGGGACCCGCCCGCCGCGCGCGCCGCGCGGGCGCTAGGGTCCAGATCATGTTTGCTGTCACAGCGGCGCGCTTCGACGCCGAGAACCCGCTGGCCGCCCTGGAACTCGGCGAGCACGCCGAGCCGGCGCCGCCGGACGGCTGGACGACCGTCACGGTCAAGGCAGCCTCGCTGAACTACCACGACGTCTGGACGCTGAGCGGCGTCGGGATCACCGAGGACCGGCTGCCGATGATTATCGGCTGCGACGCCGCGGGACTGGACGAAGACGGCAACGAGGTCGTCGTCCACGCCGTCGTCGGCGACCCGGCCGCGGGCGGCGCTGATGAGACCCTCGATCCGCGCCGGTCGCTGCTCTCGGAGCGGTACGACGGGACCTTCGCCGAGCGGGTCGCAGTGCCGCGGCGCAACCTGCTGCCCAAGCCGGACGCGCTTTCCTTCGAGCAGGCGGCCTGCCTGCCCACGGCCTACCTGACCGCCTTCCGGATGCTGTTCGGCCGGGCCGAGCTGGAGCCTGGGTCCACGATCCTCGTGCAGGGGGCGGGCGGCGGCGTCGCGACCGCGCTCATCCTGCTGGGCCGGGCCGCCGGCTATCGCATCTGGGCCACGAGCCGCAGCGAGGAGAAACGGGAGCGGGCCATCCAGCTCGGGGCCGATCAGGCCTTCCCGGCCGGCGCCCGGCTGCCCGAGCGGGTGGATGCGGTGATGGAGACGGTGGGCCAGGCCACGTGGGCGCACTCACTGCGCTCGCTCAGGCCGGGCGGCGTGATCGTGGTCTGCGGCGCGACCAGCGGCGCCGCGCCGCCCGCGGATCTGAACCGGGTCTTCTTCCTGCAGCTGTCGGTCATCGGCTCGACCATGGGCAGCCGGGATCAGCTGGGCCGGCTGCTGAGGTTCTGCGAGCAGACCGGAGTCCGGCCGCTCATCGACCGGGTCCTGCCGCTGCAGCAGGCCCGCGAGGGCATCGGCGCGATGATCAGCGGCGACCTGTTCGGGAAGATCGTCTTCACTCAGTAGCGCCAGGGTCAGCAGCGCCCGAGTCAGCCTGGCCGCTGCCGCCGCGGCCGGCTTCCTCGTCCGGCCGGGAAGCCGGGGCCCGGAAGACCTCGGTCCTGATCCGGGCCAGGGCATCCTCCAGGATCCCGCGCAGCTGGGCGACGGTGTTCTCGCCGAAGCCCTCGGCCGCCCAGCCGAACGTCCGCAGCTCGCCCGCGAAGTCCAGCGCGAGGTGCTCCAGGTCGCGAAGCAGCCCGGCGTTCAGGCCCGCGCCGCCTGGACCGCCCGGTCCGCGGGGCCCGCCGGGCGGCGGTCCCGGTGTCGCGCCGGGCGACGCGAAGCCGCCTTCCTGATGCGCGCCGGGACGCTGCCACTCACGCCAGGCCGCGGCCCAGTCCGGCCAGTTCTGCCAGCTGGCCCAGTCCCGTGCGGTGCCGTGCTCGAAGCGGAAGGCCGCGCGCATCTGCTCGCGGGCTCGCCGGGCCTCTTCCCGAAGTCGCCGGGCCTCGTCCGCGCGCTGCCCGGAAGCCGCGCCCGGCCGCCTGGCCGTGCTCCCGTCCCCGCCGGGCGCGCTGGCGTCCTGCCCGGCCTCGTCGCCGGCTTCGGCCGCCGCATCACCGGGCGCCGAGGCGGTGTCGCCGGCTCCGCCGGCCGGATCGGCGGGCCCGCTCGTCGCGCCCTGCCTCGTCGCGCCCTGCCAGGCCGCTGCGCCGCTGTCGCCCGAATGCTGCGGGCCGGCCTGCTCGCGGGCCCGGTCCCGCCCTTCCCGGCGCATGTCCCGCGTGGCCCAGGTGAGCTCCTCGCGCAGGTTGCGGACGGTATCGCGGACGTCCTGCGTGACTTCGCGGGCAATGTCGCGCACGGACTCGGCGAGCTCCTCTTCCAGCTCGGCCAGATCGTCCAGGCGGCCGCGGATTTCCTCACGGCCCTTTTCGGTAATGCGGTAGACCTTCTTGCCGTCCACCTCGTCGTGGGTAACGAGGCCCTCTTCCTCAAGCCTGGCCAGCCGGGGGTAGATCGTGCCGGGCGAGGGCGCGTACACGCCGAGGAACCTGTCCTGCAGCAGCCGGATCACCTCGTAGCCGTGCCGCGGCGCCTCGTCGAGCAGCTTCAGCAGGTACAGCCGCAGCCGGCCGTGCCGGAACACCGGGCTCACCGTGCATCACCTTTCCCTTCGGCGCAGGTCGCTGACGGCTGGCGCGGCACGCGGACACCGCCGCGCAGCGATAGACGATATATCGTGTCTATCAAACGGCGAGATCTATCGCAATTTGGCATCTGCCGCGCCGGGCCAGGCCGGTGCCCGGCTCAGCCGTCGTCCTCGTCGTCCAGCCGGGCCAGCCAGCTGGCCAGCCGGTCCACCGGCGCCTCGTACTCCGGATGCAGGTCGACGAATTCCCGCAGGCGCTCGGCCAGCCAGCCGAGCGTCACCTCATTATCCCCGCGCCGGTCGGTGAGCTCCTCGATGCCCCGGTCGGTGAAGTACACGCCTAGCCCTCCGGCCGCAGCGCCGCCTTCACCAGGCCGGCGTGCTCCGCGGCGTGCGCCTTGGCCGAGCCTGCCGCCGGCGCTGAGCTGGCCGGCAGCGAGACCAGGCCGATCTGCCGGCGCAGCAGCCCCGGCAGCCGCAGCGCCATGTACGGCCAGGCGCCCATGTTGGCGGGCTCCTCCTGGACCCAGGCGACTGTCTCGGCCTGCGGGTAGCGGGCCAGCTCGGCCGCGATCTCCTCGGCGGGCAGCGGGTACAGGCGCTCCGCCCGGACGATCGCCACGTCGGTGATGGAACCTGCCCGGCGCTGCCCGGCCAGGTCGTGGTAGATCTTGCCCGAGCACAGCAGTACCCGGCGCACGCCCGCCGGGTCAGCCTGGCCGGGGTCGGCCTGCACGGCCCGGAACGAGCCGCTGGTGAAGTCGGCCACCGAGGACGCGGCGGCCTTGAGCCGCAGCATCGACTTGGGCGTGAACACGATCAGCGGCTTGACCCGTCCCGACAGCGCCTGCCAGCGCAGCAGGTGGAAATAGCTGGCCGGGCTGCTGGGCATCGCCACGGTCATGTTGTCCTGCGCGCACAGCGACAGGAACCGCTCGACCCGGGCCGAGGAGTGGTCGGGTCCCTGGCCCTCGTAGCCGTGCGGCAGCAGCAGCACGACCCCTGAGCGCTGTCCCCACTTCTGCTCGCCCGAGCTGATGAACTCGTCAATGATCGTCTGGGCGCCGTCGACGAAGTCGCCGAACTGGGCTTCCCACACGACGAGCGCGTCCGGCCGGGCGACGGAGTAGCCGTACTCGAAGCCGACCGCCGCGTACTCCGACAGCAGCGAGTCGTAGATGTGGAACTTGGCGGTCGGCGAGTTGAACTGCCGCAGCGGCGTGTACTCGGCGCCGGTGTGCCGGTCGACCAGGACGGCATGCCGCTGGCCGAACGTGCCCCGGCGGGAGTCCTGCCCGACCAGCCGGACGCCGTGGCCGTCGATCAGCGTCGAGCCGAAGCCGAGCAGCTCGCCGGTCGCCCAGTCGATCTCGTCCTGCTCGATCATCACCGCGCGGCGCTGCAGCTGCGGCAGCAGCCGCGGGTGCGGCGTGAAGTCCTCGGGCAGGTTCAGCTGCGTGTTGATGATGCGCTTGATGGTCTCCTCGGTGATGGCCGTCGGCGTCTGCTCGTGCCCGGCCGGCCGGCGCGCGCCAGGCTCCGGCCGCACGACCGCGCCCGGCTCGGCGGGGCGCCCGGTGGCGTCGCGGGTCTCGGTGAACGCGCGCTCCAGCTCCTGCTGGTAGTCGCGCAGCGCCTGTTCCGCCTCCTCCAGCGTGATGTCACCGCGCCCGATGAGGGACTCGGTGTAGAGCTTGCGGACCGACCGCTTGGCGTCGATCAGGTCATACATCAGCGGCTGGGTGAACGAGGGGTTGTCGGCCTCGTTGTGACCGCGCCTGCGGTAGCAGACCATGTCGATGACGACGTCCTTGCCGAAGGCCTGCCGGTAGGCGAACGCGAGCTTGCCGATCCGCACGACGGCCTCGGGGTCGTCCCCGTTCACGTGGAAGATCGGGGCCTGGATCATGCGCGCGACGTCGGTGGAGTACACGCTGGACCGGGAGTACTGCGGCGCGGTGGTGAAGCCCACCTGGTTGTTCACCACGATGTGCACCGTGCCGCCGGTGCGGTACCCGCGCAGCTGCGATAGTTCCAGGGTCTCGGCCACCACTCCCTGGCCGGCGAACGCGGCGTCGCCGTGGATCATGAGGGGCAGCACGGTGAAGCCCGGCTCGCCCATGTCGAGCACGTCCTGCTTGGCCCGCACGACGCCTTCGAGCACGGGGTCGACGGCCTCAAGGTGACTGGGGTTGGCGACCAGCGAGGTCGGGATCTGCAGGCCGTTGCCAGTCCGGTAGATGCCCTCGGCGCCGAGGTGGTACTTCACGTCGCCGGAGCCGTGCGTGGTACTCGGGTCGAGGTTGCCCTCGAACTCCTGGAAGATCTGCGCGTACGACTTGCCGACGATGTTGGCCAGGACGTTCAGCCTGCCCCGGTGGGCCATGCCGAGGACGACCTCGTCCATCTGCGCGCCGGCGGCCTCGGTGAGCACCGCATCGAGCAGCGGGATCAGCGACTCGGCTCCCTCGAGCGAGAACCGGCGCTGGCCCACGAACTTGGTCTGCAGGAACATCTCGAACGCCTCGGCCACGTTGAGCCGGGACAGGACGCGGAGCTGCTCGTCGTGGCTGGCGCGGCCGTGCGGGCGCTCCACCCGGGCCTGCAGCCAGGCGCGCTCCTCCGGGTTCTGCATGTGCATGTACTCGACGCCGACGGTGCGGCAGTAGGAGTCGCGCAGCACGCCGAGGATCTCGCGCAGCTGCATCCGCGGCTTGCCGCCGAACCCGCCGGTGGCGAACTCCCGCTCCAGGTCCCAGAGCGTCAGGCCGTGCTGGTTGATATCCAGGTCGGGGTGCTTGCGCTGGCGGTACTCCAGCGGGTCGGTGTCGGCCATGAGGTGACCGCGCACCCGGTAGGCGTGGATCAGCTCGTGCACGCGGGCGGCCTTGCTGATGTCGTCCTCGTGCCCGGCCGGGATGTCCCGCACCCAGCGGACCGGCTCGTACGGGATCCGCAGCGCCTGGAAGACGTCGTCGTAGAAGCCCTGCTCGCCGAGCAGCAGCGCGTTGATGATCCGCAGGAACTCGCCGGACTGGGCGCCCTGGATGATCCGGTGGTCGTAGGTGGACGTCAGCGTGACGGTCTTGCTGATCGCGAGCCGGGCGATCGTCTCGGCCGACGCGCCCTGGTAGGCGGCCGGGTACTCCATCGCGCCCACGCCGACGATCGCGCCCTGGCCCAGCATCAGCCGGGGCACCGAGTGCTCGGTGCCGATGGTGCCGGGATTGGTCAGGCTGATCGTCGTGCCGGCGAAGTCCTCGACGGTCAGCTTGCCGGTGCGGGCCTTGCGCACGATGTCCTCGTACGCCATCCAGAACTGGCGGAAGTCCAGCGTCTCGGCGCCCTTGATGTTCGGCACGAGCAGCTGCCGCGTCCCGTCGTCCTTGCGGGTGTCGATGGCGAGGCCGAGGTCGACGTGCGCGGGCTTGATCAGTACCGGCTTGCCGTCGGTCTCGCCGTAGGCGTCGTTCAGCTCCGGCACCTCGGCCAGCGCCCGGACGACCGCGAAGCCGATCAGGTGCGTGAAGGACACCTTGCCGCCGCGGCCGCGGGCCAGGTGATTGTTGATCACGATGCGGTTGTCGGAGAGCAGCTTGGCGGGCACCGAGCGGACGCTGGTCGCCGTGGGCACGACGAGGCTGGCGGCCATGTTGGCGACCGTGCGCGCGGCGGTGCCGCGCAGCCTGACCTCAGTCGCGCCGTCGGCGGCGGCTGCGCGGGCCGGGGCTCCGCGGGCCGGGGCTCCGTTGGCCGCGCTGGCGGCCGTCCCGCCGCTGCCGCCGGGGGCGGCCGGGCTGGCCGGGTAGTCAGCGGGCGTGCGCACGGGCGCAGACGGCCGCGCCGCCGGCGAGGCCGCGGGAGCGCGGCCGTCGGCGGCCGTAGCAGCCTGAGTCCCCGGACCGGCGCCGTCGGCCGCCGGGCGTGCTGGTGTCGCCCCGGCGCCGGCCTGACCGGTGCCTGCGGGAGCGGTGCCTGCGCCAGCGGTGCCTGGGGCAGCGGAGCGGGGGGCAGCTGCCGGAGCGGAGCCGCCGCCCTGGCCGGCGGGCGGCGCTCCCCGGGTCCGGGCCGCGTCGGCTTCGGCGGTCGCGCCATCGGCCTGCGCGGGCTGCGGGTGGTAGTCGGCGAAAAAGTTCCACCAGGCCCGGTCGACCGATCCGGGGTCGGCCTGGTAACGCTGGTAGAGCTCGTCCACCAGCCATTCGTTCGGGCCGAAGTCTGTGCTCGCGCCGGGCGGAGACGCATTCGCGGACGCGGGGCCGCCGTTGGCGGATCCGGTCGCTGCGCCCTGGGCGCTAGTACGCCCCTCTGCTGGCTCGGTGAGATCCGCGGACGCCCGCGGAGACTCTTCAGACACGGCGGACATCGCCTTTCCGGAGCTGGGCTGCGTAGTGCTGAACTGTGTTGTGGACCGGACCCAAGGCTACCTGGCGCCGGGGCGGCCCGGGCGGGGCGGCGACGGCAGCAGCGGCGCGAGCGCGGGCTGGCAGCTAGCCGGGCGGCCTGCCGCCGAAGACATCGTCGCGCCGGTTCGCCAGGCTCGGCAGCGCGGCCCGGACCTCGGCGGTCACTGCCGGATCGACATCCCCGACCGCCAGCCCGGCCGATGGCCCGAGATCGAGCCGCACGGCGCCCATAGGGTCGACCAGCATGCTGCGGCCGATCCCGGTCGGGGCCGAGGTAGCGGGCTCGCCAGGATCGGGAACCTGGCCGACGGCGGCGACCCAGATGGTGTTCTCGATCGCACGGGCCCGGACCAGGGTGACCCAGTGCTCTTCCTTGAACAGCCCGGATGCCCACGCGGCGGGGATGACCAGCAGCTGCGCGCCGCGGGCGGCCAGCCTGCGGGCCAGTTCGGGGAACCGCACGTCATAGCAGGTCATGAAACCGACTGTGAGGCCGCCGAGGTCCGCGAGCAGCGGCTCGGAGCCCGGCGCGACCACGTGCGACTCGCAGTAGCCGAGCGCGTCGAACAGGTGGATCTTGCGGTAGGCAGCCGCCAGGGCGCCCTGACTGTCGTAGCCGACCGTCGTGTTGTAGACGCGCCCGTCCGGGGCGGGCTCGAAGACCCCCGCGACCACGGCTATGGCATTCAGGCGCGCAGCTTCGGACAGATTCTTGCCAAACGGGCCGTCCAGTGGCTCCGCCGCCGCCCGCAGGTCGGCGGAGAAGCGGGCCTGCGTCCCCTCCGGGAAGACGGCGAGGCTAGCGCCCTGCCGCGCGGCATCGGCAACGGCGGCTGCGACCCTGTCGGCGTTGACCGACGGCTCGGAGCTGATCGGAAGCTGGCAGAGCGCGACCCGCATGGCCGCAGACTACCGCGTGCTGCAGCCGTGGCTAGCGCCGCTGCGGGCCGGCGCTGCCGCGGCCCGACAGGGCCGGCTCGCGCGGCGGGCGTGCCCGCGAGCACGGCTGGACAATGCCGTAGGCCTGGAATCCGAGCAGCCGGCGCGCCGCGCGGGAGAACGGGCCGGGCGCATTTTCGGCCAGGCTGGCCGCCGAGTCCTCCCGGCAGCTGGCCACGCTGACCAGCAGCACGGCGGCGAACGGGATTCCGGCGATGACGGCGGCGACGGCGATGAGCAGATCGAACATCACACCTCCTCGGGGCGGTGTCTCGCGGTGACGGTGCCCTCGGCGGGCCGGGCCCCCGCTGCGCGGGTGCGGCCTTACCATCGATCAGCATGTCACCACTCACAAGACTCATACCAATCAGTGGTGTGTTTGAAACGACGTAGCAGGGTTACATTCCACCTATCCGAATGGTGAGACTCATGGGTACCGGTAAACTCATGAGTACCTGCGAAGACCGGGGAGATCCACGTGGCCGACGCGAAATACCAGCAGATCGCCACTCGCCTGCGCGAGCAGATCGACTCAGGGGCACTGAAGCCCGGTCAGCGGCTGCCGAGCGAGCCCGACCTGGTCCAGCAGTTCGCCGCCTCGCGCAATACAGTCCGGCTGGCCCTGGCCCTGCTCACCAACCAGGGTCTGGTGGTCACGCGCCAGGGTCTCGGCACCTTCGTGCAGGAGCCTGCGCGGCCGTTCACCGCGCTGCTGTCCCGGGTGAAGGGCGTGCCGAGTGGCCAGCACTCGACCAGCGCGCTGCCGGTGCTGGGCTCGGCCGACAGCGAGCCGGAGACCGTCAGGTTCATGGTCGAGCGGGTGACCGCCTCGGCCAGCGTCGCGGAAAAGCTGGAGATCCGCCGCGGCGATCCGGTCATCATCCGCAGATCCCAGCAGCAGATCGGCGATGTGCCCTGGCTGATGATCAACTCTTACTTCCCGATGGACCTGGCCAGCGGGACCGTGCTGGAGCAGGCGGGATACATCGAGGAAGGCAGCATCAAGGTCCTCGCCGATCTCGGACATCCGCAGGTCGGCTTCGTGGACGAGATCCGCGCCCGGATGCCGGACGCCAGGGAGTATGACTTCTTCCGGCTGTCCAGCGGCACGCCGGTCATCGTGGTGAACCGGACGACCTACAGCGAGGACCGGCCGATCCAGCTCACCCGGTACATCTACCGCGGCGACCGGGTCAGGCTGGCACACGAGGTCGGCGCCATCCCGGCCCGCTACCGAAGCGCCTGACCAGCAGCGGGCCTGGCCGCGGCACTGACCGCCGGTCACTGGCGCCCCGGCCGCCGGCGCTGGCGCGCGCCGGGCAGCCATCCCGCAGCGGCCGGACGGTGCGGACCGGATACCGTTTCGCAGGTGTACGCACTGCTGCTGGTCGCGGCTTCCGTGGGCCTGTCCAACTTCGCCGCGGCCATCAGCATCGGCACGACCGGGGTCGACGCGCGGACGCGGCTGCGGGTGGGCCTGGTCTTCGGCGTCTTCGAGACCGGGATGCCCGTCGTCGGCCTGCTGCTCGGTAACCGTTTCGCCGGCCAGCTCGGGCACTCCGGGCGCTGGATCGGCGGGGCCCTGCTGATCGCCGTGGGGCTCTACGCTCTGGTGAAGTCGATCCTGCAGGCGCGCTCAAGTGCTCAGGCACAGTCGGCACAGCCCGTGCCACCGCAGCCCGTGCCACCGCAGCCCGTGCCACCGCAGCCCGTGCCACCGCAGTCCGCGCCGCCGGGCGGCCTCCGGCTCGTGATCACCGGCTTCGCGCTGAGCATCGACAACCTCGTGATCGGTTTCGCGCTCGGCACCTACCAGATCGCCATCCTGCCCGGCGTCATTATCATCGGCGCGGTCAGCGTCGTGCTCTCGCTGCTCGGCCTGGAGCTCGGCGCCCGGATCGGCCGGTGGGCGGGACAACGAGGCGAGCAGCTCGGCGGCCTGATCCTGATCTCCGTCGGCATTCTCGTGGGCAGCGGACAGCTGAGCTGACGGGCCGCGGTCAGTCCGGCTCGAGCCGCAGGGCTGCTTTCGGGCAGGAGCGCACGGCGTGCTGAACCGCACCGGCCAGCGGCGCCGGGACCTCGCTCACCGTGATGTGCAGGGCGTCGTCGTCGTCGAGCTCAAAGACCTCAGGTACCAGTCCGGCGCAGACCCCGTTGGCCTCGCACGCCTGAGGGTGGACGATTACCCGCACGAACAGGAGTGGAGCATGTGCGGGTCCGGCCGGCAAGGCGGGAGACACGGGCAAGGCGGGGACGGGCAACGCGCTGGGCGGCCAGGACGGAGAAGGCCGGGGACGGGCGATGCGGTCGTCGGGAGAAGACGGGAGACGAGAGACTGGGCGCCATGCAGACTGTTCTTTCCGCTGAGCTTCGCAGCGTCGCCGAGGCGGCCAGGGGATTCATGCCGCCGGCCGAGGGCGACGCGCTGTTCGAGACCGCCGCTGCCTACGCCAGTGCCGGTCCCATCGCCGAGATCGGCACGTACTGCGGCAAGTCCACGATCTACCTCGCGGCGGCCGCCTGCCAGGCCGGTCAGCTGGTCGTCACCGTCGATCATCACCACGGCTCCGAGGAGAACCAGCCGGGCTGGGAGTACCACGACCCTGAGCTCGTCGACCCGGCCACCGGCCGGCTCGACACCCTGCCGCATTTCCGGGCGACGGTGGCCGCGGCCGGGCTCGAGCCGCACATCGTGGCCATCGTGGGCGCTTCCGCCGACGTCGCGCGGCTGTGGCGCGCGCCGCTCGGCATGCTGTTCATCGACGGCGGCCACTCGGACGCGGCCGCGACCGCGGACTACGAGAACTGGGCGCCGTGGGTCGCGCCCGGCGGTGCGCTGGCGATCCACGACGTCTTTCCCGACCCAGCCGATGGCGGCCAGGCTCCCTACACGATCTACCGGCGCGCCATGGCTTCGGGGGCGTTCACCGAGGTCCGGGTGACCGGTTCCCTGCGGGTCCTGGAGCGGGTCGCGGCCGGCATCGGCTGAGCATCGGCGCGCCGACGGCTCACGTCGGCCAGGTGCCGGCGGCCAGTCCCGGCCGCAGCGGGCACCGGAGGCTACGCCGCGAGGCTAGGTCCGTGCTGCGCAGCCGCAGGCGGCGGCGTCGACCGGCGCCATGAGCGACGGCCCGGCGGCGGCGTCACGGAAGATGCCCGACCCGCGGGTCGCCCCGGACACGGCGTCAGCGGCCAGGACGACGGCCGCGGCGGTCCAGCTGCTCTGCTCGGCGGGGAAATGCGCCTGGTTGGCGAACTGCCAGCCGGTCCAGTAGGCCCCGCCGGGGTCACGCAGATGCTGCATCTGCGCCAGCTGGTCCAGGGCCCTCGCCCGGTCGCCGATGGCGTCCAGGGCCATGGCCAGCTCGCAGGTTTCCGCGCCGGTCACCCAGGGCTGGTCACTGACGCAGCGGGCGCCGAGCCCCGGCACCACGAAAGTGTCCCAGCCGGCCTGCAGCCGCGCCGCGGCGGCGGCGCCCCGGACCGGGCCGCCGAGCACCGGGTAGTACCAGTCCATCGACCACCGGCTCTTGTCGGCGAAGGCCTCCGGATGGCAGGCCACCGCGTGCCCGAGCTGATCGGCGGCGAACTCCCAGTCCGGCTGCGGCGCGCCCGCGCAGTCGGCCAGCGCGATCGCGCAGCGCAGGCTCTGGTAGATGCTCGAGCAGCCGGTCAGCAGCGCGTAGCGATCGGGCGCCCCGTCGTCGTGCCGCTGCCAGATGATCTCCCCGCGGGGCATCTGCAGGCCCAGCGCGAATTCGGTGCCCGCCCGGACTACCGGCCACATCAGCTCGGCGAACGCGACATCGTCGGTCACCAGCAGCTCATGCCAGACGCCCACGGCCGGGTAGGCCGCATGGTTGCTCTCGGTGGCCGGATCAGTGATCTCGCCGCCCGCGGCCCGCTTCGGCCAGGACCCGTCGTCGAGCTGCGTGGCGCGCAGCCACTCATAGCCGCGCCGGGCCGGCCCGCGCAGGCCGCAGACGCTCAGCGCCATCACGCACTCGACGTGGTTCCAGGCATCGATATGACCATCGGGCCAGCCGATGGCCCCGTCGGGCTGCTGCATGGCGGCAATGCTCTTGCCGGTCGCCAGCACTTCGTCGGCTGTGAGAATCCCGGCGACTTCCGGCAGCAGGTGCCGGGTCCGGGCCGGCGCTCCGCGGGCCGGCGCGTCAGGCCGCAGCATGAGCCCGCTCGCTCGCGCCGGCCTCGTCGCTGCTGGCCGTGGCCGGCGCGCCGCCGGCGCGCTCATCGCGCTCGGCCGCGGACGCCCTGGTGACATAGACGACGACGCTCTTGCCGATCAGCGGGTTCAGTGCCTTCTCCGCGAGCCTGGTCGCGGCCGGCCGGCGCATGATGTCCCAGACAAGCACCCGGTGGTAGGCACGGGCGAGCGGGTGATCGTCACGGTGCACTCCGACGGCGCATTTCAGCCACCAGTACGGCGAGTGCAGTCCGTGCGCGTAGTGGTGACCGCCCACCGAAAGGCCGGCCCTGGCCAGCTTCGTCTCCAGTTCGCGCCGGGTGAAGATGCGCACGTGGCCGCCGGGAACATTGTGATAGTCATCCGACAGCCGCCAGCAGATGCGCTCCGGCAGCCAGGCGGGTACCGTCACCGCCGCCGTCCCGCCGGGCCGCAGCACCCGGGCGATCTCGTTCATGGCCGCCTGGTCCGCCGGGACATGCTCGAGTATCTCGGCCGCGATCACCCGGTCGAACGAGCCGTCCGGGAATGGCATCGAGGTCGCGTCGCCGGCCACCGCGGCGGCGGCTGCGCCGCCGGGCACCTCCCCTTCGTCCGCCATCGCGGCGCACATGGCGCTGACGTCGCGCAGCTCGGCCTCGCTGGTGTCCAGCGCCACCACCCGGGCGCCGCGGCGCAGCGCCTCGAAGGCATGGCGCCCCGCGCCGCAGCCGAGATCCAGCAGGCGGTCGCCGGGGCTGACGCAAAGGCGGGCGAAGTCAACGGTCAGCATGAGCCGCTCCCTCGATCGCGCGCCGGTACTCGCCGACCGTAGCCCTGGCCACCGCGGGCCAGGCGAATCGCTCCTGCACCCGCCGCAGGGCCGCGGCCGACAGCCGCTGGCGCTCGCGCGCGGAGTCGTGCAGCCGCCGCAGCGCGGCCGCGAGCTCCTCGGGATCACCCGGGGTCACCAGCAGCGCGGCGTCCCCGGTGACCTCGGGGAGCGCGCCGGTCCGGGTGGCGATCAGCGGCGTCCCCGAGGCCATGTGCTCGACGGCGGGCAGCGAGAATCCCTCATACAGCGAGGGCACGACGGCGATCTCGGCGCTGGCGGCCAGCTCGGCCAGGTCGGTGTCGCTGATCCCGCTGACGAACTGCACCTTCTCGTCCAGGGCCAGCTCCGTGACGAGCTGCTCAGTGGGCCCGCCGGGAGCCAGCTTGCTGACGACAGCCAGGGTCGCGTCCCGTTCGGTGATGAGCTTTGCGAACGCCCGCAGGAGGGTGGACACGCCTTTGAGGGGCGAGTCGGCGCTGGCGACCGCCACGATCCGGCCCGGTACGCGCGGGGCCGGGCGGGGATGAAACAGCCGGGTATCGACGCCGAGCGGGATCACGTGCACGCTGTCCGGCGCCACCTTGAAGTCACGGCAGATGTCCTCGCGGCTCGACTGCGAGCCGGTGAGGATGGGCCCGGCCCGGCGGGCGACCCGGCCCTGCATCCGGACGAAGGAGTACCAGCGGCGCTTGGAGAGCCGGGAGATCCCCCGGGCGGCGGCCAGCTCGATCCGCCGGTCCACGCTGATCGGGTGGTGGATGCTGGTGACCAGCGGCAGGCCGAGACGGCCCGCGCCGAGCAGGCCGTAGGCGAGGACCTGGTTGTCATGCACCACGTCGAAGTCGCCGCGCCGGCCGCGCAGCGTGCGCAGCGCGCGCAGGCTGAACGTCAGCGGCTCCGGGAACGCCCCGGTCCACATGGAGGTCACTTCGAGCAGGTCGATCCAGTCGCGGTACTCGCGCAGGTGCGGCGTCCGGAACGGGTCGTCGTCGCGGTAGAGGTCCAGGCTCGGAATAGTCCGCAGCAGCGGGCCAGGCTCAAGATCAGGATAGGGCTGGCCGGAGAACACCTCGACGTGGTGCCCGAGCGCGGCGAGTTCGCGGGACAGATGCCGCAGGTAGATGCCCTGGCCGCCGCAGTGGGGCTTGCTCCGGTACGACAGGAGCGCTACGCGCAACGGGCGATCTGGGTCCGTCGTCCCCCCGGCCGACACGGTGCTCACGCAGGTCTGCGCCTCCTCCGCTTCTGCTGGCTGCCCGATCATGCCCGGGGCGCGCCCGCGTGACCCTCAAGCAGCGAACATTACCAGCAGGTACCTTGCGTGTTCGCCTGTCCCAGGCGTTAAGCGGCAGGGGGCAGCGCAATGCGCCGGCCTCCTGCGACGTGGGTAGGCCGACGGCGCTATCGGTAAGCTGCCGCGCAGTCAGGGTGAGCGGCCGGCCGGCTGACCGCCGCCCGGCCCAGGCGAGTGGAGGCACCGCTGACACGACGAGCGCTGATCACCGGGATTACCGGCCAGGACGGTTCCTATCTCGCGGAGCACCTGCTCAGCTGCGGTTACGAGGTCTGGGGGCTAGTCCGCGGCCAGGCTAACCCGCGGGTCCGCCAGCTCCGCGACCTGCTCGGTGACATCCGCCTGGTCCGCGGTGACCTGCTGGACCAGGGCAGCCTCATCTCCGCGGTGGAGCGCGTGCAGCCAGACGAGGTCTACAACCTGGCCGCCATCTCCTATGTGCCGATGTCCTGGCAGCAGGCGGAACTCACCGGCGAGGTCACGGGCCTCGGGGTGCTGCGGGTCCTGGAGGCCATCCGGGTCTGCAGCGGCGTCAGCGCGTCACGCAGCCCCGCCCGCGGCCAGATCAGGTTCTACCAGGCATCATCGTCGGAGATGTTCGGCATGGTGCGGGAGTGTCCGCAGACCGAGCAGACCCCGTTCCATCCCCGCAGCCCCTACGGGGTGGCGAAGGCCTACGGCCACTTCCTTACCCAGAACTACCGGGAGTCCTACGGCATGTTCGCCGTGTCGGGAATCCTGTTCAACCACGAATCCCCTCGCCGCGGCAGCGAGTTCGTCACCCGGAAGATCTCCCTCGGCGTCGCCAAGATCAAGCTGGGCCACGAGCGGCAGCTGCGGCTCGGCAACCTCTCGGCGCGGCGGGACTGGGGGTTCGCCGGCGACTACGCGCGGGCCATGCACCTGATGCTCGGCCAGGACTCTCCCGAGGACTTCGTCATCGGCACCGGCGTCACTCACTCGGTAGAGGAGCTGCTGGACCGGGCGTTCCGGGCGGCGGGGCTGGACTGGCGCGATCATGTGGTGACCGACGCGGCCTTCATCCGGCCCGCGGACGTGGACCACCTCTGCGCGGGCCCGTCCAGGGCGCGCGAGCAGCTCGGCTGGGAGCCGAAGATCGGCTTCGAGGAGCTGGTGACGATGATGGTCGAGGCGGACCTGAAGCTGCTGTCCACCTCCGGCGGCGTCGCCGAGGACCCGTTCGGCTCAGAGGCCTGGTAGGCAGCTCAGGACAAGGCGCTGCTTGCCCCGCCGACCAGCAGGCCTATGCAGTAGGTCAGCCCGGCGGCGACCGCGGCGAGCACAAGCTGGCGCATGGCGCCGCGCAGGAACGGCCGGGCGGTGATCCGCGCGACGAGCCCGCCGCCGACGAAGGCGGCGATGGCCGCGAACAGCAGGGCGAGGGCGAGCAGCGGGATACCGGCCGCCGAGCTCTGGTGCGACCCCGACAACAGGTAGGGCAGCAGCGGGATCACCGCGCCGACGGCGAAGGTAACCAGCGAGGCTCCGGCAGCGGTCACCGGCGAGGGCAGCTCGTTGTGGTCGACTCCGAGTTCCTCCCGGACATGCAGCCCGAGCGCTTCCTCCGGGTTTTCCGAGACCTGCTGGGCGACCCGGTCGGCCAGGTCAGCATCGACGCCGCGCTGCCGGAACACCGCGGCCAGCTCGCGCCGCTCGGAGTCCGGGTGGTTTTCCAGCTCGTAGCGCTCCTTGCTGACCTCGGCTTCGACCAGCTCGTTCTGCGAGGACACCGAGACGAACTCCCCGGCGGCCATCGAGAACGCCCCCGCCGCAAGTCCCGCGAGGCCCGTGAGCACGATCGTCTGATGGGCGCCCCCGCCGCCGCCGACGCCGGCGATCAGGGACGCGTTCGTGACCAGGCCGTCCATCGCGCCGAACACGGCGGGCCGCAGCCAGCCGCCGGAAACATCCCGGTGCTGGTGGCCGTGGGCCTCGCTGTGGACTTCACTGTCAGCAGTCATCGTCACGTGCCTCAGAATTCGGGTGGGGCGGCGGCCGGCCAGAAGCCCGGAAAGCTGCGCACAGGGCCCGGCAAACTGGGGGCAACAAGCGGCGGGCGCACCTTATTCCGAGCTCAGCGTCGCCGGAACGGCGAGCCGAGGACCTGACGGGCACCCCGGGCGGGCACCCCCCGGGCGGGCTCAGCGAGCCGCGACACTCGCGTGCGGAGCCAGGACAGGCCCGGCGAGCGGCCGGCCCTGACCGGCGGCGTCCTCGCGGGCTGGGGCTAGCCGAGGGCCCTGGCCGGCTGGGTGGGCAGCCCGGCCGCCTTCCACGCGGTGAATCCGCCCTCCAGATCAGTAGCCTCGAGCAGGCCGATCCGCCGGAGCATAGACGCGGCGAGCGTCGAGGCGTAGCCCTCCGAGCACATCACGATGATCCGGCTGTCCGGACGGGCCAGCGCCGGGATCCGTGCGTCGCTGCGCGGATCCAGCCGCCATTCCAGGACATTCCTGCCGATGATGATCGCGCCGGGTACTTCTCCCTCGACGATCCGCTGCTCCAGCGGGCGGATGTCGACGAGCACCGCCCCGTCGGTAACCGCCGCCAGGGCTGCCTCGGGCCGCAGGCGGGATAGCCCGCCGCGGGACTCGGTCAGCAACTCGTCGATGCCGGGTGCGCCGACGGGGAGCGCGTCGGTGGTGAGAGCGGCGGCCGAAGCTGTCGCATGGGCCAGTGCGGTGTCGGCGCCCCCGCGGCCCCTCGCGCCCTCGGGGCCGTCGATCGGCACGGTTTCCCTGGCGATAAGCCCGTAATCGGTCGCGGTGTAATAAGTCATCGCCATCAGCGGCGGTGAGTAGGCGTGAATGCTCGTGGCCGAGCCGCCGTGGCCGTGGGCCACGTCATGGACGTGGCCGGGGCCGAAGGCCGCCGCCTGGCCGGCGGTCAGCACCCGGCGGGTGAGCCGCCCGCCGCTGGGCACCCGGTACTGCTCGGTCAGGCTGCCCTCCGCGACCGCGAACGAGCCGGAAGATCCGCCGTGGTCATGCCAGTCGGTGTCCTGGCCGCGCTCCCAGGCCAGCAGCCACACATCGCAGGAATTCGACCGGTGCAGCGGCAGATACCAGCGCACGTCCGGGTCGCGCACGACGAGATCCGCCCAGAGGTCATGGCGGCCGGCTAGCTGCGAGGTCACCGCGCGGAGCTGAGCGGGGGACAGGCGCCCGGCGGTCGGCACAATCTCCTGAAGCGCCTCGACGATGGCGTGCTGGCGCTCGGGACTCACGCCCCAGCCAGGCTTCAGGCCTGATTCGCCGGGCTGACCGGACTCGGCGCCACCGGGGGTAATCGTGACGAGCGACACTCAACCTCCCTGCCTGGATAATCCATGCTAAGCCCGCCGCGGCGGGCTAAATGCTGTCAGCGGCCAATCTCCGGCCTATCGCGACGGGTTGAGATCCGATGGCACCCCTCCTCGATACTGCGCGGCGACCACACTGACTCGTCATACGCGAATTACGTGCAGGGGTTCAGCCAGACGGCGCACGACAGCGTGACCATTCTGGGAGTGGCCGGCCACGTGGTGACCGCGCGGATTGCCGCGCTCCAGACCAACGGCACCGTCAAGCTCTTCCAGGGCCATTACACCGTCACTAGCGGTGCCATCATCCAGTTCAGCGTCCGGCAGGTCAGCTGAGCCGGGCCGGTTCAGCGTCCGGCAGGTCACCTGAGCGGGCCGGTTCAGCTGAGCGGCGGCTGCGCTGTGCGGCCGCGTCAGGCCCGGCCTGCCGGCGCGGTCAGCGGTTCTCCTCGGCCAGCACGCGGCCCGCCGAGACGGCCTCCAGCAGCCGCCGGTAGTCATGCTCGTTCTGGTCGGCGTAGCTGATGGCAAAGTCGGCGATGGCGTGGTCGGACGCATCGCTGCTGCCCAGGTAGCCGGAGATCACCGTGGCCCGGCCGGTCCTGGCGTGGGCGCGGGCGAGGGCCCAGCCGCAGAGCCTGCCGTAATAGTTGAGCTGGGGAGCGTCCATGTCCGGGACGCTCATGCTGCCCTTCATGTCGCGCAGCTGCCGGACGTAGTAGTCCTTCTGGTCGCTGCCGCTGGTCCCGAGGCCGCTGGTCCAGCCGAGGAACGGGTCGGTGGCGGCCTGGGTCAGCCGCTGCCCCATGACGACCCGCTCGCCCTGGTGCTTGTACTCGCTGTTTCCGGCGAACGGGGCCAGCACCGAGTCCTGGGCTTCCTTCAGCTGAAGGAAGAGCGGCTCGTCCGGCCGGTCGCCCAGCAGCAGCAGGACGAAGGCCTCGGTGCCGACAGAGCCGACGCCGACGACCTTGCGGGCGAAATCACCGAAGTAGTAGCGGCGCAGCACCTCACGCCGGTCGGCCTGCAGCGTCTCCAGATACAGCGAGACCGCGCTGCGCAGCTCATCGAGCATGCCGGGATAGCGCTCAATCGGGAACCGGACGATCACCGGATGCGCGGGCCTGATCCGGTACTGCCCGTCCACCTCATCGCACATCTTGAGGAACGCCTTGAGGCTCGTGCGCCGTTGCGCCTTCTCGATGTCGCGCCGGCGGCGGCGCACCGCCCGCTTCGGCTGGACGGCATCGAACAGGCTGGTCACCTCGTCGACGTCGATCCTGGAGTACCAGACCTTGAGGAACCGCATCGCGGCGTAGTTCGCCATTTCGGTGCGGTAGCTGTGCGCGCTCATCCGGGCCGCGGTGTGCGCGTCACGGTCGGAGAAGCCGTTGTCCCGCGCGGCGACCGCGAAGCTGGCCGCCAGGCGCTTGACGTCCCAGTCGAACGGCGCCGGGAGCGTCTCGTCGAAGTCGTTGACGTCGAAGACCAGGCGCCGGTCCGGCGCCGCGAACATGCCGAAATTCAGCAGGTGCGCGTCGCCGCAGGCCTGCACCCGGATGTCGGTCGTCGGCGTGTGCGCCAGGTCCCAGGCCATCGGCGCCGCGGCGCCGCGGCAGTACGAGAACGGCGAGGCGAGCATACGCCCGGAGCGGATGGGCATCAGGTCCGGCACCCGGCTCTTTGCCTGCTCCGCGAGGATGGCGACCGGATCGGGCCGGT
>JBKQMG010000237.1:0-38308 GCA_052146815.1 Streptosporangiaceae bacterium | reverse complement strand
CATCTCACGATCTTGCTGCGTCACAGCTCATGATCTTGAGGTGGCCGTCTCGCGTCCGCCACGCGACACGCCGGACACCCCATGATCATCCGGATGCTAGATCACAAACCCGGACTGTAGTACCGGGGCGGCCTGGGCGCCCACCGCAAACGGCGCCCCGAAACGGCCGTGCCTGCCGCCACCCGGTCAGGCGCCTGCCGCCACCCGGTCCTGCGCCCGCTGCAGCCAGCCCGGCTCAGGCCGGGCCGATTCGATCCACCAGGTCGCGCCAGCCTGCTGATACGGCGCCGCGAGCCCGGCGGCGTCCGCCGGCCCGGAGGCGACCTCGGCCCAGACGGCCAGGTCGTAGCGGCCAGCGGTCCGCCCGTCTCCCGCGCCGCGATCACCCCGGCTTGCTGCGATCTGCTGGCTTACATCCGCAATGTCGGTGGCCGACGGCCGAGCCGCGGGGCCCGGCCGGATCGGCACCATGCCGTCCCAGCGGGCGGCGCGGGCAATCGGGCGGCGGGACGGCAGGACGCCGCCCACCCAGACGGGTATCCGGGGCCGCTGCACCGGGACGGGCGCGAAGCGCACCGGGTCCACGGTGAAATGCGCGCCGGCGTAGGAGAACCGCTCGCCGCTCCACAGCCCGGCCAGGACATCGAGTCCCTCGTCCAGCAGTTCAGCCCGCTGCCGGGCGCCGGACGGCTCGTGAAAGATGCCGAAGTCACCGTAAGCGGGTGAGCCGAGACCGACGCCGAGGATGACGCGGCCGCCGCTGATCAGATCCAGCGTGGTCGTGGCCTTGGCCAGCTGCCAGGGACGCCGCCGCGGCACCGGCGTGATCATCGTGCCGATCTTGATCGTGGCGGTCCGGGCGGCGACAACCGCGAGCACCAGCCACGGATCGACGATCGCCGGCCCTTCGCCGCTGTCATCGAAGACCAGGTGATCCCACAGGAAGAACCCGTCGTAGCCGGCCCGCTCCGCCGCGGCGCCAAGCTCGATGAGCTCAGCAGGGTCCTCGGCAAAACAGGGCACGGCCAGGCCCCGTCGCAGTCCGGTCATCACAGGCTCCCTTCACCCGCGGGCATCGTCAGTCAGCGTGCGCGGGCGTCGTCAGTCCAGCAATCTGGCGGTCCCAGTCTGGCCCTGCCGCGAGCACGGCCTCTGGCAGCCCCGGTTAAGGTGACGACCGGCGGCCCGAGCAGGTGCGCGGCCAGAGAAGACGCACGGCGAGAGAACGGACAGCGAGTGACGACCACGAGCGGCGCGGTGCGCTGGGGCATCATCGGCACGGCGAACATCGCCCGGTCTGCCTTCCTGCCCGGCCTGCGAGCGGCCGGGCAGATACCGGCCGCGGTCGCCGCGCGCGATGGGGCGCGCGCCGAGAAGTTCGCCGCCGAGCAGGGCATCGGCCAGGCCGTGGCGGGCTACGAGCAGCTGCTCAGCGACCCGCAGATCGACGCCGTCTACATCCCGCTGCCGAACGCGCTGCACGCAGAATGGACCATCCGCGCCCTGCAGGCGGGCAGGCCGGTGCTCTGCGAGAAGCCGCTCTGCGGCACCCTGGCCGACACCGAGCGCGTGCTGGCGGCCGCGCGGGAGACCGGCACGCTCCTATGGGAGGCGTTCGTATTCCCGTTCCACGACCAGATGCGGCTCGTCCGCTCGCTGCTGGCTGACGGCGTGATCGGCGAGCTGCGGGAAATCCAGTCGGACTTTCACTTCGCCCTCAGGAGCCCGGCCAATATCCGGCTGTCGGCCGGGCTGGAGGGCGGCGCGCTGCGTGATGTCGGGTGCTATCCCGTCCGGCTGGCGCAGGAACTGCTCGGCGAGCACGCCAGTGCCTGGGCGGTCAGCGAGCCGGGCGGCGGCGGCGTGGACATCGAGACCATCGGCTCCCTGGGCTACCCGGGCGGCCGCAGGCTGCTGCTGTCCTGCGGGCTGCGCCGGCCGGCCGACACGCTTACCCGGCTGCTCGGCAGCGCCGGGCAGATCCACCTGACCAACCCGTTCCACCCCCGCCCCACGGACCGGCTGACTGTCTATCGCGGCGACGGCACGGTGAGCGTTTTCCCGGCCGCGGGGGCCGCGCCCTCCTTCAGCGCCGCCATCGCGCACATCAGCGCCGCGATCACCGGAGCCGAGCCGCCCCGGTTCCTCGCGGTAGACACATCGCTGCCCACCGCCCGCGCGCTGCACGACCTGGCCGCCGCGGCCCGCTACTGACCGCTGCCCGGCAGCCAGTTCAGCCAGCGGGGCAGGTACCAGGTGCGCTCCCCCAGCAGGGTCATCGCCGCGGGCATCAGGATCCCGCGTACCACGGTCGCGTCGATCAGCACCGCGAACGCCAGCCCCACACCGAGGGTCTTGACGTCCACGAACGAAAGCGTGGCGAAGATCGAGAAGACCGCCACCATGATAATGGCGGCGCTGGTGACGACCCCGGCACTGCTGGAAATCCCCCCGACCACCGCCGCGGAGGTGCTCGCGCCGCCCTTCCAGTGCTCGCGGATCCTGCTGAGGATGAAGACGTGGTAGTCCATGCTCAGGCCGAACAGGAACACGAACATGAACAGCGGCACCCACTGGGCGATCGCGCCGTAGGAGGTGAACCCGAGCGGGCCCTGCAGATGACCGTCCTGGAAGATCAGCGTGATCAGGCCGTAGGCGGCCCCGAGGGACAGCAGGTTCAGCAGGATCGACACCAGCGGCAGCAGCACGGACCGGAACGCCAGCGTCAGCACGCCGAAGGCCAGCATGGCCACCACGACGAACACGATCGGCGCGCGGGCATGCAGTACCGAGCTCCAGTCGTGGTTGACCGCGGTGTCCCCGGTCACCGCGAAGCTGACATCGCGGACTTTGCCGAGGGTGGCGGGCAGAATCTGGTTCCGCAGCGTGTCCAGCGCGTTATTCGACACCGAATCCATGCCGCTGCCCGCCAGCGGCACAAAGATGATCACTCCGCGGCCTGCGGCGACGGCATGGGCGGTGACGGGCCCGTCGATCGGGCCGGCCGCCGATGCCCGCCTGGCGAGGGCCTCTACCGCGCCGCGCATCGCCGGGCTGGCCATGCCCTGTCCGGTGACGACGACCTCGGCGGGCGCGGGACGGCCGGGGAAGGCCAGCGAGATCTTGTCCAGCGTCTGCACGATGGGCAGGTTCGCGGGCAGGTCGATCTGCGGGTTGCCGATGCGCATGCCGAGCGCGGGCGCGGCCAGCGCCAGCAGCGCGACGACGGCCGCCATCCCCCAGGCGATCGGGTGCACGACCACCCTGCGCACCAGGGCAGTCCAGAGCCGGGACGGCCGGGCCGCGGTCCGGCGCCGGCCGAGGAACGGGATCCGCCCGCGGTCGGCCCAGGGGCCGAGCATGGACAGCAGCGCAGGCAGCACGGTGAGCGATCCGGCCACGGCCACGCCCACCACGATGATCGTGCCCAAGGCCATGCCGGTGAACGCGTCGATCCCGGTCAGGAAGAGCCCCGCCATTGAGATCATGACCGTCAGCCCGGATACCACGATGGACCGGCCTGAGGTGGCGGCCGCGACATGCAGGGCGTCGGCCTCGCTGAGGCCGGCCGCTCGTTCCTCGCGCTCACGGCGCAGGTAGAACAGCGAGTAGTCCACCCCCACCGCCATCCCGATGATGAGTACCATCTCGGCGGTGCCTGACCCGATCGGGAGCCACCGGCTCGGGATGGCGAGCAGCGAGACCGCGGCGGTCACCGCCGTGCCGGCCAGCAGCACCGGGATGCCCGCGGCGATGAGCGCCCCGAACACGGCGACCAGCAGGATCAGCGTGATCGGCACCGAGCTCACCTCGGTCTTGCGGAAGTCGGCTGCCAGCAGCGCGTTTCCCGCCGCGTCGGTGCTCGCGCCGCCGGCCTCCGACACCAGCAGCGCCGGGAACCTGGCCTGGATCCTGGCCACGGCTGCCATGTCCGCGCTGACCGTCGAGTCGGCGTCGCCCGGCGGTCCGGCGACCTTGAAGGTGACCAGCGCGCTGCGCCCGGAGGCCGAGACATGCCCGCTGGCGCCGGCCGCGACGGCGCCTGCGGGCGTCGTCGCAGTGACATCCCGGGCAGCGCGCGGCATCCCGTCCAGCGCAGTGGCCACCGCGTCCACCGCGCGGCGCAGTTCGTGCAAGATCCCCGGCGCCTGCCCGGCACCGCCGGGCAGGCGCTGCTGGACCAGGACGCTCTCGGCGGGCGGGCTGTTCACGTTCAGCGCGTACAGCATCTGCTCGCCGTGCCCGGCCTGGCCGGGGTCATACTGCGGCTGGCTCTGCGTGCCCAGCAGCTGCCCAGCCAGCACCGCGGCGCCGACGAACGCCAGCCAGCCGAGCACGGCGGCCTTGCGGTGCCTTATGCTCCACCGGGCTATCCGCTCGACCAGCGGTCTTGCCCGGCGGGAGCGGGGCGGTGCGGTCTGGTGCGGGGGTGTTTTCAGCAGCTCGTCCATCAGGCTTCGTGTGACTACCGGGGGATGACTGATGAGCATGTCATAAAGCTGACGTACCTGTCAGGTATACCGGTTCAGCGGTTGAGGCTGCCGAAAAGTTCCCGCGCCGGGCAGCTTCCCGGCGCCGCGGCCCGGCCGACGCCCAGCATCTTCAGGTCGACCAGTGAGAGCGTGGCGAGGATCGTGAAAACCGCCACCATGATCACTGCCGCGCTGGTCACCAACCCGGCGCTGCTGGCAATTCCGCCCACGACCGCGCCGCGGGCGCGCAGTTCGCGGATCCGGCTGAGGATGAACACGTGGTAGTCCATGCTCAGGCCGAACAGGAACACGAACATGAACAGCGGCACCCAGAACTCAATCGCCCCGAACCCGGTGTAGCCGGCCCTGCAGCCGGCCATCCTGGAATATAAGGGTGACCAGGCCGCAGGCGGCGCCCACCGACAGCAGGTTCAGCCCGACCGAGATCAGCGGGATCACCGCCAAGCGGAGGGCCACCAGCAGCAGGCCGAAGGCCAGCACGGCGACCACGGCGAGGACCACCGGGGTGCGGGAGTGCAGGACCGCGATGTCGTCATAGTTCTCCGCGGCCGGCCCCGCCACCGCCCAGCCGCGCACGACAGCGGCCGCGGCCACCAGCAGCGGGATCCCGAGCAAGGTGATGGCCAGGATCAAGGTTGTGATAGCCCCGGCTCGTGCGGCGGCGGCCAGAAATCCGCTGACCAGCAGATAGATGAGCAGGTAGGCGGCGGCCAGCCATGGGGCGGCGGAGAAGACCAGCGCCGTGCCGGTCATGTCTCGCTCGCTTTCGTGTGATCGTCGTCTTGCGCGGGGGACTCGGCAGCCGCCGGATGGCCGTTGCGCAGCACCTCGGCGATCGTCGCCGCCGTGAGGCGCAGCTCGAACGGGGCCAGCTCGAAGTACTTCATGGCCTTGCCGTCCTCGGACAGCTCCAGCTGGCCGCTGATCAGGCCTGCCTTCTCCAGCTTGTCCAGATGCATATAGAGCAGCGGGCGGGACATCCCGAGCCGGCGGGCCAGCTCGCTCACGTGCACCCGGCCGCCGCCCAGTTCGGCGATGACGCGCAGCCGGTGCGCGTTGGCAACGGCTGTGAGCACAGCCAGCAGCTGTTCTTCGCTGGTCGTCATGCGCTTACTGTCGCCATTCTCGTCGTGCTAGCTTCCACCTGTCGGTTAGAACTTACATATGAACACCTTAACTGTCAACGACACCCGCGCCGTAGGTCCGTGCCGGCGCGTCAGCGATGATGATGACCCATGGGAGTACTGATCCTGATCCGGCACGGCGAGACCGAGTGGAGCGCAGCGGGCCGGCATACCGGGCGCACCGACGTGCCGCTCACCCCCCGCGGCGAGGCGGCGGCAGCAGAGCTAGCCCCGGCGCTGACCCGGCTCGACATCCGCGCCGCTTTCACCAGCCCGGCCAGGCGGGCCATGCGGACCGCCGAGCTCGCCGGGCTCGCCGACGCCAAGCTCGATCCCGATCTGCAGGAATGGGATTACGGCGGCTACGAGGGCCGCACGACGACGGAGATCCGGGCGGAGCGCCCCGGCTGGTACTTGTGGCGCGACGGCGTGATCCCCGGCGAGGGAGACCATCCGGGCGAGACCGTTCAGCAGGTCGGAGCACGAGTCGACGCCGTGCTGGCCAGGGTGACGCCGCTGCTGTCCGAGGGCAACGTGGTACTGGTCGCGCACGGCCACTCGCTGCGGATCCTCACCGCCCGCTGGCTCGGGCTCGATCCCGACGGCGGACGCCTGTTCCGCCTGGAGACTGGGACGCTTTCCACCGTGGGCGAAGAGCATGACCGGCCGGTCATTCTCTCCCTGAACCTGCCGGCCAAGGCCGCAGCCTCTGACTGAGCGGCACTGACTGGCAGTCTCCCGCGTGACCGCATCCCGGCACCGGAGAGCCGCCGATGCCCGCTGGCCGATCCGTCGCCGTCGTTACCGGCGACCTTGCGGCGGTCGTGCGGGCACTCCGGGCCATGCCCGCCGACGGCGCCCCCGCCGCTCGCGGCCGTGCCCGGCCACTGCAGGACTACGACGACTCCGCTCTCGAGGCTATTGAGAGTGCCCGCGGCCTGATCGATGCCGAGCGCGCCAGGGCCGTATGGAACCAGGCGCTGGCCGCCGCGCCGTACCGAGGCGCTCCCGTGTGGGTGCACGCGGACATCGAGGGCAACTGCCTGGTCACAGATGGCCAGCTCTCTGGCATCGTCGATTGGGGGCCAGCATGCGCCGGTGACCCCGCTGTCGACGTCCAGGTCGTGTGGTCAGGCCTGTTCACCGAGGAGTCCCCTGCCGCGTTCCTCGACGCGCTTGACGTCGACGACGCGACGGTTGCGCGCGGCCGGGACGCAGCGGTCGTGCAAGCCTGCGCTGCCCTCCCGTACTACCTGCATAGCTGCCCGCTGATCGTCCGGCGATCCTGGCACAAGCTGGCGGCACTCGGTATCGAGCCGCGAACCGGGTGGTAGCGCCGGCCAAGAGGCGATCTCTGCGTGCCGAAGATCCCCGGTTCCGCCGCCCAGATCGCCGCGGTCCGGGGCCCGGCTGCTGCCTCTCAGGCGGCGAGCGGACGGCCCCGGCGGCGGGCGGCCGCGTTCATGGGCAGGTAGAGAACCTTCGGCGGGATCCGGCTGGTGGACTCATAGGCGGCGCGCAGCGCGACCGTCGCGGCGATGTCAGTGACCGGGCTACCCGGCGTTCCGTAGAGCTTGCGGGCCCAGCGCGGCAGCGAGGTGAACGCCAGGGTGTTCAGCGACGGAAGCAGCAGCTTGAGCGCCAGCAACTCGGCCGGCAGCTTCAGCCTCGGGCTGTAAGACAGCAGCAGTGCCTTCTTCGCCTCGTCACAGGCTCGCAGCCGCGGCCGCATCCGGTCCATGTACTCGTCCAGCTCGCAGGTACTGCCCGGCGCCGTGGCCGGGTCAAGGCCGACGATCGCAGCGCTGCTGCGCTGCTCGGCCACGAACGTGTCGAGGTCGGCCGCCGACAGCGGCATGCGCGAGCGGCGCGCGATATCGACATAAGAGTCTATCTCGCCGCAGTGCACCCACATCAGCAGCTCGGGCTCGTCCAGGCGGAACTGCTGCCCGTCCTCGTCGGTCCCGGTGAGCGACGAGTGGATCTTGCGAAGCCGCCGGCCGGCCCGCTCGACCTCGGGGATCGTCCCGTAGGTCCGCACGCGCACGAACTCGGTGGTCCGCAGGAACCGGTCCCAGGCCTGGCTCGGGTCGGTGAAGACGGTGTTCTGCCAGGTTCCGCGCATCACCCGCGGATGCAGCGCCTGCAGGTACAGCGCCCGGACCCCGCCGACCCACAGCACCGGCTCGCGCATGATCCGCCACGTGACCGAATCGTGGCCGAACAGGCCGCCGTCCGCGGGCATTCCTGGCTCGCCGACAAGCGGCTTGGTTGATCTCGAGACCATGCCGGTCCTCCCCCTGTGCGCCCGGCTGGCTCGGCGTTCCGGTCACTCCGGGCGCGTTTCTTCCTCCAGCCAGCTTAGGTAGCCCGCCGCACCGGCCACGATCGGGGTGGCGATGATCTCCGGCTCGTCGTAGCTGTGCTGCTCGCCGAGGAACTCGGCCAGCTCGTCGTAGCGGTCCGCCGGGAGCTTGAGCATGATCAGCCATTCCTCGGACCGCTCGATGCTCTCGTCCCACCAGTACGTGCTCGCGATCGGTCCCGCTACCTGGGCGCACGCGGCAAGCCGCGCCGCCACGGCGGCCTGCGCGAGTTCCATGGCCTCCGCCCGCGAGTCAGTCGTCGTCTGCACCTGGAGATACTGCGCTCCGGTGCCCGCTGCCGTGTCCTGGGCCGCCATGGGACCCGATGGTACGCGCGCAGTACCGAGGGCGCTTGCGCGCCGATAACCTGGCCGCTCTAGCCCCGCGACAGGAGGCTGCACGCAGTGACCGGTCAGCTCTGCCTCGTGGTCAACCCTGCGGCCGGCGGCGGCCGGGCAGTCCAGGTTCTCGCGGCGGCGCGCGCCGCGCTCGCCGCGGCAGGCGCCGCCTATCAGGTCGCCGAGTCCGCCAGCATGGACGATGCCGTCGACCTCGCCGCGCGGGCGGCGGCCGGCGGCCAGACCGTGGTGGCGGTGGGCGGCGACGGCACGGCGGGCACTCTCGCCGGGGCCGTCGCCGGGCCGGGCCGGTGCTTCGGCATCCTGCCCGCGGGGCGCGGCAACGATCTGGCCCGTGTCCTCGGCATCCCGGTCGCGCCCGCGGCCGCCGCGGCCGTCCTCACCAGCCCCGGCACCCGGCAGATCGACCTGATCGGCGTTACCGTCGGCGGCCGGCCCGAGCGCCTGGTCGCCGGGAGCGTCTACCTCGGCGTTCCGGCGATGGCCGGGGAGATCGCCAACGCTGCCCGCTGGCTGCGCGGCCCCGCCGTGTACCCGGTCGCCGCCCTGCGCGCGCTGGCCCGCTGGAAGCCCGCCGCCTTCCGGCTCGAGTGCGCGGGGGGCGGCCCCGCGGCGGTACATGACTTCACTGGCTATGCCGTGGTGATCGCCAACTCGGCATATTTCGGCGCCGGAATGCAGGTGGCTCCCCCGGCCCGCATCGATGACGGGATCCTCGACCTGGTCCTGATGCGCGACGGGCCGAAGCTGGCCTTCGTCCGGGCGTTAATGAAGATCAGGGACGGCTCGCACGTGACCCTGCCGCAGATCAGCCTGCACCGCGCGACGCAGGTCAGCCTCACCGTCAGCCGCGACCTGGCCGCCGCCGCCGACGGCGAGGTGCTGCCCGGCGCCGCCCCGCTGCCGGCTGGCACCCCGCTGCGCATCCGGGTCGTGCGCTCGGCACTCACCGTGCTGGTACCCGCCGGCCAGGCCGCCGCTCGCCCGTAGCCTGCTGCCGCCCGCTCCCCGCCCCCGCTCCCTGGCAGCGTGCCCCCGGGCAGCCCGCGGGGAATAGCCGGGCCACGCCATTTAGTTGAAATCGCAAGCAGATGCGGACAGCGGCAGCACGCGATGAGGCCGAAGATGACGCAGCGAAGAGGAAGAGGGAGCCCAGTGCAGTTCGGCGTTTTCACCGTCGGTGATGTGACACCCGACCCCACCAGCGGGCAGGCGCCGACCGAGCACTACCGCATCAAGGCGATGGTCGCCATCGCCCGCAAGGCCGAGGAAGTCGGGCTGGATGTGTTCGCCACCGGCGAGCATCACAATCCGCCGTTCGTGCCGTCCTCGCCGACCACCCTGCTCGGGTACATCGCGGGCCAGACCGAGTCGATCATCTTGTCCACGGCCACCACGCTGATCACCACCAACGACCCGGTGAAGATCGCCGAGGACTACGCGGTGCTGCAGCACCTGGCGGACGGCCGGGTGGACCTGATGCTCGGCCGGGGCAACACGGGCCCGGTATACCCGTGGTTCGGCCAGGACATCCGCCAGGGAATCCCGCTCGCGATCGAGAACTATCACCTGCTGCACCGGCTCTGGCGCGAGGACGTGGTCGACTGGGAGGGCAAGTTCCGCACACCGCTTCAGTCGTTCACCTCGACGCCGCGCCCGCTCGACGGGGTCCCGCCATTCGTGTGGCACGGTTCGATCCGGAGCCCGGAGATCGCCGAGCAGGCCGCGTACTACGGAGACGGGTTCTTCGCGAACCATATTTTCTGGCCCAAGGAGCATTTCCTCCGGCTGATAAGCCTTTACCGGCAGCGTTTTGCCCACTACGGCCACGGCACTCCGGAGCAGGCCATCCTCGGCCTCGGCGGCCAGGTCTTCATGCGCAAGAACTCCCAGGACGCGATCCGCGAATTCCGTCCCTACTTCGACAACGCGCCGGTGTACGGGCACGGACCTTCCCTCGAGGATTTCATTGAGCAGACGCCGCTGACCGTGGGCAGCCCCCAGCAGGTCATCGACCGGACGCTGACGTTCCGCGAGCACTTCGGCGATTACCAGCGTCAGCTGTTCCTGATGGATCACGCCGGACTGCCGCTGAAGACCGTGCTTGAGCAGCTCGACATGCTGGGCGGCGAGGTCGTGCCGGTCCTGCGCAAGGAACTCGACGCGCTGCGCCCGGCCGGTGTCCCGGACGGCCCGACGTTCGCGGCCCGCAAGGCTGCGCAGCTATCGGCAGAGGACGGCGTTCCGGCCCTGGCGGAGAGCCGCTGATGACCGAGACGCCAACGAGTGAGCCACCGATGACTGAGACGACGGGCACCTCCAAGCCGACGAAGGACCCTGAGCCGCGCGGTAACGAGCGCCTGAGCGCCGAGACCTCGCCCGCGCCGCGCTCGGTGGCCGTGGTGTCGGCCGGCCTCAGCCAGCCGTCATCGACGAGACTGCTGGCCGGCCAGCTGGCGGACGCCGCGGTCCGCGCGCTCGCCGCCGACGGCGAGCGGGCCGAGGTCGTGGTCATCGAGCTTCGCGACCTGGCGCATGACGTGGTGAACGGCCTGCTCACCGGCTTCGCCGGAGCCCAGCTGCAGAAGGCCATTGACAGCGTGATCGGCGCAGACGCCCTGATCGCCGTGACGCCCATCTTCACGGCCTCCTACAGCGGCCTGTTCAAGTCTTTCTTCGACGTCCTCGAAGTCGGGGCTCTGGCCGGCATGCCGACGCTGCTCGGCGCGACTGGCGGCACCGCCCGGCACTCCCTGGCCCTCGAGCACGCGATCCGGCCCCTGTTCAGCTACCTGCGCGCCGACACCGTGCAGACCTCGGTCTATGCCGCGTCCGCCGACTGGGGTCCGGGCACCGGCGAGAACCAGGCCCTCAGCCAGCGGATCGGCCGGGCCGGCGCCGAACTCGCCCGCGCCATCGAGCGATCGGACCGCCCGGCGCGGCGTGACATCTACGCCGAGCCCGCCCCGTTCGAGCAGCTGCTCACCGGCTGACCCTGATCGAGCACTGGAACGGCAGAGCGTGGAATCAGTAGGCAGCGCTCCCGCAGGGAGCGGTGCGAGCGGCGACATAGGCAGCATCCGTGACGTGGCCGCCACCTCCGTGCGCAACGCCTGGGCGGTGGGAAGCTACGGCACCTCCCCCACGAAAAGACCGTGACCCTGCACTGGAACGGCGCCGCCTGGAAATAACTCTCGGGGGCAAGGAGGGGAAGGCGCCCGCTGATTGCGGTCTTGCTCGCCGCGTCGCGGATCTCCGTCGCCGTCCATTTGCTCCGGTTCTGCTGTCAGTCCCGCCGACTGCCGGGCAGGATCAGGGAACCCGGGTGTCGTGGTACTGCGCGCCAGCCCGTCGTTCCTGGTCGGTCAGGTCATCGTTCCTGACCGGAGCCACGAAGGTCCAGTGACGGCCGACCGGGCAGTACTGGAACCGGTACCAGCCGAGGCGAAGCTTGTTTTCGCTGCCATCGTCATCTGGCGGCTGCGCGGCGGCGGGGAGGAGCGCGAGACGCAGGCCGTCCGGCTGATCGGCGTGACGTTCTTCGCGCTGGCGGCCTACCTCGCTGCCGAGAGCATCCATAGGCCCGGCCGGGCAGTCCATGGCAGGGCTTGCCGTCACCGCCGCCGCATTGCTCGTCATGCCGGGACTGGCAGTCGCCAAACACCGCACCGGGCGGGCACTGGGCAACCGCACCCTCATCGCCGACTCCGCCGAGACCGCCTGGTGCGCCCTCACCTCAGCCGCCGCCCTGATCGGCCTGGGCCTGAACGCCCGGCTCGGCTGGTGGTGGCCGACCCAGCGGCAGCACTCGTCATCGACGTCCTGGCAGTCAGGGAAGGCATCGAAGCCTAGGAACACGATGACTGAGCGTGGTGAGCCGTCCACCTCGCAGCCGAGCTTGCGCAACGCGGCGATCATCCGGCCCCTGGGCTGCCGGCGGAAGATCCGCGTCACCGGCGATGCGCCGACCATGCAGCATGACCCGACCGCTGCGCCGGGGGCGGTCGGGCTGGCCATCGTCGCCATTCACAACGGCTCGGCCCGGCAAGCCGCCGGATATACCGGATATACTCGTGTCTAGGGCTGGCAGGCTCACGCCGCCGGCCCGGGAGAGGGAGCCACAGCCGGGTGCAAGCCCAGCCGTGGCTTCCTCTGTTGTTTCCGGGCCGCCCGAACCGGCAGGACAGCTCGCCGACGTCTGCAAGACCACCGGGAAAGCACGGCTGTCCTACCGGCGGGCCGCCGAACTCTTCGACTACTACACCCGCGCTCTGGCCAACCCCGCCATCGTCGACGAGCAAGAGCTCGAACTACGCGGCGGATGGACCCTCCACTAGCTCCGCCATTCCGCCCTCACCCACGAAGCCGAGGACGGCACCAACACCCCCACCCTGCTCGCCCGGTCCCGGCACGCCTCCGTCCGCTCCCTGGAGCGCTACTCCAGCCCCGGCGTCGACGCCGTCGCCAACCACGTCGCTGCCCGAGACCCGGCCGCCCGCTGCAAGAACTGACCGAAGGCCTCAACCTCGCTGTATCAGTGCAGGTCAGCAGCTACCGCGTTTGGATTTGCGGCCGTTGCTACGAGGACCCCATGAGCGCACCCGAGTCCTTCTCAAGCGGTACACCGGGCTCGATCCCCACCAGCTCCGCCACTCGGCCGCCACCCACCTTGGCGAGCAGAAGATCCCGCTGCAGCTCATCATGGCCAAGACCCGCCACCGCAACCCGCGCTACACCCGGCCCGGCGGCGAGGCAGTCGCCGAGATCACTGGCATCCCCGCCCCGCCGACGCCACTAACCAGCGGGAGCACCCGGCTGCGGCCCCTTTCCGCCGTATTCCGGCCGCCCCCCATCCGCGCCCTCCCCGATGCGTTCCGCGCCGTGACCTACCGGTAATGCGAGCTCAGTCAGGCGATCGGCCGGCACCAGCCTGCCGCCCAGCACATGGACCGGCCGTCCACAGCCAGGATCAGACGCGGCGGCGGCCCTTCCCCAGGTTCAGACGGCCCGAGAGACGCATTGGTGATTGTCAGCCCAGGCCAGCCGGCGCCGGGTCGTCGTAGTAGTGCGCGTACTGCCAGATGCCGTCGGCGACCAGGGCTGACTCGGTGACCGGGCCGAACCGGGCGGGCGCCAGTGCAGTCACCTCGAACCGCGGCCCGGCACCGGTGATCCAGCCGGCCAGCGCCTCGCCGAGCGCGGGCGATGAGGAGAAACCGGACCCGTTGCAGCCGCTGGCGACCCACAGGCCCGGTACGCCGGGGACCGGCCCGATCACGAAACGGCCGTCTGGGCTCATCGTGAAGAGGCCGCCGCGCAGCTCGGCCACCGGTGCGCTGCTCGCCAGCGGCGCCTCGGCGGACACCTGATCCGCCAGCTTCCGCAGCCCGTCCGCGTCGAGCGGCACGTCGTCGGTGCGGAAGGACGGCGGCTGCGCCCGAGGATCCACCGGCAGCGGGCTGGCCTCGAATCCGCCGACCATCAGGCCGCCGCGGGCCGGGCGCAGGTAGACCGCGGCGTCGACGATCCTGGTGATTGGCCCGCCCGGCTCGACGTCCGCTGTCGGCTCGGTGATGAGCAGCTGGTGGCGGACCGGGGCCACGGTGACCTGGCCGCCGGCCAGCTGAGCCACCTGCCGGGTCCATGCCCCGGCCGCGTCCACCGCGGTACCGGTCTCGATGGTCCGAGCGGCGGTGTGCACGGCCGCCACCGCCCCGTCCGACAAGGCGATGTCAGTAACGGCCTCGGATTCCAGCAGCTCTACGCCGTGGAGCCGGCCCGCGGCCGCGTAGGCCTGCATCAGGCTGAGCGGTTCCTCCATGTAGATGTCCTCCGGGCACCACAGGGCCAGCTCCGCGCCGTCGCCCCGGTAGTACGAGACCCGGTCGGCGAGCTCCCCCGGCGCGGCCGCGCGCACATCGGCTCCCCAGCCGCGGGACTGCCGCAGCTCGGCGCGCAGGTACGCCTTGTGCGCGTCGGTCCGGGCAATCAGGAAGCTGCCGGACCGCCGCACCTCCAGCGGGGCGCCCGCCCAGTCGCCGAAGCGCAGCGCCAGCTCGATGCTCCGCCGCGCCAGCGTGGTTCGCAGCTCGTCGGCCTGCACCGACTTGAACAGACCGGCGGCCCGGCCGGATGCCTGCGACCCGGCGGTGTCCCGCTCCACGACGACTACGGAGCGGCCGGCCAGGGCGCAGTGCAGCGCGGTACTCAGGCCGAGCGCCCCGGCTCCGATGACGACAACATCGGCCTTCACGAAGTCACCTCGAGATGAGACCACGGTCGGCGTCTTCGCCAAGCAGCGAGCGGGAAAGCTTGTCCAGCATCTGAGCAAGATCAGCGTGCTGCTCAGGTGACCAGCCAGCCAGCAGCTGCTCCAGGCCGTCGCGCCCGGCCGCGAACAGCCGGCCGGCAGCCGCCTGACCCGACGGCGTGATCTCGATCATGCCGTCGGAGCGCTGCACATACCCGGCTGTGACCAGCTTGTCGACGTACGGCTTGCCGTAGTCGACGCTGACCCCGGCCTCCTGCGCCAGCTCGGCCCCGGCGGCCGCCCCGCGCTTGGCCAGCCGGGCGAGGACCCAGCAGCTACCGGCCGGCAGGTCCAGGCCGCAAAGGCCGGCCAGCTTCTCGTAGCCGCTCCCGCGCAGGTCCTTGTCGGCCAGCCGGAGCAGTGACCGCTCGATCTCTTCCAGGGAGGAACGCTGGGTCGACCCGCCGCCGATGCCCTCGCCGAGGTCAGCGGCGCCGGCGGTCTGGCGCAGCGGCAGCTCTCGCAGGAACCACGACAGCACGAACGCCGCCAGTGCCACTGGCACGGCCAGGATGAATACCCGGTCGATCGCGCTGGAGTAGGCGTGCAGGACGGCGGCGTGCAGCGCGGCCGGGAGCCTGGCCAGCAGCTTCGGGCTGGACTGGGCGGCCGACGCGCTGAAGCCGGCCGGGACGGCGGTGCGGGCCCCGGCCAGCACCGCGGCCAGCTCGCTGGCCAGCCGGCTGGAGAAGATCGTGCCGAAGATCGCGACGCCGAAGGAACCGCCGATCGACCGGAAGAACGTCGCTCCTGACGTGGCCGCGCCGAGGTCGGCATAGTCGGCGGAGTTCTGCACGGCAATGACCAGCACCTGCAGGATCAGGCCGAGGCTCAGCCCGAGCAGGAAGAAATAGCTGTCCATGGTCAGGGACGAGATGGTCGCGCTGAGCCCGGACAGCAGGTACAGCGAGACGGCCAGCAGCGCGGTGCCCACGATCGGGAACACCTTGTAGCGGCCGAGCCGGGAGATGAGCTGCCCGCTGCCGATCGAGGTGATCAGCAGCCCGATCACCATAGGCAGCAGGTACACGCCGGAGATGGTCGGCGAGACGCCCCGTACCACCTGCAGGAACAGCGGCAGGAACGCCAGCGCTCCGAACATCGCGAAACCGGCGGCGAACCCGATGGCCGAGCTGACGGAGAACACCCGGTTGCGGAACAGCCGCAGCGGCAGCACCGGCTCCGCGGCGCGCCGGGCGGACAGCCACCAGCCGAACCCCAGGACCACGGCGAGGACGAACAGCCCGATGATGACCGGCGAGCCCCACTTGTACTGCGTGCCGCCCCAGGAGGTGGCCAGCACCAGGCAGGTCGCGGTCGCGGCGAGCAGCAGCGCGCCGAGGTAGTCGATCTTGTGCTTCTGCCTGGTCGTTGTAGCGGGCAGGGCCACCGCGATGACGGCCAGGGCGATCACGCCGATCGGCAGGTTGATGTAGAAGACCCAGCGCCAGCTGAGGTTGTCGACGAAGAACCCGCCGAGCAGCGGCCCGGCGACGCTCGCGACGCCGAAGACCGCGCCGAACGCGCCCTGGTACTTGCCTCGCTCGCGGGCGGGCACGATGTCGCCGATGATGGCCTGGGCCAGGACCATCAGGCCGCCGCCGCCGAGGCCCTGCAGCGCGCGGAACGAGATGAGCTCGATCATGCTGTGGGACTGGCCGCACAGGGCCGAGCCGACCAGGAAGATCACGATCGACGCCTGGAACAGGTTCTTGCGGCCGTACTGGTCGCCGAGCTTGCCCCACAGCGGGGTCGACGCGGTGCTCGCGAGCAGGTAGGCGGTCACCACCCAGGACAGGTGGCTGAGTCCGCCGAGGTCGCCGACGATCGTCGGCAGCGCCGTGGAGACGATCGTCTGGTCAAGCGCCGCCAGCAGGATCGCGAGCATCAGCGCGGAATAGATAACCAGCAGCCCGCCGCGCGGCGGCGCCGCAGCGTCGGCCCCGGCTGCGGTCTGCTCCATCACGGCGATCTACCCGCATGCCGGAGTAAATCACCCAGAATCAGCCCCCGGTCGCGCGAGCGTGCCAAGCGCCGGGTTGCCGGGCACCATCGCCCGGCAAGGCGGCTTCGTGGCCCGTTTCCGCAGCGCCCCGTACCCCCGGCTCCGCATGCCGTTTCCGCAGTGTCCAGGGCCCACGGCTCCGCATGCCTTTCCGGCGGCCCGCGCCCCGGTCACTGGCCGCGCCCCTGGTCAGTACCCTCCGCCGCCGCCTGAGTGCGCGGACGCGCTCGGCGAGGCCGCCGGCTTGGCGCCGGACGGGGTGACCGCGTACCACAGGCCGCCGGACGCGTTCAGCGCATTGCCATGGACCTGCCCGGCCGCGGTGTCGCCCTTGTA
Source organism: Streptosporangiaceae bacterium (assembly GCA_052146815.1). Lineage (GTDB taxonomy): Bacteria > Actinomycetota > Actinomycetes > Streptosporangiales > Streptosporangiaceae > DATJZH01. The sequence continues at coordinate 21,315 of JBKQMG010000237.1, read as the reverse complement.
GGTGTAGAGCGGGTGACCGGCGTAGGTGGCTTGGAGCTGCCCGTCCGAGCGCTTGATCGTACCGAACTTGCCGGACAGTGAGACCCCGGACGCCGCCGAGACCTTGCCGATCACCGGCGGCCAGTACGAGGCGCACGCGCCGTTGCACTTGGAGGCAGTGGGCGTGTCGGGCACGAACCAGTACAGGGTGAATCCGTGGCTGTTCGTGAGCACCGTGCCCACGCTGCTGCTCGTGGTCTTGATGACGGCACCGGACGTGCTCGCCGCCCGGCTTGACTGCGCGGCAGGGGCGGCGGACGTGCTCGTCGACGCACCCGAGCTCGTCGACGCCGTGCTGCCGCAGGCGGCGAGGATCACCGTCGCAGCGGCGACGCTCGCTGCCGCCCACCATCGATTCTGCATGAGAATTCTCCCGGAGTTTCGTAACCTGGCTTTCCGTACACCCAGAACACGTAGCGCCGGGCCCGATCGTTCACCGGGCGCCGCTCCGGCGGCCTGACGGCCAGTGGCAGCGCTCAGGCCGTCATCTGCTGGCACAGCCACGCCAGCGACATCGGGTACCGGTAGTCGATGCCCGCGTGCGTGGCCTCGAAGAGCTCGAAGCGCACTACCTCGTCCGCGACGCCGACCTCGCGCAGCGCGTCGCGGAACGCGACGGCGCCGAGATCGAGGTAGTAGTCGTCACGCGTGCCCGCGTCGATCCACACCGCCCGCAGCGAGCGCAGCGCGCTCGCGTAACGGGGGGCCATCCGGACCGGATCCCAGTCCAGCCACCGCTCCCAGACCTCGGGCCGCAGCTTTCCGGTCCGGGGCTCGAAGGGCAGCTCGACGGTGCCGTCCTCGTGCGCGGAGAAGCACGCCGCCACGCCGAGCATGGCCAGCAGGTGAATGTCGGCCTCTTTGGTGAAGGAAGGACGGGAGCGAAAATCGTCCCACCAGCGCCAGATATCACCGTCGTACTCACGGAGCATGCGGGTGCACGGGCCGAACTCTGGGATATAGCACAGCTCGTAGAGCGCGTCCCCGGCGTGGGTGGCGAGCGCGCCGAACAGGTCGGGCCGCAGCATCGGCGTGATCATCGCGCCGAACCCGCCGCTGGACTTGCCCATGATGGCGCGGTGGGCGGCGTCGGGGCGGGTGCGGTAATGCCCGTCTACCCACGGCACGACCTCCTCGCACAGGTAGGAGTGGTAGCGGCCGGTGCCCGGCGAGTCGACGAACTGGCTGCCGCCGTAAGCGGTCCAGGCATCGACGTACACGACGATGGCCGACGGTGCCTCGCCCGAGGCGAAGACGGCATCGGCGGTCTCGGTAAACGGCTGCCGGTACGGCGCCCGGTTGCGCCACATGGCGATGTGCCCGGTGTAGCCCTGGATCACGTACACCGCCGGGTAGCGGTGCTCCGCCCCGTCGTCGTAGCCGGGCGGCAGGTAGATCCACAGCGGCCGCTCATGCGGATCGCCGAGCGGATTGCCGTGCAGCAGCTCGCTGATGATCGTGTGCTCCTCGATTTGCCCGGCTAGGTCAGCCGACCAGGGCAGCATGGAACCTCCTGCGGGATCGTGGCTCGCCGTACCCATCACACCATGAGCGGCGCGCGAGATCATGGGCAGCATGGATCTGACCGAGCAGCGGTTCATCGCGGCGGTCCGCGCCATCGCGGCCCCGGCGCCGCCGCAGCGGCGCGATCCCGCGGCCATGATCACCGGCGGCTCCCGGCTGCCCGCCGGGCGCTGCCTGGAGCTCTTCGACGCCCAGCTGGACAGCCGTCACCTGGACGGGGCCGCACGCTGGCTGCGCGCACACGACGCCGGCTACTACACGATCGGCTCGTCCGGGCACGAGGGCAATGCGGGGGTCGCCGCCGCCCTGCGGCACACCGACCCTGCTCTGCTGCACTACCGGTCGGGAGCGTTCTACCTGACGCGGGCGGCGCAGGCCAGCCCGCCGCGCGACGGAGTCCGCGACGTGCTGCTCGGGCTCGCGGCCGCCGCCGAGGAGCCGATCGCCGGCGGCCGCCATAAGGTGCTCGGCCATCCGGCGCTGAACATCATCCCGCAGACCTCGACCATCGCCTCACATCTGCCGCGCGCGGTGGGCCTGGCGTTCGCCCTGCCGAGGGCCGCCAAGCTGGGCCTGCCCGCGCCCTGGCCGGCTGACTCGGTCGTGGCCTGCAGTTTCGGTGACGCGTCGGCGAATCATTCGACCGCGGCGGGCGCGATCAACACCGCGGCGTACTGCGCCTACCAGGGCCTGCCGCTGCCGCTGCTGCTCATCTGCGAGGACAACGGCCTCGGCATCAGCGTCCGGACGCCGCCCGGCTGGGTGGCCGCCGCGTACTCCGGCAGGCCGGGCATCGCGTACTCCAGCGCCGACGGCGCCGATATCGCGGCCGTCTACGCCGCGGCGCTGGCCGCGGCCGCGCATGTGCGCGAGCGGCGGGCCCCGGCCTTCCTGCACCTGTCCATGGTCCGCCTCGGCGGGCACGCCGGCTCTGACGTGGAGTCCGGCTACCGGCCGGCCGCGGAGATCGCCGCGGACTGCGCACGCGATCCGCTGCTCGGCACGGCCCGCCTGCTGATCGCCGCCGGGATCCTGAGCCCGGCGGAGGTCCTGCAGCGCAACGCGGACTCCCGCGAGCGTGTCCTGGCCCAGGCGGCGCAGATCGCAGGCGCCCCGCGGCTGACGTCGGCGGCGCAGGTCATGGCCCCGATCGCCGCGCGCCATCCGGAAGTCCTGGCCGTCGCGGCGGGCTCGGCCGCGGCGCCCTCAGCCCGGCGCCGCGGGTTCGGCGGCCGGATGCCCGAGGACGAGGAGCCGCTGACGCTGGCGCAGGCCATCAACCGGGCCCTCGCCGACGGGCTCGCGGCGCGGCCCAGCATGCTGGTTTTCGGCGAGGACGTGGCCCGCAAAGGCGGGGTCTACGGGGTCACCCGGGGGCTGCTCGCCAGGTTCGGCGCGGGGCGGGTCTTTGACACGCTGCTGGACGAGCAGTCGATCCTCGGCATGGCGCTCGGCGCCGGGCTGGCCGGCCTGCTGCCGGTGCCGGAGATCCAGTATCTGGCCTACCTGCACAATGCCGCCGATCAGATCCGGGGCGAGGCCGCCACGCTGGCCTTCTTCTCCCAGGGCCAGTACCGCAATCCGATGGTGGTGCGGATCGCGGGCCTGGCCTACCAGCAAGGGTTCGGCGGCCATTTTCACAATGACAACGCGGTCGCGGCGCTGCGCGACATTCCCGGCCTGGTGATCGCCTGCCCGGCCCGTCCTGACGACGCCGCGGCGATGCTGCGCTCCTGCCTGGCCTCGGCGCTGGACGACGGCAGCGTGTGCGTGCTTCTCGAGCCGATTGCCCTCTATCACCAGCGCGATCTGCACGCGGCCGGCGACGACGGCTGGCTGGCGCCCTACGACCCGCCCGCGCTGTGGGCCAGCGGGCACGTTCCGCTCGGCCGGGCGCGTGTGCACGGCGCGGGCACCGACCTGACCGTGGTGACGTTCGGCAACGGGCTGCGGATGAGCCTGCGGGCCGCGGCCCGGCTGGCCGCGGAAGGCATCGGCTGCCGCGTCGTGGACCTGCGCTGGCTCGCGCCGCTCCCGGCCGCTGACGTGCTACGCGAGGCGAGGATCACCGGGCGGGTGCTGGTGGCTGATGAGACCCGGCGCAGCGGCGGGGTGGGCGAGGCGGTCATCACCGGGCTGGTGGAGGCGGGGTTCACCGGCCAGATGGCCCGGGTCGCCAGCGCGGACAGCTTCATCCCGCTCGGCGACGCCGCCGCCACGGTGCTGCTGTCCGAGCAGGCCGTCGACGCGGCCGCCCGGCAGCTGCTGCGCTGAGCAGGGCCCTGAATAATGATGCGGCGGGCGCGCCCACGCCGGACTACACCGGCGCGGTCAGCGGATGATTGCCACCAGGTGCAGGACTGCCGAACCGAGGGACTGATCAGCTGAGACGGCGGCTCGCTGCCGGGCGGCTGTCACCGTGATGCCCCTGGTCGCCACCCGCCACAGGCAGTCGGAGGAAAGCCGCACGACCGCCGCCGCGGCCTGCGGGACGGGCCCCGTGCTGCGGCCCAGGTAGTGGCTCGCCGCTCGATCGCCCAGCTGCCGCCGCCAGAACCAGTCACCTCGATCTGCACGCACGTCCCGGTGCCCGGGGCCAGATGCCGCAGGGCATGAGGCACAGCGCGCAGGAAAAGTATCAATGACCGGCGTCATCAGGAGCTCGCTGCTGGCGCCTGGACGGCCCACCGCGTCGCGGACCTGCTGCTGGTGCACCCAGTACTCGCTGTACTCGCGGGCGATGTCCAGCCAGACCGGCGCTCACCGGTGCTCCGGCGGTGTCTGCCGGTGCTCCGGCGGCTGCCCGGAGGTGGTCCAGCAGCCGCGCCGTGATCTCGCCCGGCACCGACACGTTCGCCAGGTGCGCGCCGCCCCGGACCACCGAGAACCGGGCTCCGGCGATGCCCGAGGCGATGAGCGCGCCGTGCCATGGCGGGGTGGCCGGATCTTCTACGGCGGAGATCATCAGCGTCGGCGCCGTGATACTGCCCAGATCAGGCCGCAGGTCCATCGCCGCGACAGCCTCGCAGCAGCCGGCGTAGCCTTCCGGCTCGGTGCTCGCCAGCACGGCGGCGAAGGCGGCGGTCACCTGCGGGCGGCTGGCCTGGAAACACGGCGGGAACCAGCGGCCGACCACCTGGCCGGCCAGCCCGCTCATGTCACCGGATCTCGCCAGCGCGGCGCGGTCCGCCCACAGGTCCGCAGCGGGCAGATACGCCGAGGTGCAGCACAGCCCGAGGGCGGTGATCCGCTCTGGCGCGTGCGCGGCGAGCCACATGCCCACCATGCCGCCGAGGGAGATCCCGCAGTACAGGACTTTGTCGATGCCGCGGGAGTCCAGCAGTGCGAGCACGTCGGCGCCCAGAGCGGCGATCGAGTACGGTCCGGGCGGCGCCGGTGACCGGCCCGGGCCCGCGGCGTCGCCGTGTCCGCGGTGCTCGTACTGCAGCACCCGAAAACGGCGGCGGAACGCCGCCAGCTGCGGCTCCCACACCGCGCAGCTGGTACCGAGCGAGTTGCCGAGCACCAGGACGGGCGCGCCCGCCGGCCCTTCCAGGGAGGCGGCCAGGTTCACTGATCCCCGCTCCGGATCACCGCCCGCCGCCGCAGGCGCAGAAGATCCCGGCGCTGACGAATCCGGCGCAGTAAACTCCGGCCCTGAATGCTCAGACATCGAAGAAGACCGTCTCGCGTGCGCCCTGCAGCCGGATGTCGAACCGGTACGCTCCCGCCCGGCCGCCGGCGGGTATCTCGGCGACGAGAGTAACCCGCCGATCATGGTCGGCGATGGACTGCAGGACGGGGTCCGCGGCGTTCGCCGTCTGCTCGTCAGGAAAGTAAATCCTCGTCACCACCCGGTCCAGCAGACCGCGGGCGAACACCGAGACGTCCAGGTGCGGCGCTTCCGTCCCGCCCGCCGGCCAGGGCAGCGGTCCCGGCCGCAGCGTGACGATCTCGTAGCGCCCTGACGCGTCGGTGGGGCACCGGCCGAACGCGCGGAATTCGCCGCCTGCGCCGCCGCGCGGGTCATCAGGGTGCGCGAAGCTGCCATCCGGCGCCGCCTGCCAGGTCTCCACGAGTGCGTCAGGCACCGGACTGCCTGCTCCGTCGAGCACCCGCCCGCTGATGATGATCGCGCCCTCTTCGTTTTCGCCGACCACGAAGGGGCCATCCGGCCAGGGCAGCCCGAGGCCGAGAAAAGGGCCGACCGTCTGCGACGGGGTCAGGGGCCGGGCCCGCGACGGCCGGGCGGACGGCAGCCGGACGGGCGATGGCCCAGCGGGCAAAGGCTCAGCGGGCAAAGGCTCAGCGGGCAGCGGCTGGCCAGTATCCTGCGTCACCGGTGGCTCTCCTCATCCTCGAGCACGGTCGCGTCCGCGCCGCGCAGCACCATGTCCCACTGGTAGCCGAGCGCCCAGTCCGGCTGCGTGACGTCCAGGTCGAAGCGCGCGATGAGCCTTTCCCGGGCTTTCGGATCGGGGATCGAATTGAAGATCGGATCCTGGGCGAACAGCGGATCGCCAGGGAAGTACATCTGGGTCACCAGGCGCTGGGTGAACGCCCGGCCGAACAGCGAGAAGTGGATGTGCGCCGGCCGCCAGGCGTTGAGGTGGTTGCGCCAGGGGTAGGCGCCCGGCTTGATGGTGATGAGCCAGTACCGGCCGTCGGCGTCGGTCAGGCACCGTCCGATGCCGTCGAAGTTCGGGTCGAGCGGTGCCGGGTGATCGTCGACCGGGTGGGCGTACCGGCCGGCCGCGTTGGCCTGCCAGATCTCGATGAGGGTGCCCGGTACCGGCTTGCCGTCGGAATCGAGAACCCGGCCGGTGACGATGATCCGCTCGCCGATCGGCTCCCCAGCGTGCCGCCCGGTGAGGTCCGCGTCCGCGGCCGTCGCCCGTTCCGCGCCGAACAGCGGCCCGGTCACCTCGGTCAGCCCCTGCGCCAGCGGGACGAGCGCCTGCTTCGGCGCGCGCAGCAGCGACGACCGGTAGTCCGGCGAGTCAAGCGGCGGATGTACGCCCGTCGCGGGCGGATAGCCCGGCAGGACGAGGCGGCTCGCCGCGGATTGCGGGACCTGCGTGGTCATCGGCTGGCTCCTTGCTGTCCGGCTCCGGCACCCTCTGATCCGGCCCTGGCCGATCCGGCACTGCCCGGCCCGGCACTGCCCGGCCCGCCACTGCCCGAGCCAGCAAAGTCCAGGCCGGCAGTACTGTCGGGCACCGCGGCGACCAGGGCCCGCAGAGCGCGCAGCTCGCCGGGGGCAGGCGGCGGTATTTCCGCCAGGTCCGCTGACACCCGGAGGTCCCAGCCGGTTCTGTCCTTCACCTGCGAAACGGGGACTCCGGGGAACACCCCCGTCAGCACAAACTCCCAGTCGTCTGGGTCAGGCTCGAGAACGCCCAGATCCGTGATGATCTTCTGCGGGCCGGCTCCGGTCAGCCCGAGGCGCTGCCGGCTTCCCGGCCCGTCGCCGAACCCGACCGACGTCACGAAATCGACCTTCTCGGCGAAGGCGCGCCGGTGCTGCCGCACCACCACGATGACTTCCCGGCACGACGCGGCGATCTCCGGCGCCCCGCCCGCGCCCGGCAGCCGGACCCTGGGCGCCGCGTAGTCCCCGCCGATCACCGTGGTGTTGATGTTGCCGAACTTGTCGATCTGCGCGGCCGACAGGAAGCCGACGTCAATCCGGCCCGGCTGCAGCCAGTAGTTGAAGATCTCGGGCACGCTCACCACCGAGTCGGCGGTCAGCGCCAGGATCCCGTCCCCGATCGACAGCGGCAGCGCGCCCGGCTTCGCGCCGATCGTGCCCGACTCGTAGATGAGCACCAGGCCGGGCGCGTGGGTGGCCCGGGCCAGGTTCGCCGCCTCGCTCGGCAGCCCGATGCCGACGAAGCATGTCATCCCGTCGCGCAGAGACCGCGCGGCGGTGACCGTCATCATCTCGTCGGCCGTGTAATCCGCGGTCACATCACTCTCGCCAGTCATACGGCTCTCGTCAGTCACGTGGCTCTCACCGCTCATACGGCTTTCGCCGGTCATCCTGCATCTGCCCGGTAGACGTGCTGATCCAGCCACTTCATGAATGTCTCGCGGTCGCGGCTGATGGCGTCCCAGCTGACGTAGAAGTCGTTGTCGCGGGCCGAGTAGCCGAGCGCGTAAGACGGGTGCGCCCCGCCGCGGACCTGCGCGACGTAGCCGACCGTCCAGCCGGGGAGCACGACCGCGCCGGGCTGTGGCGCAAGCTCGTCGACGATCTCCTCCACTGTGACCACGGACCGCCGCGCGGCGAGCACGGCCTCTTTCTGCACCCCCGTGATGCCCCAGTACTGCACGTTGCCCGCCCGGTCAGCGCGCTGGGCGTGGATGACGGCCACGTCCGGCGTGAGCGCGGCGACGGCAGTGAGGGTCTCGCTGGTGAACGGGCAGCTGATCTCGGCGATGTTCGCCGTGCGGGCCATCAGCCCGGTACCGCTGTATCCGCGCAGGACGGCGAACGGGAGTCCGGAAGCGCCGGCCACGTACCGGTTGGCCATGCCCGCGTGGCTGTGCTCTTCCAGTTCCAGCGGTACCGGCCAGGAACGCTCCACCGCGTCGCGGAACCGGTGCAGGGACCCCACGCCCGGATTGCCGCCCCAGGAGAACACTAGCCTGCGCGCGCAGCCGGCGCCGATCAGCTGGTCGTAGATCACGTCCGGGGTCATCCGGACCAGGGTGAGATCCCGGCGCCGCTGCCTGATCACCTCGTGGCCGGCCGCGTACGGGATCAGGTGCGTGAAGCCCTCCATGGCGACAACGTCGCCGTCGTGGACGGCCGCCTCGATGGCCGCCGTCAGCGACACGATCTCCGCCACGCCCCACCGCCCTCTCGCCGCCACCAGGCAACGCCCCAGCCAGACAATGCCGCAACCAGGACAACGCAGATATTCGCCCGCCTAGTGCACACATGTGCGCAGGCCGGTGTCAAACTACGGGGCCGGCCAGCCGCCTGCGGGAGCGGCCGCGCGGACGGCCGGCCTACGGGGCCGGCCGGGCCGGGCCGACGTCGAACTCGGCCAGGACGCTCTGTGCGATGCCGAAGGCCCGTCTGGCCGCCGGGACGCCGGCGTAGATCGCGACTTGCAGCAGAACCTCCTGGATCTGCGCTTCCGTCAGACCATTGCGGACGGCCGCGCGGACGTGCATCGCCAGCTCCTCGTCCTGACGGAGGGTGGCCAGCACCGACAGGGTGATGATGCTGCGCTCGGTCCGGCTCAGGCCGGGCCGCGACCAGATCTCGCCCCAGGCGTAACGGGTGATCAGGTCCTGCAACGGCGCCGTGAACTCGGTCGTGCCCGCGATCGCCCGGTCCACGTGCTCGTCGCCGAGCACTTCCCGCCGGATCTTCATTCCCTGCGCAGCGCGCTCCGCATCAGTCATGGGCATCATTGTCGCGCTCCCTCCTGCTCGCGGTGGGCGGCCAGGGCCCGGCGGATGAAATGCCTGGCCGACCCGAGGTAGCCGGCCGGGTCGAGCGCGGCCTGAACCTCGGCCGGATCGACGCCCGCCGCCGCGACCTGGCCGGCGTAGGGCGCAGCGCCCAGCACCTCCCCTAGCGAGCGCCCGCTGGCCACCGCATGCGCGCTCGCGCGTGCGACCAGTTCGTGTGCCGCCGCCCGGCCGAGCGCAGGGCTGAGCAGGCCCCCGACCTTCCCGGCCATCGGCAGGCCGCCGGCCGCGTCCAGGTTCGCCCGCATCCGGGACGTGTCCGCCTCCAGCCCGGCCAGCAGGTCGGTGGCCCACGCCGCCGCCGAGCCGGACAGCCGGAGCAGGCCGCTCAGCGGCTCCCATTCGGCATGCCAGGCCCCGGCGGCCCGCTGGTGCTCGTGCTCGGCCGACGCGGCCAGCGTGGCGAGAAGTCCGGGCACCTGGCGAGTGCAGCCGAGGATCGCGATTGCGGCCACCGGATTGCGCTTGTTCGGCATCGCCGACGAGCCGCCCAGCCTGCCGGGGCCGCCCGCGGCACTGTCCTTCGGAGCACTGTCCCCCTCGCGCACCTCGGCCACCTCAGCCTGGGCGAGCAGCGTGACGTCCCTGGCCACCTTGCCGACCGCGGCGGCGGCCCCGGCCAGGGCCGCGGCCAGCTCGATGATGCGGACCCGGTCGGTGTGCCAGGGCAGCACCGGCAGCCGCAGGTCCAGCTCGTCGGCCAGCAGCGCCGACACCCTGGGCCCGGCATCGCCCAGAGCGGCGAGGGTGCCGGCCGCCCCGCCGAACTGGATCGCCAGCCGCTGCGCGCGGACCAGCGCCAGCCGCTGGCGCGCTTCGTCGATGCCGGTCAGCCAGCCTGCCGCCACCAGGCCGAAGGTGACGGGGACCGCCTGCTGCAGCAGGGTCCGGCCGATCATGATTGCGTCCTGGTAGCGGCGGGCGAGCGCCGCCGCCGCGCCGGCGCCAGCGGCGAGGTCGGCGAGCTCCTGGTCGAGTGCACGGCGCGCGAGCAGCATGACGGCCGTGTCGATGACGTCCTGGCTCGTCGCGCCCGCATGCACGGCGCTGGCGTAGGCCGGGGGCACCTTCGCGGTCAGCGCGCGGACAAGCGCGGGCACCGGGTTTCCGGTCAGCGCCGTCTGGCGGCCCAGATCAGCGACGTCAAACTGGCCGGCGCTCGCCACTGCCGTCACCGCCGCTCCCGCGCCTGACTCCGCCAGGCCAGCACCCTCCGCCGCCCGGGCGAGCGCCGCCTCGACGTCCAGCATGGCCTGCAGCCAGGCCTGGTCGCCGATCGCCGGTCCCCGGCCGAAGACGCCGCCGAACAGGCCGCCCCGCTCGAAGCTGCTCATCCCCTCATGATCCACGCCCGTCCCCGCATGATCCATGCCGCCCGCTCCGAAGCGATGGATTCCGGGCCGGGCTGAAGCCATGATTCCGGGGCCGGGCTGAAGCCATGGTTCCGGGGCCGGGCTGAAGTCGAATCTTGTGACGCGAGATTCATGCACGCCGAGAGGAGAAGCAGCCGCCATGCCTGCACGAGAGAACGCGCCCGCTGGGGCGCCCTGCTGGGTTGACCTGACGACATCCGACACCGGCCGCAGCCGCGAATTTTACACCCGGCTGTTCGGCTGGACCGCTGAAGAGCCCGCCGAGGAGTTCGGCGGCTACTTCAGCTTCAGGAAAGACGGCGTGCCTGGCACCTGGTCGGCGTACCTGGCCAGCAGTGACGCGCAGAAGACCTCGAGGGCGCCAGCGACCGCGGCGGCCGCGTCGTCGTGCCGCCGATGACCGTCGGCGAACTCGGCACGATGGCGGTCATCACCGAGGCCGACGGCGCCGGGATCGGCGTGTGGCAGCCGGCCGCCTTCACCCGCTTCGGCGTCTTCGGCGAGCCCGGCACGCCGAGCTGGCTCGAGCTGCACGTCAGGGACTACCAGGCGGCCGTCAGCTTCTACCGCGAGGTGTCCGGCTGGGACACCCATGTGGTGAGCGATACACCGCAATTCCGGTACACCACGATGCGCGACCCCGAGAGCGACGCCTGCGCAGGCCGCGGATCTCGGCGGCTCGGTCGTGCTGGCCGCCGAGGACACGCCCTACGGCCGGCTGGCCACCGCCGCGGACCCGACCGGGCCCGGTTCCGCCTGGTCGCCGCTCACGACGCCATGCCGGCCAGGGCGTCCGCGAGCTGAACCAGCGGGAAGCGAGCCCCTCCCGGCCAGGACCTTCGGGACGTCCCCGGGCGGGAGGAAGCCGGCCGGGAGCGGGCCGCAGCCAGGCTGGCCAGCGCTCCGGCGGCGATCTCAGCGGCCCGCGCATAGCGGGCGGCCAAGCTGCCGGCCCGATTCGGCCCGGCGGCCCGGGCAGCCGCCGCGGCCAGCACATCGCCCGCAGGCTTCCCGTCCCCCGGCGGCTGCTCACCATCCTCGAAGGCGAGGCGCTCTTCAACGACGCCACGGCCCTGGTCCTCTACGCCGCCGCGGTCGCCGCCGCCACGACTGGGCACTTTCCATCAGCCATACCGTGCTGTCGATCGTGTACTCCACGGTGGTCGCCACCGCCATCGGGCTGGGCGTCGGCCTGGCCGGCCGGTGGCCGCGCAATCGCATCGACGACCCGCCGATCGAGATCGCCGGCTCGATCCTGCTGGCCTAGGCGGCCTACCTGCCGGCCGAGGCCTTGCACGCCTCCGGCGTCCTACGACCCTGCGCCACATCGAGCATGACCTGGATCTTGAGGAGGACCGGCTCGAATCCGGCTGACCAGCGGACGGCCGAGATACCGCAGACCATAGGCTGACCTCGTGAAACCGTTCCTGCTGCTGGCTATCCGCGCGGAGGACACTGCCGCGGACAACGAGTACGAGTCGTTCCTGGCCTTCTCCGGGCTGGCCGAGCGGGACCTGCGCAGGATCCGGCTGGAGCAGCGGCCGCTGGGCCGCGTCGACCTGCGCGACCACTCGGGCATCCTGCTCGGCGGCGGACCCTTCAACTCCAGCGATCCCGAGACGTCCAAGTCGCCGGTCCAGCGCCGGGTCGAGGCCGATCTGCGCGGTCTGCTCGACCGCGTGATCACTGCCGATTTCGCCTTCCTCGGGGCTTGTTACGGCGTCGGCACGCTCGGCCGCCACCAGGGCGCGGTCGTCGACCGTCAGCACGCCGAGCCGGTCGGCTCCGTCCCGGTCAGCCTCACCAGCGCAGGCCAGCGGGATCCGCTGCTGGCCGGGCTGCCCGGCACATTCGACGCGTTCGTCGGCCACAAGGAGGCGATCCGCCGGCTGCCGCACCACGCCGTCCTGCTCGCCAGCTCCCCCGCCTGCCCGGTTCAGGCGTTCCGGATCGGATCCCATGTCTACGCGACTCAGTTCCACCCCGAGCTGGACGCGGCGGGCCTGTGCACTCGCATCGACGTCTACAAGCACGCGGGCTATTTCGAGCCGGAGCGGGCAGACGAGCTCAAGGTCCTCGCCGGCCGCGCCGCGGTCACGCACCCGCCGGCCATCCTGCGCAGATTCGTCCAGCGCTACGCGCGCAGCAGCCCGGCGCCGGCCCGCCCGGCGGCGGCACAGAACGCCGGGACCACCCGTTTTGCCTGAGCAGGTCTTGCCCTATCGTCAGGGGCATGACTACAGCTCCCCATGCGCACGGCGGCCCGTCGCTCGCGCAGGAACGCCGCCTGGTCACTGAGATTCCGGGACCGGCCTCCCGTGATCTGCTCGAGCGCCGGGGCCGCAGCGTCGCGCGCGGACTGAGCCATGTGCTGCCGGTCTTCGTGGCCGCGGCCGGCGGCGGCGTCCTCGTCGACGTGGACGGCAACTCACTCATCGACTTCGGGTCCGGCATCGCCGTGACGTCGGTCGGCAACAGCGCCGAGCTTGTGGTCGAGCGAGTCATCGAGCAGGTGGAGCTGTTCACCCACACCTGCTTCATGGTCGCGCCCTACCAGGGCTACGTCGAAGTGTGCGAGCAGCTGAACAAGCTGACCCCCGGCGACCACGACAAGCGCTCAGCACTGTTCAATTCGGGCGCTGAGGCCGTCGAGAACGCCGTCAAGATCGCCCGGCATGCCACCAAGCGCGAGGCCGTGGTCGTGTTCGATCACGCCTATCACGGCCGGACCAACCTGACCATGGCGATGACGGCCAAGAACATGCCCTACAAGCAGGGCTTCGGGCCGTTCGCCGGGGAGGTCTACCGGGCGCCGATGGCTTATCCGTACCGGTGGCCGGGCGGGCCGGCCCGGTGCGCGGAGGAGGCGCTGGATGTCGTCACCTCGCTGATCCACACCCAGGTGGGCGAGGAGAACCTCGCCGCCGTGGTGATCGAGCCGATCCAGGGCGAAGGCGGCTTCATCGTGCCGCCCGACGGCTTCCTCGCGGGTCTCGCCGCCTTCTGCCAGTCGCACGGCATCCTGCTGGTCGCCGACGAGATCCAGTCCGGGTTCTGCCGCACCGGCGACTGGTTCGCCTGCGATCACGAGGGCGTCGTCCCCGACCTGGTCACCACGGCCAAGGGCATCGCCGGGGGCCTGCCGCTGGCGGGCGTCACCGGCCGGGCCGAGATCATGGATTCGGTCCACCCCGGCGGCCTGGGGGGCACCTACGGCGGCAACCCCGTAGCGTGCGCCGCCGCCCTCGGCGCGATCGAGACGATGAGCAAGGAGGACCTGCCCGCCGCGGCCCGCCGTATCGGCGACGTGATGCTGCCGAGGCTCCGCCGCCTCGCCGAGACTCACCCGGAGATCGGCGAGGTCCGGGGCCGGGGAGCGATGATCGCGGCGGAGCTGGTCCGTCCGGGCACCATCGAGCCGGACGCCGCGGCAGCGGCCAAGGTGGCCAGGGCCTGCCACGCAGCCGGCCTGGTCGTCCTCACCTGCGGGACCTACGGCAACGTCCTGCGGTTCCTGCCGCCGCTGGTCATCGGCGAGGACCTGCTGAACGAGGGCCTGTCAGTCCTGGAGGATGCTTTCGGCCAGCTGTGAGCGGCCCCGTCCGGCCGGCTACGAGAGCCCTTCAGCGCCCCGGCTGATGTGTCCGCGCGATGGGCCTGCGCAGCAGCGTCAGGCCGCCTTGCGCAGCGTGGCGACCGTGACGTGCGGCCAGCTCAGCCCGTTGAAGTTCAGCAGCACGAGCTGGGAGTACTGCAGCTGACCGGCTTCTGTCTCGCCCTGCAGAGTCTCTAGCCAGAACGTGGCGGTGACGTGGGCCGCGAGCGCATTCGGGCCGTGGGCAGCACCTTTCAGGAAGGCCGTATTGGCGGTCCCCCCGCCGGAGACGGGAGGGTCGCTGGTAGCCACGTGCAGAGTGGTCGTCGAGTGAATGTGCTGGCCCGAGAGCGCCGAGCGGAGAACGGTGTTGGGGTCGTTGACCATTTCCTGGGTGACGCCATGCAGCCCGGCGCCGGAGGTGCGGAAGCGCGTCGGCGTCTTGAGGGTCTGCTCCGGGAAGTCGACCGTCTCCCCCGTGTGGTTGACCGTGAAGGGCTTAATGCCGATGCTGGGAATGGACGGCGCCGCGGCCGACGTACCGGCGGTGCCCTGGGCCACCATCGCCGTGCCGTGCGGGATGGACGCCAGCCGGGCCACGGTCGGGGTTTCTTTCGGGTCGCTGGTGGCCGGGACCGCTGCCCAGACGCCCGGCTCGATGTGCAGGCCCGCGTTCAGGTTCGCGTCGGAGATCTGCTGCAGGTACGTCAGGCCGAACATGTCAATGTCGGGCTGCAGGAGGCCGCGGTTCGGTATCGGCCCGCTGATGGCACTGAAGTCCAGCTGCTCGCGGGTCACGTTGAGCTCGAGGAAGTGGTCCTGCCCGGGCGTGTGGTCCGGCCGCCAGATGACGTTGAAGCCCTGGCCGCTCCATTTCCCGGTGAGCCCGGCGAGCGGCCCGAGCGGGCTCGCCGTTTCCGGGAACGGATCAGGAACCGTGTTGCCGGATGGCGGCAGCGGCTCGAAAGCAAAATCTGGTGCCAGTTCCATAACGCCCCTTGCCTGAGTGAGCGGTCAGGCCTGTCAATTCGGCAGGCACTTGATACGGCATGTGACACTTTGCCCAGCAGCCAGGGCGGCGCCGAGGAGAAGCGCAGCGTCGCCAGCGGAGATCACGATCCTGCTGAGTGTAGGACGAACCGGCTATCCGGTCAGCGATCCGCGGCCAGACCCGTGCGGCCGGCTGCTGGCGGCCGGCTGCTGGCGGCCGGCCGCACGGGTCTTCGGACGGAACTCAGCCTGCGTGGACCGCGCCCGCTTTCTGCAGGGCCTGGTACACCGATCCTGCCAGGTTGCTCAGGTCGTCATGGGCCGGATCCACCGCGCTGTTGACGGCCAGCACGAAGAGCATGCCGGAACGGGGGAAGTACAGGTGCATGACCCGGCTGGCGAAGGTCCCGCCTTCGTAGTACCAGATCGTTCCGGTCTGCCGGGTGGTGGCCTGCTCGACGCCGAGCCCGTCCCCGGCCGGGTCGGCGAGCGTGGTGCGGCGGATCCGCTTGCCGGTGGCCTGGGACACCAGCCTCTCGAGCTGGCGCTGCTGACGGGCCGGCAGGGCCTGGCCCTGGTAGAGGTCGCGGTCCCAGGCGGTCACCTCGCGCAGCGAGCTCACGATGGCCCCGGCGCTCTGTGCCCAGGTCAGGGCGAGGCGAGGCATGGGCTTGCCGAGCAGCGGCGGCGCGCCAGGCTCGAAGAAGTACCCGGCCGGCATCGCGGCGGCGTCGGCCTCGGGCCGAGCGCCAGGCCGGGTACTGGGGCAGCCATCTCCCGATCGGGTCATCGATCGACAGCCTGCCCTCGGCTTCCAGCTTGAGCAGGATCATCGCCGTGAATGCCTTGGTGTTGCTGCCGATCTGCCATAGCGCCCGGCCGGAGACCGGCGGCCCGCCGTGATACCGGCTCGTCCCAGCCGCCAGGCTGATGGCGAGCTTGCTGCCGCGGAAGGTCACCCGCAGCGAGACCGCGGAAATGTGCTCGGCCTTCCGCCGGGTCGCCAGGTAGCGGGCGAGGTCGCGGCGCAGCGCTGTCTCAGAGGCTGCTGACGCGAGCCGGAGCCGGCTCCGGCTCGCGGCGGGCCGGCCGGGCTGCGGCCTGCCAGATCCGCGCTCCCAGCAGGAACATGGCGACCGCGAAGGGCAGCATGTACCAGACGACCACAGGACCCTTCGACGACTGTGCTTCTGCGACCTCTAGGCCGATGACGAACAGGACCGCCAGCCAGCGCGGGACGCAGCGGCTTCGCCAGAGCGCGAATCCCATGACGACCGGCGCGGCGAACTCGCTGAAAAAGTAGGCAACTGAGAAGAGGTGGGCGAACGCCGAGCCGAAGGATGTCACCAGGTAGTGCGCAGCCGCGTCTCGCGTCACGTGTGCCGTGGCGGCGGCGGCGAGGTTAACCCCGACCAGGACGTTGATGATGACCCCGCAGAACGCGCCCAGCGCGCCGAGCAGCGCGGCGACGGTGGCGACTACCCAGCCGCGGTTTCTGACCAGGCCGGCTATGGCCGCATACGACACGGCCAGTGCTCCGAGAGCGAGCAGTGACAGCGAGCCCGCGACGTAGAGCTGAGCCGGGTGCCTGGCCGCGATGGCCAGCAGCCTTACCCCGGCGCCCGTGGTCGTGACCACCTGGTCGGTACCCGTCGATGGTGGCCGGGCCAGATCGCGCTGTCGCTAGGGGAACCCCGGGGATCCGACCCTAGTGTTTGTCCGCGGCCCCGGACTCGGCGCCCGCGGCCGCCAGCCGTCCGGCCAGGTCCCGGCGCGAGCGGATGCCGATTTTGTCGTAGACGTGTCCCAGGTGGAACTCAACGGCCTTGATGCTGACGTACAGCTCGGCCGCGACTTCCCGGTTGGACCGTCCGGTGGAGACGAGGCGTGCCACGGCCAGCTCGGATGCCGTCAGGTTCCACCGGGCCGGCTCGCGGTCGGCCTGCACGTCGGCTCCGCAGGCCGCGAGCTCCTGCTCGCAGGCTGCCGCGTAGGGCCGGGCACCCAGGGCAGCGAACCCGGCACGAGCCTGCCGGAGGCGGCCGACGGCGGCCGGGCGATCGCCGGCCCGGCGCAGCCGGCGGCCCTCGTCCCGCTCGAGCAGGGCGGCCTGGAAGGGCAGCGACAGCCGGCGGGCCAGTCGCCAGGCGGCAGCGAAAGCTTCCTCGGCGCCGGAGAGGTCGCCGCGGGCAGCGGCAAGGCTGCCGCGCAGGCGGGCCGCCGTCGTCGCAGCTGAGGCCAGACCGAAGGCGGGGGCGGCGGCTTCCAGTTCGGCGAGGGCCAGTTCTGCCTCATCCAGGCGGCGCAGGCCGATCAGGGCATCGACCTCCAGCGGCCGCCAGTCGGCCACGCCGGGAACCTCGACCCGGGCAATGGCCCGCGCGGGACCGATGGCGGACAGCACGAGGTCGCCGCCTCAGCTCCCACCAGCGGCTCGGCGGACGAGTCGTGAGCCTGCCATGCCTCCAGCAGGTGGGCCTCGACCACCGATCCGTGACCGCACAGGAGGTCGAGGCGGCCGCGCAGCGCGCGGCGCCGCGCACTGGAAGTAAGCGGGGCGGCCGCGGGCTACAGGTCTGTCGCCGCGGCGACATCGCCGCAGTTCACCAGTGCAGCCAGCCCGTCGAGCAGCCGGCGCTCCTCGCCCGCGGGCTCCGTGCTCGCCGTCGAGGCCTGCGCCAGCAGCGCCGCGGCCCGGGCCGTACTCCCGGCGCGCAGGGCGCTGACGGCGGCTGTCTCCAGATCGCCGGCCAGCCTGTCATCAGGCCCGAGCGCGGCAGCTGCCCGGTGAGCGAGGGCGGCAGGAGCGGGAAGCAGCGCCGCGGCCGCGCGGTGCAGCCTGTGGCGATCGGCTGGCCGCAGGTCGTCCCGGACGGCGATACGGACCAGCGGGTGAACGAAGGCGACGCCGGCGACGGGCGCGGCCAGATCCTCGGCCACCAGGCCGGCGGCAGCTGCCTCATCAAGCGCGGCAAGCGGGTCGGGCAGGCCGGCCATGGCGGCGGCCACGGCCAGCGGGCTGCGGTAGCCAAGGACGGCGGCGGCCGTGACCAGGCCCCGGGCCGGCTGCGATAGCGCCCCCAGGCGGCCGAGGACCACCGCGGCCAGCGCCCTCGGCGCGGGAAGCTCATCACCGGCCTGCGCCAGGCCGCCGAGGCGCAGGCGGGTGACCCGGTGGTCCCCGGCGGCGAAGCGGCTCCATGCATCGCCCAGGCGGCCCAGCTCACCGGTGCACGCCGCCAGCACGCCCAGCACCCGGTCGGCCTGCATGCGCCGCAGCGCGAACAGCAGCGCCCGGGCCGATAGGTCATCGCTCCAGTGCAGGTCATCGACCGCCACGACGACAGCCCGGTCGGCGGCCTGCAGTTCACTGAGCACCCCGACCAGCTGCGCGCCGACCGCCAGCGGGGTGGCGTCTTCGCGCCTTAACGTCGTCGCGGGCTGAGCACCTGCCCGCAGCGCCGGCCGGGCTGCGGCCAGAAGCTGGTCGGCGACTCCCCGGCCAGGAGCATCTCCGCGTCGTCACCGCTGGCCCGCAGGACGGTGAGGTCACGATGGCGGGAGAGGAAGCGCGAAAGCAGGCTCGACTTGCCGATCCCGGGCTCGCCTTTGACCAGGACGACGCGCGGCTCGGCGTCTCGCACCGTCTGCATCTCGGCGTCGAGGGCCGCCAGCTCGGCCGTCCGGCCGACGAAATGGTCCACCTCCGCAGAGTGGGCGCCGGCGGCTGACTGGCGCAACGCCGCCTGACCGCCTCGAGGAGGCGGCACGGCGGACCGCGGCGGCATAGCCTTGCGCGGGGCCACCACACCATGGCGTGCCGGGATACGAAGCTGCGAGGGAGAACCGAGCATGAGCATCGACAGGCCTGAGATCGACTTTCCGGGGGGCGAACCGCCGGCCGACCTGAAGATCACCGATATGTGGGAGGGAGACGGCGCCGTCGCGAAGGCGGGCGACACGGTCAGCGTGCACTACGTCGGGGTCGCGTACTCCACGGGCGAGGAATTTGACGCCAGCTGGGACCGGGGCGACCCCCTTGAGTTCCGGCTTGGCGGGGGGCAGGTCATCGCCGGCTGGGATCAGGGCGTCCAGGGCATGCGAGTCGGCGGCCGACGCCAGCTGGTCATCCCGCCGGATCTGGCCTACGGGGATCGCGGCGCCGGGAGCGCGATCGCGCCCGGCGAGACCCTGATCTTCGTGTGCGACCTGGTGTCCGTCTGACAGGACTGCGGGCAGCCGCCGGGCACCGCGGGCAGTTCTGCCGGGGGCCCCGGCCAGGGCACAAGTGCGCGGGGCCGGCCAGCCCGGGCCTGCTCGCCTGACGGCCGGGCTCCGGGGGCGCCGGCCGCGTTTCGCGTGGGGCGGCAGGCCAGCGCGGGCTGGCCTGGCGCCTGGGGCGCTTACCGGTAGGCGGGTGAGATGGTCAGGAAACCGAGCCCCTCGAGCATGCCCCGAAGGGGAACGGAATCACTTTCGAAACGGTCTGGCCGGGCAGGCACACACGCAGCCGGCCGCGGTGGCCGGCGACCCGGGGGAAGTTTCCCACCTCGGTGAGGCGAAGAGCAGCCAGGGCTTTGCGGCCAGGCCGCAGAATGACTCTTCTCGGGCAGCCCGCTGGCATCACGCCGGGCTGCGCGGCCGATCTGCTTCGCCGGGCGCTGCCCGCGGTGCCCGCGGTGCCCGCGGCGGCCGCGCAGGCGAGCACCCCCGCCAGGGTCCGCTGCATCCAGGTTGCCGTCAGTTTCACAGTTTCTCCTTCGCGATTCACCGGCCTGACAGAACAGCCGGTAAAGGCCGTCATCACCTTCTATGACGGGCTGCCCGGTCCTTGGTTGTACCTAGGGCAGGCGGCTTCCGGCATCTCGGCGAGCGCAAAAGCGCCCCAGGGACCCGCGGCGCGGGCCGGGCCCGGACGCTGGCGCCGGCCCGGCGCCACATTCCCCGGCTGTAGCGGCATCGGCAGAAGGTGTTGGCCACCGGGCCCTGGCTGCGGTGACGATGGTGCACGGAGCGAGGGCGCGCGATGGGGCACAGCGAGTCCGTGCGCGAGATGACGCGGGGGAACTGTGGCAGGCAGGCGGCGGCCGGGCGGGATGCCCTCACCTGGACCGCAGGCGGACGGCTACCGGGAAGCGGCAGGCTCTCGTCGCCTGTGGAACACCCTGGAGGCGGCCGTGACTACCTCGACGAACCGGCTGACCGCGGGCCGGGTGTCACTGGCCCGCCAGGCCACGCACAGCGCCGCGGGCGAGACTCCGGTGCTGAGGACAAAGGCGAGCCCCGGCCGGGCGTAATGCGTCTCGGCCGACGCCGGGCACAGCGAGACGCCCCGCCCGGCGACGACGTGCTCCCGCCACTCATCGATGGTCCGGGCCGCGGCGCCGATCACGGCCTGGCCGCCGCCGGGGCGGGGATTGACGAGCCAGTCGTCGCGCCAGGCCGCCGGCTCGCAGCCGTCCGTCGCCGGCTCGGCAGCCACCCACGCGATACCGGCCACATCCGCCAGCTCCAGGCTGCCCCTGCGAGCCAGCGGATGATCAGCCGGCAGGACGAAGACCCGGGGCTCGGCCGAGATCGGCTGCGTGATGACGGCCGGCGAGGCGACCGGCGGCCGGACGAAAGCGACGTCAGTGGGCCGTCGAGCAGCCCGGCGGCGGGCTCGGTGAGCTCGAGCTGCGGGCAGAGCCGTTCTACCTCGGCCATCAGCCGGCTCGGCGCCTCGCCCCCGGCGGCGCAGCCGGTCACCCGTCAGCAGGTACCGGCTCAGCGGGCACCCAGGCCGCCGGCACCGGGTCACAGCAGGCGGCGACCGCCATCCGCGCCGCCGTCGACCGGCTCGCGGACCGGCCCGCCGGGCCCGCGTCCGCTGACTGTGCCGGGCTTTACCTGCTGAACGACCTCGAGCGCCTGGCCAGCCTGGCGAGCCGGATCCGGCAGACAGCGCGCAGCGACGGCAGCAAGGCCGACCTCGGCGAGGCGCTTATCGCCCGTTACGCGGCCCGCTTCGCCGCGGCGCTCGCGGAAACCGACGCGGCCTGCGCCACGGCCGACGCCAAGCTAGCCGGATACGCCGGCCAGTACCTGCAGGTACTGCGCAGCCGGGGAATGTGCCTGTGCGGCATGCTGGCCGCGGAGTACCAGACGCTCCCCCACCCGATGCGCGACCAGGTGATCAGGTTCTTCGATGACAACGAGCGCTGGCTGGAGACCGTTCTCGCGCAGGGCCGGTCCGAAAACACCTTGCTCTTCGCCGGCACTGCACGGGACACGGCGTTGGATGATCGTGGCCAGCCTGGAAGGGGC
>JBKQMG010000236.1:0-11977 GCA_052146815.1 Streptosporangiaceae bacterium | reverse complement strand
AGAAGGCGACCAGCAATGCAGGCGCGGCGGTGAAGTCGTCGCGGCCTGTCATTGTGCCGCTGGTGTCGGGGAGGGTGAAGTCGGGCGCCTGCGTGCCGAGCGGGACCATCGACGACGAGACAGCCATACCAGAACCTTATCCGCGTCCCGCGCGGCAACCGCGCTGGCATCCCTGCCGATCACCTGGATGTGCGCGCGGACGGCACCGTAATGCCAAGCTTGCAGCCCAGTATCGGCGGAGGTGCGGTTCCGGCGCCGGGAAGCGGTAACTGACCGCGGCACGCTGCGTGAACGTGCGGCTCCCGAATCACGGAAGGCCCGCAGCCCCGCTCGGCGTACGGCTCATGGGAGACTGGGCCGAGTCGTGGGAAGAGCGAGGGCAACCTGCTGGGACTCGTCCAGCAGGCGTAGCCGCCGTCACCCGGACCACGATCCGGCGCTTTCCGCATCGCCGCTTATCGGCCCGGCCGGTTCCTGCTGCCGGATTGCCGTTCTTCACACCCACCTGCCCCTACCCTCGGCGGCAGGGCCGCGCATCCCGGAGCCGAGTTCCCCTCTGCCTGGCCCGCAGATCAAACACTTATGCGCGCGAAACGGTGCCCGACCGGAGTCGCGGCCGGTAGCACCGAACGGCGGGTCGGCGCGCTCGCGAACGAGGACGCTCGGTGACCAGCGCCAGTGGCCGATGGATGCAGCGAACGAGTTGTTGGACCTGCCGAAGATGGTGGCGGAGGCTGCTGGGCAAGCTGTGCCCGCTTGCGGATGGCCCGTTCGGCGGCAGATCCGGACGTTCGCCGCGCCAGCGGTCGTGCATAGATATACGGACCGTAGGACCCGTGCCGGTGACAGAATCTTGATCATCGGATGCGCGGCGAACCGTGGGATAAGCGCTATCCGACGAGCAGATCGGGATGATCTGGATCTGGATCGCTCCTGGCAGGATTTGGGTGTGTTCAGACAGCAGTCGCGCGAGAACGGCGCCGCCACGCTTCACCTGCCGCGAGCCGACGACACGGCGGTCCTGATCGCGGCCCGCGACGACGCTTTCCACCGGTGGCTCGGGGCGGGTCCGATGGCCCGAGCCCCATCGCCTGCATCGTCGTCGGCGAGCCGGTCCTTAGGCGGTCGCGGCTGCGCCTAGCCGGGGGAACGGCTCGGTGGAAAAGATCACCTCGGCCGGGACCTCGAAGTGCGCGGCGATTCGCAGCGCGAGGTGCAGGCTCGGACTGTACTCGCCGCGCTCCAGGTAGCCGACCGTCTGGTAGTGCACGCCCAGCGCGTCGGCCCGCTCGCGCCGGGAGATCCCGCGCTCGGCCCGCAGCATCTCGATCCGGTTATAGATGACCTCACTCACATCTTCCTTATTCGCTCGCTTGCGGGGCGCTCATATTCCCCGAATCGCTTTCTCGCGGCGGGCCGCGACGTTCGAGCCGGACTCGCGGCGCGCCATCCGGCGCAGCACGACCGGCGCCAGCACGAGCCCTGCGATTGCCCACGCGGACAGGACGCCGAACGTGGCCAGGTGCCGCCACGAGTGTCCGATCTCCACCGCCGCCATCGCGTTCGGCAGCAGCGCAGAACGCATTCCCAGCCCCAGCCAGTACATCGGGAACACCTGCCCGGTCCATTGCAGGAACACCGGCAGGTGCGTGATCGGGTAGAAGATGCCGGAGATCGCGGCAAGCCCGGCCAGCAGCAGCATCGGCCCCCCGGCGCTGCGCTGGCTGTGGAAGAGCGACCCGAGCACGGCGCCCAGCGGCAGCGTGGCGAGCAGCCCGAGCACGAGCACGAGCACCCAGGCCAGCGTCAGCCAGCTGCCAGGGCTGCCGATCGCCAGGCCGGTGAACAGGAGCCGTTCTTCGGCCTGCTGACGGCGGTGCTCGCGCAGTACGGCCGCGGTGTCTTGGTCGATGCTGACGGTCCGGGACCGGCCGCCCTTGGTGGTGCCTTCCAGGCGCTGACCGCGCACGACGGCCGTTGAGCCGCCGAAAGTGACCTCGGCCGCGTCGAGATCCACGGCATGCCACCGCAGGTACAGCAGCTCGCCGCGCCGGGCACCGGTATAGGCCGCGAGCCGGTAGAAGGCGAACAGCCGGTGTGACCTGGCGGCGGTCAGGAAGGAACCGAGCTGCTCGACCGTCCAGATCTGGACTGGCTCGACGCTGCTGATTCTTGGGCGCTTCGACCGTGCGGCCGGGTTGACGGCGAGGACCTGCTCGACGTCCACCGCGTCAGCCAGCGCCTTGCGCAGCGTGCGCTGGATGTGGGAGACCGTCGAGACCGAAAGCGGCCGACCGTCACGGCCGCCGTGCTCGGCCAGGTCCCGGTACAGCTTGGAGATCACGGCCGGTCGCAGCGCCTGCAGCCGCATGCGGCCGATCCGGGCACGATGTAGTGATCAATGTCGTGCCGGTAGCCAGCCAGAGTCTTGGGCTTGACGGTCGAGGCGTGGGCATCGAGCCATTCCGACAGCTAGTCCGCGAGGGTCGAGGCGGACCGGCTGACGTATTCACCGCGAGCCTCCGGAGCCGTGAGCCTGGACTCTGACCACTGCTGTTGACCACCACTACTGTTGACCACCACGACATAGGACTCCAGTCGATCGAGCCTCCGCGCGAGCGGGCCAGCGTATCCCACTGTAGGAAGCCCTGCCTCCATGACCGCGCACGACAAGGACTAAGGTCACGAGCGACGGGACCAAGGCCGCGCGTCGGCCGAGACCGGGAATAGCTGGGCATCTGCCGTGTCTACCCTGTCAGGACCACCACCGGGGTAGCCAGGGTGAAGAAGGGACATGCCGTGACTCACAATGACGACCTGCCCGCAGAAGTGCGACGGCAAGACGAAGAGGCCGAACTACAGATAGCCGCACAGCTAGCCGAGCTAGGCAAGGATACGGAAGCGACTCACAATGACGAGGCGCCCGCAGAAGTGCGACGGCAAGACGAAGAGGCTGAACTACAGATAGCCGCGCAGCTAGCCGAGCTGGGCAAGAATACGGAAGCCATCAGGTATGTAGATCTTGGCCCGACAGTCCCAATGTGGCGCGTGGGCTACTACAAGGAACACGGACAGTCCTACGTGTTCCTTGTGACCCTGGAAGGACCACGGGATAACCCGGAGGTGGCCAGTCAGGCAGCGGTGTCAATCGACGATGCGCTGCTATACATCCGCGGAATTCTCGACGCAGTCGCGAAAGCAATAAAGTGATGAACAGTGCCAGGTGACCGTCGCCACGGGCGCACAGAGGCTGTGCAGTGCAAAAACTCGCGTTCAGGGCTTTCGCTTGGGCTATGTAACTATTCGGAATTCTTGTGAGCATGTCGCCGGGCGGCGTGACCGCTTCGAGGCGGTGACGCTGTGGCCGGGTGCCGGTACGATGTCAGCCGGGGGATGGCGGGCGTGTCTATGCCTGCGGTCAGCGGGTGTGGCGTTCCAGGGCAGGAATGCGCGCTCGCACGGAGATGAGCGGGGCAAACGCCAAACCATGGACGATGGTAGGCGGGACGAATCCTCCTCGTAATGCGCGAGCGTGCCCGGCCAGCAGGGCGTCCGAGCATGCGCGAGCGACTGAGTAACCAAGTGAGTAACTATCGCCACCACCGGCGCTGGACGCCAGCGGACGCTGGCGGACAGTCGTTCCCAGGTCAGGCAGGCCGCAGCGCTGGCAGTCAGCGCCGCTACTTGGCTTCGGGACGAAGAGGCGGCAAAGGCGTGCCCGTTACGTGCCCGATGGAGCAGACAGAGCGAGTGCTCGGCGGGTACTCACGGCTAACCCGAGACAGCGGCTGACCTTGCTTCGGAGCGCAGGTGTTGAAGCCGTGTGGCGGCACGGCCATGGATTCACCGACTCCGCACATCGAGCATTCGTCTAACCCAAGCCAGCGACATGAGGCTAGGCGTAGCGGTTTTGCGCAGTAGAGTGGCAGCCTAGTCACAGCAGGGCCGCGACGGTTACTAAGGCGTGCGTTAGTAAGCCGACCGATTCTGGTTATGCGGTGATATAGCGCAGGTGCGGGTCGGCGAAGAATGCGCGGACCAGTCCGGGGCGTTTCTGGAGCCGGCGCAGGGCGCCGATGGCCTTGGATTTGAGGTCTTGCCTGCTGGTGACGCCGGTCTTGCCGATGCGGTCATGCCTGACGTTTTTCCAGACCCATTCATCGGGGTTGAGCTCGGGTGAGTAGCCGGGCAGGAAGAACAGCCTCAGCCGGCCTTCCGTGGCGGCGGCGAATTCCTTAGCTGCGGTGGCGCGGTGCGCGGGATGGCCATCGACGATCATGTACACCGGCCCGGGCGAGTCATGCAGCAGCCGCTTGCAGAAATCAGTGAACACCGCCGCGTTCGTGTTGCCCTCGCAGACCGCGAACCGCAGCGCGCCCTTGGCGGAGCCCACGGAGATCATGTTCACCGAGTACCGGGCGCCGGTGTTCTTGACCTCCGGGGTCTGCCCGACAGGGGACCAGGTGGTGCCCGCGTGGTAGTCCGAGCGTATCCCGGCCTCATCCGCGAACCAGATCGTCGCGCCCTCGGCCTCGGCCTGAGCCCGGATGGCCGGGTATTCCTCGCGCTTCCACCGCTCGACTGCCTCCGGGTTCTGCTGATAGGCGCGGTGCAACGGCCGCTGCGGCGACAAGCCGAGCTTCCGCAGCAGCCGGCCCACGGAAACCACGCTGAGGCGGACGCCGAATTCGCGGCGGATCACCTCGCGGACCATCTCCCGGGTCCACAGCGCGAACTCGAATTGCATTTGCCGCGGGTCCTGGCCGACGATCAGCCCGTAAAGCCGGGACATCTGCTGGCCCGCTAGTTTCGGCGGGCGGCCCGGCACGACCTGCTCGCCGCCGCCGACGCCAAGGACGACCACCGCCGCATCGCCAACCGCACCCAGATGGTGGGGACGGACTTCCTGGTCGAGGCGCCGCTGCTGCGGCCGTTGCCGACGGCGGAGTTCCCGACCCGGCTGACCCTGGAACCGCGGGTCGACCGCTATACCCGGGTCACGGTCCGGCAGTGCTTCTACTCGGTGCCGGCGAAGCTGATCGGCCGACGTGTCCGGGTCCAGCTCGGCGCCTGCACCGTCGCCGTCTTCGGCGGCCACCGCAAGGTCGCCGTCCACGAGCGGATCACTGTCCGCGGCGAGCAGTCGCTGAACCTCGACCACTACCTCGAGGTCCTCCAGCGCAAGCCCGGGGCGACCGCTCTGGTCCAGGCCCGGGCGTCAGGGGCGTTCACGCAGGCGCACGACGAGTTCTGGGCCGCCGTCCGTCACCAGCCCGGCGACTCCAAAGGCACCCAGGCGTTGGTGGAGGTGCTGCTGCTGCAGCACCGGCACCTCCCGCCCGACGACGTCATCGCCGGGATTACCGCAGCGTTGCGGGTCGAGTCGGTCAGTCCAGACGTCGTCGCGGTCGAGGCCCGCAAGAGCGTCCACCCCGACGGGCCGATAACTCTCGGGCTGATCCTGCCTCGCGTCGTCGACCTCGGGGAGCGGCGGGCGCTGACCGACGCCGATGTCCCGGCCCAGCCATCAGCCGTCCTACCGGTCGGCGGGCGGCCGTTGCCGTCGGTGGCGCCCTACGACGACCTGCTCACCGGGGCCGGCTCATGACGACCAGAAAGGGCGTCACGGAGCGTGCCGCTGTCGCGGCGATCGACGGCGGCTGCCGCACCCTGCGGCTGCCGACGATCCGGTCGAGGTTCGGCGAGATCGCCGCCGCCGCGGAACGAGAGCAGCTGTCCTATCTGGGATTCCTCGCCGAGCTGGTGATGGCAGAGTGCGACGACCGCGACAGTCGACGGGCGGTGCGGCGGATGAACGCTGCTGGGTTCCCCCGCGACAAACGGGTCGACGAGTTCGACTTCGACGCCAACCCGAACGTCCCCGCAGCCACCGTCCACCAGCTCGCCGGCTGCGGCTGGGTGAAGGCCGGGCAGCCGCTCTGCCTGATCGGCGATTCCGGCACCGGCAAGACGCACCTGCTCATCGCGCTGGGCACCGCCGCGGCTCAAGTGGGCCACTCCGTCCGCTACGTGCTCGCGTCGAAGCTGGTCAACGAGCTGGTCGTGGCCGCCGACGACAAGCAGCTGTCCAAGACAATCGCCCGCTACGGCCGCGTCGATCTACTGATCTGCGACGAACTCGGATACCTCGAACTGGACCGTCGTGGCGCCGAGCTGCTGTTCCAGGTGCTCACCGAACGCGAGGAAAAGTCCGCCATCGCGATCGCGTCCAACGAGCCGTTCTCCGGCTGGACCAAGACCTTCACTGACCCACGACTCTGCGCCGCTATCGTCGACCGGCTCACCTTCAACGGCCAGATCATCGAAACCGGCACCACCAGCTACCGGCTCGCGCACGCACGTCGACAATCGCGCGCAGTCAAACAGACCTGACCTAGGGCGGGTCTCGTAATGCTCTGGTCCAGGCGATGACGGCGTGGAGGACGGCGGCGGCTCGGTAGACGATGGCGAGTTTGTCGTAGCGGGTAGCGATGCCTCGCCATTGTTTGAGGTGGCAGAAGCGGCGCTTGATGACATTGTCGAGGGACGGATGGGCTCAATCGTGTCGGAGGCCTCGGAGAAAAATCTGGATCATCCGCTCATTGAAGGAGATACCCTCGCCGCGCATGGGCTGGCACATGAGGGCGATGACGAGCACCAGGTCTCGCGCCGTGACCGTCGCGCGCAGCGCTCCTGCGGCCCTGGCTGCGGCGAGCAAGCCGTCGAGGGCGGGCTCGAGGCGGCTCATGATGTAGCCGGGCAGCTCGTCGAATGCAGGGTCGCCTGAGTGCAGGGCGACGGCCAGCCCGCGCTTCGTACCCACGAGCTCGACGAGACGGTCGACCCAGCACGCGAGGGCGTCCCACGGCTCGTGCTCGGCAGCAAGCGACGACGCCGCGGCGGCGCAGTCGTCGATCTCGCGCTCCATGACCGCCACGACGAGGTCGGAGCGCTTCGGGAAGTGGCGGTAGAGCGTCCCGACACCGAGCCCGGCGAGATCTGTGATCTCCTTCGCCGGCGCGTCCACGCCCGTGCTCATGAAGACCGTCTTCGCCGCCTCCAGCAGCGCGGTCACGTTTCGCTGCGCGTCCGCGCGCTGCCGACGCACATCTTGCGGCGCGGCGGATGCAGCAGGCACGGCGCCGACCGATGCCATCCCATCCTCCTCATGCGTACCGGAAAGCTATTCCGTATCTTCTTTACGGAAGAGCTTTCCGTTTAGACAACACTAGAACACTGGAGGTCTCCATGCAGTACCGGCCACTCGGCGGGACCGGCATCAAGGTCAGCCCTTACGCCCTCGGAGCCCTGATGCTCGGCGCATCCATCGGCAATGCCGACCACGAGGATTCCGCTCGCATCATCCACAAGGCGCTCGACGCCGGTGTCAACCTCATCGACACCGCCGACGGCTACTCGACCGGCGAGTCCGAGGTCGTCGTCGGCGAAGCGCTCAAGGGCCGGCGCGACGACGTGGTCCTGGCCACCAAGTTCAGTCGCGCCATGGGTGACGATCCCAACCAGCAGGGGACGTCGCGGCGCTGGATCATGCGCGCGGTCGAGGACTCGCTCCGGCGCTTGCAGACCGACTACATCGACGTCTACCAGATCCACCGCCTCGACCCCGATACGGACATCGAGGAGACCCTCTCGGCACTTACTGACCTGGTGCGCAGCGGAAAGGTCCGGGCGATCGGCTCCTCGACCACGCCCGCGGCGAACATCGTCGAGGCGCAGTGGGTCGCGGAGCGGCGCGGCCTGCAGCGCTTCCGAGTCGAGCAGCCGCCCTACTCGATCCTCAACCGGGCGATCGAGTCGGAGGTGCTCCCCACGCTCGAGCGCTACGGCATGGGCGCGATCGTCTGGGGACCGCTCGGCCAGGGCATGCTCACCGCCCGCGTCCGCAAGGGGCAGCAGACGGATGTTGTCCGCGCCGGCTTCTTCAAGGTCTTCAGCGACGAGCAGCGCCTCGACGCCGTCGAGCGCCTCATCTCCCTCGCCGACGAGGCGGGGCTGCGGATGACGCACCTGGCGATGGCGTTCGCGACCGCGCACCCGGCGGTCACGAGCGCCCTGCTCGGACCCCGCACGATGGAGCAGCTCGACGACCTGCTCGCCGGCATGGGCGTCGTGCTCAGCGACGACATCCTCGATCGGATCGACGAGATCGTCCCGCCGGGCACCGACGCCGGCACCCTCGACCAGGCATACGTGCCGCCGGCGATCCAGAGGATCGAGCTGCGCCGCCGGCCGGTCAGTGAGCGCTCCGCAGCGTGAGAGGACTAGTCCAAGCGCGCGGCGCGGCACGGCATCGGCTGCGCTCCTCTTTAGCCATCGCCGCGTTCGTCGACATCGATCTGGTCAGCCGCCGTGAGCCGCGGCCAGTTCGTGCCAGCACCTCACGCAGCCCTCGGCACCGCAGTGCATCCACCCACCGCAAAGTCCGTCAGGCTCCCAGAGCACATACTCCGAGACCGGATGCGGACACAGGTCACACACCTTCGGCGGCGCCCACGCGTGTTGACCAGCCACGGGCTCCAGGATTGCATGCCGGCACGGGGCTCACCGGAGCCACTTCAAACCGTCAGGCCGGGGCCAGATCAGGTTGACAAAGCCACCGAGGCGCTCGAGGCAGCCACCCGGAGGGCGGCCGGACCGCACGGTGATGCCAAGCGCTCCCATGGGCAGTACCGGACTGCTGAGCCGGCATTCCGGATTGGCATCCTCGGACCGCTTGAAGTGTCGGCTGGCGGCGAGCGGATCGTTCCTGCCGCGCCAAAGCAGCGCGCCATGCTGGCCATGCTTGCCCTGTACCCGAATGCCCAGGTGCGCAGGGAGACCCTGATCGACGCGGTATGGGGGCAGGATCCTCCGGTCACGGCGGTGAACCTGGTGCAGTCCTACGTCAGCAGCTTGCGCAGCGTCCTTGAGGCCGACCCGGATCGGGGATGTCCAGGCGGCCGGATCTCCTCGGCAGGAGCAGGGTACTGTCTGCACCTCAAGTCGGACGAGCTGGACCTGCTGGCCTTCGGGCAGCTCATCGCCGTGGCTCGTGACCGGCGCGCCTCCGACGATAGCGAAGGCTGCTGCTCAGCGTATGAGCAGGCGCTCGACCTGTGGCGGGGCGAGCCGCTTGACGACATCGAGGCCTTGCGCGCCCATCCTGCCGTTACCGGACTGCGCAACAGGTGAGCCGCTGCCGTGCTCGAATACGCGGAGGCGGCCGCGGCCGCGGACCGGCCCGAGCGGTCAGTGCTCTATCTCCACGAGCTAACCGGTCGCGAGCCGCTGAACGAGAAGGCCTGCGCCTCCTAATGATCGCGCTGGCCGCCGACGGCCAGCAGGCCGCGGCGCTGACCGCCTATTAGGAAGAGGGCCGAGGGCAGTCTCACGAACCTGACGTCACCTGAGGCGATTAGCGGCGGGCCTACGCGTCTTCTTCTTCGAAATCCTCGTGGTCTTCCCCGAAATCCTCGAACTGCGGCGTCAGCGGCCGCAGCGCCTGCGACCGAAGCACCGCGACGGTGAATACCAGCGCCGCCGCCGCGACTGCGAGATCCGTCGCGTCGGCGATGAACCAGACGCCAGGCCGCGTGTGGGCGCCGAGGGCACCCAGCCAGCTGAGCACGCCAAAGCCGAGCGCCAGGGCCTGAATCGATATCGCGGTCTGTACCACCTGACGCGCACGGTCCGTCAGACCGCCCGCGAACGCTATAAGGATGACCGACAGTACCGGCAGCGCGACGAAGCCAAGAGAGACGAATTGCGGCGCCACAACCGATGCTCGCAGCCCGAAGGTCGCTACCGGGACTGGACTGGGACCGGTAATAGGGACTGGACTGGGACCGGTAATAACCGGGGTGCCGGGCAGGCCAAACAGCTCCCAGGCGCTGATGAGCACCCCGATGGCCGTGAGAACGAGGAGCATCCAGGCGATCGGCTCGCGGACCCGGCGCGCACTGTCCCATGCCTGCGCAGTTTCTGACGGCACGTCTTCGCCTAGCTGATCACTCATGCCTGGCCTCGCTTCGAGGGAAATACACGACAGCACCATAGTCGCCCTTGCTACCGGATGGCGTGCGCCGAGTTGACAGCAACGGTGACAACAACTGCAGCGACCAAGGTCAAGCGTCAGCGACTAGCGACAGCGCTCCACACTCGCACGATCCGGCGGCGATCAGAGTGCTGTTCCGGGCCTGGGGGCCGTGCGCTGCGGCGTCGTACCGATGGTCTCAGTTTCGGGCGCATTCATCTCTGCCGGCGTCGCTGCCAGGCCATGAGCCGAGGAGCAGGGTGGGTAGTCGATCACGCACCCTGGCAGATGGCCGTCCTGGGTACAGAATGAGCGACGAGGACAAAGCCATCTGCCTAGTCCGGGACGGCCGCGATTGTCTCGTGTCCTGGGCGCGCCACCGAAGCGAGTCCGGCGAGCGGCGCGTTGAGGACGAGTTGCGCGCGCTGATCACGCGGCCAGATGAGCGCGGCGCGGGCCAATGGGGCCGGAATGTTCTGAGCTGGCTGCAGCCGTCTGACCCAGCCCGGAAGGTGCTGCGGTACGAGGAGCTTGCCAGTGAGCCAGGAGCCGCTGTCGGCCAGGTCGTGAGCGCCCTGAATCTGAGGCTGACGCCGGCCGCCAGCGCGGCAATCCCGTCATTTGCCGAGCTTCAGCAGATCGACGGCCGCTTCTTCCGCATCGGGTACAGACAGGCTTATTCACGGTGGGCAAATTAACTCCTGTCCGGCGTGTTGAAATGAACGACGGCCCGTTCATTGAGAGAATTGGGTTACCACACTCAAAACTCACAAAAACGGGCCGCCTGACATGTATTCTACCACCGGATTTTCTCGGGAGAGCATCGTGGATCTATGCGCGATAATCCACAGCGAAACGACGGGCGATCGGAGCCGTGGCCGCCTATCCTGGGATTGTTCAGATCCGTGACCGTGGCGCTGACATATATGCGCCGCAATCGGGTCCAGGCAGAACTGGCGGAGACTTACGGGGTGTCCCAGCCGACGATCAGCCGCGCGATTACGGGGGTCACGCCGTTGCTGGGCAAGGTGCTCAGAGAATATGTCCCGACGGCCGACGAGCTTGACGGACAGACGCAGTACATCGTGGACGGCACCCCCTGCTTCCGTGCTGGTCGCGGGCCTCGCATCCCGAGCTGTACTCCGGCAAGCACAAGGCCACAGGCATGAATGTGCAGGTCGCCTGCACCCTTACCGGAAGGCTCGCATGGATCTCTGACGCGATCGACGGAAGCCGGCACGACACCTATTGCCTGAGTGAATCCGGGGTCCTTCTGACACTTGATCCCGGCAACTGGATCGGCGATAAGGGATACGTCGGCAACGACATGCTCACGCCCATCAGGAAACCCGCCCATCGCAAGCTTCTGGACTGGGAGAAAGAATTCAACAAGCAGGTCAACAAGATTCGCTAGGTCATCGAGCAGACGATCGCCAACTTCAAGACCTGGCGGATCATGCACACCGACTATCGCAGGCCGCTCGCAACATTTATCACAACCATCTCAACCGTAATAGCCCTGCACTTCTACGCGGTCAGCTGAATAACCCTCAGAGCCTCGCTAACCTACCGCTGCGAGCTGCCTGCGGACCTTGAACACGCGTTTTGGTGTCAGCCCGAGAACGCCGCCGCGATGGAACTGCTTTGCTGGAAGCGGGATTAATGGCACGGCGTCAGATGATAAGTGCCGTGCGGAGACCGCTGATAACTCTCGTCCTCCCCCGGATGCCAGTTTCCAGAACGAGCCAGTCATTCACGGGGCCGCCAACCC
The DNA here is from genome assembly GCA_052146815.1 of Streptosporangiaceae bacterium. GTDB lineage: Bacteria > Actinomycetota > Actinomycetes > Streptosporangiales > Streptosporangiaceae > DATJZH01. The sequence continues at coordinate 173 of JBKQMG010000236.1, read as the reverse complement.
GGAAACTGCATGTTTCGGCTAACCCCGAATTTTGGAAGCAGCAGTCGGCGGTGTCAACCCGTCGTGGCAACGGGCTCGGAATCGAGCAGTAGTTTCTGGAAGATCTCGCGTGGGGTGTGGTAGCCCAGGACGGCGCGGGGCCGGTCGTTGAGCTCGTCGGCGATGGCGTCGAG
>JBKQMG010000235.1:0-7182 GCA_052146815.1 Streptosporangiaceae bacterium | reverse complement strand
CGCGGCTCGCGTTCACGACCCAGCCCGGCGGCGGCGCCAACGGGGCAGCCTTCACCACCCAGCCCAGGGTCTCCGTCGAGGACTCCAGCGGCAACGTGGTGACCGGCAACACCAGCGCGGTGACGCTCGCGATCGCCAGCCAGCCCGGCAGCGGGGCGACGCTCAGCTGCACCGCCAACCCGGTCACCGCCTCGGCCGGCGTCGCAGCCTTCGCCGGATGCAAGATCACCGGCAAGGCCGGCAGCTACACCCTCAAAGCCACCGACGGCAGCCTCACCTCACCAACCAGCAGCACCTTCCGCATCACCAGCGCATCCTAGACGGCTAGCCTCGCTGACCTGTGGGTGCCGATAACCCCGTCCACGTCATGCGACCAGGCGATATTCGTTGATCAGGCCACCGACGCGAGTGTGTCGTCGGAGGCGGTACTGGTCGAGATCGACAGGTTCGGGCAGCGGTGTCAGCGGTGCGGCCGATGCTGGTTGTGGTGGCTCTCGTACTCGCGCAGGATCCGCCGCAGATGGTGCTGGTTCCAGACGAGGGTGCGGCCCGGGAGCTCGCGTCGGCATCCGCCGATCCAGCGTTCGGCGATCGCGTTCATGCGGGGCGTCCGCACGTTGCACAGCACGGTCCGGATCCCGGCGCCGGCGAGGACCGCGTCGAACGCGGCGGTGAAGTTCGATCCCCGGTCGCGGATCATGAACTCGACTCGCTGCGTTTGCTCGCCGAGGTCCATGATCAGGTTGCGTGCTGCTGCGTGGTCCATTCCCCGGTCGGTGCAGGGTTGCTCCTCGATGTACCGGGTGGTGAGCGGGTTGACCGGATACTGGCCGCAAGCACTAGCTCCAGCGCAGCTCCCGCCTGGCAGCTGGTCCTTCACATGCGAAAAGGTATTGTAGAGGATCTCCGAGCCCTCGCCGCAGATCGGCAGGAAGACATCAATAGAACTATTCCGGTTCCTCCAGCCGTTCGCGCCCATCATTGAATGAGTGTGAGCGGAGATAGTCGGGCGCCGGGCGATGAGCAGCGTAGAGAAAATCCGCCATGGAACAAGGACAGCAAGCACAGCCAGGAAAGGCCACCAAACCCACGACTTAGAGCGCCCGGCAAGGTGTCATTTCAGGCGCTTGGTGGCCGGGCGGGTGTCCCAGCGGTAGCGTTTGCGGGCACGCTGGATCAGCTGGCGAGCCGGCCGTGCAGGAGCGGATGCTTCCTGGCGAGCAGGCGAGCGGCTTGTTCCGACGCCTCACCGTCGAGGAGGTGCGCCTCGGCCCGGATCGGCGATCCGAGAGGCGGCCAGGAACGTCAAGGGCGCGATCTGTACGGCCGGGGCGTGGCGAAGGCGCTTGGCCTTGCCGGCCACGTTCCAGGTACGGAAGAACGCCGTGTCCCCGTCGGCGACGATGTGCACGGGGCGGACACCGCCGTGCCGTCTCTTCGGAACGTCGTCAGCTGTATGTACTTCGCCCCCGGACACGGGTGCAAAGTACTCCGGTGCCTGGTCAGGATCTGGTTTTCCCGCCATGCGCGGCCTCCTCGTCCTGGTTGCCGTGAATCGCGCTGTGCCCGGACTCGTCGCTCTTTGCCGCGTGCTGCCGGCTTCCGCATCGGTCCCCAGGTAGCCACCGGAACCTGCGCTGCCGGGGCCTGATGCCCTCTGAGACGAGACAGCGTCGCCGTATGTGACAGCGACCTGCGCATGCCGGTCCCGCCTGATGGCCGCCACGGAAGCATGCTGCGCAGCGTTGGCGACCGGTGCGATCGTGCCATCAGGCGGGCGCAGCCTCGCGCGCGGCCAGCGCGGGTCGAGTGCGGCGGGCTCACGGGCCAGGAGCAAGCACTATCGTCCAGGTCGTCGAGGCTGTGAACGGCTGGTCCGTGGTTGCAGTAACGTCGCCGGCCGCCCCGGCCGGGGCGGGTCCGCCGGCATCACCGGCCACGGCGTCTATGCGGCCGCCACCTGAACCGTAACTGGTGCTGCGGGCCAGCTCGCCGGACGGCAAGGTCCACGCACTAACGGCGGAGGACTTGGCCGCCCAGTATGAGACAGTCCAGCAGCCAGATCGGGTGAGGCTTACCGGCGGCGTGGCGGCGCTTGAGGTGGTGGCGTGGCTCACCTGGCTGGCGAATGCTTGCACGGGCTCGGTCGCTGAGGTTCCCGCGTAGGCGAGAAGCTGGACGCCGCCCTTGAAGGTGCCGCCAAAGTTTACGGTGACTTTCTGGCTGGGATCGGATGAGGTCGCGACCCGGCTCCAGGCCTCGGTCGAAATCGCCGTGCCAGCGTTACTGCCCACCGGCGTCCAGCCCGGCGGCCCGGTCAGCGGCTGGGTACTCGATACATCGGTGGCCAGCAGCAGCATCTCATCCCCAGAGGTAACTGCGGAGGGAATGGTGACGGTCTCAGTCGCGGCGCTTCCGGTGGCCGAGGCGGCGGCGACGTAGCTGATCGGCGTGCCCGCGCTCCCGCTGACCGAGACGTCATTGGTCACCGACCCGACGGCGCCCGTCCCGCTGGTCACGGTCAAGGTCACCGGATAGGTCCCGCTCGTCGCGTAGGCGTGGGCCGCTGTCTCGCCAGTGCCGGTGCTGCCGTCGCCGAAGTTCCACGCGTAGCTGGTCACCCCGCTGCCTGGAGCGGTGGATCCGCTGCCGTCGAAGCTGCACGTCAGGCCGGAGCAGCTGTCCGTGAAACTCGCGGCGGGCGGGACGCCATCCTGCGGGCATAGCCCGAACGGCACGCACATGTCATTGGTCTCAGCGTCTGCCGCACCGCCTAGGTAGGGAAGGCCGAGCAGTGTCTCGGTCATCTTCAGCAGCGAGTAATGCGAGAAGTCAGTGCCGGACACGACGTGCTGGGTGTAGGGGGAGATGACGATGTCCGGGACCAGGCAGTCCTGCGTGCTCGACGTTATGCAGTCCTCCCCGGCGGTTCCGCCGCTGCCCTCATCCCAGGTGACATCGATCGCGAGGTTCCCGCTCGTGTAGTCCTGGCCCGAGGTGAGGATCGGGATCCACTTCGATAGCCAGGCATCTCCCGATGCGACCGGATTGGGGCAGCTGGTGTCTCCGGCGGGTACCAGGTGCATGTCGTCGCAGAGGCCGGGGGTGACGAATCCGAACTTCGGCAGCGTGCCTGCGTCAATATCGCTGATCAGCGGGCCCGACGTGGTCGTTCCCAGCGCCTCGTCGTTCTGCGGGCAGTCGCCCGAGGTGGGCGCGCCGACCGGCAGGGCCGAGTACGAGGCAGCCGGGTTGTGCTTGGCGACGTAGTACTGATGGGTCGTGGAGTTCCCGGTCTGCCAGATGTGGTCGCAGCCGACCGGCATGAACTCCTCGTAACTGCGCCACGACGGGTCGGTCTGGCTGAAGATGCTCGGCACATTGAAGTAGCCGAGGGTGTCGCTGCTCCAGCCCTGCGTGCTTCCGCTGGTTGCGGCGAGGTAGTTCGGGTAGCTCGGGTGCGTCGCTGCATGGTAGTCGGAGGTGCTGCCGCACTGACCGATCAGCGTGTTGTCGATGTAGGGCGCGGACGGATTGCCAGGGATCTGTTTGGCTCCCGCGCCGTAGGACTGATTCTCCATGAAGATCCACAGCACCTTGGTGACGTGCGGCGTGGTGTCGGCCAGAGATCCGCACAGCGGACTCGGTTCCGCCGCGCTGGCAGGGAGGCGGGGCATTCCGAGAATTGCTGCGAGCGCTGTCAAGAGCCCGACCGTGATGTAGCCCAGACGCAGCCGCATCAGCGCTCCTCCCGGCTCAAGGGCACGTTACCATCGGGACGCCGTTCCCCATAGGACCCGGCGAGACAGGCCTCAGTATCACGGTCCATCACCCGGCCCGGCCCGGCACGCCCAACCGGCCTGGACAGCGTAGCTGCCGCTGGTGCCCTGGATCTGGACAACCAGATCGTGAAATTGGAGCGACTGAACGGCAAGGCAGTCTGAGAGTGCCCGGCGCGATAGGGATCATTTCAGTCGCTTGGTCGTGGGCCGGGTGTCCCAGCGGTAGCGCTTGCGGGCTCGCTGGATCAGCTGACGGATGGTGACGAGCGCGGCGGCGAGGTAGAGGTAGAGGTAGAGGATCCTGGCGTTGCGTTCGGTGCACCGCCTCAGCTTCCCGTAGCCGTTCATCCACGCATGCGTGCGCTCGACGACCCAGCGGGTGCCTGCCTGGATGGGGGCGGGCACGCCCTTGCGGGCGATCTGGCCGTCGAAGCCCAGCTCATCGAGCAGCCGGCGGGTGGGCTGGCTGTCGTAGCCGGCGTCCAGGTGGCAGGTGCGGTGTTCTGGCAGGATTTCGTCTGGGCGCGGCCCGGCTGCCGGGTCGTTACGGGCTGATCGCGATGTAGTCGGGGATCTTGCCGACCTTGATGGCCTTGAGCGCAGTGTTGGTGGCGGTGCTGATCGGGGTTACCCGACCTCATCAGGGCGTGGCGCCCGTTTGCTGGCCTCCAGGCGGTCCACTCGGTCATCGGCCGGCCCAGTAGACCGAGCTTGAGCGCGCGAGATCGACCGTGGCGAGGTAGGCATCGAGCTGCTCACCCGACCACCGGAGCAGGCTGGTGATCAGGCGCGGGCTCAGGACCCGGGTGCCGTCGACCCACCGCTGGTTACGCTGGTCTAGCCCGGCGACGAACTCCTCGCGATCAGCGGGCACGGCAATGATCCCGGACTGGTCGTGATCCCGGTCCCGGCGAGCCAGCTGAGGTCCACATCGAGCTGGTGTACGGCGATGTCCTTCACCGACTGCGGTGCTGCCGTGGGCGCCCCCACTGTGCGCCGCTCAGCGAGGCGAGAAGGGCCAGCAGTCGTTCGCGCTGCGCCGTCAGTGAACTGCGCACGTCAACAACCGGAACCTCGCCTACCCGCAAACCGCCTCCCCGGAACCGTGCCCCGCTCAGGCTAGTGACGCAGGGATTGTGGCTGAGTACGTCGTGAGGACTGTGCGACCGGCAGCGTCGGCCAGGCCGATCGTCGGACCGACGCTGGGATCAAGGCACTGCCGATGCGCTGCAATCGGCCAGCACACAACGCCGCAGCCATCTGGCGGGCCGGCCGACGCGGATGTACACGTCCCGCCGCTCCTGGCTCACCTTCTGACCGGCCACGAGATCGCCACCCGGCTACGCTTTGGTGACGGACATGGCCGCGCATGGCGCGTGTTCCGTGGAATGACTCGTGGAACGAGTGCCGGTGGAGCCACCGTGCAATCTGTGCATCCCGGGCGTATTCGCGGGACATTGGTGCAGGCCGGGCGCTCAGGGCGGCCCAGCGGTCCTCTTTTAATCCGTGGGTTCGGGGTTCGAGCCCCTGGCGCCCCACCCGCTCTGAGCTGCTGGTTCTTGCCTGAGCAGGGTCCAGCGCCACAACAGTCGTGGAAACGACCACTCGTTCCACGACCGCCTTCCTGCGCGGCCGTCGACGGCCCATGCGACTCGGCGAAGGTCACGTAGAGTGACTGCTGGGCAATCATGCCACGGGCATCCGGCCCTCCCGGTGGCTGAGATAGTGGAGGTCACGGATGGTGAGTCCGGTCGTCCTCCTTGTGCAATGCATTGAGCACCGAACGCCGACGCGACACGACCGACTCGCACCGCCCGATAGAAATCGCTATGTCCTTCTGCCCAGCGTCACTGGCCAGCGCCCGGGAGATCTCCTCCCGGTCAGCCAGTGAAAGCACCCTCCGGGCGCACGCATCCCCCGATCGCTCACGCATCCGCCAGAGCCTCCCCCCCCGAAGACCACCTCACCGAAGATCCCGTAACTCCCGAAAAGACCGACCGCCCCATTCGCCCGATTGCTTAGACCGGCTGTGATCAAGCCCGCCAGGACCAGCAGGGCGTGATCGTGCCGTCGACCAGGCAGACCCTGCCGTTCACCATCTCGAGGGCGTATCCGGCGGACGGCACGAATTGCTCCAGGACCGATTTCACCAGCGGTGACGATGGCGGTGATGATCCTCGATACTGTCGGCTGCGAGATTCCCTTCATGTCACCGAGGAATTCCTGTATCACATTATGCCGCAGGTACATGCACGCGATCTCCACCGCAGCGTGCAGGCCGCATGACTTCTTCCGGCCGACGCCTTTCTTCTTCCAGGGTATTTCCATGGCGTCCTGAGCGCGGCAGGCAAGTTCCTGCATCTGCGAGAGCATCAGGCCAGTGGGACGATGATATCGCAACGGTTCTCCCGGGATTGAGAATTCATTGGCATGAACTCTCAAATTATTCCGGGAGAGCCGTTGCTTCTTGTTAAGGCACGCCGACAGCGATCAGCCTATTTCTGACATCGCCTTGGGTGTGTGCTGGCGCCACTTCTGAATAAGCCTCCCTGTCGGCGGCGTGCCCTGGAGGGCTGGCCTACAGTTCGGCCGGCACGGCGGGCGGGCCGTACTCCGGTGTCCAGATCACGGCGTCCACCGCGGCCGCTGCCTGGTCGCGGCTCATCGTCGGTGCCGCGCCAGATGCGGAGGCCTCGCATGCGACCGCGATCGCGACGGCCCGCGAGATGGGCCGGAGCTCAGCGAGGCTGGGGTAGAGCGCGCCCTCGGCGAGCCGGTCTGTGTCGACCATATCGGCCAGTGTGGTGGCCGCTACGAGGAACATCCGGTCGGTGACTTCCCGTGCCCGCGACGCGATCGCGCCGAGGCCCACTCCCGGGAAGATAAACACGTTGTTCGCCTGCCCGATCACACGGTCGCGGCCTTCCACCCGTACCGGGTCGAAGGCACTGCCGGTTGCTACCAGCGCACGCCCGTCACTCCATGCGAGCACATCGGCTGGGGTCGCTTCGGATTTCAGGGTCGGGTTCGACAGCGGCAGCACGATCGGTGCCGGGGTGTGGGCGGCCCTTTCGCGGATCACCGGCTCAGTGAAGGCGCCCGGGGTCGCTGACGTGCCGATCAGGATGGTCGGCGCCATCTGCCGCACGACGGTTTCGAGGTCGTAGTGGCTGGCGGCCGCGAAGCCGCACGCGGCCAGTTCCGGGGCGGGCAGCGCGAACTGGCGCTTGTCCTCGTCCACCTGGTCGCGCCCATCGAAGATGAGGCCGTGCGAGTCAAGCATCATGACCGCGCGGCGAAGGCTGGCGCTGGGGTCCTGCTCGCGGATAACCGTCTCGGCCAGGCGCGCGATACCCGTGCCGGCCGCGCCCGCGCCTACGAAAACCAGCCGCTGAGCGGC
>JBKQMG010000234.1:0-44280 GCA_052146815.1 Streptosporangiaceae bacterium | reverse complement strand
CAGTTCCGCGCCGTCGCCACCCGATACGACAAACGCGAGCGGATCTACCAGGGCACCATCGACGTCGCCTCGATCAGCATCTGGCTACGCGACCCGGTCCCATGATGATCCGCGGGACACGCCCTAGCCGGCACTGTCCTAGCCGGCAGCTGACCTTTCGCCGGCGCCTCCTCCGCTTCGTCTTTTTCCGACCCCGAAAACTGCCAACCCGAAGTCCGGCTGCCAGGAAATGGAGCTAAGCGATGACCACCACCACCGAAGGCCCGGACCGCGACAAGGCCCGGAGCGCCGGCAAGACCAGGCCCAGCCCGGACCGTGACGCCCGGCCGCCGTCCGCGCCCGACCCCACCCGCCTGACAGGCCGGCTGCGCGTGCGTGCTGATCGCCGACATGCTGGACCTGATGGACTCGACGATCACCAACATTGCCGCGCCGACCATCGTGCGCGATATCGGCGGCGGCGAGTCGCTGATCAAGTGGCTCGGAGCCAGCTACGCCCTCGCCATGGGCGTGCTGCTCGTGGTGGGCGGCCGGCTCGGAGACCGCTATGGCAAACGGCGCATGTTCCTGATCGGCATCGCCGGATTCACTCTCGCCTCGGCCGCGTGCGGCCTGTCGGTCGATCCCGCCATGCTGATCGCCGGGCGGCTGGTGCGGGGCAGCTTCGGGGCACTGCTGATCCCGCAGGGGATCGGCATCCTCATCGGCACCTTCTCCCGCGAGCAGATACCCCGCGCGGTCAGCGCCTTCGGGCCGGTGATGGGCGCCTCGGCCGTGCTCGGCCCCATCGTCGCGGGCTTCATCATCAGCGCCGACATCGCGGGCCTGACCTGGCGGCCGATATTTCTGATCAACATCGCCCTCGGGACCACCGGGTTCATCGCCGCGCTGAAGCTGCTGCCCCGCGACGAGCCGGCCAGCGCCGTACCTATTGACGGGCCGGGCGCAGGCTTGCTGGGCGCCAGCATGTTCGCGCTTATCTACGGACTGATCGAGGGCTCGACCGCGGGCTGGACGGCGCTGCCCATCTGAGCCTGGTCGCGGGCGCTGTGCTGCTCATCGGGTTCGCGGTACGGCAGCGCCTGGCCGCCAGCCCGCTGATCCTCCGTCGCTCCTGGCTAACCGGGGATGCACCGCCGGGCTGCTGCTCGGCCTGGCGTTCTTCGCCGCCGTCAACGGCCTGGCCTACGGCCTGTCGCTGTTCTTCCAGACGGCACTCGGGCTCGGGCCGTCCGCGGCGGCGATCGCCCTGGGCCCGCTCATGGTGGGCATCATCGTGGTGTCCGTGGTGTTCCGCCCGCTGATCGGCAAGCTGGGGCGGGTGCTCGTCATCACCGGCCTCGGCGTCACACTCGCTGGCGCCGCGGGCGTGTGGGCGACCGTCCTGGCCGAGGGCACCGCGGTGAGCGTGTGGACCCTGGCTCCCTCGATCTTCGTACTCGGCGCCGGCATGGGCGCCTGCTTCAGCAGCATCTACGACGTCGCGATCAACGACGTCGCTCACGACGAGGCGGGCCGCGCCAGCGGCTCCCTTAGCGCCGTCCAGCAGCTGGCCGCCGCGACTGGCCGCCGCGATCGGCTCCGCCGTCGTCACGACCGTCTATTTCACCCAGCGGGCCGACCGCGGCGCCGCGCACGCCATGACCGTGAGCGTGGCTGTCGTCGGCGCGATCGCAGTCCTGTGCCTCGGCCTGGTCTGGCTGCTGCCGAGATCAGCCGGCGAGGAGCAGCACTAGGCCCGGCTGGCTTCCCTGCGGCTGCCGTCCTTCAGGAGCCGAAGACGGCCGGCCGGCGAGGATCAGCCCTCGGCGGCCTCGGGGCCCTTTCTCGTCCGCCAGCCTTTGTCGCACCGCTCGATGTGACCGGCGGCGGCGAGCAGGCCGAGGCAGCGCAGGGCGGTGTCCAGGTCGACGGCGGCCTGCGCAGCGATCGCGGCCGGCCCGCGGCCGCCGCGGGCCGGCACGGCGTCCAGCACCGCTGTCGTGACCTCGTCCAGGCTGTCCCTGGGTACCGCGGGCGACAGCCGGGGCCGGCCGGTGTCCTCGCCCAGCGGGCAGATCTGCTCGAGGATCTCCCCCGCGCTCGTCACGCATACCGCGGCCCACTCCCTGATCAGCTCATGGCACCCGGCCGACTGCTCACTGGTCACCGGCCCTGGTACGGCCATCAGCGGCCGGCAGAGCTCACGAGCGTGCTTGGCGGTGTTCAGCGCCCCGCTGCGCAAAGCGGCCTCCACCACGACGGTGCCCCGGCTCAGGGCGGCGATGAGCCGGTTGCGGACCAGGAAACCGGGCCGGGTCGGGGCGCGGTCCGGCGGGCATTCGCTGACCAGCACGCCGCTGGCGCAGACCGCGGCGAACAGCTCGTGATGACCCTTCGGATAGCCGTAGCTCAGGCCACTGGCCAGCACCGCGATCGTCGGGCCCTTCGCGGCCAGCGCTCCCCGGTGCGCCGCCGCGTCGATGCCGTAGGCACCGCCCGACACCACCGTGGCGCCGCGCTCGGCCAGCGCCGCGGCCATTTCGGTGGCGACGTGCGTGCCGTAGGCGGTCGCGGCGCGCGCTCCGACCAGCGAGACGGATTGCAGGCACGCGTAGCGCAGATCGGAGGCCCCGTGCAGCCACAGCACTACGGGGCCTGCCTCACCGAGCTCATCAAGCTGCGTCGGCCATTCCGGCTCGCCCGGGCACACCAGCCGCATCCCGGCGCGTTCCCAGGCGGCCAGTCGCGCCTGCGTCGGGACCTGGTCCAGCCGCGCGCGCCAGCGCTCCACGGCGCGGGCCGCTGCCCTGGCACCCTGATCACCGGGCGGTGCGGCGGCAGCCGGCGGGCCACCGCCGCCTCGCAGCATGGCGACGACCTCGGCCGGGGCCATCGCCCGCAGCAGGAGGCCCAGAGCCGGATCGCCCGGCTCGGTGACGAAGCTGAGCGCGGCCCGGGCCAGCCGCTCCTGAGCGCTCGCGAGGCGAGTCATATGCCCGCCCCCAGCCACAGCGCCAGCGCGTAGCTGATCTCGCCCGCTCCCGGCCGGGGCACATCAGCGAGGTCGGCCAGCGTCCAGGACAGCCGGATGATCCGGTCCGCTCCGCGCGCGCTGACCGTGCCGAGGTCCATCGCCCGCTCGAGGGGGGCGAGGGCTCCAGCGGCCGGCACGTACCGTCTGCGCAGCTCGCTGCCGGGTATCTCCGCATTGAGGCGCCAGGGCGTACCGCGCAACCGGGCGGCAGCCCGGCCGCGCGCCCGCCGCACGCGCTCGGCGACGACCGCGCTGGGCTCGGTCAGCCGCCGGTCGCTGAGCAGCTCCGCCCGACCGACCGGCAGGAACTCGACCTTGACGTCTACCCTGTCCAGCAGCGGTCCCGACAGGCGGCCCAGATACCGGCGGCGCACCGCCGGGCTGCAGCTGCAGGCCAAACGCGCGGCGGACGCCCTGGCGCACGGACACGGGTTCGCGGCCAGCACCAGCGTGAACCTGGCCGGGAAACGGGCGGTCAGGCCGGACCGGGCGATCACCACCTCGCCGGATTCCAGCGGCTGGCGCAAAGCGTCCAGCACATCGCGGCAGAACTCCGGTGCCTCGTCCAGGAACAAGCAGCCGTGATGAGCCAGGGAGGCCGCACCCGGCCTGATGACAGCGCTGCCGCCGCCGACGATCGCCGCCTTGGTCGCCGTATGGTGCGGAGCGCAGAACGGCGGCTCGCTGATGAGCGGCCGCCCGGCCGGCAGCTGCCCGGCTATCGAGTGAATCGCGCTTACCTCAAGCGCCGCCGCCGGCTCCAGCCGCGGCAGGACGGTCGGCAACCGCTCGGCCAGCATGGTCTTGCCCACGCCAGGCGGCCCGAGCAGCAGGAGGTGATGACCGCCGGCAGCGCAGATCTCCGCCGCCCGCCGCGCGGTCGGCTGGCCGACCACGTCGGCCAGGTCCGTGGCTGCACCGCCAGGGCCCCCGGTCCCGGCCGGCGGCGGGCCCTGGCCCGGCTCGAAGACCTGCACGCCTGCACCTGCGCGGGCAGGCTCGCCGCGCAGCCAGTCGACTAGCGCCTCGAGGTTCGGCACGGCCGCGACCCGGAGCTGCGGGACCAGGCAAGCTTCGGGCGCGTTCTCGGCGGGAACCACAGCCATCCCGAACCCGGCGGCCGCAGCGGCGGCGGCGGCCGGGAGTACCCCGGTGACCGGCCGCACCTTGCCGTCCAGCCCGAGCTCGCCCAGCAGCACGGCGCCGCTGAGCCTGGCGGCGGGCACCGCGCCCGCAGCGGCCAGGATGGCGGCGGCGATGCCCAGATCGAATCCGCTGCCGCGCTTGGGCAGGCTGGCGGGCGACAAGCCGACCGTGATCCGGCGCTGCGGCCACGATTCGCCGCTATTGACGATGGCCGACCGGATCCGGTCCCGTGCTTCGCGCAGCGCGGTGTCGGGCAGCCCGACCAGCAGCAGGGCCACCAGCCCGTTCTCGATGTCGGCCTCGATTTCCACCGGGTGGCCCTGGACGCCGACCAGGGTGATTGCGTGCGTGCGGGCCAGCGACATCAGCCGATCCCCCGGACGTGCTCGATCGAGAATTCCCCGGCCGCCGTCTTGAGCACGCCTACCACGTCGATGCGCACTTCGTCGAAGAGCAGTCCGTGTGCGACCACCCACCGGATGGCCAGCCGCCGCAGCCGGGCGCGCTTGCGCCGGTCGACGGCCTCCAGCGGCGCCCCGTACCGGGTGCCCGAGCGGGTCTTCACCTCGCAGATCACCAGCACCCGGCTGTCCGCCGCGACAATGTCGATCTCGCCTTTGTCGCAGCGCCAGTTGCGGTCCAGTATCCGCAGGCCGGCCTGCTGCAGATAGTCCACCGCGAGCTGCTCGCCCTGACTGCCCAGGACATCCTTGGCGTTCATGCCCACCACCTCCGACACCGACGGTGGCCGAGACGGGCAGCTCGCCGCTGATGACGGTCTGGGGCTGTGGAAGGCCGTAGGTCCGGGACCGCGGGCTGTGGGAGCGGCGCCGGGAATGTCGGGCGCCCGTGATTAGATGCGCCGGGCCTGCTGCAGGGGCGGTGACGCGGGCCGCACGGCGACGGGCGGCGGGGCCGCCGGCGGCCCCGGAAAGACGGCGAAGGCGGCCTGCTGCTGCAGGCGCCTCAGGCGCAGGCGGAGCCGCAAAATACTACTGCCCGCCGCTGCGGTCAGTGCTCCTCAGGCAGCTGCAGGTCGCTCTTGGCCAGTTCCTCGACGTTGACATCCTTGAATGTCACGACCCGGACGTTCTTCACGAACCGCGCGGGACGGTACATGTCCCAGACCCACGCGTCCTGCATCGTGACCTCAAAGAACACTTCGCCGTTGTCGGCAGTGCGCACGCTCAGCTCAACCTGGTTGGTGAGGTAGAACCGGCGCTCGGTCTCGACCACGTGGGTAAACAGGCCGACGACGTCGCGGTACTCCCGGTAGAGCTGCAGCTCCATCTCGGTCTCGTATTTCTCGAGATCCTCCGCGCTCCTGTCCCCCCCCTCCGATCAGGCGCCGCGCGCCCGGGCCGCGGCGCCTTCCTGGTCCGGCCGGGCGTGGTCTCCGGTGAGGTCGACGACATCACCATTGTCTCCTGCCGACGGGCGTGCCGTCGCGCGGGCGGCCACGCTGGCGAGGCGCGGGGCCCCCAAGGCGCTCATCTGCCTGCGCCGGACCGCCCGGCATCAGCTCAGTACCCGCTGGCAGTTCCGGGCCGGCCGGCAGCTTCGCATCGGCCAGGAGCTCGGCGCCTGCCTGCTCCGGGATGCGGCATGAATCCGCCTGTGCCTCCGCCCGGCCGCGCTGTCCGGCGCCGCTCGCCGCGGTGCCCGACATCCGGACGTTGGCGAATGAAAGGCGATGCTCGTGGCACGGGCCATGTTCGGCCAGCGCTCGCATATGACTCGGCGTCGAATATCCCTTATGTCGTGCGAATCCGTATTCAGGGTAGCCCGGATCGAGTTCCCGCATAATCCGGTCCCTGGTGACCTTGGCGACGATGGACGCCGCCGCGACGCTCGCGGCCACCTGGTCGCCCTTCCACATCGCCAGGGCGGGAACGGCGAGCCCGCGCACCGGGAAGCCGTCGGTGAGAACGTAGCGCGGCCGGCTGGCCAGCCGGGCGAGCGCCCGCCGCATCCCGGTCACATTGCACACATGCAGCCCGATCCGGTCGATGTCGGCGGCGGGGATGACCACGACGCTCCAGGCCAGCGCGGTCGAGACGATCTGCTGGTAGCAGGCTTCCCTTACCGGTGCCGTCAGCGTCTTGGAGTCACCGAGGTCAGCGATCGAGGCGATCGCGCGCAGATCGAGCGCCACCGCCGCGACGACGAGCGGGCCTGCGCAGGCGCCGCGGCCGGCCTCGTCGATACCGGCCACCGGGGAAAGGCCCGCCCGCGCCAGGACGCGCTCGTACCTGGCTAGGCCCGCGTCGCGCCGCGGGGTGTAACCCGGCGGTCGCTGCATTGCCGCCAGCATGACGTCACCGGCGCCTGCGCAGCCGACGGCGGCGGACCCGGATCCGGGCCCGGCGCTGCAGCCACGTTAGCGGGACCGCACCGGCAAAGCCGGCGGCCAGTGGCAGATAGGGCGCGGACGAGGCGACCGGCACACCGCGCGCTACAGCGGCGTCTGCTGCCGCCGAGCCAGGCTGCGACGCGCCGGCCGCACTGATGCCGGGCTGGTGGAAGGTGGCCGGAATGGGCAGCACTCGCCACCGGCTGGGCGGCCAGACGATCAGGAAGGCCCGGCCGATCACCTTGTTCTCGGGGATCGTCCCGGCGCCGGGATCCGCGGTGTGCAGGCGGGAGTCGTCCGACACGAACCTGTGGTCCCCCATCACCCAGAGCCGGCCGGTCGGCACGGTGCTGTGGAAATGAATATCGGAGGGCGCGTTGCCGGGGTACAGGTAGGACTTCTCGTGCAGGGCCACGCCGTTGACCGTCACGAGGCCCTGAGCGTTGCAGCAGGCGACATGATCGCCCGGCACGCCGATGACCCGCTTGATGTAGTCGGTCTGGCCGGGAGCCGTGCCAAATAGGCCGGCGATGGAATGCACGAGCGGCTTCAGGGTCGCGTCATACACGCGCACGACCGGATCGGAGCTGGGCTGCGCGGGCGGAGGCACAGCATCCCACGAGCCCGCGCCGTCGAAAACCACGATGTCGCCCGGCTCGATCTTGCGGAAGTGATAGACGAGCTTGTTGACCAGGACCTTGTCGCCGATCTTGAGCGTGTCCTCCATCGACGACGACGGGATGTAAAAGGCCTGCACGACGAAAGTCTTGATCAGCAGGGCGATCACCAGCGCGACCAGGATGAGCACCGGCAGCTCGCGCCAGAACGAGCGATTGCCGCGCCCACCCTCCCTGGCCTGCGCGCCGGACGCGTTCTTGGTGCCAGGACCTGCCCCGTCAGCGTCGGCGGGGCTCGCCGCCGAAGACGCACCTCCGTCAGCCGAGGGGCCGTCAGCCGCAGGACTGCCGTCGCCGGATGCCGGACGGCCAGACGCGGACCCGGGGCTGCCAGCGGCCCGCCCAGCGGCGGGGCGCGCAGCGCCATCGCCGGGCGCCGAGGGCGCTGTCAGCGACCCGCTCCGCGCCGGGTCGGATCCGCTGACCGGTCCCCCGCGAGTCCAGTCCTCGCCGCCAGCCTCGGTGAGCCCGCGATCGCGTATGCTCGGGTCGTCGCTCATCATCGGCTTGAGCCTAGCGCCGGGCGGAGCCAAGAACGACGCCGGCCTGTGACGAGCCGGTAAATCGCCGTCGCCGGCAAGCCGCATATCCCCCGCTAAACCTGCAGAGCATCACGATGCTCTCGTTCGTCGCCGCAGTCACCTGAGGCGCCGGCGGCCCCCGGGCACCCGCTCAGCCTCTGCGCCGCGTCCGCCGGCGCCGCAGCCATGCCGCCGGCAGGACTCCGGCGCAGCCGGCGGCAAGAGGCAGGTAAGACGGTCCGTGAGCCGCGAGGGCGGCCGATGCGACCCGGCCGTCGATGCCGGGCTGCGCGAACGTCGAGGGAATGGGCAGGATTCGCCACCGGCTAGGCGGCCAGATGATCAGGGACGCCCGCCCGATCACGCTGCTCTCCGGTATCGTGCCGCTGCCGGGATCATTGCTGCGCAGCCGCGAGTCGTCCGACACGCTCCGGTAGTCGCCCATCACCCACAGCCGCCCTGGGGGCACGGTGACGCTGAAATGCCCCGGGTAGCCTTCCGGCGCCGCACCCGGCGGGTCGCCGGGAAACAAGTAGGACCTCTCGTGCAGGCCGACGCCGTTGACTGTCACCAGGCCCTGGGCGTTGCAGCAGGCCACATGGTCGCCCGGCACGCCGATAACCCGCTTGATGTAGTCCGTCTGGCCTGAGGAGGCCCCGAACAGCCCGGCGATCGCGCTCAGCACGGGCTTGAGGGTCACGTCATACACGCGCACGACCGGATCGGAACTCCGGCCTGCCTTCGGCGCCGCGTTCCACGAGCCCGCGCCGTCGAACACCACGATGTCGCCCGGCTCGATCTTGCGGAAGTGATAGACGAGCTTGTTGACCAGGACCTTGTCGCCGACCAGCAGAGTGTCTTCCATCGACGACGACGGGATGTAAAAGGCCTGGACGACGAAGGTCTTCACCAGCAGCGCGATCACCAGCGCCACCAGGATCAGCACCGGCACCTCGCGGCGCAGCGAGCGCTTGCGCCGCCGCGTCCCGCTCTGCGTCCCGGCCGCCTCGGTGCTGCCCGGATCGGCGGACCGCGGCGCCGGTCCGGCGGAGCGGCCGTCCGGCGCACCCGCGCCCGTCACGGCGCCGTCGGCCGCGCTCTGGTCATCGCTCATCATCGAGCTCGATCTGGACGCCGGCCGTCAGCCGCGGGCACGCCATAGCGCCGGAAGGGTCAGCGCAGGGCCGCGGGCGGCGGCGCGCCGTCGGTCGGCACTGCCGGGCTTAGCGCGCCGACAGGTCGCGGCGCTCGCGGATCCTCGCCGCCTTGCCGCGCAGCGAGCGCAGGTAGTACAGCTTGGCGCGCCGGACCCGGCCGCGCGTCACCACCTCGATCTTGTCGATCGCGGGCGTGTGCAGCGGGAAGGTCCGCTCGACGCCCACGCCGTAGCTGATCTTCCGGACGGTGAAGGTCTCCCGCATCCCTCCGCCCTGGCGGCGGATGACGACGCCCTGGAAGACCTGGATCCTCGAGCGGCTGCCTTCCACGACCCGCACGTGCACCTTGAGGGTGTCACCCGGACGGAATTCCGGGATGTCGGAACGAATCTGTGCCTGTTCCAGCTCGGCAATCGCGGTGTGCATCGCTGCGGTTTCCTTGGTAGTCATCACGCGCACGGCTGCGAACGCGTTGCATCGGTCTGGTCGGTGCCGGACGAGCACCCGACAGCGCCCCGGCGGAGTGATCCGGCGACGGGGCGGCTTTCAGTGTGCCATATCTTTGCCGCCAACCGGAAAGCCAGCCTCAGATAGCACCTGGCGATCTCGGGAATCGAGACCGCCGCCGCCGCCGTCAGGCAGCAGCCTGGCCGCGAGATCGGGCCTGTTGCGTGCGGTGACCTGCAGCGCGCAGTCGCGCCGCCAGCGAGCGATGGCCGCGTGATCTCCCGAAAGCAGGACCGGTGGGACCTCCCGGCCCCGCCAGATCCGCGGCCGGGTATAGGCTGGTCCCTCAACCAGCGCGGCCATCGGCCCTGTCCCGCCGCCGAACGAGTCATCGGCGGCGGAATCGGCGTTGCCGAGCACGCCCGGCAGCAGCCTGCAGATGGCCTCGATCATCACCAGGACCGCCGGCTCACCGCCCGCCAGCACGTAATCACCGATGCTGACTTCCTCGACGGTCATCCGGGCGCGCGCGTCTTCCGCCACCCGCGCGTCGATGCCCTCGTACCGCCCGCAGGCGAACACCAGGTGCGGCAGCGCCGCGAACTGGGCTGCTTTCGCCTGCGTGAACGGCACGCCGGCCGGCGTCGGCACGATCAGGCAGGCCGGGGATCCCGGCGGGGCGACAGTGTCGAGCACCTCGCCCCATGGCTCAGGTTTCATCACCATCCCAGGGCCGCCGCCGAACGGCGCATCATCCACCGTGCGATGCACGTCGTGCGCCCAGGACCTCAGGTCGTGGACGCCGAAGGCGATCTCGCCGCGCTGCGCGGCCTTGCCGATGAGCGAGACCTCGAGGGGCGCGAAATACTCCGGGAAGATGGTCACGATGTCGATGCGCATGCCGGCCTCGCTAGCTGCGGCCGCGGCCGGCAGGTGCATTCCGGCCGCCGGCGGCAGGCTCCTGCCCGCCGTCACCCAGGTCGAGCAGGCCCGGCGGCGGGTCGATGACGATCTTCCCGCCGCCGACATCTACCTCGGGCACCAGGGCAGCGACGAAGGGCACCAGGATGTCCGCGGCCGGGCGGCCCCCGCCGGGCGCGACGACCAGCAGATCCTGGCCGTAGTGCAGGACATCGGTCACGCTGCCCACCGGCTCGCCGCTGACCGTCACGACGGAAAGCCCGATGAGCTGATGATCGTTGAACTCATCAGGGTCATCGGGGGCAGGCAGCTCGGCCGAGTCGACCACCAGCAGGGTGCCGGACAGCTCCTCGGCCGCGGTCCGGTCGCTGTAGCCGTCGAACCGGACCAGCAGCCGCCCGGAGTGCCAGCGGACGGCCGCCACGGCTAGCGGGCCGGCCGCCGCGGGCTCCGTCGCCAGGACCGAGCCCGCGGCGATCCTGCGGTCGGGATCGTCGGTCCGCACGTCCACGGTCACTTCGCCGCGGATCCCGTGCGGCCTTCCCACCCGGCCGACGACCAGCTGCATGCCGGCTAGCGGATCTCGTCGGTGTCCAGCAGGTCGACCCGGACATAGGAGTTCCCGGCGAGCGAGCCGACGACGGTCCGCAGTGCCTTGGCAGTCCGGCCGCCCCGGCCGATCACCTTGCCCAGATCCTCGGGGTGCACGCGCACCTCGAGGACACGACCCCGGCGCAGCCCGCGACTGTCGACCCGGACGTCATCCGGAAACTCGACGATCCCCTTTACCAGGTGCTCCAGAGCCTCTTCGAGCACGTCAGCGTCCGCTCTCTGCCGCGGCGCTCTCGGCGGCACCGTCAGCGGCGCTGTCCGCGGTGGCATCGGGGGCGGCCGCAGCAGGCGCGTCAGCCGCAGCAGGCTCGGCGGCCGCAGCGTCGCCCTCGGCGGCAGCCGGAGCGGCGTCTGCGCTGGCGTCCTTCGCCTGGCGGGCGGGCTTGTCGGTCTTCGCCTGGCTGATCTTGGCCTGGCCGGACTTCGCGTCGCCGGTCTTAGCGTCGGCGGACTTGGATTCTGCCTTGGCGTCGGCCGACTTGCCCTTGCCCTTCGGCGCGGCGTCGCTGTTTTCCAGCGTCTCCTTCAGCGCCGCCGCGAAGACCTCCTTGCGGTCTTCCTTCGGCGCCGCCGTCCGCAGCGTCCCCTCGGCTCCCGGCAGGCCCTTGAACTTCTGCCAGTCACCGGTGATCTCCAGGAGCTTGCGGACCGGGTCGGTCGGCTGCGCGCCCACCGAGAGCCAGTGCTGCGCCCGCTCCGAGTTCACCTCGATGAACGACGGCTCGGACTTCGGGTGGTACTTGCCGATCTCCTCGATCGCACGACCGTCCCGCTTGGTGCGGGCGTCGGCGACGATGATGCGGTAATAGGGCTGGCGGATCTTGCCCAGTCGCTTCAGTTTGATCTTGACAGCCACGGCTGTGGTCTTCTCCCAGCGGATTCGGTGCGGGCGTCACTTAGACCGGGTGGGGACCGGCGCGCGCTGCCCAGATGGGTCCGGCTGCGGTGGGTTAGAGAGGGCCCCGCGCAGCCGAGTGCTACCACATTGTGCCAGACGCCAGCCGCCCAGGCGTAATCACTGGCCGGCGCACTGCCTCGGCCAGGCCCTCTGGGTCAGCGGCCTTTCTTGCCCTGGCGGCCGCGCCTGTTCGCCGCGGGGCCGCGCAGGCCGGGCGGCAGCTTGGGCACCGGCTGGCCGGCAAAGCCCTGGCCGAGACCGGGGGGCAGCTTCAGCGAGCCGTCGCCGCCGAACCCGTCGGGAAGCCCGCCAAGGCCGCCGGCGCCGAGGCCGGAGCCGCCGCCGGGGCCGTCCTGGCCGAATCCGGCAGGCAGGCCCGCCGGGCCGGCCGGGTTACGGCTGCTGGGGACATTCGCCGGGCGGCCGCCGCCCTTGCCTTTTTTCTTCCCCTTGGCCTTGGCCTTCTGGCCACGGCGCATCGCGCCCATGCCGGGGATCCCGCCCATCATCTGGCGCATCATCTTCTGGCCCTCTTGGAACCGGACGATGAGGTTGTTGACCTCGCCCACGGTCACACCTGAGCCTGCGGCTATCCGTGCCCGGCGCGACCCGTTAATGATCTTCGGGTTACGCCGTTCCTCCACGGTCATGGAACTGACGATGGCCGCGGCCCGGTCCAGGTCCTTGTCGCTGACCTGGCTGAGCAGCTCGCGGTTCTGCGCGGCCCCCGGCAGCATCCCGAGCAGGTTGCCGATCGGGCCGAGCTTGCGCACCATGGCCAGCTGCTCGATGAAGTCCTCGAGCGTGAAGCCGTCGCCGGAGGCCAGCTTGCCGGCCATCGCGGCGGCCTGGTCCTGGTCGAAGGTCCGCTCGGCCTGCTCGATCAGGGTCAGGACGTCGCCGAGGTCCAGGATGCGCGAGGCCATCCGGTCGGGGTGGAAGACATCGAAGTCCTCGAGCTTCTCCCCGGCCGAGGCGAACATCACCGGACGGCCGGTGAGCTGCGCGATGGACAGTGCCGCGCCGCCGCGGGCGTCACCGTCCAGCTTGGTCAGCACTACACCGTCGTAGCCGACCCCGTCCAGGAACGCCTGCGCGGTCTGCACCGCGTCCTGGCCGATCATGGCGTCGACGACGAAGAGGATCTCGTCCGGGTCGACGGCGTCGCGGATGTCGGCGGCCTGCCGCATCAGCTCTTCGTCGATGCCGAGGCGGCCGGCGGTGTCGATGATGATGATGTTGTACAGCCGCCGTTTAGCCTCCTCCAGCGACTCGCGCGCGACCTGCACGGGGTCGCCCACGCCGTTACCGGCGTAGGGAGCGAACACCGGCACACCGGCCCGCTCGCCCAGCACCTGCAGCTGCTGGACGGCGTTGGGCCGCTGCAGGTCGGCGGCCACCAGCATCGGGGTGTTCCCCTGCGCCTTCAGCCACAGCGCCAGCTTGCCCGCGAGCGTCGTCTTACCAGAGCCCTGCAGGCCGGCCAGCATGATCACCGTCGGCGGCGCCTTGGCGAAACGCAGCCGCCGGGCCTCACCGCCCAGGATCTCGATGAGCTCTTCGTTAACGATCTTGATGACCTGCTGGGCCGGGTTCAGCGCCTCGGAGACCTCGGCGCCGGACGCCCGTTCCCGGACTTTGGCGATGAACTGCCGGACGACGGGCAGCGCAACGTCGGCCTCGAGCAGCGCGATCCGGATCTCGCGCGTGACCGCGTCAATGTCGGCCTGCGACAGGCGGCCGCGCGAGCGCAGCGCGGAGAAGACCTGAGACAGCCGGTCGGAAAGAGTCTCGAACACCTACTCAGGCTATCGGGTCAGCCGCCCAGGATCGCATCCACGAAGGCTTCCGGCTCGAACGGCGCGAGGTCGTCGGGACCTTCGCCGAGGCCGACCAGCTTCACCGGCACGCCGAGCTCGCGCTGCACCCCGATCACGATCCCGCCCTTGGCCGTGCCGTCCAGCTTGGTCAGGACAATCCCGGTGACGTCCACCACCTCGGCGAATACCCGGGCCTGGCGCAGCCCGTTCTGCCCGGTGGTCGCGTCCAGGACGAGCAGCACCTCGTCCACGGTGGCGTGCTTGGAGATCACCCGCTTGATCTTGCCGAGCTCGTCCATCAGCCCGGCCTTGGTGTGCAGGCGGCCCGCGGTGTCGACGATCACGGTGTCGACGCCGCGCTCGATGCCCTTGTTGACCGCGTCGAAGGCCACGCTGGCCGGGTCGGCGCCCTCGATATCGGAGCGCACGACCTCCGCGCCGACGCGCTCGGCCCAGGTCTGCAGCTGGTCGGCGGCGGCGGCGCGGAACGTGTCAGCGGCGCCGAGCAGCACGGTCTGGCCGTCGCCGATTAGCGCTCGGGCGAGCTTGCCGCAGGCGGTGGTCTTGCCGGTGCCGTTGACGCCGACGACGAGCACCACCGCGGGCCGGTCGCCGTGCGGCGCGGTGTGCAGCGTCCGGTCCATCCCCGGGTTGATCTCGGCGATGAGGTCGGCCCGCAGGACCTCCCTGACCTGGGCGGGGTCCCGCGCGCCGGTCACCTTGACCTCGGTGCGCAGCTTGGTGACCAGCTGCCGGGCCGGCCCTACGCCCATGTCCGCGGTGATCAGCGTGTCCTCGATCTCCTCCCAGGTTTCCTCATCGAGGCGGTCGGAGGACAGCAGGCTGAGCAGCGCCGAGCCGAAGGCCGACTGGGACCGGGCCAGCCGGCTGCGCAGCCGGACCAGCCGGCCGGCGGATGGCGGCGGTTTCTCGGCGGGGGGCGCAGCAGGCGGGGCGGGCGGCGCGGCGGGCAGGTCCTGCGGCGGCGCGGCGGGTGCTCCCGCGGTGCCCGTCGTACCGGGCTCGGGCGGCCGCTCCAGCGTGGTCGTGCCGCCCTGCTGGGCGCCCTGCTGCCCAGGGCCCCCCTGGCCGGCCCCTGGCTGGCCGCCGGGCGGCTGCGACCGGCGGCGGCGCAGGAAGGGGGGGACGAGGACGGCGGCGCCGCCGCCGACTACGACGATGACAGCGGCGATGATCAGATCGTGTTCCATGACGAGCACCAGTCTGGCAGACCACGGCGACCAGCCGAACCCGGCAGCCGCGCCTGCCGCAGCCTCGCGGCGACCGCCGGCTCAGGCGCTCTCGCGCTCGCGCAGCCGCTGGCTGACGACCGCCGAGACACCGTCCCCGCGCATCGTGATACCGTAGAGCGAGTCGGCGACCTCCATCGTGCGCTTCTGGTGCGTCACGATGATGAGCTGGGAAATCTCCCGCAGCTCGGTGAAAATCCCCAGCAGCCGCTGCAGGTTGACGTCGTCCAGCGCGGCCTCGACCTCGTCGAGGACATAGAAGGGGGACGGCCGGGCCTTGAAGATCGCCAGCAGGAAGGCGATCGCGGTCAGCGCCCGCTCGCCGCCCGACAGCAGCGACAGCCGCTTCACTTTCTTGCCGGGCGGCCGGGCCTCGAAGTCGATGCCGGTGGTCAGCAGGTCGTCGGGCTCGGTGAGCAGCAGCCTGCCGTCACCGCCGGGG
Source organism: Streptosporangiaceae bacterium (assembly GCA_052146815.1). Taxonomy (GTDB): domain Bacteria; phylum Actinomycetota; class Actinomycetes; order Streptosporangiales; family Streptosporangiaceae; genus DATJZH01. The sequence continues at coordinate 29,020 of JBKQMG010000234.1, read as the reverse complement.
AACAGCTGCGCGAAGATCCGCTCGAACTCCCGCGCGGTGTCCTCGTAGGCGGAGCTGAACACCTGCTGCACCCGGTCGTCGACTTCCTTGATCACCGTCAGCAGGTCGCGCCGGGTCTTCTTCAGGTCCTCCAGCTGGGTGACCAGGAACGCGTGCCGTTCCTCCAGCGCGGCGAACTCCTCCAGGGCCAGCGGGTTGACCTTGCCGAGCTGATCCAGCAGGCGCTGGGCCTGCTGCGCCCGCCGCTCGGTTGCCTGCCGGTCGTAGGCGACCGGGATCTGCCCTTCCTCGGCCGCCGGCACCGGTACATCGGGACCGTACTCGGCGACCAGCACGTACGCGTCGACGGCGAATTCCTCCGCGGCCCGGCCCGCGATCTGGTCAAGCCGCAGCCGGTGGCTTTCCCGGGCGATCTGCGCGCCGTGCGCCCCGTCGACGACCTTGTCGAGCTCGCTGGCCAGTTCCCGGATCGCGGCGCGCACGACCTTGAGGTCACCGTCACGCGCCTGGCTGGCCTGCTCGGCGGCCTGCCGCTCGGCGTCGGCCACGCTGATCGACCGCTCGGTGGCGGTCAGCGCGACGCGCGCGCCGCGCCCGACCGCGGCGGCCACGGCCGCGTCCGCGGCCCGGCGCCTGCTGCGGATCAGCGCGCGCTCGATGGCCTGGCGCTCTGCCTTCGCGGCGGCGGCCAGGGAGTCGGCCCGGCCGGAGATCGCCCGCAGCCGCTCCTCCGCCGTCCTCATCTCCAGGCGCGCGTCCATCTCAGTGCTGCGCGCGGCCACGGCCCGCTCGGCCAGCGCCTTCTTGTCGGCCTGCCGGCCTTGCGCCGAGTCCACCTCGCCGCCCTCCGGTGAGGTCCCGCCGGCCGGGCCGCCTCCCGCGGCCGCTGCTTCCTGCGCGGCCAGCCGTTCCTGGATCTGCGCGAGCTGGACCTGTCCCTGCTCCGCGGAGCGCTCGGCGGCGGCGATCGCGGCCGCAAGCCGTCCTGCTTCTTCCTGAGCTGCCCGGGCCGCGCCCGCCAGTGCCCCCAGCTTGCCGGAGGTCTCGGCGGCGGCCGCATCGGCCTGCTGCAGCAGCGCCAGCGCCTCGGCCAGCGCCTGCCGGGCCTGCTCCTCGTCGTCGGCGGCGTCGCTCAGGTCCCGCTCCGCCCGCTGGCACTGGCGCTCAGCCTCGGCCAGGCCGCCGGCCGCCTGCTGAGCGGCCGATCGCAGCGCGAGCAGGCTCTGGCCGCCCGTGCCGCCGCTGCGCGCCCAGTGAGTCCCGATCAGGTCGCCGTCGCGGGTCACCACGCGCAGCCGCGGACTGGCGCGCAGCAGCTCGCGGCCGACGGACAGATCAGGGGCCACCACCACCCCGGCCAGCAGCTGCCCGACGGCCGGCGCGAGCTGGCCCGGCGTCTTGACCAGATCAAAAGCGCGCACAACGGCCGGCGGCAGCTCACCGTCGGCGCTATCGCCGGTCGCGCCGGGGTGGCCGCCGGAGCCGTTGCCCGGCTGGCTGTCAGCGGCAATCACCAGATCGACCCGCCCGGAGCCGCCGCTCTTCAGCGCCTGAAGGATCGTGACGGCCGCGTCGACGCCCGCCACGGCGACCGCGCCGGCGGCGGCGCCGAGCGCGGCCGCTATCGCCTCCTGCGCCCCGTCCTCGACGGTCAGCAGGGCCGCGAGCGGACCTAGCACGCCGGCGAAGGCCGCCTGATCCTCCAGCAGGACCCCGGAGGCGTCGGCGCCGCGGCGGACGGCCTCCTCCAGTGCCTCGGTGCGAGCCCGCAGGGCGGCGCGCTCGGCACTGGCCTGATGCTCGGCCGACCGCAGCGCCTTCAGCCGGGCCGAGGCCGCGGCCAGGGCGGCCGCCGCCTCTTCGTGCGCGGCGACCAGATCCGCCCGGCCCTCGTCCCGCCCGGCGACATGGTCCTGCAGGGCGGCGTACTCCTGCTGGGCGCGCTCCGCCCGGCTGCGGGCCTGCCCGATCGCCTCGGCGAGCCGTCCGGCTTCCTCCCGGGCGGCGGCGGCCCGGGACCGGGCCGCGCCCGCCTGGCTGCGCAGCTGGCTCAGCCGCTCGGCCTGCTGGGCCGCCGCCCTGGCGTCGGCGGCGATCCGGCGCTCGGTCTCGGCGAGGGCGCCCTCGGCCGCCGTCCGTTCCGTGACGGCCGACGCCAGCTGCTCGCGGGCGGCGGTGAGCCGGGCGCGCAGCGCCGCCTCCTGCTCCCGCAGGCTGGCGGCCTCGCGGTCGAGTTCCTCGGGGTCACGGCCGGCCCGCTGCGGCTCCGGGGGCGCCGACAGGTGCCGGTGCCGTTCGTCGGCCAGGCCCGCCACGGCGCGCAGCCGCTCGGACAGGCTGGACAGCGCGAAGAACGTCTGCTGGGCCGCGGCCAGCCGCGGTGCGTTCTGCTGCTCGTCGCGCTCCAGCCCGGCCTCGCGCTCGCGGGCCTTCGCCAGCCCGGCTTCCAGCTCCGCGCGCCGCGCCGCGGCTGCTGCCTCGCTGGCCTGGTCGCGCTCCAGCTCGGAGGCGAGCGTCACGTAGTCGTCAGCGAGCAGCCGCAGCCTGGCGTCGCGCAGGTCCGCCTGGATCACCGCCGCCTTGCGGGCGATCTGGGCCTGGCGGCCGAGCGGCTTGAGCCGCCGCCCGAGCTCGCCGGTCAGGTCGACCAGCCGGGTCAGGTTGGCCTGCATCGCCTCGAGCTTGCGCAGCGCCTTTTCCTTGCGCCTGCGGTGCTTCAGGACGCCGGCGGCCTCCTCGATCAGCGCCCGCCGCGCGTCCGGGCCGGCGTTGAGCACCTCGTCGAGCTGGCCCTGACCGACGATGACGTGCATCTCCCGGCCAAGTCCGGTGTCCGACAGCAGTTCCTGCACGTCCAGGAGCCGGCACGACTCGCCGTTGATCGCGTACTCGCTCTGGCCCGAGCGGAACAGCAGCCGGCTGATCGTCACTTCCGCATAGTCGATCGGCAGCTGGCCGTCGCTGTTGTCGATCGTGAGCGTGACCTCGGCGCGGCCGAGCGGCGGGCGGCCAGCGGTGCCGGCGAAGACGACGTCTTCCATCTTGCCGCCGCGCAGAGTCTTGGCGCCCTGCTCGCCCATCACCCAGGTGAACGCGTCGACGACGTTTGACTTGCCCGAGCCGTTCGGGCCGACGACGCAGGTGATGCCCGGCTCGAAGCGCATCGCGGTCGCGGACGCGAACGACTTGAACCCGCGCAGCGTGAGGGTTTTCAGGTACACGCGCCGGCTCTCCTCCCCCGCCACCGATCTGCCCCGATCCTTCCGCACCCTACCGCGCGCTGCCGTCAGCCCTGCGGATTCGAGCCCAGTCCGCCGGATCGGCCCGGCGGGGAGCGGAGCAGGCGGACGCCGGCGTCGCGGTACACGGAGCCGCACAAGGATGACCTCGAAGGCACGGGTCACTGAGTAGGCGCGCGGACAGCCAGAACGGGTAGGGTACCCGAGAACCGGGCCGCGGGTCATGATGACCAGGGCCGCTGGCCATCCGCGCTAGGGCAGGACTCAGCCAGCCGCCCGCAGCGGCCCTGGCCGGGCGTGCTGCGCCCGGCTGGAGCGATCGTTCCTCAGCCGCTTCCTGCCTCGCTGGGGAGGCAGGAAGCGGGGCAGGCTAAGAGGGACGCCAGCAAAGCGGACGTCCCTCCGTTCGTCGTGGCCCAGCAGGCGCTCAGGTGAGCGCTGGCTCGCGGCCTGAGATCAGCAAGTCATGACCAACCCCAGCGGTGAGCACGTCGTTTTCCTCCTGGAGCCGGGCAAGCTCGGCTTCCAGGTCACGTACTCGTTGCTGAAGGCGGCGCATCTCTGAGACCATGCGGGGATCCGGCCCGCCAATGTGGCCGTAAAGAGCCTTCGCCATTGTGTGAGGTCCTCCACACTGAGTGACCAGGGTGGGCAACGCACGCGAAACGCGGAGACTCGCAGTGTCGCGGCGCAAGTAACGCTTCTATGGTCCCACCGCGATGCCTATCAGGTCAAGTTGACGATCTCGCAGGTCACAAGCACCGCCGCGAGCCCCCGGCCAGCGGGCGGCAGGACTCGGCCCCCCGCCGGGTCAGCGCTCCACGAAGGTGGTCATATCGCCCCGGGGCGAGTCCCAGCGCTGAGTCACCCGGATGACCCGGCCCGGCGCGCCGGGCCCCTCCAGCAGCGCCAGCAGCGCGCGGCAGCGGTCCTCGGCGCCTTCAGCCACCACCTTGACCCGGCCGTCTTCCAGGTTCTCCGCCACCCCGGTAAGACCGAGCTCCAGCGCCCTGCTGCGCACCCACCAGCGGAAGCCGACGCCCTGGACCCGGCCCGCCATCCACGCGGTCAGCCGGGCCTGCGCCCGATCCGGCGGGTCGGCCACGGGGTGCCCGGCGCCTGGCCCTGCCTCATCGTTCACGCCGACCACCTCGGATATGTCCTCGTCATCGTCACCACCGCGGCGATCGCGGCCGGGGCTGACAGACCGGGCAGCTGAACGCCGACCGGTTCATGAATTTCTCCTGCCGGACCGGCGCCCCGCAACGCGGGCACGGCAGGCCGGCTCGCCCGTAGACGGCAAGCGACCGGTCGAAGTAACCGGTCTGCCCGTTCACGTTGACGTAAAGGCTGTCGAATGACGTCCCGCCAGCCTCAAGCGCCTCGGCGAACACATTTAGTACCGCCGCGATCAGCCGGGCAACTTCGCCGGGGCGCATGATGTCAGTCGCGCGGGCCCAGTGGATCTGCGCCCGCCACAGCGCCTCATCGGCGTAGATGTTGCCCACCCCGCTGATCAGCGACTGATCGAGCAGCGCGCGCTTGATGCCGGTACGGCGACCCCTGATCCGGCGGGTGACCTCGGCCAGATCGAAGGCGGGCTCCAGCGGATCAGGGGCGATATGCGCGATCAGCGCAGGCAGCACGGCGCCGCCGGGCGCATACACCATGTGCCCGAACGTGCGCTGGTCGGTGAACCGCAGGTCAGGGCCGTCGTCACGGAAGGTGAAGCGGATGCGCACGTGCGACGACAGCGGGCGGTCGGCCGGGCCGATCAGGAGCTGTCCGCTCATCCCCAGGTGGGCCAGCAGCGCATCGTCGCCCAGCGGCAGCCACAGGTACTTCCCGCGGCGCCGCACGCCGTCGATGGTCCGCCCCTTCAGCGCGGCCGCGAAATTCTCGCCGCCGGCCAGATGCCGCCGGACGGCCCGCGGATGAAGCGGGGTGACCTCGGCGATCGTGCGGCCGCTGATATGTGCCTGGAGGCCGCGCCGGACGATCTCGACCTCGGGCAGCTCAGGCACGCGCTAGTCCCCGGGCTTGCCGTCGCCGCCCGCGCCGCCGGCGCCGTCCTCGCTCGCGGGCCGCTCGCTGATCGCCGTCCACGCCGCCTCCGCCGCCTGCTGCTCGGCCTCTTTCTTGGAGCGGCCCTCGCCTTCGCCGTATACCCGGCCGCCGATCCGGACCGAGGCGCGGAACGACTTCTGGTGGTCCGGGCCGCTTTCCTCGACGTGATACTCGGGCACCCCGAGGAGCTCGGCGGCGGTGAGCTCCTGCAGCGAGGTCTTCCAGTCCAGGCCCGCGCCGAGCATGGCCGAGCGGGCGATGACCGGGTCGAACAGGCGGTGCACCAGCTCGTCGGCCGCGGCCAGCCCGCAGTCAAGATAGACGGCCCCGATCACGGCCTCCAGCGTGTCGGCGAGGATCGAGGACTTATCCCGGCCGCCGGTCCCCTCCTCGCCCTTTCCCAGCCGGACGTAGGAGCCCAGGCAAAGGCCGCGAGAGACGCCGGCGAGCGCGCGCATGTTGACGACCGCCGCCCGCAGCTTGGCCAGCTGCCCTTCTGGCAGATCGGGATACTCCCGGAACAGCGTGTCGGTGACGATGACGCCCAGCACGGAGTCACCGAGGAACTCCAGCCGCTCATTCGTCGGCAGGCCGCCGTTCTCGTACGCGAAAGACCGGTGCGTCAGCGCGCGCTCCAGCCGCTCCGCACCGAGCGGGACCTTCAGGATCGCGAGCAGGTCACCGGTATCCGCGCCGGGCGCCTGACCGTCGCCGGACGTCTCACTCACTCACTCATCTTCTCCTTCCCGCGGCGCCTTCCCGCGGTGCGCAGCCTGACGAGCCGGATGCGCGAGGAGGCCCTCGGCCGAGCGTCAGGAAGGAGTGATGACCTGGCGCCGGTTGTAGGTGCCGCAGGCCGGGCACGCCGTGTGCGGCAGCTTCAGCTCGCGGCACTGGGGGCAGCTCACCAGGTGCGGCGCCGCGCTCTTCCACTGGGCCCGGCGCGACCGGGTATTACTGCGCGACATCCGCCGCTTCGGTACCGCCACGTCAGTGCTCCTTTTCCGCTGTGTCCGGGGCGGATGGCCCGCTCCGGGTGTCCGTTTCGTGCCCGGCTTGCTCCTGCTGCGCACTGCCGCCGGCATCGCCGCCGACCTGGAAGTCCTTCAGTGCCGCCCAGATCCCGCCGTCATCCTCGTGCCCGTGGCCGGGCTCGGCGTCCGCGAGCCGGACGCCGCACTCCGCGCACAGGCCCTGGCAGTCCTCCGCGCACAGCGGCGAGAGCGGCAGCTCAAGCACCAGCGCGTCCCGCAGGGCGGGCTCGAGGTCCAGCAGGTCCCCCTGCAGCATGTAGCCGTCGGGCCCCGTGCGATCGGGCTGGTAGGTGTACAGCTCCTGGAAGCGGATCTTCATCGACGAGGTGAACGGCTCCAGGCACCGCGCGCACTCCCCGGTCAGCGGGGCGATCACCGAAGCTGTGACCAGCACCCCCTCGGCGACCCCCTCAAGCCGGACATCGACTTCGAGGTCGGCCCCTTCCGGGACGCCAATGAGCTCCACGCGTAGCTCGGCCGGTGCAGGAACGGTACGCGCCTCAGTGCGTTCCGAGCCTGGGCCGAGGGTCCGGGTGTCGAAGATAAGCGGCCCGCGCGAATCGAGCTGCTTCCCGTACTTGGATCGGGGCAGTGGCATGAGATTTATGTGGTGGCAAGCATTGGTGTGACGATGATGTCGGGCGGCTCAGCTTACCTTCCGGCCTGCGCAAATCCCAACTCTGGCCGATCAGCGGGCGGTCAGGCGGCGCTGATGCGCGCGGTAAGCGCGTCCAGCACGGGCCCCGGCACGAGCCCGCTGACATCGCCGCCGTACTTGGCGAATTCCTTCACCAGGCTCGAGGACAGGAACGCATACAGCGGGTTGGTCGTCATGAACAGGGTCTCCACGCCCGCCTGGTTGTAGTTCATCTGCGCCATCTGCATCTCGTAGTCGAAGTCGCTGACGGCCCGCAGCCCCTTGACGATCGCCGAGATGTCGTTAGCCCGGCAGAAGTCGACGATCAGGCCGTCGAACTTCTGCACGCGCACATTTTCGTGCTTGCTGATGACCTCCCGCAACAGCTCGGTCCGCTCGTCGACGGTGAACAGCGTGGACTTGGACTGGTTGCGCAGGACGGCGACGATCACCTCGTCGTGGATCAGCGCGGCACGAGCGACGATGTCGAGATGCCCATTGGTGACCGGGTCGAACGAGCCAGGACAGACCACACGGCGCACAGGCATTCACCCTCCTGCTGACGATGATGGCGCGGGCTCGGCGCCCGCGGCGAGACCGTACCAGAGCGTCGCCTCACCGTAGCCGCGGAACCGGTCCGCGACATAGCCCCGCGGCCAGGGCAGTTGTCCCGAGCGGGTCGCGCGCTCGACGCACACCAGCGCCGACGGGGTCAGCCATCCCCCGCCCGCCAGCGCGTCCAGCATCTGGGCCAGCTCGTCATCGGACGCCGCGTAGGGCGGGTCGGCGAACACGAAGTCACGCGGCCGCTGATCGCCGATGCCGCGGCGCAGCGCCCGCTCGACCCGGTCGGCGAGCACCCGCGCGCCCGGCAGGCCCACGGCGGCGATGTTCGCCCGGATGACCTGCACGGCGCGGGCGTCAGACTCGACGAGGAGCGCCTCGGCCGCGCCGCGCGAAAGCGCCTCGAGCCCGACCGCGCCCGAGCCCGCATACAGGTCCAGCACAGCCGCTCCGGCGAGCGCGCCCCGGATGGCGAGCGTGGTGGCGAACAGGCCCTCGCGCGCGCGGTCGCTTGTCGGCCGGGTGGTCCGGCCCGGCGGGACGGCCAGGCGCCGGCCGCGAGCGGAGCCCGCGATGATCCTCGTCATGCCTTCTCGAGGTACTGGGCCCGCTCGGTCTCCAGCAGCGCCCGGATCGCGGCCGCCAGGCCCGGCTGCCCGGCCAGGGCCGGGTCAGCGTCCACCAGCCGGACGGCCTCCTCGCGCGCAGCGCCGATCAGTTCCTCGTCCTCCAGCAGGGTCAGCAGCCGCAGGCTCGAGCGCCGGCCGGCCTGCGCGGCGCCCAGCACGTCACCTTCCCTGCGCTGCTCGAGGTCCAGCCTGGCCAGGCTGAAGCCGTCCAGGGTCGCGGCGACTGCAGCCAGCCGGTCGCGCGCCCTGGCGCCCTCGGGGGCCTCGGTGACCAGCAGGCACAGCCCCTCGTGCCGCCCGCGCCCGACCCGGCCGCGCAGCTGGTGCAGCTGCGATACGCCGAACCGGTCCGCGTCCATGATCACCATGGCGGTCGCGTTGGGCACGTCCACGCCGACCTCCACGACCGTGGTCGTCACCAGGACGTCTACCGCCCCGTCCGAGAAGGACCGCATGACCTTCTCCTTCTCATCCGGCGGGAGCCTGCCGTGCAGGACCGCCAGCCGCAGCCCGGCCAGGGGCACCTGCTCCAGCTCGGCGGCGAGATCAACAACGGCCAGCGGCGGCCGCGGCGCGGCGTCGTCACTCGCCTGATCCTGGCCCGCCTGATCGGCGTCCGCCTGATCGGCCTCCGCCTGATCGGCGCCCGGCGAATCCGCGCCGATCCGCGGGCAGACGACATAAGCCTGCCGGCCGCGCGACACTTCCTCTCTGAGCCGCTCCCAGGTCCGGTCCAGATAGCGCGGCTTCTCGGTCGCCGGAACGACATGCGTGGCAATCGGCGAGCGGCCGGCGGGCAGCTCGGTCAGCGTCGAGATGTCGAGGTCGCCGAACACGGTCATCGCGACCGTCCGCGGAATCGGCGTGGCCGTCATCACCAGCACATGCGGCCGGCCCTCGCCGGCCTTGTCCCGCAGCGCGTCGCGCTGCTCCACGCCGAACCTGTGCTGCTCGTCGATGACCACCAGGCCCAGCTCGGCGAACTGCACCTGGTCTTCCAGCAGCGCGTGCGTGCCGATCACGATTCCTGCCGCCCCGGATGCGGCCTCCAGGAGGGCCGCGCGGCGGGCCGCGGCGCCCTGCGACCCGGTCAGCAGCGTGAGCCTGGTCGCGTGCTCGGCGCCGCCGAGCTGGCCGGCCTGCGCGAGCGGCCCGAGCAGCTGGCTGATCGACCGGTAGTGCTGCTGCGCCAGTACCTCGGTCGGGGCCAGCAGCGCCGCCTGGCCCGCGGCGTCCACCACCTGCAGCATGGCCCGCACCGCGATCACCGTCTTGCCCGAGCCCACCTCGCCCTGGAGCAGGCGGTGCATCGGATGCTCGCGCCCGAGATCGCCGGCGATGGTGGCCCCGGCGAGCTGCTGGCCCACGGTGAGCTCGAAGGGCAGGGCAGCATCGAACTCGGCCAGCAGGCCGCCGGGAACGGCCGGACGCGGCGCGGCGCTGTAATCGGCGGCCGCCCGGCGGCGCTGCGCGAGCACCACCTGCAGGGCGAAGGCCTCGTCCCATTTGAGGCGCAGCGTGGCCCGGTCCCGGTCCCGGCGATCGACCGGGCGGTGAATCCCGCGCAGCGCTTCGGCGTATCCGCACAGGCCGTAGCGACGGCGGATCTCGGCCGGCAGCGGATCGCTGGGCACATCGAGCACATCGAGCGCGATCTCGACAGAGCTGGCGATCTTCCACGACGACATCTCCTTGGTCGCCCGGTAGACCGGAATGAGCTCGGAGGCGAATTCACTCGCCCGGGCGGCCGTATCGCCGGTGCCGAGCAGCTCGTAGTCCGGATGCGCCAGCTGGCGTTTGCCCTGGAACGTCGAGACCTGGCCGGAGAACAGGCCGCGGCGGCCCGGCTGCAGCTCGCGCTCGCGCCAGTCCTGCCGCCCGCGGCCGAAGAACGTCAGGGTCAGGCTGCCCCGGCCATCGGTGACGGTCGCCTCCAGGATGCTGCCCGGCCGGTTGCGCATCTTGCGCGACGTCACCTTGGCGATTTCGGCCTGCACGGTCACATGCTCGCCGTCGCGCAGCGCGCTGAGGTCAGTCAGGTCGCCGCGCTCGTCATAACGGCGCGGATAGTGGGCCAGCAGATCGCCCGCGGTCGCGATGCCGAACGCCTGGTCCAGCCGCTTCGCCGCCTTGTCGCCGATCAACAGCCGCAGCGGGTCCTCGAGCGTCGCCATACCGGCAGGATAGGACCCGCCCATGTCAGCGCGGGCCGGCCGGATCGTAGACTGCGGTGGCCGGCATCGTGGCCCGGCTCGCGCAGCGGCCCGTCTGTCGGATACTCTTCGTTGACCGCGTTGTCGTGTCCGCGCGGTGACCTGTCTCGCTAAACCAAATGGAGCGATCCCGTGGCTTCCGTCTGCGACGTCTGTGGCAAGAGGCCGGGCTTCGGCAACAACGTGTCACACTCGCACCGCCGCACCCCGCGCCGCTGGAACCCCAACATTCAGACCGTGCACGCCGTCGTCGGCAAGACCCCCAAGCGGCTGAACGTCTGCACCTCCTGCATCAAGGCCGGCAAGGTCACTCGCTGACCTAGTCAGCGGCACTAGCTGAACGAGCAGCGAGCGCCATCGAAAACGCACTCTGCGGGCTCGCCCGGCCTGCCGGTGCCGAGAATCACGATCTGCGCGTCGTGGCCATCCCCGTGCGGCCAGATCCAGGGCTGACCGGTCGCAGTGCCGCCGTCGCCGCTGGCTGATTCTTCCCAGCCTGCCCCGAGGACCCGCCCGATCCGCGCACCGGGCAGCATGAAGCTCAGGGCCCACTTACCGATTTTCCTGCTGCTCTGCACGGTGATCAGCGCGGCAAATCCCCGCTGGCCGGGATGCCTCCGGGCGCCCCTAGCCTGGCCCGGAAGATGATGACCGGGCTGCCCGGGCCGGCCTTCGCCGGGCTGACCCGCTCCGCCTGGCTGGCCGGGCGGCCCGTCCGGGCGGCCGGGGAGCAACTGGAAGCGGACGGTGACCGTGGCCGCCGGGGGCCGGGCCCGGTTTTGCGCCGGGACGGCACCGCCGTGGTGCTGGTGCTCGCGTCGCCCGGCTGGTCCGCGGCGTGCGTCGGCAACGCGCCCGGCGGCGGCTGGCCTGGCGGGCTTCAGATGAACCCCGACCGCCTTGCCGGTCGCCAGCGAGCCGGGTGCAGGCCTTTCGCCAGTGCGGCAGTCGCCGGGGCCGCACCGGCCGTAAGAAGGGGGCCCGAAACTCAGGATCTGACGCGGCGACTGAAGCGCGAACGTTGCTGCGACAACAATGCCGACTCCCGCGGCAAACCACGGCGTGACCAGTGACGCGCGCACCCAGCGGGAGACGAACGGACTGCGCGCCCGGCGGCCCAGCCGCCGCGCGGTGGCAGCGCTGAGGACGACGCCACTACCGGAACTAGCCTTCCGGCGCTGCGCCCTGTGTTTGGGCATGCGCTCGCTGCGATGTCGCGGCATCACTTGGCGTTATATCAAGTGACAGCACATCCGGCTAGCCGGCGAAACTCAGTTGTTACAGGGATTGAAAGGCCGGGGTCTCTAAGGTGGTTGGGGTTCGAGGCTGAGTCCGGTCTGGACGACAAACCCGTCGATCAATGCGGACCGGTACTGGATGCGCTTGAGCCGGTTCTTCATGATCGCGGCCAGCCAGCGCGGCGTGCCGCAGGAGCTCAGGTTGCCGAGGCCGTTCTTCATGATCGACCACGTACCTTCGACCGGGTTGAGGTCCGGGGCGTAGGCGGGCATCTGGGCGACGGTCAGCCAGTCCCGGTGCGCGTGGAGCAGGGTGCGCATCTCGGCACTGATGTGCGTGTTCAAGTTGTCCCAGCACAGGATCAGCCGGGCATGAAGCTGCTGATGCGCGGCGGTGATCAGGCCGGCGTCATCGGCTTCGGACAGGGACCGGCGCTCACCCTTGCGGCCGGCGTGGATGGGGACCCGGTAGAAGAACCGGCTGCGGGCACCGGGCTTGTAGCAGGTCATTCCTGCCACGGACACCCGCCCGGATCCTTTCCCGGACACCACAGCCACCGGGGTGTGGCCGCGGCGGCCCGCTCTCGGGCGGTGGGTTGACGCCAACTGGGACCAGGTCGAAGCGGCTTGGCGCGGTTGGTCTGCCCGGGCCAAGAGTTGACCAGACGCCGGCTGGCGGTGGAACTGCTGGCAGGCACTTCGAGGTGCCTCAGCTTTCGTTGAAGTGCCATTTGATCCGGCGTACAGTCGATTCTGACACGACGGGCAGTCCCGTGGCCGTGTTGGATTCTGCTCAGACCATTGGCAGCCTCCGGGAGCGTTGCTCCGGACCTTGGTAGCGCTGGTTGGGCAGATTGATCCACGAGACGCCCGGTTCAGGCAGGACGACCGCTTACGATCTTGCGCACCGCACGGGCTCGACGCCTCCTCAGCTACAGGAGCGCCATGACATCGACCGTCTCGGCCAAGCCAGCATGACCGCTGGGGCGCTTTTCAGCGACCAGTCCTTCTCCTTTGAGACGCTCCGGGCCCTCGGCTACGCCGCATACGGCGGCGCCGACATCGGCGAAATCACTAGCACGGCGAGCCGGATCCCTGACGGCGACGAGACCGCCTGGTACACGCAGTGGCGGGCGCTCGCCGAACGGATTCACGCCGACGCCGATCGCAGCGCCACCGCAGGTCATCGCGTCAGCGCCCGCGAGTCCTACCTGCGCGCAAGCAACTACTACCGGCTGTGCGAGTTCTACCTGCGAGCCGCCCCGGCGAATGACCCTCTCGTCCGCGACGTGGGCCAGCTCTCCGTCGGCACCTTCGCCCGCGCCGCGCAACTGATGAACCCCGCGCCCAAGCCGGTGCGATTCCCTTACGAGGACACCACGCTGCCCGGATGGTGGATCCCGGCAGATCTGGGGACGGCCCATCCCGGCGGCGGCGACCCGGACGGTCCCCGGCCGACGCTCCTATTCCACGGCGGCTTCGACAGCACCGAGGAGGAGCTGTACTTCACCGGCGGCGCGGCTGCCGCCCGGCGCGGCTACCACGTGCTCGCCTTCGCCGGCCCCGGACAGGGCAGCGCCCTTCGCGACCAGAAGCTGCTGTTCCGCCCGGACTGGGACGCCGTGGTCACCCCTGCCGTCGACTGGCTCCTGGCGCGCCCGGACGTGGACCCCGATCGCATTGCGCTCATGGGGATGAGCCTGGGCGGCCTTCTCGCGCCCCGGGCCGCCGCCACCGAGCACCGCCTGGCCGCCCTGATCGCTTACGACGGCCTCTACTCGTTCGCCGACATGGTGCACCGCCTGGTCGGGCCCGAGATCATGGAGCTTGTCGGCGACGGCCTCGTCACAAGCGATACGAAGGCAAACGCCCTCATCAAGGAGATCATAAGCTCCAGAACCAATACTTTCGGCCCGGCCCTCCCGTGGGGTATGTGGGTCTTCGGAGAAGATAGCCCCGCGGCTGCCCTCCGCGCCTTCGCCCCCTACACCCTCGAAGGCTACGCCCCCCTGATCACCTGTCCCACGCTCGTCCTCGACGGCGAGAATGACCCCTGCGACTCGTCCCGGCTCTATGAGGCTCTGCGCTGCCCGAAGGCCTACCATCTCTTCCCCGCGGCAGAAGGGGGCGGCGAGCACTGCCAAGAGGGGACGATGTCCAGGCTGCACCAAGTGGTCTTCGACTGGCTTGACACCGTCCTTGACACGGTCAGCACCGTTAGCTGACCAACGGTGCAAAGATCGCTCAAGTCGAGCTCCATCGACATAGGGAGCGTGATGCAACCAGTCCTGTTCGCCGATGATCCGCAATTTTGGTTCGAGACCCTGCGCACCTTGGGCCACGCCGCCTATGGCGGGGCCGACATCGGCGAAGTCCTCACCACGGCGCAGAACATCGTCGCGGGGGACTATGCCAGCTGGCACGACGAGTGGCTGGCCATCGCCGACAAGATCGCCGCCGAGGCGGCGACCCAGCTGGCTGCTGGGCATCGCACCAGTGCCCGGGACGGGCTGATGCGAGCCAACAATTACTACCGGGCTGCCGAGTTCTTCCTCCACGGCGACCCCACCGATCCGCGCATCGGCCATGCCTACCACCGCGCCACGCAGTGCTTCCAGGGCGCTGCTGCGCTGTTCATTCCACCGATCGAGGTGGTGGAGATCCCCTACGAGCACACCATCCTCCACGGCTACTTCTATCGTGCCGCCCACAACGAGCGCGGCGACTCGGTGTGCCCGGCCATGGTCCTACACAATGGTTTCGACGGCCCCGCCGAAGAGATGCATCACAACGGCGCCGTCGCAGGATCCGAGCGCGGCTACCACGTTCTCACCTTCGACGGGCCCGGCCAACCCGCCGCCCGGCACCTCGACGGCCTCGTCTTCCGGCCTGACTGGGAAAACGTCGTCACCCCCGCGCTGGACTGGGTCATGGCCCGCCCCGAGGTCGACGAGTCCCGCGTCGGACTGCTTGGCTTGAGCATGGGGGGCCTGCTTGCCCCTCGCGCTGCCGCCTTCGAGCATCGCCTCGCCGCCTGCGTCGCCGTCGATGGTATCTACGAGCTCGGAGCCACCGTCCTCAGTCACTTTCCGGGCAGCCGGGCCGAAGTCGAGGCCGCTTTGCGGGCCGAACGCGCCCCCGAAGTCGACGCCGCGATGGAGAACCTCATGGCGAATGACCCGACGGTGCGCTGGGCTATCACCAACGGCATGTACGTCATGGGCGTGGATTCACCGCGCGCCTTTGCCGCCTGCTATCTCGACTACACCCTCGCCGGCGGCATTGCCGAACAGATCACCTGTCCGACCCTGGTGTGCGACGGCGAGTCGGATATGTTCTGGCCGGGCCAGCCCCGGGAACTGTTCGACCACCTGACCTGCCCGAAGACCCTGCTGCGGTTCACGAACGCCGACGGCGCAGGCGCCCATTCTCAATTCGGGGCTCAGCGCCTGGCCTACGCCAGGATCTACGACTGGCTCGACGACGCAATGGCGATCAGGGACTGACCGGATAGAGGTCCCACGTGGCGGTGAAGCCGATGCCATGCCGCCCGGACGGCGACTGCATACGGCAGCGCAGGGCATGTCTATCCGGTTGCCCTAGTTCATGGCGGCGCCTACAGCACTAACACCCCATGACCGCGCACATTAGCTGACCTGGTCAGCTGCCAGCCCGGTGTGCCCTCCTGCACACATACAAGAGGTTAAAAGGCTATGGTCTGGTGTCGACCCCGGGCCGGAGGGCTACACCCAGTTGCGGCCATCTCGCGCCTCTGCCAGGCTGGCATCAGCGGGAAGAGCGACCACGTTGCCGACCCGGGAGGGCATGGCTTACTACCGCACAGACGGTCTTGTCGGCGCTCTTCCCGCCCAGGTCACTCCTTATTCAGCGGCTGCTATGCCGGCTTGGGTTCGAGGGTGAGTCCGGTCTGGGCGAGGAATCCGTCGATGAGGGCGGGCCGGTACTGGATGTGCTTGAGCCGGTTCCTGACGATGGCGGCGAGCTGGTCGACGTGCTGGCCATTAGGTTGCCCAGGCCGTTTTTCATGTTCGCCCAGGCCCCTCGGCGGGGTTGAGGTCGGGGGCGTAGGCGGGCAGCCGGACGACGGTCAGCCAGTCGCGGTGCGCGTCGGTGAACGCGCGCATCGCAGCGCTGATGTGGGTGTTGAGGTTGTCCCAGGTCAAGATGACCGGGGCGTGCAGCTGCTGGTGCGCGGCGGTGATCAGGCCGGCGTAATCGGCTTCGGACATGCTGCGGCGCTCGCCCTTGCGTCCCCGGTGGATGCGCATCCGGTAGAACAGGCGGCTCCGCGCTCCGGGCCGCAGGCACACCAGGCCCGCCACCGACAGCCGGCCAGATCCCTTGCCGGACACCGTGACCACGGAGATGTGGCCGCGGCGGGCCCAGGTGCGGGCCTTCGGCGGGCGCATGTTCTGGCCTGCCTCGTCCTCGAAGCAGATGTACGCCCCGGTCGCCGCCGCTAGCCTCGTACCTTTCGCCCAGGTGACGGCCCGCCACGTGGTGATCGCGTCCTCGTCGCGCTCGGCGGCGCGGTGCGCCGGTACCTGCGGGGTGAAGCCGATGCGGTGCAGTAAGTACGAGGTGCCGCGCAGCGTGTACCGCACGTGGAAGAGCCGGCCGATCAGCGTCGTGACCCGGGCCAGGGTCCACCGCTGGTCCTCGTTCCAGCCCCAGGCCGTTGGCCCGCCATCCAGCGCCGCCCGCAGCTTCGCCAGCTGCGCCGGCGACAGGCGGCACACCGCCCCGCCCGGCCCTCGTGATGCCAGTGCGGCCTCGCCCCCGGCGCGCCAGCGCCGCCGCCACTGTTACGCCGACTTCGTGCTGACTCGCAGCTGCTGCGCCACCTGCACCGGGCTGGCTTCCTGCTCAAACATGTCCGCGGCCTGCAGCCGCACCATCCCGCGCCGGACCCGTCCCTGAGCGGACAGGCCCCCACTATCCGGGTATCTCATACATCCCGGCATAGATCACCCGGCTGGCGGAATCACGCCAACACTCCGTCCATGATCACGGCAGTTCCGAACCCAAGCCTTTCAACTTCTGTAGCTATTCGATTTCTTGCCCATGCATTAATGCCGGAAATGATCCCATCCGGCGAGGTCGGCGCCGCTATATCCGTCCACCCGCACTCCGCTGCCTTTTCCGGCTGCGCCAATCAGCGACCAGCCCGGCGGGAGCGGGGCGCCGGCCGGGAACGTCGCCGCCAGGGCGTGATCCTCGCCACCCGACAGCACCCAGGGCAGCCAGTCGGGCAGGCCGAGCTCTGCCGCGGCGGCGCGCAGCGCACCGGCGGCCACGGCCGGACTCGCCGTGAGCGCCTGTGCCCGGACGACGATAGCCACGCCGCTGGCTTCAGCGACATGGCCGAGGTCCTGGACCAGGCCGTCGCTGATGTCGATCATCGAGGTCGCGCCCGCAGCCGCGGCCTCCGGTCCCGCCGCGTAGGGTGGCCGCGGCCGCCGGTGCGCGGCCACCAGGCCCGACAGAAGCGTCTGCGCATCTGGCCCTTCGTCACCCGGACCGTCCTCGCCAGCCGGGCCGGCCGTGAGCAGCGCCAGTCCCGCGGCCGAACCGCCCAGCGTGCCGGCCACGGCCACCTGGTCGCCGGGCCGCGCGCCGCTTCTGGTGACCGGCGCGGCGCCCGACAGGTCGCCCAGGGCGGTGATGGCCAGCATGACCGAATCGGCGCCTGACACATCTCCGCCCGCGACGGACGCCCCGGCCGCGGCGCATTCCTCGGCGAGCCCCCGGACAACATCGGTCGCCCAGTCCACCGCCAGATCTCCCGGCGCGGCCAGGCCGACGAGCAAGGCCGTGGGCTTGGCCCCCATCGCCGCCACGTCAGCCAGGTTCTGCGCGGCGGCCTTACGGCCGATGTCGAGCGGCCCCGACCAGTCCCGCCGGAAGTGCCGCCCCTCGACGAGCAGATCGGTGCTCGCGACCACCCGGCCGTCGGGCGCGCGGATCACCGCGGCATCATCCCCGATGCCGACAATCTGGGCCGGGCCCTTCGGGACCAGCGACCGGATCGCCGCGATCAGCCCGAACTCGCCAAGGTCCGCGACAGTGATGATGCCCTCCCGGGCTTCGTGTGGCTCCCCCCGGCCGCCGCCGGGGTTCCTAAGGTAGCGTGGCCCTCACAACGGCGACTGGAGGGACGACATGGTGCAGGCATACATCCTCGTCCAGACTGAGGTCGGGAAGGCCGCCGATGTTGCGACCAGCATCGGGAAGATCAACGGCGTGCGCCAGGCTGACGACGTCACCGGGCCTTACGACGTCATCGTGCGGGCTGAGTCGGACAACGTCGACGATCTCGGCAAGCTCGTGGTCGCGCAGATTCAGTCGGTACCGGGAATCACCCGCACCCTCACCTGCCCGATCGTGCACATCTGAGCGCCAGCCCCGGACAGGCTGGCAGCCTGGGGGGCCGTCAGGGGCAGCTCATCTCCAGAAAAGTGCCGGCCGTGCGGCCCCAGGAGAGTGTGCCTCTAGGAAAGTGCGGCCAGTAACGGTCCGGCCAGCGCGCTCGTGCGCGGGCCCAGCCCGATCGCCGCGGCGAGCCGCAGATCGTCAACCGTGTCCACGTCCCGGCGCAGCCCGTCGATACCGGGGATGTCTAGCTCCGCTGCTCCGCCCGCCCGGTGGGCTGCCCGTGAGCCCGGACCGAAGCGCGGGGAGAACTCCGCTTCCGGCTCCGCCGCGTACAGCGTGGTGCCCGTGCCCTCGGCATCGGGCACGAACGCCTCGCCGCGCCCGGCTGCGGCGCGAAGGGCCCGGCCGAGTTCGGCGGGTCCGAGCGCCGGCAGATCGGCCGCCATGCCCGCGCGGGCGCAGCCGGGCCACCGGGAGCGGGCATAGGCCGCACCGTGCACCAGCGCGGGATTGAGGCCCGCCGCCGGCTTGTCGGCGATTACCGTCGCCCCGAGGCCGGCCAGTGCGCTGCGTGCGACTTCGTCGTCAGTCACAACGATGACCTGGCGGACAGCCGGGCAGCTCGCGCCGGCGGCGACGGCGTCAGCGGCCATGGCCAGCGCGAGCTCCGCCCGGCGACGGCTGTCGAGGCCGGTGAGCCGGGACTTGGCGCGGGCAAGTACCTTGACGGGGACCACCAGCGACCAGCCGGTTGAGCAGTCGGACACCATGCCCATGATCCTGCCTCGACACGGCATCGCCCTAACCGGGAGACTGGCCATATGACGATCGAGCGACACCCCAGCAAGCGTGCGGACGGGAGTTACTCGCATGCCTGGCGGAACGTCTCGAAGATCATCTTGCGGCCGCTGATCCCGATGCTGATGAAGGCCGACTGGCACGGCAAGGAGAATTTTCCGCGCACCGGCGGCATGATCCTGGCGGCCAATCACCTGTCCTACGCCGACGTTCTCGCGCTCTCCTTGTTCAGCGACCGGGCAGGCCGTTACCCGGTCTTCCTCGCCAAGTCTTCGCTCTTTGACGTCAAGGCGCTGGGGCCGATCATGCGCAAGCTCGGCCAGCTGCCGGTGTACCGGGGCCAGGCGGACGCGGCGCTGGTCCTGCGGGACGCCGAGCAGGGCCTCCGGAACGGCGCGTGCGTCATTTTCTATCCCGAAGCGACCGTGACCCGTGATCCGGACGGGTGGCCGATGGTGGCCAAGACGGGCGTGGCCAGGCTGGCCCTGTCGACCGGCGCGCCAGTGGTCCCGGTTGCGCACTGGGGCGCCCAGGACGTCCTGCCCTACGGCAGCTTCCGGCCCCACCTGGTGCCGCGCAGGACAGTGCACGTCCTCGCCGGATCGCCGGTCGAACTGTCGGAATTCGAGGGACAGCCGCTCAGCAGCGCCACGCTGCGCGCTGCCACCGACAAGATCATGACTGACGTGGCCGGCCTGCTGGGCCAGCTGCGCGGGCTCACGCCTCCCGACGAGCCCTACCACCCGGCGAAGGCCCGCCGGAAGCTGCGCCAGGAGATGCGCGCCCTCCAGGAGCAGGCACCGCAGCAGGAAACAGCGCAGCGTCCAGGCGGCACGGGTCCTGAGAGCACAGAAGCCACGCCGTGAGAGCGGCTGTGATGGGCGCCGGCTCGTGGGGCACGACATTCGCGCAGGTGCTCTGCGACGCCGGCACTCCCGCCACGCTCTGGTGCCGCCGTCCGCAGCTCGCCGAGGAGATCAACGCCACGCAGCAGAGCCCCGACTACCTGCCGGGGCTGACCCTGCCTGACGCGCTGCGTGCCACCGCCGACCCGGTGCAGGCCCTGGACGGCGCCGACCTCGTTGTCCTCGCCATGCCCGCGCAGACGCTGCGCCAGAACCTCGGCCACTGGGCGGGCCTGCTGCCGCCCGGAACCCTGCAGGTCAGCCTGATCAAGGGCATCGAGCTGGGCACCTGCTACCGGATGAGCGAGGTGATTGCCGAGGTCACTGGGGCATCAGCGGACCGGATCGCCGTCGTCTCCGGGCCGAACCTGGCGCGAGAGATCGCCGAGCGGCAGTACGCGGCCACCGTGGTGGCCTGCCGCGACACCAGTGCCGCCGAGCAGTTGCAGAAGGCCTGCCACACCGGCTACTTCCGGCCCTACACCAATCCCGACGTGGCCGGCTGTGAGCTCGGCGGCGCGGTCAAGAACGTGATCGCGATCGCTGTCGGGATCGCGGTGGGCATGGGCCTCGGCGACAACACGCGGGCGATGCTGATTACCCGCGGGCTGGCTGAGATCGCCCGGCTCGGCGCGGCGCTCGGCGTCGAGCAGCACACTCTGGCGGGCCTGGCGGGCATGGGCGACCTGGTGGGCACCTGCAGTTCGCCGCTGTCGCGTAACCGCACCTTCGGCGAGAACCTCGGGCGGGGCATGTCCCTGGCCGAGGCGGCGGGCACGACCCGGCAGACGGCCGAAGGTGTGAAGTCCTCGATTTCCGTCCTTGAGCTGGCCCGCAGGCACAGCGTCGAGATGCCGATTACCGAGGTGGTGGTCGGCGTGACGCAGGACGAGCTGGAAGTGGGCGAGGCCGCGCTGATGCTGGCCAGCCGGTCAGCCAAGCCAGAGCGCTACGGAGTCTGAGCGTGATGGCGTCCGAGCGTCAGGGAGCCCGGCCGTGACGCGGCCGGACAGCGCCACCGGCGACGGCCCGCCGGTCACGACAGCAGGCGAGAGCACCCGCGCGGTGCACCTGCCGCTGCCGCCGGTGCCCGCGCAGCGGCCGCTGGCTCCGCCGGTGTACCGGACCGCCGCGTTCACGTTCGGCTCCTCAGCCGAGTACGCGTCCGTGCTGGGCGACGCCGAGCCCGGCTACAGCTACAGCCGGATCGACAACCCGACGGTGGACGCGTTCGCCAGCGCCGTGGCCGCGCTGGAAGGCGTCCACCTGCCTGAGCCGGTGGCCGCGCAGGCCTTCGCCTCCGGCATGGCGGCGATCAGCGCGGTGTTCTGGGCCTTCACCCGGGCCGGGGCGCATGTGGTGGCGTCCTCGGCCCTGTACGGCGGCAGCTACAGCTTCCTGGCCAACGTGGCGTCGCGCTTCGGGGTCCGCACCGACTTCGTCGACATTACCGACCTGCCCGCGGTCGCAACGGCCCTGACACCGAAGACGGCAATCCTCTACGCGGAAACGCTGGCCAACCCGACCGTCGCCGTGGCGGACCTGGCCGGGCTGGCTGCCCTGGCGAGGACGGCTGGCGCGCTGCTGGTCGTCGACTCGACGCTGGCCCCGCCGGTCGTCTGCCGCCCGCTGGAGCACGGCGCTGACCTGGTGCTGCACGCGGCGACCAAGTACATAGGCGGCCACTCTGACGTCACCGGCGGCGTCGTGACCGGGCGCCGTGAGCTGATCAGCGCGATCCGGGCTGTGCGCATCGACACCGGCGGCTCGCTCGCGCCCGATGAGGCATACCTGCTGCGCCGCGGGCTGGAGACCCTGCCGCTGCGGGCCGCCCGCCAGTGCGCGACCGCCCAGATGCTCGCCGCTCACCTCATCGGGCATCCTGGCGTGCGCAGCGTGGACTATCCTGGCCTGCCCTGCCACCGCGGCCACGCGATCGCCAAGCGCCAGTTCGACACCGGGCCCGAAGGAACCAGGTTCGGGGCGATCGTGACGATCACGCCGCACGGCGGCCGGGCGGCAGGGATGAAATTCGCCGACCGGCTCCGGGTGGGGCAGGTCGCTACGTCGCTGGGAGGCACCCACACGAAGGTCAGTCATGTTGCCTCCACGACGCACCGGCAGATGGACGCCCGCGCGCTGGCCGGCGCTGGCATCGATCCTGGTGCGGTGCGGTTCTCGGTGGGGCTGGAAGACGGTGAGGACCTGCTGGCCGACGCCATGGCGGCGCTGGACCAGGTGATGAGCGGGCAGGGCCGCCCGGCCTAGGCGGGCGGCCACGACCGGCCGGTCCGGCACGGACCCCAGGGCAACGCACTGCGACAGGGGACTGGAGGAATCGTGAACGAGCGGCGCAAGATCAGGGTCGCGGTCGTGTTCGGCGGGCGGGGCCCCGAGCACGCCATCTCCTGCCTGGGCGGCGGGGCGATACTGGCGGCCATCGACCGCGACCGGTATGACGTGGTCCCGGTCGGCATCACCCGGGAGGGCAACTGGGTGCTGGCCGCCGACGAGCCCGCGCGCCTGGCTATCAGGAACGGCAAGCTTCCGTCAGTCGAGTCAGTGGCCGAGCCGGGGGACGGCATCGTGCCGTGGGACGGCATCGTGCCGTGGGCCGCTCAAGGCGGCCAGGCACTGACCACGACGGCGGCCGGCCAGATCCCGCGGCTGCTCGGCGAGGTGGATGTGGTGCTGCCGGTGCTGCACGGCCCGTTCGGCGAGGACGGGACGATTCAGGGACTGCTGGAGATGGCCGGGGTGCCCTACGTCGGCGCCGGCGTGCTGGCGAGCGCGGTCAGCATGGACAAGGAATACATGAAAGTCGTCTTCGAGGCGCACGGGCTGCCGGTTGGCCGGCGGGTGGTCGTCGGGGAACGCGACTGGCAACCGGCCGGCCTCGCGCCGTCAGCCGAGCGCAAGCGGGTGCTCGATGCCATCGAGGAACTGGGCTGGCCGGTTTTCGTCAAGCCGGCCCGGGGCGGCTCCAGCATCGGCACGTCCAGGGCCGCCGACATCGGGGAGTTGCAGGAGGCTATCGAGATCGCCCGCCGGCACGACCCGAAAATCCTGGTCGAGGCGGCGATCAGCGGCACGGAGATCGAATGCTCGGTCCTCGAGGGCCTTGACAGCGGCCCGCCCGACACGAGCCTGCCCGGTCAGCTCGACATCGACGGCGGCGAGCAGTTCTACGATTTCGAGGCTAAATATTTCGGCGGAACGCGGATGACCATCCCGGCGCAGATTCCGGCCGAGGATATTGACAAGATCAGGCGCCTGGCGGCCGCCGCATTCGAAGCGGTGTCCTGCGAGGGCCTGGCCCGGGTGGATTTCTTCTACACGCCCGACCGCACGATCGTAGTTAATGAGATTAATACGATGCCGGGGATGACGGCGAGTTCCTACTTCGCGAAAATGTGGGAAGCGACCGGGATCGGGTTCGAGGAGCTGATCGGCCGGCTCCTGGAGACCGCCCTGCGCAGGCGCGCGGGCCTGCGCTAGCGCACGCGCAGCGGCGAGAGCACCGCACAGCGGCCCGGCCGTGCACGCAGGCGGCGGGCGGCGCCAGCGCGCCGCCCGCCGTCACGCTTCTGATCGGCCGGCCGTGTGTCTGCTGACGTAAGCCAGCCGGCTTCTCCCCCGAGGACCTACCTCTTCGCCGCGGCTATCTTCTTCTCGCCGTTGACTACCGCCTTGAAGTCAGAACCGGCCCGGAACTTGGGCACCGACGACTTGGGCACCTTGATCGACGCGCCGGTGGCCGGGTTACGTGCGGTGCGGGCCGGCCGGACGGTCTTCTCGAATACCCCGAACCCGGTAATCGCTACCTTGTCTCCCTTGGCGACAGCATCCTGGATGGTGTCGAGTACCGCGTTGACGGCCTCGGTCGCGGTCTTCTTATCTCCCAACCGGCCCGAAATCGCATCGATCAGGTCACGCTTGTTCATTTTCTACTCCTGCGTTTCCCCCAACGGGCGGTCGCGCGGACAGGGCAGCCGGACTTCGCGACCTCTTGACGTGCCTGAAATTAAGCGATCCAGCGCCCGTGCACAAATACCGGGCCGGAAAATAGCGCGTGTCGGCGCCGGAACTGCTCATAATCGACGGGAATGCGAGTTTCCCCCGCTGCCGGGTTTCCCGGCGCCAGCCGTGATATCCGCCAGCAGGCGGTCGAGTCGCCAGGCGATACGGCCCGAGTCGGCGCCAGGCGCCTTGGTGGCGTCGCAGATCGCTGCCAGCCGGCACTGGAGCCGGGCCCGCGCCTCCGCGGGCAGTTCCGCCGAGCGGAGCCGCCGCTGCGTAATCAGCACCCGCGCGGCCAGCGCATCACCGGGCGGGCCGGCGCGCTCGCGCGGCACCCGGCCGGCCTGATCCTTGCCTGTCATCCACCCCCCTTACGCCTCATCATCTCCCGGCCCCGCGAAAGCCGCCGCACCGGGTCAAAGCCCGATACGCTCGCTATGTGTCCGCATTTGAGGAGTTATATGACAATTATTTCCACGCGGTATTCTGGCGCCAGCCATCCCGATCCTCGTACGCTGGCCAGCGCGGGCTGCCCCTGGCCCGGCGGCTCCATGGCCGGGCGCTGGCTGCGGCACCGCGCCTCGGTAGGGTAGTCCGCACTTTGAACAGTGGCCGAACGGCCCTTTCTGTTCCCGCATCGAATTCCATAAGCTGAGGCCCCCTAGACATGAGGTCGCGTCGATGAAGGTTGCCGTCGTCAAGGAGGCAGCGCCTGCCGAGCGCCGCGTCGCACTGGTGCCCGAAGCGGTCACCAAGCTGCGCGCCGCCGGGCTTGAGGTGCTAGTGGAATCCGGGTCGGGCCAAGGCTCCTGGCATCCGGACACGAGCTATGCGGAGGCCGGTGCCGAGATCGTCTCGCGGGACGAGGCCCTCTCGGCGGCCGACGCCGTGCTGATGGTCGGCCGTCCGGACGAGCAGACAATCAGAGCGATGCGCAAGGGCCAGGCCCTGCTGGGCATGCTGGCCCCGCTGACCGACCCGGCGCTGGTCCGCCGCCTCGCGGACGCGGGCGTTCTGGCCGTGGCCCTGGACCTCATCCCGCGCACCCTGCCGCGGGCCCAGCCGATGGATGCGCTGAGCTCGCAGGCGAACATCGCCGGCTACAAGGCGGTACTGCTGGCCGCCGCCGAGTACGGGCGCTTCTTCCCGCTGCTGATCACGGCCGCCGGGACCGCGCGGCCAGCCAAGGTGCTGGTGCTGGGCGCGGGCGTGGCCGGCCTGCAGGCGATCGGCACGGCCAAGCGGCTCGGCGCGATAGTCAGCGGCTACGACGTCCGGCCGGAGACCAAGTCGGAAGTGGCCTCGCTCGGCGGCACCTTCATCGAGCTGACCGCGGTCGGGCCGGCCTCCGGAGAAGGCGGCTATGCGCGGGCGCTGACCGACGAGGAGCGCCAGGCCCAGCAGCAGGAGCTCGCCGGCCATATCGCGCAGCAGGACGTCATCGTCACCACGGCGCAGGTCCCCGGCCGGCGGCCGCCCCAGCTCATCAGCGTCGAGGCCATCAAGGCGATGGCGCCGGGCTCGGTCATCGTGGACATGGGCGCCAGCGACCTCGGCGGCAACGCCGAGGGATCGCAGCCCGGACAGACCGTGGTGACAGACAACGGCGTGACCATCATCGGAGCGGGCAACCTGCCCTCGACCATGTCGGCCGCCGCGTCGGCCATGTACGCGCGCAACGTCAGCGCCCTGCTCCTGTACCTGGTCAAGGACGGCTCGCTGGCCATTGACCTTTCCGATGACCTGCAGGCAGGCGTCATCATCACCCGAGACGGCCAGGTCGTGCACCCCGCGCTGGCCGAGGCCGCCGGTCCGACTGAGCCCGCACTGGCCGAATCCACTGGAGGCACCGCCCGTGTCGACGGCACTTCTCACTGACCTGACCATCTTCATCCTGAGCCTCTGGGTCGGATTCGAGGTCATCAGCAAGGTCCCGGCCACCCTGCATACGCCGCTGATGTCGGCGGCCAACTCGATCCACGGGATCGTGCTGGCCGGAGCGCTGCTCATCGCGGTCACCGCACATAACACGATCGGCTACATCATCGCGTTCGTGGCCTGTGCCTTCGCCGCGATGAACGTGGTCGGCGGGTACGTCGTCACAGGGCGGATGCTGAAAATGTTCCGCCGCCGGCCCACCGCTCCGGCGGTAGCGGAGCCCGCCGCAGACAAGATCACCGCAGGGTCAGCTAACGGCGCGAGCACAGCGGGACGGCAGGCGTGAACAGCTTCAACTGGGTCATCCAGCTTGTCTATGTGCTGGCCGCCTCCGGCTTCGTGTTCGGCCTGCACCTGATGAACAACCCGGCCACCGCGCGCCGCGGCAACCAGGTCTCCACCAGCGGCATGATCGTCGCCATCGCGGCGACGGTGGCACTGCTCATCCACCGCGGCGGGATCAGCTCCACCGGCTGGATCGTGATCCTGGCCGGCACGCTGGTCGGGGCCGGGGCCGGCCTTTACTCGGCGCGCACGGTCCAGATGACGGCCATGCCTCAGCTGGTCAGCATCTTCAACGCGGTCGGCGGCGGCGCGGCCGCGCTGGTGGCGATCCACGACTACACGCACCTGACCGCAGCAGGCGGCCACATCGCGGCCGCGACCACGGTCACCACCGTCCTGGACGTCATCATCGGCTCGGTCACGTTCTCCGGCTCGATCATCGCCGCGGGCAAGCTGCAGGGCATCATCACGTCGGCCCCGGTGACGTTCCCTGGCGCCCGCTTCGTCAACCTGCTGCTCGCGGTCGTGGCGGTGGGCACCGGCGCCTACCTGCTCGCCAGCCCGAGCGCCCTCGGCCTGGTGATCGTGATCATCGCCGCGCTCGCGTTCGGCGTGTCGATGGTGATGCCGATCGGCGGCGCCGACATGCCGGTCGTCATCTCGCTGCTGAACGCCTTCACCGGCACCGCAGTCGCGATGGCCGGCTTCGTGATCAACAACTGGGCGCTGATCATCGCAGGCGCGCTGGTGGGTGCCTCCGGCGGGATCCTCACCAAGCTCATGGCCGACGCGATGAACCGGTCCATCGGGAACATCATCATCGGCGGCTTCGGCACCGGTGACTCCGCGGTCGCGGCAGCGGTCACCGGCGGCGCCGGAGTGCAGGCCATCGCCGCGGACGACGCGGCCATCCAGCTCGCCTACGCGTCCAAGGTGATCATCGTTCCCGGCTACGGACTGGCTGCGGCGCAGGCCCAGCATGAAGTGGCCGAGCTTGCTGAGGTACTCGAATCGCGCGGGATCGAGGTAAGTTACGCGATCCACCCGGTCGCGGGCCGGATGCCCGGCCACATGAACGTGCTGCTCGCCGAGGCCAACGTGCCCTACCCGCAGCTCAAGGAAATGGACGACATCAACCCTGAGTTCGCTCGCACCGATGTCTCACTGGTCATCGGCGCCAACGACGTCACAAACCCGGCGGCGCGGCGCGCGGGCACGGCGATTTCCGGCATGCCGATCCTCGACGTCGACCACTCCAAGCGCATCATCGTGATCAAGCGCTCGATGGGCCACGGCTACGCCGGCATCGACAACGAGCTGTATGTCGACCCCAAGACGAACATGTACTTCGGGGACGCCAAGAAGGCGCTGTCCGAGCTGACCAGTGCTGTCAAGACCCTGGTCGGCTGAGCCAGCCGACGAGGCCGACAGAGCGGACGCGCTTGCCCGGTGACGAAATGACGGCGGACCGGCCGTTTCGGCTGGACGACTCTCAGCCTGCCGAAGACACCGCGTCTGATAGTGCAGTGGTTCGTGCTGACGCCGCGCCTGAGGATGCCGTGCTTGGTGATGCTGCGGTCGAGGTCGGCTTCGGGGCGCGGAATCAGCTAGGCCGGCGACTCGCCGACCTGCCGCCTGGCCACCCGTCCTCGCCCTACGAGACTGACGGGAGCCGCCGGGCACCCGTAACCCGGTTACGCGATCTGGAGCTTCCTGCGACAGATCCGTACGACCATGTCCACCCGCTCACTGACGCCGAGCACGCGGAGCACATTGCCGACGTACGGGCCCGCCTGGAAAAAGCGCACGCCGACGGCCTCGCCACCGACCAGCAATACACGATCGACCCGGCCAGGGAAATCTGGTCGGATGATCGTGACGCTCAGCACGATCTCATCATCGAGGATCTGTACGGCCAGGCAGCTAATGTGCCTAATGAATACCGCGCCATCATTGCCGGCGGCCTGGGCGGCGCCGGGAAGTCTACGGTCCTCGCCGAGCATGCCAACATCGACCGGTCTCAGTACCTGACCATTAACCCTGACGATGTCAAAGAGGAAATGGCAAGGCGCGGCATGATCCCGAGCGTAGAGGGATTGTCGCCGATGGAGGCCTCGGACCTGGTCCACGAAGAGTCGTCGTATCTGGCTCGCCAGCTTGCGCTCCGGGCCCAGCAGGATGGGAAGAATGTCCTCTGGGACGTGACCATGTCATCGCGGGCGTCTACCGAGCGCCGGATTGGCGAACTGCGTTCTTCCGGTTACGCGAACATTCAGGCGATCTTTATTGATATCCCGATTGAGACGAGCGCCAGACGCGCAGAATCCCGGCATCGCGAAGGCCACGATAACTTCCGCGCCGGACACGGGCTGGGAGGCCGGATCGTTCCTCCCGAAGTAATCCATGGCCAGAGCGACGACAGCTGGGGCAGCATTAATAGCAAGACATTTGAGGAGCTGAAGAGTCGATTCAATGAGTGGTCGCGTTACGACAATTCCGTAGACGGGCGACCTCCCGTTCTTGCCGAACTCGGTCAACCGCAAACAGTGGATAGTCAGCGTGAGGTGAATCTATGATCAGCGAGGTCAGCGAGCTAATTGCTGCTTTGCGCAACGGAACGATGGGTCTGGACGAGGTGGCTGCACGGTTTCGCGATCGACCCTGGCCGCGGACAAAGGGGCCGAGCCCTCAAAATTATCTTGAACTTGCTTCCGCGGCCGAAAGGGATCCGGAGCCCTTCGTGCCTGGCTCCTTCGATGAGGTTGCAGCCGCCTATCGTCGAGGCGAAATCTCCCGTCCTGATTATCGCGTGCTCGCTCAGGCGGCGGCCGAGTCTTTGCGTGCTGAATACGGGCCAGGCGACTGATCGGACGGGCCGGCCGGGCAACGTCGTCGCCTGTCCTCTGCCAGGGACAGGGGACCGACGTCCTGGGGGCGGGGGGTCCAACTGCTCTGTTAGGTGCGTAAAGCTGCCGAAAGGATGGGGTCGCCTACGGCAGCACACAAGGAGGCCGGCTCATGACAAGCACCCAGGACGTGCAGCGCTACGCTGACGCC
>JBKQMG010000233.1:0-16249 GCA_052146815.1 Streptosporangiaceae bacterium | reverse complement strand
CTAGGTTGTGCGAACCGTGTCGCGCATCACCTGGCGGACATGTGTCGCGCATCAGTTGCCGGAGGACAGCAGTTCCGCGGGCGTGTCTCGGATCTGCCTCGCCCTAGCGGGCTGTCCCTAGGCTGGTGTGTCGGCTGGGATGTACGCTGCCTGTAGTGCTAGCACGACAGGCACAGGCATCTAGCACTCAGGGCGGATGATGACGCAGCGCCTTGACCCTCGATCTGATCGCCCGCTGGCATTGCAACTGGCAGATGTGCTGCGGGCTGAGATTCAGGAGGGTCAGCGGAGGCCGGGGAGCCAGCTCCCGACCGAGAGCGAGTTCCAGCGTGCCTACCTCGGCCTTCCGGCAGATGACCCGGCCCGGTACACCTGGGAGCGCGTGAACCCTGGCGACCGCGACCACATGCCACCCGGCCAGCGGCTCCTGCACGTCCTCACCGACCGCGCCCGCTGGCAGGGGGCGCTTACCGAAGCCAGACGCATAGCTCAGGAAGGCTGGCCAGGCCGTGGGGCAATGGCCGGTGGCAGGA
Source organism: Streptosporangiaceae bacterium (assembly GCA_052146815.1). Taxonomy (GTDB): domain Bacteria; phylum Actinomycetota; class Actinomycetes; order Streptosporangiales; family Streptosporangiaceae; genus DATJZH01. The sequence continues at coordinate 15,716 of JBKQMG010000233.1, read as the reverse complement.
CAACGCATGGCTGCGCGGTGTCCGTGACCTGCTCGAATGGGTGCTCGGCGACACCAGTATCGGGCCGCTGCGCGGTACCCCGGCCGCGCGGCCGACGCCATACGACGTGTACCGGGATCTCGGCGACATTGACGAGATCATGCGGCAGGGATCGCGCTGCCCTGTCCGCCCGGGTTGGCCGCCGCCGCAGTCCGGCGAGGCGATGGACGCCACGGTGCTCTGGCTGGATGGCCGAACTAAGGTGCCGCCGGTCTGCGAGCACGCGCTCGGCGCCTACCAATGCGCCTGCCAGGATCTCGCCCGGATGGCAGCTGACAGCTAGCCTGCCCGGCCCCGCTGAGCTGCCCATCGCAAAGGCGTTCGACCTCTGGGAGCACCGCAACGGCATCAGGTAGAGCTCGCACTGTCCGTGATCGCGGACGCCGGAATTACCGTCCGCAGCCTAGCGTCCAGGGCCCGACCCGAAGCCGGCAGCATGACCCGCCCGCGGTCCGGTGACGCGTCGGCACTGGGAACGTCCGGCCTGACGCCGCACTACTGACCCGACTTTTATCAACGTCGCGGAGTTTCGCGGGCCGCGGCTTCGTGACCTGCGGGTTTGATCCAGTAAGGTGCGGGATCTGCGCACTAGCCCGGGGGGCTTGGCCGTAGTGTGAGCCGGTGTCCCCGTACGTTCGGACGGTGAGGACGTCGTCGGGTGCGAAGGCGGTTCAGATCGTGTGTTCCTCCCGGCGGGGTCGCGGGCGATCGAGCATCTGGGGTCGGCGCATAGCGGGCGCTGAGGCGGAGCTGCTGAAGGCCAGCGGCCCCTGACGTGACGGTCACGGTACCGATCATGAACGGAGGCTAGTGAATGACACCGCTGCCGGAATCTGCCGCGCGTCGTTACGGCAGGGTCTTCGACGAGATCGCGGCCGAGTACGACCGCCACCGTCCTGCATATCCGGACGAGCTCATCGATCAGGCCTGCCGGGTCGCGGGGATCGGGAGCGGTGATCCTGTGCTGGAGGTCGGGTGCGGGAGCGGCCAGCTCACGCGTTCCCTGGCCGGCCGGGGCCTGCGGGTGACGGCACTGGAACCGGGCACCAACCTCATTTCGCTGGCCAGGCAGAACCTGGAAGGCGCCGGAGAGGTCGAGTTCGTGAACGCTCAGTTCGAGGACGCGCAGCTTCCCCGCGAGCGGTTCCGGGCCGTGTTCTCCGCGTCCGCGTTTCACTGGGTTGACCCTGACGTCAGCTGGCAGCGGGCCGCTGACGTGCTTGTTCCCGGCGGAACGCTCGCCCTGGTGCAGTACTTCGGTATAGAGGAAGCGCGCACCAAGCAAGATCAGGACGCGGCACTCGCGGCCATCAGAAAGGTCGCCCCTGACATCGCCGCCAGCTGGCCGGCCTACCGGGATCTCGACGCGACGCTCGCCGGGATCGAGCGACGCCGCGACAATATCTCAGAGGCCTGGTCCTGGCTCGGCAGCCACGACATAGGGCGAGAGTACGCCGGCCGTCTGTTCGGCGATGTTAAGGCGGCGGTCATGCCGAAGCTCGTCGAGCACACGCCGGACGAACTCGGTGCTCTCGTCCGCACGATGTCGTTCTACGCCCGGCTCTCACCAGACCAGCGCCAGGCCCTGGACCGCGAGCACGAGGCGACCTATCAGCGACTCGGGCGGCCGATCCGCGCCAGCACAATCGCGGCTCTCGTCACGGCCCAGCGCCGCGCTGACCCGACCGGAGCGACAGGACAGCAATGACAGAGGCACCTGACCAGAAGACGCTCGATGACCACGTCATCACCGCCGCCGACCCCCTCCCGACGACCTGCACGAAGCCCTAACCAAGATCAACAACGCCGGGTGGGGCGCGCACTAGCTTGATAAAGTCGGGTCCAGGGCCCGACCCGAAGCCGACAGCATGACCCGCCCGCGGTCCGAGGCCACCGCGACTATGAATGGGCGCTGGCGGCGACCAGCTCGCCCCGCAACTGGCTGTCACGGGTCACCGAGACGACACGGCGGGCGGCCCTCGCCGCCGACCAAGACCGGCAGCCGAGCCGGGTGCCGTGCTCTGCGATGTGACCGGCGCAGTCCGCTCTCTGGATGCCAGAGAGCGGTACCAGGTCCTTTACGGGGATGACCCAGCCACCGTCTTCCAGAAGCCAAAGCCGTCTATCTGCTCGTACTTGATGGTGAACGACTTTCTCTTGCTAAACCGGATGGTCATCCGGTCATACCAGCTCCTGTTTGCACTCCGGCGGACGTGGTTCGCGGTGATCTTCACAGCATCGGAGCGGAACTTACAGCACGGGCCTGTCCGGTAGTAATAGCGGCCGGTCGCAGCTGCTGAGGCCGGTGAAGTTCGAGCCGCGGTCGCGGATCATGAACTTGACCTGATCCGCCTGTTCGCCGAGGTCCATGAGGAGGTTGCGTGCCTGCTGAGCGGTCCACTCCCCGGTGGGATGCAGGGTGACCCCGAGGATGCGGATGCGCCGGGTCGCGTGCTCCACCTCATCGCGCCCGGACTATCCATCGATCCCGAGACCAAGGCCCCCCTGCTCGGCGGCCGCGAGTTCGTCGTCCTCGCCAGCCGCGGCGGGGGCTACGCCGAAGGCACACCCCGCTACGGGTGGGACCACGCGGAACCATGGCTTCCGCACGCCATCTCGCTCACCGGCCTGGAACCGCGCTTCATCACCGCCGAGCTCACCCTCGCCCATGTGAACCCGGCCATGGCCGAACTGATCCCGCTGGCAGATCAGAGCCTCGCCGAGGCTGAGCGCGCCATCGACAGTCTGTGGATCCCGGTATCCGCGCTGGCCTAGGGCAACCCCGAGGCGGCACCTTGGCCGGGGTGCCGCCGAACGGTCAGTTTCGCCGCATCGGCCTCTCGAGTATCTGGAGCTGTCTTGTTCATTGCTACGCGGTCACCGCAGCCCTGCAGCTCCTGTTGCGCGGCCGTGTGCTGAGCTGGCCACCAGCCAAAACCGGGTGACAACCGTTTGGATCTAGCAGGATCAACTGTTGCCGCAGGTACACGTGACGGCGGTCCCGGCATGGATGCCTTGGTCGGCCCTGCATCCGCGATCATGCACTCACTGTTGAGTTGTCAAGTTGCTAGAGCGCCGAGACGGCGGCTCAGCCGGATGGCGCGAACCGATGCAGGGCCAGATCAGCAAAGTAGCCAGTGGAAGTCTGGACGATACTCAGCTCGGCGCCGGAAGGTCTCGGCGAGAGATCGGTTAGTCTCATTTCTAGTCTCATTCATCTTCGTTCAGCGGGGTCTGCCATAGGTTAACCACGCTCGCTGAGCAGCCAGAAAGACGACTATGGCCCTGTCTGGACAGTGGTCCTTAATCCTGAAAAGCGGAAGGTCGGCGGTTCGACCCCGCCCCTGACCACCCCTCTGACCAGCGCAAACGCTGGTTGGGTCATCTCTGGCTCGCTGGCTTGCTAACGAATTTGCTAACAGCGGCGTCCACGGCCTGGGCGAGATGCCGCCGACGCCTGTCGCATTATCGCTCAGAACGTGCGAGCAGACCCTGAGTGTTATTGCCGGGATGGCGTGGTAGAGCCGGGCGGCCACCACGCCCAGCAGCAGCGTGGTCGTGTGAAGTTAGGGCAGCTTGGCCTGCAGGAGCTTGATGAAAATGTCCCGGACAGGCATGCGGACATCGTCCGGATGCACCTTGACCCAGTTGATGACTTCCTGCTCCAGGGCTGTCTGCGTTGCCCGTGCAAGCATCCTGCTAGCGGTGGCGGGCTTTGAGGTCATGCTCGCCGGCAGCCTGTGGGCGGTGACCAGCTACCGGCGCATGACCGGCATCAGCACGGGACGCGTCCCCGCCAAGGACAGGGCTTCTCGCCAGGGGCGGCGTGCCGCCAAGGGCCGGCGGGCTGGCCAGCAGGCGGGATCGGGGCTGATGGGGCGGCTGGAGGAGCGCTGGCGGCGTCGCCAGGCTGGCGACCGCTAACTCCAGGCTGCCCGCTACGTGCCTCGCGCCTCGACGCCAGCATTCGGACCCGTCCCGCCACCGGTCGCGCTGGTGACCGCACCCAGATCATCGTTCTGGCTCGCCCCTCCGTGTTGCGGCCTGATGCCGCTTGACGTAGGAGCGTCGGCTCGTCGCCGCCTTTGGTTTCACGGCCGGCGATGTCTGGCCGGGTATTACGTGCGCGGGCAGCGCTCCGGCCGCCCGCCTGGCCGGTGCTCGGCCTGCCCGGCGGAGGTGTTCCTGACTCGCGAGTGGCTGCCGGGCCGGCTCTGAACTTCCGGGGAACGCTCCGCTGGGTCCTGCTTGCCGGGGCCTCCGCGACCAGGCCAGCGTGCCTTCCTGGCTCGTCTGCCAGCCTGCGGAAGCCGAATCCGAGCCTGGCGCACGCGCTGTTTACCCGAACGTCGGGTTCCTCGCCGTGGTCCTGGGGATCAGGATCACCTGACGGGACTGCCCGAGCCGATTTGAAACACCGGATGATCCCGGGCATCAGGCAGCTTGGTGAAGAACGAGTCCACAGCGCGACCGGCGACTTCGCGGTACCGGAAGATGACAGGTCCCCGCTGGCCGACCGGGATCTCGATGGCGTGGAATACCTCCGGAGCCTGGACCAGCCAGCAGGCCCGCAACTGCCTATGGACGTCGGCGGACGCGGCGAGCCGTGCAGCCGCGCAAGCGCTCCCACGCTGCGCAGAGATCGCTTAACGCAACAGCGCCCTCTGGGCCTCACGGTCTTCGACTGCAGTTCCGCCGCTGCATTCCGCGCGGGGCTGTGTGCGAGAATCACGGGGGGGTGGGGCGCCCGTCCGGTCCTCGGGCTCGTTGCCTGGCGCGGCTCTCGCGCATGGCCCCGCGGGAGGGAACGTTCATGGCGAACAAGACTGTGGTCCTGGCGATCTTCGCAGATGAGGTGTCTGCTGACGCGGCGGCCTCCTCTTTGAAGGACTCGGGGGTGGCGCACAAGGATGCTATCGGCGTCCTGGTCCTTGACGACAAGGGCGAGCTCAATGCTGAGAAGGTCGGCAAGCGCAGCTGGGGCAAGGGTGCCGGTATCGGCGCCGTCGTGGCGCTGTGCACCCCGGTCGGGCTCGCCGCAGGCCTGATTGGCGGCGGGCTGCTGGGCGCGCTTCACCACAAGAATCTGGGGCTGGATGAAGCCGATCGTGAACGGATCGGCAGCGAGCTGGCCGGGGGCAAAGCGGCGGTCGGCGTGCTGGCTCCCGTCTCCGAGGCCACGTTCGTGGCGGACAAGCTCGCTGATCTGGGCGGTACCGCGGAGACTCATCCTGTCTCCGACGAGGCTGTCGATGAGGCCCAGACGGCCGCCACGACAGGCGAGTCTTAGCCTGAGGGTCCGATGGCGGCGGCCCTGTGGGGTTGAGGTCGCGCAGGACCCGCGGACTGCGTCGAGTCGCCGGCTTACGGTGCCGGACGCGCCTACAGCTCCGTCGCCTCGGAGCGGAGGATGCGGCGTCTTGCCAGCCGCGCCGTCACGCCGGTGATCACCGGCGTGCCAGCCCGGCCGCAGGCGCGATAACTGGCGAGCGAAGCAGGGGGCTTAAAACCTGGACGCCGCCGGTGTCACGGGTGGCTGCCCAGACTGCTGCTCGGCAGGCGAGTTAGACCGTTCGCGCGGTTACACCAGGTCACCCGCATGCCGAATGCCCTTGTCACCCGAAGCGCTCCTGGGCGCCGACTCTGCGCGGCGCGGCCGGCGCAATCTTGCGTGGTTCCGCGGACTGCTTGCCGGGATCGGGCTGGCGCGCGGCGAAACGGGGGTGACGGGGTTCCTGGCCGGATGCCGCTGTTCCGCCTTGTGCCGATCCTGCTGCGTATGGGCCGTTTAACCTGGTGGGTTATTGTGGGCTTGGACCTGATCCGAGGTTTCGGAAGAGGTGGGTGGCAGACCGTTCCGAGGGGCGCCGTCGGCATGAGCGATAGCGACGTGCGTGAGCGGCCCGACCGGGGGCGCCGGGCGGGTGGGTCGGCGTTCGATCTTGTCGCGTCGAAGCTTCTGCGTCCGCTGGTGCGGCCGGGGAGCGTCGGTCGTTTGCCGCTGATGGAACGGCTGGCGCGGGGCGATCCCCGCCCGATCGTTTCGGTGGTGGCGCCGCCGGGTTATGGGAAGACGACGCTGCTGTCGCAATGGGCCGAGCATAACGGCCAGGCCTTCGCGTGGGTGTCGGTCGATGAGGGGGATAACGATCCGAAGATCCTGCTGACCTATGTCGCGGAAGCGCTCGATGCGGTGGAGCCGATCGACGGGCGGGTGTTCGACGCACTTGCCTCCCCGGGCAGCTCGGTGCCCGGCTCGGCCGTCCCGCGGCTGGGCTCGGCGTTCTCGTCGATGACTTCGCCGGTGGTGCTGGTCTTGGATGACGTGCACCTGCTGCACAACTCCGAATGCCGGGCTGCGCTGTCGGTGCTGGCCGATCATGCATTCAGCTGAGCCCGCCGCACCCGCCTTTAATTTCCTCGCCGGCAATCGCGCCCCAGCAGCTACGCCGCCGGGCGGCATGGCTATCCCTGTGCTGAGGACCAGAAGACTTACGGCCGGCCCTCATTCGCACCCGCAGTACCTGCCGGGCGAGCTGGGCGGTGACGGCGAGCCGCAGCTTGTTTTTCCGATCCGCATCCGGCCCAACTGCATAGTCGCCCACGGTGACCATGGCCTCGGCCAGGTCGCCGTTGTCGCTGACGTGGATCGGCTCGCCGTTGAGGAAGGCGCCCTGGCCCTGCACGGCACTACGCCCGCCGCTGCGGCCCGCCTCGGCCAGACGGCGATCGCGGCGGGCAGTGCCAGGGTCAGCAGCGGCCAGGACCGCGGCCCGGCGCCGACGTGACACCATCGGTGCCAGCGCGGCGAACCAGGCCCGGTCCGCCGGCTCGTACCGCACCCGGCCGGCCTGTGTCGCCCGGTCGCCGCGGAACAGCACGACGACTAGGCCGAGTATCCGGCAGGTCAGCCGCGTAGGAGATCTTGAGCAGCACCCGCCGAGCCAGCCATCACCGTATCCAGCCTGTCGGCGAGAGTGCTGGTCAGCCACCCGATCGAGTTTTCGAGCGGTACTAGGTCGGTGACGATGCCGTGGGCGCTGTGCTCGGTGATGCCCGGGCTGGCCGCGATGTCGCGCAGGCGCGCTGCCGGGTCGTGCGCGCTGGACAGCAGGACCCGGGCGTGGCTGGTCGGGAAGGCCCGCTTCGCCGCCATCAGTTGCTGTCAAATTCTGGCAAACTGTTGCTAGTTTTTTGATGCGAGCGTAGCGTGTGAGACACGCACCGGAACTCAGCCACCGAGGGCGGCCAGCTACCCGGGGCTACCGGAGGGGCGCATGCCGGTCGGCCTGGTCATCATCATCGCCGTGGTCATGGCGCTCGCAGTGCCGCGCATCCGGCTGAGGCTGCCGGTGCCCGATGCAAGCCGCCGGGCCAGATCCCTGGCCTGGCGGCTGCGGATGCGGCAGCGGTGACACGATGAGCAGCTTCACTGCCAGTGATCTCGAGGCCGCGGACCTCCTGGCCCTGGCCCGGCTCGACGACGGCGGCGCGCGGCCAGCGGTGACCCCGCCACAGGCCGGCGACGGCCAGGGCCGTCACGCGATGCGCCTGGCCGGCACCGGGCAGGTGACCGGGCCGGACCCGCCGCCCCTGGCCCGGGCCTGGGACCAGGCGCACTCCGCCGCCAGGACCATGCCGGGACCTGCATCGCGGCCCGGCCCGGCAAGGGCCCCGGCCCCGCCCGTGAGCGGACGGGAAGGAGACGGCCGCATGACCGCGCACGACGGTGCCGGGCGGCGCGCATCCCTCATGCCGCCCCTCCCGGCGGTCCTTCCCCGATTCCCGCCGGGCCAGCCTTCGCCGCGGCTCAGCGCTGGCTCGGGACCCGGTCGGCGCGGCGCTGCAGACGACGGGGATGGCGGCCATGCTCGCGGAACGCACCCGCTGCGCTCCCCGGCCCGCTGCAGCACCGGCCGCCGGGGTCGATGTGCGCCATGCAGCCTGTGCTGCCCGTCTGACCGGAGGCCGGTGACGGGCCCGGGCACCGACAGCGCTCGCGGCCTGAGTGTTTCCTCCCGGTCCGAGGGCGCCCATACCATCGCCGCGCTCAGCGGCGAACTCGACATCGCGTCCGCTCCCGCCCTGCGCGAGCAGCTCCTTGGCTTGCTCCGCCCCGCCGCCAGCCGGCTCGTCATCGACCTGTCAGCGGTGAGTTACGCTGATGCCAGCGGCCTCGCCGTACTGGTGGGCACCGGGCGCCGGGCCGGGCTGCTCGGCGGGTTCCTGCACCTGGCTGCGCCGGCGCCAGCGGTGGCCGAGGTTCTGCGCATCACCGGCCTGCACCTGCGGCTCGATATGTTCCCCACCGTCCAGGCCGCGATCACCAGCCCGGCGCGGGGCCAGCTCCGGCCCGACGGCAAAGCGGACGCGGGCACAGGCATCGGCGCCGCCGGCCCGGTGCATACCGGGCCCGCGCGCGGACACACCGGGCGGGCCAGGCGCGCCGCCGGCGCCGCTGAACTCCGCCCGGCCATCGCCGCCGTGCTCATGCACGCCGACGCGTGGCGTGACGCCGACCCCTGCCGCCGGTTTACTCCCGCCCTGGACGCCCTGGCCGGCGCCTACGCCGGCACCAGCCAGGCCGCTGTGACCCGGGCCGCGCATTCTCTCCTGTCCGTCCTCACCCGGCAGCCCCTCACCTACTCCCCGGCAGTCGCCGCGACCGCCAGCCGTCTTCGCCGCCTCCTCAACCCGATCGCCGGGCCGCCCTCACCCGAGGCAAACCCGTGCACGCGCCACCGCCCGGAGCGGCCCGGCCCCATCGGCCGGCGGCACGCGGCTATGACCGGCGGCGAGCCGTCGCTGCCCGGCTACCGCCTGTGAGAAGCCTGCGAAACGAGACCAGCGGACTGCAATCCACGGGCATCGAGCGGGCCTGGCCGGCCGCGTGGCGGTAAACGCCGGCGTTCGTGGCTTGCTGCACAGGAGCGACGCCGGCGCCGTCAGGCCGGGCCTCAGCGGCGCGGGTGACGTGCGCCGTGCGGGCGAACAGCTCGCAGGGGTTCGCTGAGCGCCTCGCCGGGATCGTTGTCCGGCCGATCGTCACCGAGGTGATCATCGGCGTGGTACAGGAACCGGTATTCGGCCCGGCGGTGGTGTCCGGGCCCGGCGGTGCCGCAGCAGAGGTGCTGAGCGGCCGCGGCGCCAGGCTGGCGCCGCTGACCGGGCGCCGGCGCCGGTGACCTGATCCGCCCGGTCCGCGCCGCCCCCGCTGCTGCCCGGCCGCGGCGGCGCTCCGGCCGCCGGCTGACCGCGCTCAGCGGCACCGTGCTGCGCGCGTCCCGGCTGACCGGAGTTCACGGTGCGATCCTCCGAAGCAGAAACGGCCGTGACCCGGCAGATCCCGCTGGCCCCCGCATCGCCCGCGCTGCCCGCATGGCAGGGACGGATGCGATGCCGTGCTCGCCGCTGAGCGCGGCGATCGCATGGGCACCTCGGCTCGCTTGAGGAAAGGCCCCAGCCGGGAAGGACGCCGGTGTCCTGGTCCATCGCGGACCCGTGGCCGGATCAGGCGGTCAGGCTGGTCCGGTCCCGGTCAGCTGCAGTCTCGCGCCGGCGCCCGCGATGAGGGCGAGGACCTCGCCGATGGCGGGTGCCTGGCTGGCGGGTCCGGGCAGCGAAAGGTGCGCCTGGATCTGGTAGCGGTTGCGGCGGCCGTCTTTGTCCTTGACCACGTAGCCGGTTGCGGTCAGGTCGGTGACGATGCCGTGGGCGCTGCGCTCGGTGATACCCGGGCTGGCCGCGATGTCGCGGAGCCGCGCGCCCGGGTCGTGGGCAATGCACAGCAGCACCCGGGCGTGGCTGGTCAGGAAAACCCCGGCCCGTCACCTTAAAAGCCTACCATAGTTTCTGGAAATCTATTGCCAGTTTCCGATTGCTGATGTTAACCTGGGCGCAGACATCGGGGATGAGCCGCCGGAGGCGGCCAGGTGCCCCGCGGTCACCGGAGGGAGCCGCCCGTGGTCCTGATCGGTGTGGTCATCGTCATCGCCGTGCCCATGGTGCGCGCGGTGCCGCGCAACGTCCGGGAGCTGTAGCTGCCGGACGTTGCGCTTGCGGGCCCAGATCCCTGGCTCGGCGGACTGCTGACCCGAAAGCGGCGGCACGACGAACGCCTCTGCGGCCCATGACCGGGGGCTGCGGACCACGGCCTGCGGGTTCCAGAAGCCGGCCGCCGTTCTTGACCTGGGCTTCTACGCGGCCCGCTTGCGCGTCGGCTTCGACTGCCGGAGCGGCTCGGGAACGCTGGCCGTAAGCGCGGACCCAGGATCCGGCGGGAACGGACGGGGCCCGGCTCGGGTCGTGCGGGTGGCCGCGCGGGCCTAATACTCCAACCGGACTTCGTGATCTGGCGGTGTAGGGGCGCCGGACGCGGAACGAAACCGAGCGGCACAACAACACCAGGACCCGCAACCTGCGGCTGACCGCGATCCGGTCGCTGTTCACCTACGCGGCACTGCGCCATCCCGAGCACGCCGCGCTCATCCAGCAGGTCCTGGCCATCCCCGCTAAGCGGTTCGGCAGGCAGCTCGTCTCGTTCCTCGCCGAGGCCGAGATCAACGCCCTCCTCGCCGCTTGCGACCTCACCCGATGGGAAGGACGCCGTGCCGCCGCGGCAGGCTTCTTCGTCTCGACGGCCGGCACCCGGCTGCCGGCGCACCGGGGAGCTGGCGTTCTACCGCTGCTACAGCCCCCGCCACGTCCCGCTGCCCGCCCTAGTCAAGATCGCCGGGATCCGGTGGACCACGGAGGAGAATTTCCAGGCCGGCAAGGGCCTGACCGGGCTCGACGAACACCAGGTCCGCCGCTGGGACTCCTGGTACCGGTGGACCACCCTGGCCATGCTCGCCCTGGCGTTCCTCACCATCGCTGCCGCCACCGAGCATGCCAGCCCGCCACCAGAAGATCAGATCCCGATGACCCGCAACGAGATCGCCGCCCTGTTCAGCACTCTGATCGTCGAGCCAGCCCGCGGCACCCGGCACCGGCTGCGATGGTCCACCCGGCGGCGCCGCCGCCAGCACCGCGCCAGAACCTGCCACTACCAGCGACAAGCCAGGCAGCCATGAAGATAACGTCGCTAAGCGCCAGGGTCAGCCTGGCCCGGCGGAAACTCAGGTGGCCTCAGCGCACCATCTGGGTAGAGTCGGGCCGTGCCCGAGCTGCAGCGGCTGCATGCTGGCCATGCCCCGGCGGTCCTGGCCTTCGAGCTGGCGAACCGCGCCTACTTCGCCGCCTTTGTCTCCGACCGCGGCGACGAGTTCTACGACCAGTTCACCGACCGGCACAGCGCCTTGCTGGCTGAGCAGGAGGCCGGCATCTGCGCCTTCTACGTGCTCGTCGCCGAGGATGGCTCGGTACTGGGCCGGTTCAACCTGTACGACTTCGAGGACGGCACTGCGGAACTCGGCTACCGGGTCGCCCAGCACGTCGCCGGCCGCGGCGTGGCGACCGCGACCGTCCGGGAGTTGTGCCGGCTAGCGGCGGCGCGGCACGGGCTGCGCACACTCAAGGCGGCCACCGCCCGCGAGAATGCCGCGTCCCAGAAGGTGCTGACCAAGGCCGGGTTCGTCCCGGTCGGCCCGGCCGACCCGGCCCACCTCGGCGGTAAGCCAGGCACCAGGTATCAGCGCGACCTACTAGCCGCCGGCTGACCCTGATCAGCCGCTGGCGACGTGCAGCAGCAGCGCGCCGCGGCCGGGGATCAGGCTGGCGTCTGCCTCGCTGACCCTATGCGTGACGCCGGCCGTAGCCCGGTCCCGTCCGAGGAGGTGAGGACTGGTGAATGATCTTCTGGTGGTCGCAGGCACATAACGATCTACGGCTGGAGTACTAAGGTCCCCTGCCGGGCCGGCTATTGGCCCTGACCCGCAACCGCTGGCCTGCGCGATGGTGAGCAGGCGGCGCCGCGGTCAGGTGGCGGCGTGCTGCCTGGCCCGGCGGGAACAGGACATGATCGGCAGCGAGGAGCGTCGCCCTGAGGGTTGCAGGCCCGGAACCGGCTGCGTGATCACCGCCCGCGCCGGGACACGCTGTGCAGACCTCAGGGCGAGGAGGAGGCAGCAATGGCAGTGATCAGGTTCGAGCCGTTCCGGGATCCTTTCGAGCGGCTCATCTCGATGGCCGCGACCGGGACGCGCGCCCCGCTCGCCATGCCGATAGACGTCTACCGGGCCGGGGATGGCAGTTACCACGTCGAGGCCGACCTGCCCGGCGTAACCCCGGACAGCGTCGAGGTGACGGTCGAGCACGGCACCCTGACGATCCAGGCCGAGCGCGCCCCGAACTACGGCGACAGCGAGCAGGTCATCGTCGCCGAGCGGCCGCAGGGATCGTTCACCCGGCAGCTGTCCCTCGGCGAGGGCGTGGACTCCGAGCACCTCACCGCCGCCTATGCCGACGGCGTCCTGCACGTGACCATCCCCGCGTCGCCCAAGACCCAGGCCCGCCGGGTCGAGATCACCCGTACGTCCGGCGGCAGCCGCACCATCGCGGGGAGCGCCGCCCCGCTGGGTGAGGCGCCCGCCGGCAGCACAGGCAGCGGCGCCGGCCCGGCAGGCCCCGGGATCTGCTGACGGGCATGGGGGAGCGGGCCGAACACGTCAAGGTCCCATCCGGGATCGCGATGCTCAGTACACGGGTGTCTTCGATGAGGTGCCTGCCTGGCTCGGGGCGCGGTCATCACGTCGCCGGTCCGCTCGCCTCGGGCGAACGCGGTCGCCGGGCGCTGGGCGGGCACCGTACGGCGCGAGTGCGCCGGCCGGGGCCTGATCACCGGAGCGCCGCCTGCCGAAGGTGCCGGGCGAGTATGAACGGCACTGCAGCCACCCATCGCCCATCGCTCGTCGACGACCGCAACCGCCGCCGGCGGTGGCGGCGCAACCCGGCAGGGTCCGGCTGAACCGCCGGGAACTCGTCAACGGCCTTATTAACGGGTACAAACGAGCCGCGCAGCTGAGGGGAAAGCCGCAGGTCACAACGCAGGCCCGGGGTTTCCGCCACCCCGCAGGTTCCCGGTTCACTTCGCGGCGCCTGCCTTCGGCGGGGGTGCTGGTAATCCAACGGCAACACTGTAGTGATTGACTCGTACCGGTCAGTGCACGATCGCCGGTACTCGTGACGTCCATCGAGAGCGCGGAGCTGCTCAAGGTCTCCTGCAGCTGTTTCATCAGCATGAAGATCGTCTCTGTCGGCATGCTCACGGAGCTGTGCGAGCACGCCGGAGCTGACTGTGATGAGGTGACGAGCGGTGCGTCAGGGCAGATGGGTAACCCGGCTGTAGGCTGCGGTGCGCAGCACCGTCTGCCCGCTGACGGCGTTGTCGTCACCCTGCGCTGCACCGAGCCCGGCCCGCATCCGGGCAGCGACCACTACGATGATGCGTTCAGCATCGCGTGGCCGGCGGGCGAGGTACCGGAACCTGCGCCGCCCGGTGTGCCACGGCCATCTGGTGCTGTAGCCCGGATCCCGGCCGTGCCGGTCGTAGTAGCAGCGGGGCATCTGTGCCTGCACCGGGGTAACCCTGGCCAGGGTGCTCCGCAGGCGCGCTTGCGCTGCGCCGAAGTCACAGGCCGGGCCGGGGCTTCGTCGCTGCAGGCAGGTGCGGGGCCTGGCCGCGGCGGGATGGCAAGAGCCCCGCAGGCAATCGCGTCATCGATCAGGACATAGACATAGCCGAACAGGTCCTCGGCTGGCAGCATGGGAGCGGCCTGTGCGAGACAAGGGACTTCGGCAATCGCCTGTCTCTCGCAGTGGCCATCCCATGATCAGCTCGACGCGCCGGGAACAGCCCGCATAACGCGCCAGAGCCCGGCGACAGCGGCCAGCACCCGCGGGCCCGGCAACAGCCCTGGCCGGTGGTGGCCGGCGGATACGGCCTGGCCTGCAGCCGGCGGATCCCGTTCGTGCGGCAGATCCGCCCGGACAGCACCTCGGTCGGGCGCGGCCTGCCGAACCGGCCGGCGCGCTGCCCGCGGACCCGGACACCGGCCGCGGTGACGTGCCGGGTCAGGCCAGCTCCGTAGCTGCCGGTCCCCTCGATCCCGACCAGGCACACCGTCCCGAACCCGCCGAGCCAGCCCATCAGGCCGGCGTAGCCGGCCGGGGTGACCGGGAACTCCCGGACGCCGAGCAGCCCGCCGACCGGGTCGAGCGCGGCGGCGACGTGCGTGTCAGCGTGAGTATCGACCCCGCCGGTAATGGCGCGTGCCTCTACGATGGTCAATGCCATCTCTTTTCTCAGGTTGAAGGGATGGCACGCACCCGCTGGCCGCCAGACCCGTGAACCCCCGGCCTCTAGTCCAGGCCAGGCAGATCAGACCGGCACCGCCGGTGGGTGCCAGAAACTGGGGCCCGGCCGACAGATCGTTTCGCAGGACAACCCGAGCGGCGTCAGCCGATTCGGAGGTCAGGCCGGACCCAGGCTCCCGACCCTACGCCCACACCACCGCAAAACCACGCAGGCAGGGCCGGAAGCACTACACACATCCTCCCTGCCGATTCGGCGCGCACCATCATGCTGAGGGCTGAGATCGGAATGGCGCACATATCGACCGGGTCTGGGCGGCGGCTAGGAGGCAGGTCAAGTAGCGGTCAGGGCAGTCAGCTGGTGGCTGATCGCCCTCGCCGCGGGTCCGGCCGCCGATCACTCGATCGCCGCCGAACCGGCGAACATCACTCACGTTTGGAAGGGCGGGGTGCTCGTCAAGGTCCCCGGCGGGTGGCTGACGTTCACCACCCTCTCTTGCGGGCGACGAGCCGTTCGACGGTGCCGAGCGGGTTGGGGTCCAGGCCGTCGGGGACCAGCCGGGCATAGCGGGCGGTGACCTTGGCGGTCCACCCGTTGTCGGCGCCCGCGGCCTGGTCTAGCGCGGCGTGGGCGCGCAGGGCGTCGAGTTCGTGCCAGGCGAGCTGGTGGCGAGTGGCGAGCCGTAGCGCGGCATCTGCGGCATCGCGGCCCTGGACGAGCAGGTCGGGGCTCCTGGCGGTGGTGGCCTGGCCGGCCCGGATCCGGGCCCGGGCGGCTAGGGCGGCCGACTGGGCGGGCACCAGCCCGCGGGGGGCTGCGATCGTGATCGCTTCGGTGGCGTGCCGGTCGGCCGCGGCCGGATCTCCGGCGGCCCAGGCGTAGTCGGCCAGGTCGGTCAGGGTGGTGGCGAGCTCGGTGAGGTAGTCGCTGTCCCGGAAGCACCGGGTGGCCGCCGCGAGGTGCTGGCCAGCCGTCGCCATGTCCCCGGCGGCGATGGCCAGACGGCCGAGCAACTGGTCACACCGCGCCACGTCTTCGTGGTACTCGCTCCTCAAGCAGATCTCCCTGTTGCGGCTGGTGAGTGCCCAGGCCACGCGGGAGCGCCCGGTACGGGCCAGCCATTCCGCCCACCTGGTCCCGTCCCGTGAATAGAGGTGATCACCGTCTCGGTCGTCGGCGAAGACGAGCTGGTCGGCCTCGGTGAACCGCTTCCCGGCCTCGGCGGTGTCGCCGGACAGCCCGGCCAGCCACCCCAGGCACGCCTGCATGTACTTGGCCTTCCACCAGTTGCCATCCTGCTGGGCCAGGCTGAGCGATTCGGCCGCAGCGGCCCGGGCCGGCTCGATCTCCCCAATAGCGCCAAGGCAGTCGGCCAGGTTTTGCAGGCCGGCAGCGAGGCCTGCCGTATCGTCGGCGTCCCGCAACC